>CAVQGP010000003.1:27500-139768 GCA_963712085.1 uncultured Flavobacteriaceae bacterium | reverse complement strand
TTGGTGTTACGCTTTTAATAACTTTTCTTATAATTAATTATCAAGATCCAAATTTGGTAACGAACATAAGTTATCGAAAACCTTGGGGAGAATCTGAAGATGCTTTTAGACATGTGACTTTTCTGTAGTTTCTGTGCTAACTACTACGGGGTTTGCGTCTGCTGATTTCACCATGTGGAACGCAATGGCGACAGCAATCATGTTTTCATTATTTTTTATTGGCGGTTCTGCAGGTTCAACAAGTGGAGGCATTAAAATTGTTCGTCATGTAATCATGATAAAAAGTAGCTTTTATGAGTTTAAAAAGTTATTACACCCAAACGCAATTATACCCGTTCGTTATGATGGAAGTGGTGTTTCAAAAACAATTATTTACAATATCTTATCATTTTTCATATTGTACATGTTATATTTATTACAAGCAGTTTGTTATTAACCTTTTCGGACTTAATTTTGAGTCTGCGATGGGTGCTGCAGCTTCATCTTTAGGAAATATGGCCCAGCAATTGGCTCCGTTAGTCCCGTTGATAATTTTGAGCATTTGTCAATTCCTGCAAAATGGTTTTGCTCATTTTTAATGTTAATTGGAAGATTAGAACTCTTTACCGTATTAATTTTATTTACACCATTCTTTTGGAAGAAGATTTAAATTAATTCTTTAAATTTATTAAAATCCAAACCTCCATAATTTCCAGAACTCATTAATAATACTGCTGTATTTTCAAACTTTTGATTGAATAAATACGTTTTAAATGCCTCAGGATTTGTAAAAATAATTAGATTTTCTCGTTCAAAAGCATCTCTAATTTGTTCTTCAGAAATTTTTACAAGCCGTTTAATCTCAACAGCATGTGGCGAGTAAAATACTACTGCTGTATCTGCACTATTTAGCGCACCTTTGTATTCTTTTAAAAAATCAGCATTTAAACTGCTGTAAGTATGTAGTTCTAAACAGGCCAAAACCGTTCTATTATCATACTGATCTTTAACCGCTTTGGTGGTTGCCTCAACTTTACTGGGAGAATGTGCAAAATCTTTAAACACAACAGTTGATGAACTTTCGGCTATTTTTTCCAATCTTTTATTTGCACCTTTAAAACTTAAAATTGCCTCATAAAAATCAGCTTCATCAACACCCATATGTTGACAAATCCATTTTGCGCCTGCCATATTTTGTAAATTATGCTTTCCAAATATTTCTAAAGGCAACTCTCCTTCAGCTAGTTTCAATAAATGTTGTTCCATTTTTGATTGTAAACTTAGGAGTAGCATATGGATATTTTTTAATGGCATTTTGTGAATCTTCAACTACTTTTTTAACAACGTTGTCTTCTTCATTATAAACTATAATTCCACCATTAATTATTGAATCAGTAAAAATCGAAAATTGTTCCACATAATTTTCAAAGGTTGGAAAAACATTAATATGATCCCAAGCTATACCACTTAATAAAGCAATATTAGGTTTGTACAAATGAAATTTTGGACGCATGTCTATTGGACTTGACAAATATTCATCTCCTTCCAAAACTATAAACTCATTTTCAGCTGTTAAATGTACCATTGTATCAAAACCTTCCAATTGTGCACCAACCATGTAATCAACTGCAATATTGTGATAATTCAACACATGTAAAATCATCGAAGTAATGGTTGTTTTACCATGTGAACCTCCAATAACAACTCGGGTTTTATCTTTTGACTGTTCGTATAAAAATTCGGGATATGAATAAATTTTAATACCAAGTTCTTGTGCTTTTTTCAATTCAGGATTATCAGGTTTTGCATGCATGCCTAAAATTACTGCATCTAGTTTTAGCGTAATTTTTTCAGGAAACCATCCAAACAATTCTGGCAATAAACCTTTTTGTTCCAATCTGGTTTTTGAGGGTTCAAAAATAGCATCATCGCTACCAGAAATTACATATCCTTTTTGAAACAAAGCCAAAGCTAAATTATGCATTGCACTTCCTCCAATAGCTATAAAATGTATATTCATTTAATCCTTTTTTTATAAAATCAAATGTAAGTAAACTATTAAAAAAAATACAATAACTATATAAAATAGTTTTTGATAACTCTGTTTATAACTTAAGTTTATTAGTCTTGTTATAATTTTTATAAAAAAAAAAACATCCTATTTTTAGATAAACTCTAAATTGTGTTTTTTAATCTCAAAAAAGTGCAATTGAACTAACTTTAAACATACAATCTTCATTAGATGGAAAAAGAAAAATTTTCATTATCAAAAAAGATATTTTATTTATTTTTTATCTTATCAATTTCAAATTATCATTTATCATTTTCACAGTGTGTTACAGGTGATCCTATTCAAGAATTTTGTGCAATAAACAAAAATACTGTTTCAAATCTGGTCGTAACATCAGGTATTAATGTCGTATGGTTTGACGCTCCTATCGGAGGTATTCAATTCCCTACCTCAACGCTTTTAGTAAATGGAAATTCATATTATGCGCAAGACTTAGACCCAAGTTGTACAGATCCTACACGTTTTCAGGTAACTGTTAATATTTATGGAAAAGTACCCACTGGTGTAGATGTTTTTGTAGGAAAATGTGCCAGTGAAGAACCTACAATTGCTGATTTATCAGCTACAGCTCCTGGTATAATAGAATGGTACTCTGATCAAACTGGTGGGACATTGCTAAATAACTCAACAGTTTTAGTGAACGGACAAACATATTGGGTGCAACAAACTGAAAACGGATGTATAAGCAGTCGTTTGCCTACAACCGTAAGTTTAATTGATCCTCCTGCTCCGACTGTATCACCAACACAGTCATTTTGTTCTTCTCCAAATCCGACCGTAGGTGATTTACAGGCTTTAGAAAGTAATGTTGTTTGGTATGATTCTGAAAATTCTACAATTCCACTTGACGTTACAACTAATTTAGTCCATGGTGAAGATTATTGGGCTGCACAAAACACTTTCCCTTGTGAAAGCACTGTTAGAATTCTAACAACAGTGCAAATTGATGCTATTCCAATTGCAGGAACGGATGGCTCATATAGCGATTGTGAATCAAATTTAGTAACTACTGATTTGTTCACTTTACTCGGTGGAACTCCTAGTACATCTGGCACTTGGTCTGGGCCTAGCACTTTGTCCGGAGGAAATTTAGGAACTTTTACACCTGGTGTTAATGTTGAAGGAATTTACACTTATTCTGTCTCAAGTACTTTAGGTGTTTGCCCTAGTGAATCCGCATCTGTTACAGTTACTATCATTGTGATTCCTCCACCTACTATTACAGATAGTAGTCAAGCTTTTTGTGAAACTGAAGCTGCAACGGTAAATGATTTATTGCCTAGTGGTGTTTTATGGTATGATGCTCAAACCAATGGAAATCTGCTAAATGCAACTGACAGCTTGGTTAACGGCGCTACTTATTGGGCTGCTCAACCTGATGCTACAACTGGTTGTGAAAGTTTAAACAGAAATTCCGTTACAGCTACTATCATTGTGATTCCTCCACCTACTATTACAGATAGTAGTCAAGCTTTTTGTGAAACTGAAGCTGCAACGGTAAATGATTTATTGCCTAGTGGTGTTTTATGGTATGATGCTCAAACCAATGGAAATCTGCTAAATGCAACTGACAGCTTGGTTAACGGCGCTACTTATTGGGCTGCTCAACCTGATGCTACAACTGGTTGTGAAAGTTTAAACAGAAATTCCGTTACAGCTACTATCATTGTGATTCCTCCACCTACTATTACAGATAGTAGTCAAGCTTTTTGTGAAACTGAAGCTGCAACGGTAAATGATTTATTGCCTAGTGGTGTTTTATGGTATGATGCTCAAACCAATGGAAATCTGCTAAATGCAACTGACAGCTTGGTTAACGGCGCTACTTATTGGGCTGCGCAACCTGATGCTACAACTGGTTGTGAAAGTTTAAACAGAAATTCCGTTACAGCTACTATCATTGTGATTCCTCCACCTACTATTACAGATAGTAGTCAAGCTTTTTGTGAAACTGAAGCTGCAACGGTAAATGATTTATTGCCTAGTGGTGTTTTATGGTATGATGCTCAAACCAATGGAAATCTGCTAAATGCAACTGACAGCTTGGTTAACGGCGCTACTTATTGGGCTGCTCAACCTGATGCTACAACTGGTTGTGAAAGTTTAAACAGAAATTCCGTTACAGCTACTATCATTGTGATTCCTCCACCTACTATTACAGATAGTAGTCAAGCTTTTTGTGAAACTGAAGCTGCAACGGTAAATGATTTATTGCCTAGTGGTGTTTTATGGTATGATGCTCAAACCAATGGAAATCTGCTAAATGCAACTGACAGCTTGGTTAACGGCGCTACTTATTGGGCTGCTCAACCTGATGCTACAACTGGTTGTGAAAGTTTAAACAGAAATTCCGTTACAGCTACTATCATTGTGATTCCTCCACCTACTATTACAGATAGTAGTCAAGCTTTTTGTGAAACTGAAGCTGCAACGGTAAATGATTTATTGCCTAGTGGTGTTTTATGGTATGATGCTCAAACCAATGGAAATCTGCTAAATGCAACTGACAGCTTGGTTAACGGCGCTACTTATTGGGCTGCTCAACCTGATGCTACAACTGGTTGTGAAAGTTTAAACAGAAATTCCGTTACAGTTACTATCATTGTGATTCCTCCACCTACTATTACAGATAGTAGTCAAGCTTTTTGTGAAACTGAAGCTGCAACGGTAAATGATTTATTGCCTAGTGGTGTTTTATGGTATGATGCTCAAACCAATGGAAATCTGCTAAATGCAACTGACAGCTTGGTTAACGGCGCTACTTATTGGGCTGCGCAACCTGATGCTACAACTGGTTGTGAAAGTTTAAACAGAAATTCCGTTACAGTTACTATCATTGTGATTCCTCCACCTACTATTACAGATAGTAGTCAAGCTTTTTGTGAAACTGAAGCTGCAACGGTAAATGATTTATTGCCTAGTGGTGTTTTATGGTATGATGCTCAAACCAATGGAAATCTGCTAAATGCAACTGACAGCTTGGTTAACGGCGCTACTTATTGGGCTGCTCAACCTGATGCTACAACTGGTTGTGAAAGTTTAAACAGAAATTCCGTTACAGCTACTATCATTGTGATTCCTCCACCTACTATTACAGATAGTAGTCAAGCTTTTTGTGAAACTGAAGCTGCAACGGTAAATGATTTATTGCCTAGTGGTGTTTTATGGTATGATGCTCAAACCAATGGAAATCTGCTAAATGCAACTGACAGCTTGGTTAACGGCGCTACTTATTGGGCTGCTCAACCTGATGCTACAACTGGTTGTGAAAGTTTAAACAGAAATTCCGTTACAGCTACTATCATTGTGATTCCTCCACCTACTATTACAGATAGTAGTCAAGCTTTTTGTGAAACTGAAGCTGCAACGGTAAATGATTTATTGCCTAGTGGTGTTTTATGGTATGATGCTCAAACCAATGGAAATCTGCTAAATGCAACTGACAGCTTGGTTAACGGCGCTACTTATTGGGCTGCGCAACCTGATGCTACAACTGGTTGTGAAAGTTTAAACAGAAATTCCGTTACAGCTACTATCATTGTGATTCCTCCACCTACTATTACAGATAGTAGTCAAGCTTTTTGTGAAACTGAAGCTGCAACGGTAAATGATTTATTGCCTAGTGGTGTTTTATGGTATGATGCTCAAACCAATGGAAATCTGCTAAATGCAACTGACAGCTTGGTTAACGGCGCTACTTATTGGGCTGCGCAACCTGATGCTACAACTGGTTGTGAAAGTTTAAACAGAAATTCCGTTACAGCTACTATCATTGTGATTCCTCCACCTACTATTACAGATAGTAGTCAAGCTTTTTGTGAAACTGAAGCTGCAACGGTAAATGATTTATTGCCTAGTGGTGTTTTATGGTATGATGCTCAAACCAATGGAAATCTGCTAAATGCAACTGACAGCTTGGTTAACGGCGCTACTTATTGGGCTGCGCAACCTGATGCTACAACTGGTTGTGAAAGTTTAAACAGAAATTCCGTTACAGCTACTATCATTGTGATTCCTCCACCTACTATTACAGATAGTAGTCAAGCTTTTTGTGAAACTGAAGCTGCAACGGTAAATGATTTATTGCCTAGTGGTGTTTTATGGTATGATGCTCAAACCAATGGAAATCTGCTAAATGCAACTGACAGCTTGGTTAACGGCGCTACTTATTGGGCTGCGCAACCTGATGCTACAACTGGTTGTGAAAGTTTAAACAGAAATTCCGTTACAGCTACTATCATTGTGATTCCTCCACCTACTATTACAGATAGTAGTCAAGCTTTTTGTGAAACTGAAGCTGCAACGGTAAATGATTTATTGCCTAGTGGTGTTTTATGGTATGATGCTCAAACCAATGGAAATCTGCTAAATGCAACTGACAGCTTGGTTAACGGCGCTACTTATTGGGCTGCGCAACCTGATGCTACAACTGGTTGTGAAAGTTTAAACAGAAATTCCGTTACAGCTACTATCATTGTGATTCCTCCACCTACTATTACAGATAGTAGTCAAGCTTTTTGTGAAACTGAAGCTGCAACGGTAAATGATTTATTGCCTAGTGGTGTTTTATGGTATGATGCTCAAACCAATGGAAATCTGCTAAATGCAACTGACAGCTTGGTTAACGGCGCTACTTATTGGGCTGCGCAACCTGATGCTACAACTGGTTGTGAAAGTTTAAACAGAAATTCCGTTACAGCTACAATTTTTAATCCGTTAACACCTACAACTTCAAATCCAACACAATCTTTTTGTTTAGCTAATAATCCTACTATTGCGAACCTACAGGCTCAAACTAGTGGTGCCAATTACACAATTGCTTGGTATGCTGACAGTACATCAACTGTTGCATTTTCATTAACTGAACCATTGGTAAATGGTGAAACATATTATGCTGCTGAAGTTGGATTACCAGGTTGTGAAAGTGCTTTAAGATTAATGATAACTGTTATAATTATTAATGAAGCACCTCCAGTAATAAGTAATCCATCACAAACTTTTTGTGCATCTGACAATCCAACAATAGCCGATTTACAGGCTTCGGGAAGTGTTGAATGGTTTGCTTCTGAAACTGCTAATACTCCTTTAAATTTAACGGACCCAATTACAAATGCAAGTGTTTATTGGGCTGCAACAAAAAATTTAACTACAGGATGTTCAAGTTCAATTAGGGTTTCTGTTAACGCTACATTGATTGACATTGCAACACCAATTTTAGATGTTGACGGCAACGAGTTCTGTTCAATTGACAACCCAACTTTAAGTGATTTAAACGACAGAGTTTTACCTTTAAGCAATGGCATCATTACTTGGTACGATGCATACCCAAATGGAACCGCTTTAAGTTTAGCTCAATTTTTAATTCATGAAGAAACTTATTATGCAATAGAAACTAACATTAATGGATGTTATAGTGTTAATCCACTTGCTGTTACAGTAGATTTAGAAGCTTGCGACCAATATGATATTGTAATTTATGATGGTTTTTCCCCAAATGGTGATGGATTAAATGATACTTTTAAAATTGAGAATTTAAGAATTTTATACCCTGACTTTAAAGTGGAAATTTTTAATCGTTGGGGAAGTTTGATGTATACGTCAGATGCTAATAAACCTGATTGGAATGGTCGATTAAATGGAGACAAAGATTTTGCTCCTTCAGGAGTTTATTATTTCATTATAAACTTCAATAAAAACAATCGAAGACCAACTCAGGGTAGGTTATATTTAAGTCTATAATTCAAAAAAATAAAAGTAAATATTACTTCAAAAATATAAAAATGAGAAAAATATTTTTACAACTTATTACATTTTTTACAGCTGCAGTGTTGTGGTCTCAGCAAGAAGTGCAATACACACAGTACATGTATAATATGAGTGTAATAAATCCAGCATATTCAACGGGAACTGTTGGTGTTTATAATTTGGGAGCCCTCTACAGAACGCAGTGGGTTGGTGTAAAAGGAGCTCCAACCTCTACAAACCTTTTTGCGCACACTCCAATTAATGAACATGTTGAAGTCGGATTTACTTTTGTGAATGATAATATTGGAAATATTGTAAAAGAAAACAATATTTTTGCAGATTTTGCTTATAACTTAAATTTAGAAGAATACGGCAATCTATCTTTCGGTTTAAAAGCTGGTGCTAGTTTTTTTAATGTTGATTTTAGTGGACTTGATTTTGAATCGGGGTTTGTTACTGACCCAAATTTTGCTGAGAACATCAATCAAGCGAACTTCAACTTTGGTGCCGGAATTTATTACCATACCGAGAAATATTTTATCGGTTTGTCGGTACCTTATATTTTGAAATCAAATTATTTCATTACTGAAAATGGAAAATATCAAAATATACAAGAACCCCATTTTTATTTTACTGGTGGTTATGTTTTTGATATCAATGAAACATTAAAATTGAAACCTTCATTAATGGCAAAAGCTGTAAATGGCGCACCTGTTGCACTTGATTTGACTGCAAATATTTTATTTCAAAATCGTTTTGAACTTGGAATTGGCTACCGTTTGGAAGATGCTGTTATGGGAATAATTAATTTTGGAATTACGCCAAAATTAAGAATAGGCTATGCTTATGACTATACCCTATCTGACTTAGATGCATTCAGTTCAGGTTCACACGAATTTATTCTTTTATATAATTTAGGAAATATAAACTTAACTGAAGGCTTTGATAAATCGCCTAGATTCTTTTAATAAAACGCCTATAAAAAATGAAAAAAATACTTTTTACCTTTTTCGCATTAACATTTTCAATACAATTGTTGGTTGCCCAAAATTTAAATCAAGCAAATAGTTTATTTGAAAGAAGAGCCTATTTAAATGCTGCTGAATTGTATTTGATTGAAGAACCTAAAACCCAAGAAATATACGAAAAACTGGGCGATTGTTATTATTTCAATTCAAAAATGAAACAAGCGGAAATGTATTATGAAATTTTAATTGATAAATATGAACAAAATCTAGCACCTACTTATTTATTTAGATATTCACAGGCTCTTAAAGGAAATGAAAACTTTAGTAAAGCTGACAAATGGCTAAAAAAATATTATGAAAAAAAACAAATTGATTCTGTTAATATATCAGAAACTATCGCCTATTTTGACTCCCTGAACAAACAAATAAAAAGACCCTATATTTTACATAAAATAAGTGCCAATTCCACAAACTCCGATTTTGGAACAAGTTATTATAGAGATTCTATCGTATTTGCTTCATCCAGAAATTCAGGTGAAATATATGATTGGAACAATTTACCTTACTTAGATTTATTCAAAGCTGAAAAGACCAAATCAGGAGATTTAATTAATGTATCTCCTTTTTCCAACGAAATAAATACAAAGGTTCATGAATCAAATGCTATTTTTACCAAAGATGGAAAAACAATGTACTTTACCCGAAATAATTTTAAAGATGGTGAAAGAGGTGAAGATTCTAAAAAAATATCGCACCTTAAAATTTACAAGGCTGAATTAATAGAAGGAAAATGGAGCAATATTACCGAACTTCCTTTTAATAGCAAAAATTATTCTGTTGAACACCCAACACTTAGCCCCGATGAAACAGAATTGTATTTCGCCTCCGATATGCCTGGAAGCATTGGGTCCTTTGATTTGTTTGTTGTTTCAATACATCCTAATGGATCTTATGGCCGACCAAAAAACCTAGGTCCAAAAATCAATACCGAACAAAGAGAGCAATTCCCTTTTATTAGTGCATCCAACACACTTTATTTTGCTTCTGATGGCCATTTTGGAATGGGGGGTTTAGATATTTTTAAAAGTGAAATTATCAATGAGGAATTTTCAAAACCAGTCAATCTAAGCAGTGTAATTAATAGTAATTTAGATGATTTTGCATTCCTTATTGATGAAACCAACGAAATAGGCTATTTTTCATCCAATAGAGCAGGTGGTGCAGGAAATGATGATATTTATAGATTTACGCAACTTATTATAGTTCATTTAACCGGAATTGTAAACGAAAAAAATAGTGACGTTTTATTGGCTGGCAGCAAAATCACCTTGTTTGATGCAAATAACAACGTAATTTCCAATACTATTGTTAAAAATGATGGAACCTACGAATTTGAACTTGAAGCCAATAAAACATATAAAATTAAAGCGGAAAAAGATTTGTATGCATCAAATGAATTTGAAATTACAACAGATACTGCAAAAAGTATTTCAAAAAATATTGAATTAGAATTATTTGAAAACTACGTAAATAAATTTGAATTTGACAATGATATAATTTATTTCGATTTAGACTCTTCATATCTTCGCGAAGAAGGAAAAGAAGAATTAAGGAAGGTAGCAAAATATATGAAAGACAATCCTAACATCATGATAAATTGTAGTGCTCATACGGATTCCAGAGCTAGCGATCATTACAATATGTGGCTTTCAGAACGTAGAGCTAACAGAACAGCTGATTATTTAATCTCTATAGGAATCTCATCAAATAATGTTAAAATTCAATATTTTGGAGAAACGCAATTGGTTAATAATTGTATAGATGGTGTAAAATGTGAGGAATCAGAGCACCAATTGAATAGAAGGGCAGAACTGACCTTTTCAAGAATCGAAATTTAGCACTTTTATAGTAAGTTAAACATAAAAAAGAAAGCAAGTAAAAAATAACTTTACTTGCTTTCTTTTTTGTCCACAATTGCCAAAGAATTAAATTCCAAGGAAATTTTAAATCAATGTTTCATTTACTTAAATAAATTTATTGATGCTATATAATAAATACTCATTCAAAACAATAAACCAATTTTCTACTTTTAAACTTTCTAAATTTTCATCACAAAAAAACTACCTTTGCAAAAATAAAAATACACAAAATGAATTTAAATCTGATTCCAAACTTAAAACATATTGATAGTAACAATTTCTTTTTGTTGGCAGGACCTTGTGCAATTGAAGGTGAAGAAATGGCAATGCGCATTGCTGAACACATTTTAAACGTTACTAACAAATTAGAAATTCCGTTTATTTTTAAAGGAAGTTTTAAAAAAGCAAACCGAAGCAGAATTGACAGTTTTACAGGTATTGGTGATGAAAAAGCATTAAAAATTTTGAGAAAAGTTTCTGAAACTTTCAATGTTCCAACCGTTACAGATATTCATGAAATTTCAGATGCTGCTATGGCTGCCGAATATGTTGATGTATTGCAAATCCCAGCTTTTTTGGTTCGTCAAACCGACTTAGTAGTTGCTGCTGCAAATACAGGAAAAGTCGTTAATTTGAAAAAAGGTCAATTTATGAGTCCCGGAGCTATGAAACATGCTGTTCAAAAAGTAAAAGATTGTGGAAACAATAAAGCATGGATTACTGACCGCGGAACCATGTTTGGTTATCAAGATATGATAGTTGATTTTAGAGGAATTCCTGAAATGCAACAATATGCTCCAGTTATTTTAGATGTAACACACTCTTTACAACAACCAAATCAAACAAGCGGTGTTACAGGAGGAAGACCTGATATGATTGAAACTATTGCACGTGCTGGTATTGCAACTGGCGCTGATGGTATTTTTATTGAAACACATTTTGATCCTGCAAATGCCAAAAGTGATGGTGCCAATATGTTAGATTTAAAATATTTTGAAAATCTGATGACTCATTTAGTTGCTATTAGAAAAACCATTAACAGTTTTTAGTTTAATTTCTGAAATGTACATTTGGATATCCATTTAACTTTTGCTAAAATAAAATATCCCTGTAAATTTAAAATTTACAGGGATATTTTATTAACAATGAACTTTAAAATTTTAACCACATTTTGTATGCCCGCAGTTTTTACATTTTAAACAGCCTTCTTCATAAATCAACCCTTCTGGGTCTCCACATTCTCCACATTTTTTATCAGCTGCCTGCGTACCATCTTCAACAAACTGTTTTAATGTACGCGCAATACCATTTTTCCAAGTATTGATATTTTCATCGTACATATTCAAATTATTAATTAAATCAACTACATATGGTATTGGCATTCCATGACGTAAAACGCCTGAAATTAATTTAGCATAGTTCCAGTATTCCTTATCAAAAGTACGAGATAAACCTTCCATTGTGACTTTATAACCTTGTTTATCTTCAAACTGGAAATCGTAACGAGAAACACCATTTTTGTCTTTATTTTTTATTACCCAACCTTCTTCTAACCAAGTTGGTAATAAAAATGCATCTTCTAATTTTCCTGTAAAAACCTCATACGGTCTATTATTAATCAACCCCACAACAGCTACCCATTTGTCATAATCATTTTGAAAACGAACTACTTTAGCTTTAATTTTTTTAGGACGTTTAGGGAAAATCGTTTCGGCATAACACTCTCCTTTTTTATTTTCTTTTTTACTATCGCTTGCAACTAAAATTCCACTTCTAGATCCATCTCTATAAACAGTAATTCCTTTCAGTCCTTTTCGCCAAGATTCAATATAGATATCACCAACCAAATCAACATTCACATCTCTAGACAAATTAATTGTTGAACTAATTGAATGTGTTGTATATTTTTGAACCAACGCTTGCATTTCAACACGTTTTTCCCAATCAATCTCTGGTGCTGTTGCTCCTGCATAAGGACTTTCGCTTACATCAGTTTTTCCTGTAACATCCATCCATTGTTTTAATTTAGGATGGTAAACTTCAAACTCTTCAAAAGCATCACCCATATCATCAACATATGCAATTTTCGCATTGGCATCATCCTGATTAACCTTTCTTCTGCGCTTATATGACAATAAGAAAACAGGTTCAATTCCTGAAGAACATTGGGCTAACATACTTAAACTACCCGTTGGAGCAACAGTACTAATTGAAATATTTCTTCTACCATAGTGCATCATTCTTTTATATACATCAGGAAATTCCTTTTCCATCATTTGAACAAATTCAGAATACTTTTCAATATCAGCATTAAAAACATCAAATTTTCCTCTTGTAATTGCCATATCAATACTACTATCAAACTCACCTCTCAGTTTCGTTTTCATAATATCATCAATCACCGCTATGGCTTCATCAGTATCAAACTTTTTTCCCAAGGCTGCCATTGTATCAGCTAAAGCAGTAAAACCTAAACCTGTTCTTCTACCCTTTTTTCCTGTTTTATATAAAAGCTTCCAAATGTCTATTTCAACCTGTTTAATACTATCAGGCTCTTTATCGTGCATTATTTTATTAAAAATTTTATCGACAGCTTCTAACTCCAAATCAACCAAATCATCCATTAAACGCTGCGATTCATATACAACTTTATAGAACTTGTCATAATCAAATGTTGCATTTTCGGCAAAAGGATTGTTCACAAAGCTGTATAAATTAATGGCAATTAAACGACAACTGTCACCTCCTTGCATCGCAATTTCTGAACAAGGATTTGTTGAACTATTTTTAAATCCAGGGTAAATTGAAGAAGTAGAATAATAATGCTGACGGTCCCAAAAAATCAAACCAGGTTCTGCAGTATTGTGGGCACATTTTATAATGGTATTCCATAATTCTTTTGCTTTAATGGTTTTGGTGTATTTTGGTTTTTTACTATCTATTGGCCATCGCAAAGTAAAATTATCATCATTAACTACTGCTATCATAAACTCATCAGACAAACGCAAACTAATATTAGCACCAGTTATTTTTGTTAAATCTTGCTTAATAGTTACAAATTCTTCAATGTCTGGATGTGCAATATCCATTGTTAACATTAAAGCACCTCTTCTTCCATTTTGAGCAACCTCACGAGTAGTATTTGAAAAACGATCCATAAATGAAACAGCACCTGTTGTTGAACCGGCAGAATTAGAAACTTGAGCACCTCTTGGCCTTAAATTTGATAAATCTACCCCAACCCCACAGCGACGCTTAAACAATTGAGCCAATTGCTCATCTGTATGAAAAATTCCACCATAAGAATCATACACTGGTGGTACTACTACGCAATTTGACAATGAAGCAATTACATTGTTATTTCCTAAAGAAGACATAACACTTCCTTGTGGAATTACGTATTTAAAATCTTTAAACAATTCAAAAATGTCATTTTCAGATAAAAATCCACGTTTTTTCCCGTAATCAGACAAACCCTCAACACTTATTTCTTTACCTTCGTAATGCTTTTCAATTCTGCCAAATTCTTTTGCCATCCTTTTATGCATTTGATCTGGTGTTGACTCTAAAAATTCTCCCTTCTTCGTTTTTACGGCATATTTATTCATCCAGGTTGTTGCTGCAAGCTCATCGCCTTTAAAATACGCTAAACAACTCTCTAACACCTCATTATAGTTGTAAATCTTCGGAAACACTAATTCTTCTGTCATTTTTTTATTGGTTTATTGTTGATCTATTTTTCAGCAAATAAAATTATAGAATATTTAAAACCAAATCATCTTTTACCCCAATTAGTAATTAACATTCTGCTGTTGAAAAGTTATTCGATTATTTTCTAATTAATTTTTTGTAGCTTTAATCTAATAATTTAAGTAAAATTGATGTCAAAAATTCACAACCTTTCTTTACAAGGAATTTCAGGAATTATTTTCGGAGTAATTTCTATTATTTTTATTTGGTTCATTAAGAACCTGATATCTGATTTTGCTTCGGGTGATGAAGCTATTGGAATGCTACCAATTTCATTTTTTGAAATTTTATTGACAATAATTGTATTTTTTTATCTACTAATTTCTTTTGTTACAATATTACTTATTAATAAAAAAAGAAGGAAAAAACTTGGCTTAAAGGGATGGGAATCTAATTCAATAAAAATTAGAAATGTATTTCTAAGTTTTTTAGTTGCTGGTGGAATTTTAACTTATTCTTTTGTTTCAGAAGGAAATTTGAAGCTAATTATCCCTACATCACTTTTATTATTTGGAGTTGCCTGTATTTTGACCAGAAAAAACACAAATGCACCATTTATTTTTGGTGCTTTATATTTGATAAATGGAGTTTTTTCAATTTTATTTCCACAATTTATGTTTTATTTATGGGGAATGGCATTTGGAATTTATCCTTTAATATATGGTATTTACAATTTTAAAAAAGTTTAGGTTTCTTTTAATTTTCGCACCAAATCTTCCAAACCATTTAATTTGATTTCGTAAACCAAGCGAAGTTGATTTCCAAAAGCTCCTGAAGGAAAACCTTTATTGTTATACCAAACAATATAATGCTCTGGTAAATCAATTAAATATTTGCCTTTGTATTTACCGTACGGCATTTTGGTGTTGGCCAATTTTATTAATAATTGATGTTGTTTATTTTCCATCAACAAAATCTTGCAAATAACTAAATCGTTCGGTTAATTTTCCATTTTGCGTCATACGAGCTCTAGAAAGCACTCCTTCAGCATCACTATTAAAAAAGGCAGGAATTACATGTTTTGAAAAGCTTTCTCCAAAGCCATCTGAAGCATCTTTAGGTAATTCACACGGCAAATTATCAACAGCCATTACAGCAATAGCATCTTCATCTCTAAAATCAACTTCTCCCTCTGTAATTGGATTGTACCCATAGATAGGGTTTTCGATGGTTGAAGAACGAATGGTTGAAGCAACAGGCCCATCAATGTCACAACTAATATCTGCGACTACTTTTATTTTAAAATTTTCAGATTTTGCATCTTCTCTTGTAAAAATGTATGGCGAACCACTGCCAAAAAAATGACAGGCAATGTACATATCGGCCACTTCAGCAAAACGCATAAAATTACTAGTATAGTCTATAGGATTGGTAAAAAAATCTTGCTCATCAATTACCTTCCCATCGTTGCGTTTGTTGTAATCCAATACATCAATTTGAACAAAAACAGGTTCATTAAAAGTTTCGTTCAAAAACTCCTTCACTTTAACTTCTCTCATCCCCATCCCTTTCAACATTTCTTTTGCCCCATTACCTACTCTTCCTTTTCCCGTTAAAACAACTTTAATGTTTGGTAATTTTAATTTCTGAAGCTCATGAATCAACATTAATTGATCGTGCAGGGTTTCAGCTTTTGGTAATTCAAATAACTTAAATTTTAAGCCATAAGTTCTAAAACCATTATATGTTCCAACAATTCCAGCATACCTTCCAAATGCTACTAATCTTTGACCTTTTTCATTTACAATCACCTCATGATCGTATAATTCAATGTTTTTTGCCAAAATGGCTTGTAATAACTTCCTGTTATATTTCTGCTTTTTTATAGTATGAGAAAAGAAAAAATATTTTTTATTTGGAATCAAATATTCAATTGGCACCTCTTTTACACCTAATAAAACTTCGCAATCAGAAACATCATTTACCACTTCAATCCCTTCATTTTTATAGTCTTCATCGGTAAAAAAACGATCATTAGAACTTTCAACTTTTATATAAAGTTCTGGAAATTTTTTTAATAATTTTTTACATGCTCTGGGTGACAATACCACACGACGATCTGGTGGATTTTTACGCTCTTTGATAATTCCTAACATCATATAAAAAAATGGTATAAATATTGCATCTAAGATATTGTGAATTAAAGGAACTTACAAATAATTATTCTGTTAGATTTTTTATACATTTGCTTCCTTTAAAAGAATTTTGTTCTTTGACTTATTGGGGACGACTGGTTTTGACTGCAAGGTCAATTGAACTATAAGCATGTCGAGTAATGAAATAGCACTCGTAAATCTCAATTTCAAAAATTTAAACGGCGAAAATAACTACGCTTTAGCTGCTTAATCCGAATCACAGTAGGATAAGCCTCGGCACACAAGGTGTGCAAGCTAAATGTCTCTTGAAAGCCTTGGTTAGCGGCGGTCAATATAGAGGCATCGTAAAAGTTAACATAGAAATACTATTGTTTTGGTGGTATTTTGAAACTAAAGAAACTAAGTTTTAAGTAGGCTGTTTTCGGTCAGCTTTAAACAAAAATCAAACGAAAACTAAACATGTAGAAAGTACTTTGGTTACTTGTTTGGACCCGGGTTCGATTCCCGGCGTCTCCACTATTTTATTGCAATCAAATGTTAAAATATACTTATTTTGAAAATTTTAACATTAAAATTTATTTGCAATATAATTTATTCGTATATTTGTATCGGTAAGTTTCATAGCTTACCAATCTTTTTCATAGCAATTTTCCTCACTCTCTGGAGTGAGGTTTCTTTTTTTATAAAAGGCCCTAATTTAAATAATATAACTTTATATTTGCTTGCCTTAAAAAAATACTATATGTTTTTTGAAATTGAATATACTGAATGGGTTGGTTATTTAGCATCCATTACATTAATCATTTCATTTATGATGAAAAACATGAATACACTAAGAATCATAAATTCATTAGGTGCTCTATTGTTTATAATCTATGGTTATATGTTAAATACTTCTTGGCCAATAATTATTACAAACGTATTTATTTTACTGGCCAACATATATTACTTATCTTTAAAAAGAAGTTTAAATTCTTAAAAAATCAACTTTTGAAGCGAATTATAGTTTCAGTAACAAATGACTTAGTAACCGATCAAAGGGTTCATAAAGTTTGTACTAACTTTAACTCAAATAAACTATGATGTTTTATTAATTGGTCAGAAAGTTAAAAAATAGTGAACCTTTAATTAGAGATTATAAAACTTACCGTTTAAAATTACTTTTTAATAAAGGCTTTTTATTTTTAACGCTGAATATAATTTAAGATTGTTTTTTATACTACTTTTTTCAAAAAAGGATGTTTTGTTGGCAAATGATTTAGATAACTTTACTGCCTAACTTCTTAGTAAGCAAATTTTCAAATTCAAAATTAGTATATGACAGTCATGAGCTATTTACTGAAGTTCCAGAGCTTATAAACAGACCATTTGTTCAAAATATTTGGTTAAGAATAGAAAAATATATTTTCCCAAAACTTAAAAATGCATATACTGTTAATGATGAAATTGCTAAAATTTATAATTTAAAATATAATATAAAAGTTGGAGTAATAAGAAACTGTAGCCTTGAAATATCCTACTAAGAAAATTGATGTAATTTCTTCAATATCATGTAAAGGAAATAAGAATATGATTTCCTTCAAGGATCTGGTTAATAAAGATCATGGCGCTGAATAAGCTTTTGAATGATGCAATATCAGACCTGCAATAGTTATTATAGGCTCATGACGTTATAAATTCTTGAAGAATACACTTATTTTGAATCACATCAATAATTATTTAAAGACTTGGAATGATTATAAGATTTAATGATATTTAATAAACTGCAGATTTAGGTGTTTCATTAACAAAATTCAAATCTAAATTACACTTATAGTCTTCCAATCAAATTATTCGATTAATCAGCAATTCACCGATTCTCGCATCAAATCAAAAATATTTCATCCTGATTATCTAGAAATAACTGATTTTATCGACTATGTACCAGTTCAAACTTATCAACCACAACACCTATCTGATACTTTTCAATTATACTTATATTTCCTTAACTGCGGAAACAATAATAGGGATTTCACAATTTAAATAAAGCTGCAAATAGTTTATTAGGCAAATAATCTATAACTAAAACTTTTCCTATTGGTTCTTCAAGCACCATTCCAATATCGGCCATTCCTTACTATAGTTATGTAATTTTTCTGGTGCAATTCTTCCAATTAAAACGCTAACTCAACTTCTAGATTTTTTACCTTTTCAAACGGAAACTCCACTAAGTTTTGAATACATCTTTTACTTTCCACGAAAACCAATTTAAAACCAATCATCGATTTATTTAAAAATATTAATTTAATGCTTCAATAAATACTGGTTTAATTCCGTTCTACCAAGGATTCAATACTTACCTTGATACAAAATTACTTTATTAAACTGGAAATTTGACAATTTCATCAACTTCAATTCTATTCTTAGAAGGCAAATTTCTAACAACTTGCATTTGAATGCCGTATTTTTCAAAGTATTCATTAGCAATTGCTCTCAATAACTGTAATAGTTTTAAAAAGCCTTGGGTAATATTAATTTTTCAATTGTTAACCAAAATTTTCGAACAAATTTCCTTTCTTGTAATTCAGGCACTTCAGTGAAGTATTAATGACAATCAAAAATTAAAATACTTTTTTTTAATTTCACTTCCTACAATAACAAGAAACCAAAGTATCCAAATCATTCGACCATATATAGTCAAATTTATTGAAAATTATAAACCATAAAAGTCTGATATTGTATTCAGCATAGAATAAAAAATTATTATTAAATAATAATTTTTTCCTAATAATTTTAAATTCTGTATGCAATCTCAAAGGTATCTTGAAGTTTTCATGGCATATACAATTACCGTGAAATTTTTGTTAACAAGTAAATTTAATACAAGTTTTAATAACTCGTTGATCTGTTGACACATTACCCAGTTTCAGCTACTAAAATTTTCCTTTTATTTCAAATCATTCGATTCTTCTTGCTGCACCACTTCAAACAATTCGCCACCTTCACATTTTAGTGTTTTGCAAGGGAATTTTAAAATTAAGGCATAGTCATGTGTTGCCATTAAAATGGTTTTTCCGCTTTGGTGAATATCTTTTAATACTTTCATAACATCAACTGATGTGGCAGGATCTAAATTCCCTGTAGGCTCATCGGCTAAAATTAAATCTGGATCATTCAATAAAGCTCTTGCAATTGCTACACGCTGTTGCTCACCTCCTGATAATTGAAAAGGCATTTTAAAATCTTTGGTTTCCATTCCAACTTTAGTCAAAACTTCTGTAATTTTTTGCTTTATTTTAGCATCATCATCCCAACCTGTAGCTTTTAAAACAAATTTTAAATTTTCAAAAACAGTTCTATCATTCAGCAGTTTAAAATCCTGAAAAACAATTCCCAATTTTCTACGTAAAAAAGGGATTTCTCTTTCCTTCAAAGTATTCAAATCAAACCCAACAATGCTTCCAGTTCCTTTCTCTAAAGGTAAATCACCATATAAAGTTTTCATCAAACTACTTTTTCCACTACCCGTTTTACCAATTAAATAGACAAATTCACCTTCGTTTAAATGTAAATTTACATTAGATAAAACCAAATTATCGCGTTGAAATATATCAGCATTTTGTAAAGAAAGAATAGTTTCTGCCATTGAGTTCAAGATTTTTAACAAAACTAACTATTTAAATGTAATCAGTCAACTATATCATAATAATAACGTGCACAATTTTATTTTATTCTTTTCTAATAATTGTTGAAAATTCTTTCATAAAAAAATTGAACCTAAAGACAATTTCAATAAAATATTACGTTATTAGACTATAGTTTTAAACTTTCAATTTTTAATAAAATGAATGATAAAAAAGTTGTTTTTCCTTTATTTTTGTTTTTGATAACTTTCTTGTTATCTGCGCAAGAAACAGCCATTTACACCAACCCACTCAAAGATTACAATCACGCAATAGAGTTGTATCAAAACAAAGCATATGTTGCAGCACAACAACAATTCAACCAAATAATAGTTCAATTTGATGATGCTTCTGAATTAAAAGCAAATTGTGCCTATTATGCTGCAAATTGCGCAGTTAGACTTGGGCATTCAAATTCAGATGAGTTAATGCAAAATTTTGTTGACAAATATCCTACAAGCACCAAAAGAAATAGTGCTTTTATTGATGTTGCCAATTATTATTTTGAAACCGGCAAATATCCATATGCTGCAAAATGGTATGAAAAAGTAAAAACTACTAATTTAACTTTAACGCAAGAAGAAACATATCATTTCAACTTTGGATATTCCTTGTTTGCAACAAAAAATTACAAAGGTGCCAAGGAACATTTTTTAATGCTATTAGACTCTCAAGAATATGGCGCACAGGCAAAATATTACTATGGCTTTATAGCTTACAATCAAGATGATTATGCTACAGCCGGCAAATATTTAGGTGAAGTTGAAAACAATGCATCTTTTAAAACTGACGTTTCGTATTATTTAGCTGATATGAATTTCAAATTAGGAAATTTTGAAAAAGCTATTGAATATGGGTTGCCTTTATTAGAAAAATCTAGAGGTGAGGAACATTCTGAGATTTCAAAAATTATTGGAGAAAGCTATTTTAATCTTCAAAAATACAATGAAGCAATTCCATATTTAAAAAACTACAAAGGTAAAAGCGGTAAATTCAACAATACAGATTATTATTTTTTAGGTTATGCTTATTTTAAACAAGATAACTTTGAAACTGCTATTAATTATTTCAATAAAATTATTGATGGAAATAATGGGGTTGCCCAAAATGCCTATTATCATTTAGGCGAGTGCTATTTGAAATTGGTTGAAAAACAAGCTGCTTTAAATGCCTTTAGAAACGCTTCTCAAATGCCATTTGAACCAGAAATTCAAAAAGATGCTTGGTTAAATTATGCCAAATTAAGTTATGAAATTGGAAACCCATATAAAAGTGTTCCCGATGTTTTAAATGAATATTTAGCCTTGTACCCAAATTCAGCAAATAAAGAAGAAATTAACGATTTGATTATTAGTTCCTATATTACTTCTAAAAACTATGCTGGCGCTTTAGAGCAATTGAAAAATAAAAAAACTGCAAAAGAACGTGACTTGTTTCAAAAAGTTTCTTTTTACCAGGGAGTAGCTTTTTTTAATGATGGAAAATTCGATTTAGCGAAACAAAATTTCACAAATGCTATTGGTGTGCCTTCAAGTGGAATTATAACCGCCCAGTCAATATTTTGGAGAGGCGAATCTAATTATCGTTTGAATAATTTCAATGAAGCTATCGCAGATTTTAAATCGTTTTCTTCAAAACCTGAGGCTTCAAAAACAGTTGAATTTGAGCAATTAAATTACAATTTTGCCTATGCATATTTCAAACAAAAAGAATATACAAATGCTATTGATGAATTCAAAAAATACACTCAAAAAAGCAAAACTGACCCGATAAGAAAAAACGATAGTTATTTGCGAATTGGAGATGGCTATTTTGCCAGCAGCAATTATAAAAGTGCTATAGAATACTATAATAATGCCATAACTATGAACGGAATTGAAGCTGATTATGCTCAATTTCAAAAAGCAATTTGTTATGGTTTAATTGGTAACGAAACTGCTAAAATTAACGAGTTAAATTCCTTTTTAAAAAAATATCCAACATCTAATTACAACGACGATGCCTATTTTGTTCTTGGAAATTCGTACATCAAAACAAACAAAAATCAATTGGCTCTGGAAAGTTTTGATAAACTAATTTCAAACCATAATCGCAGCCCATTGGTTTCACAGGCATTGCTTAAAAAAGGATTGATTTACTATAATACTGACAAGAACGAACAAGCCTTAACAGCATATAAAAGTGTTGTAACGCGTTTTCCCAATTCAGCTGAAGCCAATCAGGCTGTTAAAAATATTCGCCAAATTTATGTCGATTTAGTTCGTGTAGATGAATATGCTTCCTGGGTTAAAACTGTTGATTTCGTAAATGTATCTGATGCTGAATTAGACAATGACATGTACGAATCAGCTGAAAAACAATACCTACAAAATAATATTAAAAAATCAATCATCAGTTTTAAAAAATATATTGAAAGTTTTCCAAAAGGCCTACATATTATAAAAGCCAATTTTTACTTAGCGCAATCATTATTTGCTGACAATTTGCACGCTGAATCAATTCCTTACTACACTTTTGTAACCAATCAAGGTCAAAATGAATTTACTGAAAATGCTTTGTCCAGATTATCCCTTGTTTATTTAGAAAAAGACAACTGGTTGGCTGCAATTCCTTTATTGGAACGATTGGAAAAAGAAGCCGATTTACCTCAAAATATTATTTTTGCACAATCCAATTTAATGAAAGGTTTTTATACCGAAAAAAATTATAAAAAAGCCGTTGATTATGCTGAATTGGTTTTAAATAATCCAAAATTGGAAGATCGTATAAAATCCGATGCATATATAATAATTGCTCGTTCTGCAATAAAAACAAACAATGAAATAAAAGCAAGAGAAGCTTATGCAGAAGTTGAAAAAATTGCGTCTGGAGAATTAAAGGCAGAAGCTTTATACTACAATGCATTTTTTGAAAGTCAAGATGGCAGCTACCGTGTTTCAAATGAAATTGTTCAAACTATTGCGGCTGATTATTCAATATATAAATATTGGGCTGCAAAAGGCCTAATTGTTATGGCAACAAATTACAATGAATTGGATGACGCCTACCAAGCAACATATATTTTGGAAAGTGTTATAAAAAACTTTGGAGAATTTAATGATGTTATTGAAGAAGCATCGGCAAAATTGAGCCAAATTAAAACCGAACAAGCCAAAACAAACGAATCTGTAAAAAATTAAAATGAATACCAGTTTTCAACTTTCAAAATTTTAACTTTTAAATATTCAAAATATAAAAACGATGCGAAAGCTAACAATAACATCTCTACTTATTTTATTCACTGGAATTTCATTTTCTCAGGTCACAAAAAAAGACACCTTAAAAACTGAAGAAATTTCGGTTGTAAAACCATATACACCAACAATTTCTGAAGCTTATAAAGTGAAATCAAATCCTGTAATTGATGCTTCAAATAGTTTTCAAAAAGAAAATGTAACCTATAGTATATTTTCTATTCCAGTTGCATCAACTTTTACACCTTCAAAAGGAAAAGCGCAAGGATTGGTAAGGGGGCCTAAAGAGCGTTATTATGAAAATTATATTTCGGCAGGTTTTGGAAATTATATGTCGCCTTTACTTGAGGCATTTATACATGCTGGAGACCCTAAATATAATGACTTTGGAATGCTGTTAAATTATCATTCATCAGATGGTGGAATTAATGATGTTTTACTTGATAATAATTTTTCAAATACAAAAGTCGACTTATATTACAAACAATTTGAAAGAGATTTTAACTGGAAAATAAATGCTGGTTATGGTAGAGATCGCTATAATTATTACGGTTTACCAAATGATATTATTTTTGATGAAAATGTACTTGATAACATTGCTGAGAAACAAGTTTATAGCTCCATTTATTTAGGTGGAAATATCAATTTTGACAGCTCTATTTTTCAAGGCGGAACTGTTGAATTAGTGAATTTCATGGATGATTATGAAAGTGATGAAATACGTTTTTTAGCAAAACCTCAGTTCGATTATAAAATAGCTAACGATCATATAAATGGAGCTATTTTATTTGATTTTGTTTCAGGTAAATTCGATCAAAACTACTTGGCAACAGACAACATTGCTTACAGCTTTTTAAGCCTTGGATTAAGTCCCAATTATGAAATTCTACAGAACAACTTAAGCGTAAATATTGGTGCAAAAGTTTATTATACATTTGATTTTGAGAACAATACAAATTCATTTAAATTTTACCCAAACCTAACCGCCTCTTTTAATTTAATTGATGATATTTTCATTTTATTGGCTGGTGTTACAGGTGATTTAATACAAAATACTTATAAAGATTTCGCAGAAGAAAATCCATTTGTATCACCAACGTTAAACATCCTTCAAACGGACCAACAATACAAAGCTTTTGTTGGTGCTAAAGGAAAATTAGCTTCAAATATTGGCTATAATTTGAATGCCAGTTACCAAAGCGAAAAAAATAAAGCAATGTTTTTGAATAATCAGACACAAACTGATGGTATAATTTTAATAAACAAATCCTACCAAGCTGGAAATTCTTTTGGAGTAGTTTACGACGATGTTGAAACAATCAATGTTTATGGAGAAATTAATTTAGAAATATCTAAAGAGTTACAACTGGCTGGAAGTATAGATTATTCAAACTATAATTCAACAATACAACAAGAAGTTTGGAATTTACCAGAAATTAAAGCAAGCATTTCAGCCGATTACCGAACCAATAAATGGTATGCTGGCACCCAAATATTTTTCAATGGGAACACAAAAGATTTTGTAATTCCTTTGGGAGAATTACCAGAAAACGGTGCTATTGTTACAAACAATTCATATGTAGACTTAAATTTTAACGGAGGATATATTTTTACCGACCGATGGTCGGTTTTTGGAAAAATTAACAATGCAATTGGTGAAAGTTATAATCGTTTTGTGAATTATCCTGTTCAATCATTCCAAGTTTTAGGTGGTGTTACTTATAAGTTTGATCTTTAATGTATAATTAATTTATAATGGTTTAATCTTTTTCTGTAGTTTTAGCCTTCATAAAAACTATCTAGAATGAAATACATTTTTCTTGTACTAAGCTGTTTATTTATTTTAACCTCTTGCAATGAAATAAAAAAAACGGAATCAGTTGAACTAGTTAATTTCAAAACAGATTCCACTGTTATCAAACAATTGTTCACAACGGCCTTAACTAATGGGCAAGCCTACCAATGGTTAGATGTATTATCAAATGATATTGGTGGCCGATTGTCTGGTTCTCCTGAAGCACAACAAGCGGTAAAGTGGGGAGAAAAACTGATGACCGATTTAAATTTCGACAAAGTTTGGTTACAACCACTTATGGTTCCTCATTGGGTTAGAGGCGAAAAAGAAGAAGCTTATTTTATTGTTGGAAATAAAAAATTTGATGTTCCTGTTTGTGCTTTGGGAGGCTCAATTTCAACACCTCAAGAAGGTGTAACTGCGGAAGTTATTGAAGTTCAAAGTTTAGAAGAAGCCGAACAATTAGGAGAAAAATTAAGAGGTAAAATCGTGTTTTTCAATCGCCCATTCGACGATTCACAAATACATTCTTTTAAAGCCTATGGTGGCTGTGTAGATCAACGTGTTAATGGTGCCAAAGTATCAGGTAAATTTGGTGTTGCCGGTGTAATTGTGCGCTCAATGACCCATAACATTGATGATATTCCGCATACAGGCGTTATGGATTATGGCGATGATTTATTAGAAAATGAAAAAGTACCGGCAGCAGCCATTAGCACAAAAGCTGCCAATTTGTTGAGTGAAAAATTAAAAGAAAATTCTAATTTAACTTTTTACTTAAAACAAAACTGTGAAACTTTACCGGATGCACCTTCATTTAACGTTATTGGCGAACTTAAAGGGAGTGAATTTCCTGAAAAATACATTACTGTTGGCGGTCATTTAGATTCTTGGGATTTAGGCGATGGTGCTCACGACGACGGAGCAGGCATTGTACAATCTATTGAAGTTTTGCGTTTATTTCAGCTTAACAACATTCAGCCAAAACACACCATTCGAGTTGTATTATTTATGAATGAAGAAAACGGCCTTAGAGGCGGATTAAAATATGCCGAAGAAGCCAAAAAAAATAACGAAATTCATATTGCAGCTTTAGAATCTGACTCTGGTGGTTTTACTCCTAGAGGCTTTACTTTTGATGCTAATTCTGAAAATATAGATTTATTTATAAGCTGGAAACCATTATTTGCTCCTTATGGGTTACACGATATTGAAAAAGGCGGAAGTGGTGCCGACATTGGTCCGTTAAAATCTGAAACCATTTCTTTGTTTGGTTACAGACCCGATTCGCAACGTTATTTTGATTATCACCACACATCAATTGATACATTTGACAAAGTAAACAAACGTGAACTAGAGCTTGGTGCTGCCTCTATGGCTTCCTTGGTATATTTACTCGACACCTATTTAAATTAAACTTATTAAAATGAAAAAAATAATTCTATTTCTTTTTGCTTCCTTTGCTTTTTCGTGCACAAAAAAAACAGCAGTTGACACGCTTGTTATCAACGCAAATATTTATACTGTAAATTCAAATTTCGACAAAGCTGAAGCTTTTGCTATTAAAGATGGAAAAATTGTTGAAGTTGGCACATCTGAAGAAATTCAGGCAAAATATACCGCTACTTATATAAATGATGCTCAAGGAAAAACCATAGTTCCAGGTTTTATTGATGCGCATTGCCACTTTTTTGGTTTAGGAATGGATCAACAAAAAGTTGATTTGGTTGGCACTACTAGTTTTGATGAAGTGATTCAGCGTATTGTAGATTTTCAAAAAGAAAAAAATACTGCTTTTATTATAGGTGTTGGTTGGGACCAAAATGATTGGAACATTAAAGAGTTTCCAACAAAAGAAAAATTGGATATACTTTTTCCAAATACACCTGTTGCAATTACAAGAATTGATGGCCACGCCTTATTGGCCAATCAAGCTGCTATTGATTTGGCCGGAGTAACTGTTGAAACAGCGGCAAAAGGGGGCTTTATTCTTCAAGAAAATGGTAAATTAACTGGTATTTTTATTGATGGGCCAATGAGTTTAATTGAAGTAAAAATACCAAAACCTTCAAAAGCTGAAGAAATTCAAGCTTTGAAAATTGCCGAACAAATTTGCTTTGATTTAGGTTTAACAACGGTTGACGATGCTGGGTTATCAAAAGAAACAATTGAATTAATTGATAGCTTACAACAAATTGGAGCATTGAAAATGAGAATTTATGCAATGGTTTCAGTTAGTGATAAAAGCATAGATTATTTCACAAAAAAAGGAATTATAAAAACAGACCGTTTAAATGTGCGTTCCTTTAAAGTATATGCCGATGGGGCTCTAGGATCAAGAGGTGCAGCTATGAAAAAATCATACAGCGATCAACACAATCATTATGGAGCTTTGGTAACTCCTTTAAGTGATTTGCAAAGTTTTGCTGAAAAAATTGCAGCATCAGATTATCAAATGAATACCCATGCAATTGGAGATTCTGCTAATTATGTAATGCTGAAAACGTATAAAGAAGTTTTAAAAGATAAAAAGGATAGACGTTGGAGAATTGAACATGCTCAAATAATAGATGAACCAGATTTTGAATATTTTGACAATATATTACCATCAGTACAACCAACTCACGCTACTTCAGACATGTATTGGGCAGAAGACCGAGTTGGTGCTGAAAGAATAAAAGGTGCATATGCCTTTAAAGAATTATTGAATAAATACGGCAAAATTGCTTTAGGAACAGATTTTCCGGTTGAAAAAGTGAGTCCGCTGTTAACATTTTATGCTGCTGTTGCCAGAAAAGATTTAAACAATTATCCAGAAAATGGTTTTCAAATTGAAAATGCCTTAACCAGAGAGGAAACTCTAAAAGGAATGACTATTTGGGCTGCATATTCAAATTTTGAAGAAAATGAAAAAGGCAGTATTGAAGTTGGTAAATTTGCCGATTTTATTATTCTAGACCAAAATATTATGGAAGTTGAAGAAAATGAAATTCCAAAAATAAGGGTTAAAGAAACCTATATTGATGGCATTAAAGTAAAATAAGAATTTGAAAAAATAAGTGGGTATAAAAATTTATACCCACTTATTTTTAATTGTTTTGGTTTACTAAAATCCCTATTCTTGTTTTATAAATGCTTCAACCAGTTTCCCAACAACTTTTTCAGATTTTTTAGCCACTTCCTGAACTTCTTCGTGCGAAACAGCTTCAACAATTCCTTCAACACCTAAATCTGTAATTACTGAAATTCCAAAACAGGTCATCCCCATATGCTTGGCAACAATAACCTCTGGAACTGTTGACATTCCAACTGCATCAGCGCCTAATATTTTAACCATTTTATATTCCGCAGGAGTTTCAAAAGTTGGTCCTTGCAAAGCCAAATAAATACCTTTATGAACAGGAACATCCAGTTTTCGAGCAACACGTTCCATTTTTTCAATCATTTTTTTGCTGTAAGCTTCATGCATATCAACAAATCGTGGTCCAAAACGCTCTTCATTTTTACCGTGAAGTGGGTGTTTTGGCATCATATTGATATGATCAGTAATAATCATAATATCACCCACCTTGAATCGTGGATTTACACCACCGGAAGCATTGGAAACAATTAATTTTTCAACTCCCAAATATTTCATTACTCGCACCGGAAAAACAGTTTGTTCCATAGTCCAACCTTCGTAGTAATGAAAACGACCTTTCATAGCTACAACTTTTTTTGAACCAATGGTTCCGAAAATTAATTCACCTGAATGGCCGGCAACAGTTGAAACTGGAAAATTAGGAATCTCGGCATAAGGAATTGTAATTTCTATTGAAATTTTATCAACCAAATTCCCCAAACCTGTTCCTAAAATAATACCGTAATCTGGTTGGGTTATTCCTTTATCTTTAAGAAATTTAACGGTGTCCTGAACTTTGTTCCACATAATTTTTTATAAGTTTATCAAAATCATTTTTATGATTTATGAATGTTGTTTTTATAGAAATATAATACGCGTTTTTTAACTTATCAAAGATACGAACATAATCTTTCTCGGTAGTTAAAACAACTTTTTTATTTGATTCAATTGAAGCAAAAACACTTGAAATTTTATGAATATCCTGTTCTTTAAAATGATAATGGTCCGGATATTTCAAATGTTTAAATTTTAAATATTTGGAATTTAAATATTCAACTAAAGTTGTTGGATTTGCAATTCCTGTAATCAATAAAACTTCTAAATTTTGTAATTCATCTATTTGAAGATTATGATCCCCTTTTAAATTATCATCATACTCAATTGTGGTAAAAAACAAAGATTGATTTTTAGAAATGTTTAGCCTTTTTTCAATTTCCAATTGTTTGGTTTTCGAAATGTTATTTGGACATTTTGTTACAATTATAATTTGTGCTCTCTTTGCACAACGACAATTTTCACGTAAATTTCCAGTTGGTAACATATAATCATCAATATACAAATCATTGTAAGAAGTTAATAAAATATTAAAACCTCCCTGCACTTTTCTATGCTGAAAAGCGTCATCTAATAAAATAATATCAGGTGGATTTGGTAACTTTTCCAATTGTTGAATGCCGTTGGTTCTGTTTGCATCAACGCAAACAATTATATTTGGAAATTTTTGATAAAATTGAAACGGTTCATCACCAATTATTTCGGCATTTATAGTGCCATCTGCTATTACAAACCCCTTACTTTTTCGCTTATATCCTCTACTTAAAACTGCAATTTTATAATCATTTTGCAGTAACCTAATTAAATATTCAATTTGTGGTGTTTTTCCTGTTCCACCCACACTTAAATTTCCAACAACTATGGTAGGCGTTTTAAATTTAGTTGATTTTAATATATTTTTATTGTATAAATAATTACGCAAACTGGTAATTAAACCATAAAGAACAGCAAATGGAAATAGTATTTTTCTTAAAAAATTCACAAAAGCGAAATTACAAAACAAATCATAATATTTCTATTTAAAACCTTTAACTTTCCTGAGTAAAATTTATCTTTGTTTATAGAACTTGAAATATTATGCTAAAAATTAAAGACATTACAAATTGTATTAGAAGAAATTGCACCTTTAAATTACGCTGAAGATTTTGACAATGTTGGTCTACTTGTTGGAGATGTAGACACTCCAGTTCGTGGAGTTTTAGTTACGTTAGACACTTTGGAAAATGTGGTTGATGAAGCAATTGAAAAAAACTGTAATTTAATTGTTAGTTTTCATCCTATTATATTTTCAGGCTTAAAAAAATTAAATGGGAAAAATTATGTTGAACGTGTAGTTTTAAAAGCCATAAAAAACGACATTGCGATTTATGCAATGCATACTGCGCTTGACAACTCCTTTCAAGGTGTAAATGCAAAAATTTGTGAAATTTTAGGTTTGACAAATAAAAAAATCTTGATTCCACAAAAAAATACCATTAAAAAATTGACTACTTATGTTCCAAAACAAAATGCTGAAACTGTTAGATTAGCCCTATTTAATGCTGGTGCAGGAAACATTGGAAATTATGATAATTGCAGTTTTAATACAGAAGGATTTGGAACTTACAGAGGCAATGAAAATTCAAATCCTGTAATTGGTGAAAAAGGAAAATTACATATCGAAAATGAAACTTTTATGAGTGTGATTTTTGAAAAACATCATGAGCAAAAGGTGCTTTCAGCACTTTTTAATGCACATCCTTATGAAGAAGTAGCTTATGATGTTGTAACTTTAGACAATTTTCATCAAGAAATTGGTATGGGAATGATTGGCGAATTTACAGAAGAAAAGTCGGAATTGGATTTCTTAAATTTCCTAAAATCAACAATGAATGCCAATGGAATTAGACACTCAAAATTAATTAAAAAATCCATTAAAAAAGTCGCTGTTTTAGGGGGCTCAGGGAGTTTTGCTATTAACAATGCCATTCAAAAAGGAGCCGATGCTTTTGTGACTTCAGATATTAAATATCACGAATTTTACAAAGCTGAAAACAAGCTTCTGATTGCAGATATTGGACATTATGAAAGTGAACAATTCACAAAAAATCTTTTAGTTGAGATACTTACAAAAAAATTTCCTAATTTTGCAATCATTTTATCACAAAAAAACACAAATCCAATTTATTACTTATAATATGTCTAAAAAGAAAGAAGTTACTGTTGAAGAGAAATTAAGAGCATTGTACGACTTACAATTAATTGATTCAAGAGTAGATGAAATTAAAAGTGTAAGAGGTGAATTACCTTTAGAAATTGAAGACTTAGAAGATGAAATAGTAGGTTTAAACAAAAGACTTACCAATTTAGATGAAGATGTAGCAAATTTAAAAAGTGAAATTTCTGCTAAAAAATTAGTAATTGAAGACGCAAAGGCTCTGGTAAAAAAATATGCTGAACAACAAAAAAATGTTCGTAATAACCGTGAGTTCAATTCAATTAGTAAAGAAACTGAATATCAAGAATTAGAGATTGAATTGGCTGAAAAAAGAATCAAAGAATTCAAGGCTAAAATTGAACAAAAAAACGAAGTTATTGCAGCAACTAAAGAAAATATTGCAAAACAGGAAGATTTATTAAAACATAAAGTTGCTGAATTAGATGACATTATGGGTGATACTGCAAAAGAAGAAGCTTTATTACTTGAAAAATCGGCTGAATATGCTGATTTAATTGACGATCATTTATTATTAGCTTATAATAGAATTAGATCTACAGTAAAAAACGGTTTGGCTGTTGTTTCAATTGAAAGAGGTGCTTCTGGTGGATCTTTCTTTACAATTCCACCTCAAAGACAAGTTGAAATTGCTAGTCGTAAAAAAATTATTACTGATGAACACAGTGGTAGAATTTTAGTTGATGGTGCTTTGGCTGAAGAGGAAAAAGAAAAAATTGAAAAATTATTAAGCTAAAAAAAGCTTAAATCATAAAAAGGGCTTCCAATGGAAGCCTTTTTTATTTCTTAATTGCACGTATAGAATAAAGTAAGGGAAACATTCTTTGATTTTCTTTTAAAACATACATACCATCTTCAGTTTTATGCATTTCAGGGAAAACATTATATGGAGATTTCTCAAACTCGTGTAAAAATTCAATTTGCAAACCAGCAGCTGTTAATGCGGTAACCACTTCTCCCAAACCGTGATTCCAGCCATATTCTTTACTTATAATAGCCGCATCATTATTGGTGTATGTTCCATTATATTCTTCATAAATTACCTCACTATTCAAATATGGGTAAGTCAATTTTGGTGGTGTTTGTAAAAAATCGAACATCCACACAATAGGATGAAACTCAATCAAATAAAAAACGCCACCTTTTTTCAGCTTATTTGCAATTATCTCTCCCCAAGTTTTTAAATCGGGCAACCAGCCAACAACACCATACGATGTAAAAACAATATCAAATTTACCATTAACCTTTTTAGGAACATCGTATACATTACTTTCAATAAACGTTGCGTTTAAACCCAATTCATTATTTAACTTTATAGCCTCCTTAATTCCTTCGTCAGACAAATCAATCCCAGTGCATTTTGCTCCCAACCTACTCCAACTTAAGGTATCTTGTCCAAAATGACATTGCAAATGCAATAAACTTTTGCCATTAACATCTCCAACTTCTGCTAATTCATAAGTATTTAAGGAACTTTTACCCTTTTTAAAACCTTCAACATCATAAAATTCAGATGCCTTGTGAATACTTACTTTTTTATTCCAGGTCTCTTTATTTACTTCAAAATATTTCTTGTTATTATCACTCATCTTTTCTAATTATTTTATAAAAATAGTACAATTAGTACAAACCAAAAAACAGGAATCGCCTCAACCCAAAAACCAGTATAATATCTTGATTTTTCAGGAGACGAAAACCATAAAAACATACCAGTAATTATTGAAATTCCAATATTTATAAACACTTCAGTTGTTGAAATATTTTCTTTAAAAAAATCACAAAAAAGAAATACCAACAACAAACTAAAACCTAGCAATTTTGAAGCTTTAATTCCTAAAACCTGCGGCAAGGTTTTCATTTTTTTTGAATCTGAATTTACATCTCTAATATCAAAAGGAATCGTAATGGAAATTAAAATAAAAACCCTTTGTAAAAATTCAATATACACTTTTGAAGTGAACTCAAGACCTGCTTCATACAAAGGAAATAACACTGAAACTCCAGCCCAAGCAATGGCTATACTGAAAATTTTTACAAATGGAAAATTCCGAAATGAAACCTCCAATTTTCCAAATTTAAACAAAGGAATAACATAAAATAAAGTCATTATTAAAAATGGAAAAAGGATGACTAAACTTAACCAACTAAAATAAGTAAACATTAAAATATAAATCAATCCCAAAATGGCAATTAATGTTAAAATAAGTAAACTCTTTGTGTGTTCAAGAAACCAAATTTTTAACCAAATGATACTATCGGTTTTAATTTCATAAAACCGAATAAAATTATAAGAAACAATAATTGAAAACGCTACAAAAAGTGGCGTTAAATTTGTTGAATTACCAAATTTCAACAAGGTAATTTTAGTCAAACAAAACCCTGCCAAAGCCACATGAACATTGCTAAAAATATAAAAATCAAATATTTTTTTTAAAAATTGCATAAAGCAAATGTAAGTAATAGAATATTTAGCCAATTAAATGGTTAACAAAATATTATAATAAGTATTAAAAATAGCACTTGTATAGTAGTATTTTCTGTATTTTTGAACACCATAAAACTATATAACTTTTTATTAAATGAAAACAGATTCTTTTGTTTTAAGACATATTGGCCCTCGGGAAAATGAGATTGATGAAATGATAAAAACTATTGGAGTTTCTTCAGTAGATGAGCTAATTAATAAAACAATTCCTTCAGATATAAGACTAAAAAATAATTTAGACTTACCAAAGGCAATGAGCGAATATGAATATATGTCGCATATACAATCACTTGCATCTAAAAACAAATTATTTAAAAATTATATTGGTTTAGGGTATCACCCAACCATTCTTCCTGGAGTTATACAACGTAATATTTTAGAAAATCCAGGTTGGTATACAGCATATACACCTTATCAGGCAGAAATTGCTCAAGGAAGACTTGAGGCCTTACTGAATTACCAAACTATGGTAACCGAACTAACTGGTATGGAATTGGCAAATGCCTCATTATTAGATGAGGGAACTGCAGCTGCCGAAGCCATGATAATGTTGTTAAATAACAGATCAAAAGAACAAAAAAAATCAAATGCTATTCAGTTTTTTGTTTCAGATGAAGTATTGCCACAAACTATAGATATTTTAAAAACCAGAGCAATTCCTTTAGGTGTTGAATTAATTTTTGGTGATTTTCAAAAATTTGAATTTACTGAAAATGTTTATGGAGCAATGCTTCAATATCCATCAAAAAACGGGCAAGTTCATAATTATACAAACTTTGTTGAAAAAGCAAAAAGCTTTGAGGCAAAAATAGCGGTTGCAGCAGATTTATTAAGTCTGGCAAATTTAATTCCTCCAGGAGAATGGGGTGCAGATGTTGTTGTTGGCACCACTCAGCGTTTTGGAATTCCAATGGGTTATGGTGGTCCACATGCAGGTTATTTTGCAACAAAAGATGAATATAAACGAACCCTTCCCGGTAGGATAATTGGTGTTACATTAGACAAAGATGGAAACCGTGCTTTGCGCATGGCGTTACAAACTAGAGAACAGCACATTAAACGCGAAAAAGCAACTTCAAATATTTGTACTGCGCAAGTGTTATTAGCAGTTATGGCTGGTATGTATGGTGTTTTTCACGGACCAAAAGGATTGAAGTATATTGCTACAAAAATTCAAAATTTAACAGCAACTCTAAATGAAGGAATCATAAATTTAGGACTAAAACAGTTAAATTGTACTTATTTTGATACGTTAACAATTGAAGTTTCAAATACTTCAAAAGTGAAGGCAATAGCAGAAAGTAAAGGGGTAAATTTTTATTATCCTTCAAATACAATTGTAAGTATTTCAATAAACGAAACTTCGAATTTGAATGATGTTAATGAAATTTTAGAAATTTTGGCTGTTGCTGAAGGAAAAGAAAAAGTTTTATTTGATGCAGTAACAGAAAATAATTTACCTGAAAGTTTAAAACGCACATCAACCTTTATGACCAACGAAGTGTTTGAAAATTACCATTCAGAAACTGAAATGATGCGTTATATTAAAAAATTAGAGCGAAAAGATTTAGCTTTAAATCACTCTATGATTTCTTTAGGTTCTTGTACAATGAAACTAAATGCAGCAACAGAAATGTTGCCATTAAGTTGGCCGCAATGGGGTGTAATGCATCCTTTTGTTCCTGTTGAACAGGCGCAAGGTTATCATGAAGTATTTAAAGGTTTAGAAACTGCTTTGAATGAAATTACAGGTTTTTATGCAACTTCACTACAACCAAATTCTGGAGCACAAGGTGAATACGCTGGTTTAATGGTTATAAAAGCATATCATGAATCAAAAGGAAATCATCATAGAAATATTTGTTTAATTCCTGCTTCAGCTCATGGAACCAATCCAGCTTCGGCAGTAATGGCGGGTATGGAAGTTGTAGTTACAAAATCAACTGAAAAAGGAAATATTGACGTTGAAGACCTGCGTGAAAAAGCTGAATTGCACAAAGATAATTTAGCATGTTTAATGGTTACTTATCCATCAACACACGGTGTTTTTGAAAGTACAATTAAAGAAATTACAGAGATAATTCACGAACGAGGTGGACAAGTTTATATGGATGGCGCAAATATGAATGCACAAGTTGGATTGACCAATCCAGCAACTATTGGTGCCGATGTTTGTCATTTAAATTTACACAAAACATTTGCCATTCCTCATGGAGGTGGTGGACCGGGTGTAGGTCCAATTTGTGTGGTAAAACACCTAGCTCCATTTTTACCATCAAATCCAATAATTCCAACAGGAGGTGAAATGCCAATAACAGCTATTTCATCCGCGCCTTGGGGATCAGCATTGGTATTGCTTATTTCATATAGTTATATAAAAATGTTAGGTGCTAATGGTTTAAAAGATGCAACAATTTATGCTATCCTAAATGCAAATTACATCAAAGCAAAATTAGAAAAACATTATAAAATTTTGTACGCAGGCGAAAATGGTTTTGCAGCTCATGAAATGATTGTTGATTTTCGGGAATTTAAGGCTAAGGGAATTGAAGTTACCGATGTTGCTAAACGCTTAATGGATTATGGATATCATGCGCCAACAGTTTCATTTCCAGTAGCTGGAACATTAATGATTGAGCCTACTGAAAGTGAAAACAAGGTTGAATTAGATCGTTTTTGTGATGCCTTAATTAGCATAAAAGCTGAAATTGAAGGTATGGAAAGTGGCGATACAAATTCAGCTCTAAAAAATGCGCCTCATACCCTACAAATGTTGACTGCTGAAAATTGGGACTTCCCATATTCACGCCAAACAGCTGCATTTCCGCTTACATATTTAAATGAAAACAAATTTTGGCCTTCAGTTAGAAGAGTAGATGATGCTTATGGAGATAGAAATTTAATTTGTTCTTGCAACCCAATTGAAGATTATATGAACTAATTTAACTGCTAAAAAGCAGGTTTATAATTAAAAAGCCTCCCAAATTTCGTGAGGCTTTTTAATTTCAAAAAAATATTGAAGTTAAAAATTACAGTTTTCTTAATTGAACAACGTTTATTCTTTTATTCATTCAAAAAAAAGGATAAAATTTCAATTATTGGTAAACCAATAACAATCTCATAAAAAATATATGCAGTTATTTTTATACTATTACTCAAAATAGTACTTTTGCATTTCGATATAAATCAAATATCTTATAATCATAATGAAAAAAATCACGAAAGAAACCTATATCAATTGGTATAAAGACATGCTTTTTTGGAGAAAATTCGAAGATAAATTAGCTGCTCTTTATATTCAACAAAAAGTTAGAGGTTTTCTACATTTGTACAATGGTCAGGAAGCTGTATTAGCAGGAGCATTACATGTAATGGGTCCAAATGACAAAATGATTACTGCATATCGTAATCACGTTCAACCTATTGGCTTAGGAGTTGATCCTAAAAGAATTATGGCTGAGTTATTAGGAAAAGATACTGGAACTTCTCGTGGAATGGGTGGTTCTATGCATATTTTCTCTCCAGAACATAATTTTTACGGTGGTCACGGGATTGTAGGTGGACAAATACCGTTAGGTGCAGGTTTGGCATTTGCCGATAAGTATTTTAACAGAGACGGCGTTACGTTAACCTATTTTGGTGATGGTGCTGCACGTCAGGGTTCTTTACACGAAACTTTCAACATGGCAATTAACTGGAAACTACCTGTAGTATTTATTTGTGAAAATAATGGTTATGCAATGGGAACATCGGTGAGTCGTACTGCAAACCACGAAGATATTTGGAAACTTGGATTGGGATATGAAATGCCTTGTGGGCCAGTAGACGGAATGAATCCAATAAAAGTTGCTGAAGCCATGGAAGAAGCGATTGAAAGAGCCAGAAGAGGTGACGGACCAACTTTATTAGACATTAAAACTTACAGGTACAGAGGTCACTCTATGAGTGATGCCCAACACTACAGAACTAAGGATGAAGTTGATGAATATCGTAAGATTGATCCAATTACTCAGGTTCTTGATGTTATTTTAAAGAAAAAATACGCGACTGAAAAAGAGGTGAAAGTTTGGGATAAAGAAGTAAAAGACAAAGTTGAAGAATGTCAGAAATTTGCTGAAGAATCTCCATTCCCAGACAAACAGTTGTTATACGATATTGTATACGATCAAGAAGATTATCCGTTTTTAAAACATAGATAAATGGCAGAAATTATTACAATGCCACGTTTAAGTGATACAATGACTGAAGGAGTTGTAGCACAGTGGTTAAAGAAAGTAGGTGACAAAGTTTCAGAGGGCGATATTTTAGCTGAGATTGAAACTGATAAAGCAACCATGGAATTTGAATCTTTTAATGAAGGGACACTTTTGTTTATTGGTTTAAAAGATGGTGAGAGCGCACCTGTAGATTCACTCCTTGCTGTTATTGGTGAAGAAGGTGAAAATATTGATGCAATTATTAAGGAGTTTAATGTTGCTGCCCCGGCAGCGGAAAGCGCTCCCGTTAAAACTGAAGAGCCTAAAATTGCTGCTCCTGCACCTGTTAAAGAAGTTGCTCCTGCTCAGTCAGCCAGTGCTACTGTAACTCAGGTTGCTGCACCAGTTGTAAATACAGGAAGAGTTGTTGCATCTCCTTTAGCTAAAAAAATAGCACAAGAAAAAGGTATTAATTTAGCAACAGTTGCCGGTTCAGGTGAACACGGAAGGATTGTAAAAAGCGATGTTGAAAATTTTGTCCCTGTAGCTACTCAAAATGTTACAGTTGCACAACCAATTGCTTTAGGTGAAGAAAGCTTTGAAGAAATTAAAAATTCTCAAATGCGTAAAACAATTGCTCGAAGATTGGCTGAGTCTAAGTTTACTGCTCCGCATTATTACTTAATGTTAGAGATTCACATGGACAATGCTATTGCATCACGTAATGTAATCAACGAAATTCCTGATACAAAAGTTTCATTTAATGATATGGTTGTTAAAGCGAGTGCAATGGCACTTAAAAAACATCCACAAGTAAATTCTCAATGGTTTGATGACAAAATACGTGTTAACCACCATGTTAATGTTGGGGTAGCTGTGGCTGTTGAAGACGGATTGGTAGTGCCTGTAATTCCTTTTACAGATCAAAAGAGTTTAACTCAAATTGGTGCTCAGGTAAAAGATATGGCAATAAGAGCTAAGTCTAAAAAACTAACACCCGCTGAAATGGATGGAAGTACTTTCACTGTTTCTAATTTAGGAATGTTTGGTATTTCAGAATTTACTTCAATTATCAATCAACCAAATTCTGCAATACTTTCAGTTGGAGCCATTATACAAAAACCAGTTGTTAAAAATGGTGAAATTGTTGTTGGCAATACTATGAAAGTAACATTGGCTTGTGACCATAGAACTGTTGACGGTGCTACAGGCGCTGCATTTTTACAAACTTTAAAACAGTTTATTGAAAATCCAGTGACAATGTTGGCTTAACAAGTTCAAATTATAAATCAAAAAACCCCAAATAATTAAATTATTTGGGGTTTTTGATTTCATCAATTTTATTGTGCTATTACTGCACCCTTTAAAGAATACAAAATATATAACATATCTTTTTTTGTTTCTTCATCAATTTTATGTTGACTTAAGACCATTAAAATATCATCCACAGCACTCATAAACTCCTTTTCAGAAGTATTGAGTCCTTTATGAGCTGTAGGCAAATCTTTACCAGTATAAACAGCTTCTCCTCCTGTTCCTGAGGACAAAAATTCTTTCACGTGTTTTTTAAAATTCCCTAATCGCTCCGGATTTTCAGAAATTGGCAAAAAAACATGCTTTATAGTTGGATTTGCTAAATGTGCAGTAAGAATATCATCTACAATTGATGAAATTCCTTCCTCACCTCCTAAACGATTGAATAGACTTTCTTCAACAACTACTTCTTCAACAATTGCAATACCCTCTTCAGAAGCCATCTTATTTTCAGGCTTTACATTTGAACAATTGTACAAAAAAATAGACAAAACAATAACTGTAATAAGTTTAATAATTTTCATAATTATATTTTTTGATGATTAGTTAGTACTCAAATCTAAATTAAAATAAAGTGACATACAGCCAATATTGATTCAAAAAACAACAATTTTGGACCATTTCTAAACGTTGAATAAATTAAATTATATGCTGCTGAACATATTTTGAAGGAAGTATTCCATATTTATCCAAAAAGCATTTTGAGAAATAGGCGGCACTATTAAACCCGGTTTGAAAAGCTATTTCAGAAATATTACCTTCCTGATTATGCAGTAAACTCAAAGCATTCTGCAATCTAAAATCTCTTAAAAAATTATTGGGTGATTTACCAGTAAGATTTATTAATTTTCTATATAACTGAGACTTACTCATCCCTAATTCCCTACAAAATTTAGTGACATTTAAATCTGGTTTGTACCAATTATATTCAACAATATCCATTAAATTGGTCAAGAATTTTTCTTCTGAAGATTTTAAAACCCGAACTAAAGATTTATCAATACCTGCATTTCTATTTTCATTTTCAAATAAAGAGTTAACTTCTGAAGAAATAACTAACTGGCCATTTATAATTTCACACATTCTTGTTGTAAATATAATGGCATCTTCAAAAATATTTACTTTGTCAGTAACTGGATTTCCGCACCCCAATGCAATATTTATTTTTCGAATATTTTCATCAAATTTAGGGGTAACATACTTAAATTTAAATTGAATTTCTAACCCACATAATACTGCATTTGTAACAGATTTAAAAGAAATCAAATAACTATTATTATTACTTTTAACTACACTCCCATGAAATTTTTTTAATGTCTTTAAAACGCTATTATGAAATTTTTGAAAAAATATACTGAACTGATTTCCTTCAAGTCTATTCAAATAACTACTAGTCTCAATAATCATAATAACCCTAAAAGCAGAATCGCTAATAATATTTAATTTTGTTTCTTCTTCTTTTTCAGGATCTCCAATTCTACCCAAAAAAGATTCTACTAACTTTTCATCAACTTCAATTATACTATGAGGCAATTCACCATGTGCATAATTATGCATGTCCTGTATTGCTTTTTTATTAGGCGCTTCAATTAAACAAAATGCAGTATTTCGCTCTTCATCACACCAATATGTCATTCCTTTACACCCAAATAAATGCTCAATTTTCAAATCAGCCTGATGCATTTCTGCTACATGCGCTGCTTTAATTTCTTTCGGAATATCGTGGCGATCCATGTATATAGGCATAATGTTTTTTATGCAATATAAAAAAATTAGCGATACTATGAAAGAATAAATACCACAATCATCTCACAATCAATAAAATACAGTATTATCTCACATGGAAATTTGAAGATGTATAAAATTCATTTTTAATGAATTTTATACATTATTTTTACGTAACTTTATTACTACCAATAACTTAAATGCTATGAGTTTTAATAGGTTTGCAACTCACGGAGCTTTATTTCGATGTCCATTTCAACATAAACATCGCTATTGTCCTTTGGAAAAATTAAGAAAATTATCTGTTGAAGAAAGAGTTGTTCACATAAATAATTTAACACTTCAACAATTAAAAAATTTAGAAATGCATTATAACAAATGCGTTTCAGAAAGTAAAAAGCTTCAAAAAGAAAAAAACCTTCATAATTAATTACGAAGGTTTTTTATAATTTAAAAGCTAAAATGCTTATTTTTTGAATTTTGCATATTTAGATTTGAACTTGTCAATACGTCCTGCAGTATCTATTAATTTAGATTTACCTGTATAAAAAGGATGTGAAGTTCTTGAAATCTCCAATTTCACTAAAGGATATTCAACACCATCTACCTCTAAAGTTTCTTTAGTATTTACTGTTGAACGAGTCAAAAACACATCTTCATTAGACATATCTTTAAATGCTACCATTCTATAATTTTCTGGGTGTATACCTTTTCTCATCGTAAACTCGTTTTAATGCTGTTTTTATTTTTAAGACTGCAAATTTAAGTATATTTTTGAAACTTCAAACAAATAATTTATTTTATTTACATAAATATTTTAAAAAAGTCCATTTTAGCTATGTTTAACAAATCATTCTTCGGTTTTCTTTTAATACTAACCATTATTTCATGTAAAAGTGAATATCATTTTGTGTTAAATGCCCCAAAAAAAATTCAATCTAATCAAAAGCTAACTATTTCAATATCAGAAAAAGGCAATAAGCTAATAGATTCCGTTCAGTTTTCAATTGACAATCAAAAAATTTCAGGAAATAAAAATACAGCTACAGCAAATATTGAAAATTTTAAACTAGGAAAACATACCGTAACTGCCATTGTTTTTTATGAAGATAAATCTGAGAAAGTTACAAGTGCAATTTACATTATGGCTGATACTGCACCAGAAATTTATTCGTACAAAATAATAAATACTTATCCTCATGATAAAAGCGCCTACACACAAGGTTTGGAATATTATAATGGATTTTTATATGAAGGTACAGGTCAAAAAGGGGAATCTTCAATAAGAAAAGTAAACTTGGTTACTGGTGAAATATTACAACAAAAAGATTTAGATTCTCAATATTTTGGAGAAGGAATTACCATTTTTAATAATAAAATTTATCAATTAACTTGGAAAAGCGGCATTGGATTTGTTTACAATCTGGATACTTTTGAAAAAGAAAATGAATTCAAATATACCAAAAGCAGAGAAGGATGGGGATTAACAAATGATGGTGAAAAAATTATAAAAAGCGATGGAACCGAAAATATTTGGTTTTTAAACCCAGAAACTCTGGCTGAAGAAAGTTATATTGAAGCTTATACAGATTCGCGAAAAGTAGAAAACTTAAACGAACTTGAATACGTTAACGGTATGATTTTCGCTAATGTTTGGCAACAAAACTCTATTTTAATTGTAAACCCAAAAAATGGAAAAATTGAAGGTGTTGCTAATTTAAATAGTTTAAAAGAACACATTCAAAAAGAGCAAACACTGCAGGATAGCGATGATGTTTTAAACGGAATTGCTTATGACAAAGAAAATAACAGGCTTTTTGTTACAGGAAAACATTGGGGTAAATTATATGAAATTGAATTGTTTAAAAAAGAGTAATACTATAGACCTATACAATATAAAAGTTTTAGAAAAGTAACTTTATCTAAATTCGAGTTTCTCTAAGCTATCGTCTATAATCTTTTTTATATTTACATTTACAAAAACAATCAAATGCGCTACTTTTCATTTTTTTTAATTACTGCAATCCTGTTTTTAACATCTTGCAGAAATGATTTCTCAGCAGAATTAAGCTCTGGCGAACTGTCATTTTCAAAAGATACTATTTATTTAGATACGGTTTTTACAAACATTGGCTCAAGCACCTATCATTTTAAAGTGTATAATAAAAGTAATAACGACATCTCAATTCCTGTAATTTCCCTCGGAAGAGGCGAAAGCTCTTTCTACCGGTTAAATGTTGATGGAAAACCAGGTAAATATTTTGAAAATACTGAAATTTTAGCAAAAGACAGCCTTTTTATTTTTATTGAAACCACTATTGATTACAATCAAGTTTTAGATCCTATTTATACAGATTCAATAGTATTTAGTGGTGGCGGACACTTGCAAGATGTAAAATTGGTTACGCTGGTTAAAGATGCTCATTTTTTATATCCTTCAAAAGATGCAAATGGTTTTATTGAAACAATTTCAATTGGTATTGATGCTGATGGAGAAGAAATGAACGTTCAAGGTTTTTACTTGAACAATAATACAACCTTTACCGATGAAAAACCTTACGTTATTTATGGCTATTGTGCCGTTCCATCAACAAAAACCCTTACAATTAATGCTGGAGCTCAAGTTTATTTTCATTCGAACTCAGGTTTAATAGTTGACAAAAATGCAACATTAACTATAAATGGTGAATTCAACAATGAAGTTATTATAGAAGGTGACAGGCTTGAGCCACAATTTAGTAATACCCCTGGGCAGTGGGGAACAATTTGGTTAAGAGCAGGAAGTAAAAATCACAGCATTAACCATACTATTATAAAAAATGCTTCTGCAGGAATTATTATGGATTCTATTGGGAGCATCTCCTCACCTACTTTAACTATCAAAAACACACAAATATATAATAGTTCTAATTTTGGAATTTTAGGAAGAGAAACAAACATAAAGGGTGAAAATTTAGTAATAAACAATAGTGGCCAAGCATCATTGGCTTGTACTATTGGAGGAACCTACAATTTTACCCATGCTACATTTGCAAATTATTGGAATGGTAGCTTACGTCAGTTTCCAACTGTTTTAATTAATAATTATTTTACATATTCAGAGAACGATCAAATTACTGTTGAAACTCGAAATTTACATGCTGCAAATTTCACCAATTGTATTATTGATGGAAATTCAAATATTGAATTGATTATTGATAAAGTTGAAGGTTCAATTTTTAATTATTATTTCAAAAATAATTTGATAAGGTTCAATGATTATAACAATTCCTATTCCAATATTCCAGAATACAATTTTGAGGACACAAGCCATTACATAAACAATATTTTTAACGGCGATTCTGATTTTAAATCGCCTTCAACCAATGAATTAATTATTGGGCAAAAATCTGAAGGAATCAAAAAATCTGACCCTCAAGGAACTGCTGAAGTACCTTATGATATTTTAGAAATTTTAAGATCTTCACTAGCCGATATTGGTGCCTACCAACATATTAATTTCGAAAACTAATGATGAAAAATGTTATAATTACAGGAACAAGTCGTGGAATTGGCTTTGAATTGGCTCAATTATTTGCAAATAACAATTGTAATGTTTTAGCATTATCAAGAAATAAAAAGCCTCTTGATGCTTTAAAATTATCAAACATCACAAGTTTATCGGTAGATTTATCTAATGAAAATGATTTGAAAAAAGTGACTGAATTCATTTCAAAAAATTGGGAAAAAGTTGATATTTTAATTAACAACGCCGGAAAACTAATCAATAAACCTTTTACACAACTAACAACTGCAAATTTTCTGGAATTGTATCAAGTAAATGTTTTTGCGGTGGCATCGTTAACACAACAAATACTTCCATTTCTAAAAAAAGGAAGTCATGTGGTTAATATCAGTAGCATTGGTGGCGTACAAGGAAGTATGAAATTTTCTGGATTGGCAGCTTACAGCTCTTCAAAAGGAGCCTTACTAACACTTACCGAAGTACTGGCCGAAGAATATAAAGAGCAAGGAATTTCATTCAATGCATTGGCTTTAGGAGCTGTACAAACTGAAATGTTAAATGAAGCATTCCCTGGTTATAAGGCTCCTGTTTCGGCTATAGAAATGGCAAACTATATATACAATTTTGCTTTAACAGGAAACAAATTTTACAATGGAAAAACATTACAAGTATCTTCAACTACACCGTAATTAATGACTGAAAAACTATCTAAATACCTTCCACAAAATTCAGTTAATTTAGTTGCTGAAATACTTTCACAACATCCAATAACCATAAAAATTGTAAACAACCGAACTACAAAACATGGTGATTTCAAAAGGACTAAAAGCGGTAAGTTTCAGATAACATTAAACAATAGTTTAAATTCATATCAGTTTTTACTAACGCTTATTCACGAGATTGCACATTTTACAACACATAAACAGTATAAGCGCGTAAAACCACATGGAATACAATGGAAAACTCAGTTTCAACACCTTATGTTGCCTTTTATTCATCCATCTATTTTTCCTTTAGAGTTGTTGCCTTATTTAGCTAATTATCTAAAAAACCCTAAAGCAAGTACTGGTAGCGACGTAAATTTAACCTATGCACTAAAACAATTCGACGCTATTTCTGAAAAAAATATGATTATTGAAATTGAACATGGAAGTCTTTTCTTATTCAATAACAAAACTTTTAAAAAAGGGAATTTACGCCGAACTCGTTTTGAATGTATTGAATTGAGCAGCCATAGAACTTATTTATTCAACCAAAATGCAGAAGTTGTTTTATTAGAATAAAAAATCTGGGATAATATTTGTTGAAAATTTGCCCATTTTTTTCTAAAAACATTAACTTTCTTTATTCAAGAAATAAAATTAAATTTGTTTAAAACCAATTTGAGATGGAAAATACTACTAATGACCAAAATACTACTCAACCCAATTCAGACAATCCGAATCCAAATAACGATTTTAAAACTCTTTTCTCGAACATCAAGTTATTTCTTTTTGAACTATTAAACATTCGTTTAGATACAGATCAAAAAGCAACTATAGAAGATATAAAAGGAAATATTTCAATGAAAGGACATACTGCCTGGGTATTGATATTTTCAATTTTAATAGCATCAATTGGTTTAAATGTAAGCTCCACAGCTGTAGTAATTGGAGCAATGCTTATATCACCTTTAATGGGTCCTATTTTAGGAGTGGGGCTTTCTATAGGAATTAATGACATTGACACATTAAAACGATCATTAGTTAACCTCGGGGTTATGGTAGGTTTGAGTTTAGGAACTTCATTTTTATTTTTTCTAATCCCACTATTTAGAAATGAGACACCTGAACTTTTAGCAAGAACTGCTCCAGATGTTAGAGATGTTTTTATTGCCATTGCCGGTGGATTGGCTTTAATTGTAGCTTTAAGCAGAAGAAGTAAACAAACAAATACTATTGCTGGTGTGGCCATTGCAACAGCCTTAATGCCACCACTTTGTACTGCCGGTTATGGTTTGGCAACCTGGAATTTAGCTTATTTTGGTGGAGCTATGTTTTTATTCACTATTAACACCATCTTTATAGCTTTAGCTGCTTTTGTAATTGTTAAGTTTTTAAAATTCCCGATGGTGAAATACATAAACTCTGCAAAAAGAAAGCGAATTGCTCAATTGGCTTCATTTGTAGCTTTAATAGTTTTAGCGGGTAGTATTTATATGTTTTTTAATTTGTTTCAACAAAATCAATTTAAACAGTCTTCTCAAAAATTTATTAATGATTTAAAAAGTGATGGCATTAGCATTATTGATGAAAAAGATGAAAACATAGATTACGACAACAAAACACTTACAATATTTATTTATGGTGAAAAATTAACAAAGTCTGAAATCGAAAAATGGAAAAACAAACTTCCCAAATATGGCTTAACTGGTGTTAACTTGATAATTAAGCAAGGTACGGACGATTCTGATTTAAGACATGAGATAAAATCATTATCTGAATTATATGCGCGAAATCAAGAAATTATTTCATCACGTGATAAGTCTATTAATGAAAAAGAAGAAAAAATTAAACTTTTAGAAACTGAAATAAGCAAGTATTATAAAAATCAAATTCCTTTTCTTCAGGTTAGTAAAGAAGCGCAAGTATTATTTAATGGGTTATCTGAAATTAGTTATGCCAATTTAGTTTCTACCAATTTTAAAACTGTAGATACTATTACCGCTTTTAATACAAAATGGTACGATTCAGTTCCTAATACTAAAATTCAAGAACTTCAACTAAAAAAATGGCTAAAAACCCGTTTAGAACTTGACACCTTAGTAGTAACTAGAAATCGATAATAACACCAAATCTAGGAAGTATATTACCAGAAGTATTTTCAATTTCTTCTAAAACATACTTTGTGCTATCTGATGGATCTACAATGTAGTTTCCATTATTATCCGTTTCAGCGATTAAATAAGGCTGTTCTTCGGCTTGGGAACTAAATAGGTTTTGAACATCAACATATAAATTCAACGAAAAATGTTTCCAATACCAAGTTTTATCAACGCGTACATCTAACTGATGGTAAAATTCATAACGCAGTGTATTCAATTGTGAATAATCTAAAATACCACCTTTATTAACCTCATAATTGGAAATTAAAGCTGATGCTTCATAATCGTATGGCGTATACGGTCTGCCGCCTACCATTCTGAATTTAGCACCTAATTCCCAGTTTTTATTGAACTTTTTACCACCGGTTGCAGTTAATAAATTTCTATTATCCCATGTTGATGGCACATAGTTATTATTTACATCTTTAAATTCACTTCTAACATAAGTATATGATACAATTCCATACAAACCACTATATGACTTTTTCTGCAAAAAAACTTCAAATCCATAAGATTTTCCAACAGAAGTTGAAGTAACCTCCTCATTCCCAACAACTCCAAAATCAGCACCTAAATTTGCCAAACTTATTTGATTTTCAACAGAGAAAGGATAATTTTTATAGCCTTTATAAAAACCCTCAACCGTTATTTTTGAACTTGTATTTGGCTTAAACTCCAATCCGGCAACCAAATGGTTAGCAGTAATGTATTCCAAATCATTTTCTTTATTTACCAATACTTCATTATTATCTCTGTAACCCATAGTTGTATACGAAGGCAGTTGATTGTAAATTCCTGCCGAAGCAATTACTGCCCACTTTTGAGTTAACGCATATGCCAATGAAAGTCTTGGGGAAAATTGTTTCAATGGGTTAGCCATTTCTTCATTATAATCAACTCCATCAAAACGAACACCAAACGAAACATTAAATCTTGAATCTAAATATGCTTTGGAAATTTGACCAAAAAAACCATATTTAAACAAAGATAAATTTGAAGTAAAATCAATAATATCAACCCCAGATTCATTTGCGAATTTTTGATAGGTTGAATTGTAATAATTAACATCTTCTAATCCAACTCCAAAATTTAATTTATAATTATTCTTTAAGGTTGAAAAGTTTTCGTATCGCAATTTATTTTCAGTTTCTCTTGAAGAATAGTTCAACAATAAATCATCAAAGTTATTGGTATTGTCTTGGTATTTTTCACCTTCATTATTCCATTCATTTCTACTTAATACAACTTGTTGCGTTGCATTTTCTCCATAATGCTTATAGGATAAACCTACTGTATAATTCCATTGATTTTGAATAGGAATTACATCTAACACATATTGATTTCGTTTTAAAATATCCTCATCAGTTACCCCATCATTTACCTCCTCATTAAGCTTAAAATTATCAATAGCACCTAAACCAATTAAAGACAATTCATTTTTATCATCAAATTTATGCTTCACATTTAGCTGAAAATCGGTGTAAGTTGGCAAAAATGGCAATTTCAATATTTTAAACAAACCACTTAAATATGACTGACGTGCTGAAACCATATAAGTTGTGTTTTCACCAATTGGACCGTCAAAAGTTAACCCTGCATCTGAAGTTCCAACAGTTGCTCTCATGTTCAGCTTATCTGGGTTTCCTTCTTTTTGGGTGAATTCAATAATTGAGCTTAAGGCATTTCCCCTATTAGCAGAAAATGAACTTGAATAAAAATCTGCCTTTCTAACCAAATCTGCATTTATAATTCCAACAGGACCACCTGTGGATCCCTGTGTTTGAAAATGATTGATTACAGGCACTTCAACTCCATCTAAATAAAATTTATTTTCAGATGGCGAACCTCCACGAATAATAATATCGTTTCTAAATCCAGGGTTTGAAGCTACACCTGGAAAAGACTGTATTACCTTTAGAACATCTCGGTCTCCTCCAGGATTTTTTTCTATTTCAGCAATTCCTAAAGATTGGTAGGACAATGGGTTTTCCAAAGATTTTTTAAACAATTTACTCTGTACAACAACCTCATCCAACTGTTCATCGTCTTGAGACAATTCAATTATTATAAAAGGCGATTTTTCAATTGTAACTAAAAAATCATCAGAAGCTTTACTCTCATAACCAATAAATGAAGCCTGAATTTTTAGATAACCCAAAGGAACGTTTTTTATCACAAACATTCCATTTTCATCTGTAGTTGAGCCAACGTTTGTACCTAAAACCAACACATTCACAAAAGGCAATACCTGCCTACTCTGCGCATCAATTACTTTTCCTTTAATAATTCCTTCACTTTGTGAAAACAAGCTATTAAAGCTTAGAATTAAAATCAATAAAAAAAGTGCCTTATTCTTCATTTCATAAATATTTTTATACAAATATATTATATTTTGTTTAATTTATTATTTATTTAGTTAAACATTTTAAATTTAATATTAAAAAAAACCTAAATAGTCATATTTAGGTTTTGTGGTGAGAGAAGGATTCGAACCTTCGAAGCTTGCGCAGCAGATTTACAGTCTGCCCTCGTTGGCCACTTGAGTATCTCACCAAAATTAAAAATAAAAAAACTTCTCTTTAAATCGAGAAGTTTTTTGTGACCGGGCTGGGGCTCGAACCCAGGACCACCTCCTTAAAAGGGAGGTGCTCTACCAACTGAGCTACCAGGTCATTTTTTCCTTTTTAGCGGCTGCAAATATAGTGGTATATTTTAAAAAAACAAAGAACTTTTCTATTTTGTTTCATTTAAATATGCCTCTCTAACTTTCTTGAATAAATTTGAAGAATAAACAAAATTCACAATTGCCTCATTTTCAGTTTTAAATATTTCTTTATTAGTTCCTTCCCACGCTTTTACACCATCTTTTAAAAAAATTATTTTTTCGCCAATTTCCATCACGGAATTCATATCATGAGAATTAATTACTGTAATAATATCATATTCTTTCGTGATTTCCTGAATTAAATTATCAATTACAATTGCAGTATTTGGATCCAACCCTGAGTTAGGCTCATCACAAAAAAGGTATTTTGGATTCATTACAATTGCTCTTGCAATGGCAACCCTTTTTTGCATTCCTCCAGAAAGTTGCGCTGGAAATTTTTTATTAACATCATCAAGATTTACTCTATTCAAAACAAAATTTACACGTTCTTTCATTTGCTTTAAAGATTGATCGGTAAACATTTTTAGCGGAAACAAAATATTTTCTTCAACTGTTAAAGAATCATAAAGTGCTCCACCCTGAAAAACCATTCCAATTTCCTGTCTTAATTGTCTGTGATCTTTAATGCTTAGTGCAGTATGTTTTCTACCATCAAATGAAATAACACCTCTGTCTGGTACATGAAGCCCTAGCAAACATTTCAATAGAACTGTTTTACCCGAACCACTTTGACCAATAATCATACTTGTTTTTCCTTTTTCAAAAGTAGTTGAAATGCCTTTTAATACTTGCTGCCCATTAAATTCCTTGTATAAATTTTCAACTTCAATCATTATCCTAAAAGCATTTGAGTTAAGAAATAATTCATTAAAATAATTACAATACTTGTCCAAACTACAGCCTGTGTGCTTGCTCTACCAACCTCTAAAGAGCCTCCTTTTACATAATAGCCATGGTATGCAGGAATTGTAGCGATTAAAAAAGCAAAAACCAAGGTTTTTATAAGCGCATATTTTATAAAATAAGGGTTGAAATCGAGCTGAACACCATAGATATAATCTTCAGAAAAAAACAAATCTGTTAATATACCAGCAGCATAACCACCATAAATTCCAAGAAACATAGCCAATAATATTAACAACGGATAAAAGAATAATACTGCAATAATTTTTGGCAATACTAAATAATTTAATGAATTAATTCCCATTACCTCTAAAGCATCTATTTGCTCAGTAACTCGCATAGTGCCAATACTTGATGTAATATATGACCCCACCTTTCCGGCTAAAATAACCGACATAAAAGTTGGGGCAAATTCTAATATTACAGACCGTTTGGTTGCAAATCCAATTAGGTATTTCGGTATAAAAGGATTGTCTACGCTTAAAGCTGTTTGTATTGCAACAACGCCTCCAACAAAGAATGAAATAAACATTACAATCCCTAATGATTTCAAACCGAGATCTTCAATTTCACGAAATAACATTTCTTTAAATACCGATCCTTTTTGAGGTTTTTTAAAAACCTGTTTTAGCATTATAAAATACTTACCAACATGTTCAAAGTAGTTCATTCAAAAACTTTTTTGCTAAAATATTAAATTAATACGACGTTTATTCTTTTTGTAACATAAAAAACAAACAAGTAGCCAAAATATTGTAAATTTGAAATCACGTTATTTTTTTAATATTCTTAAAAATGAAGAAATTTATATTGTTAATTTTTATAAGTTTTGCTCTTATTCAATGTGTTAGTGTGAAATCTAAAAACACCTCTAACACCACACAACAAAAATCGCATTCAGAAACAATTCCAAAATCAGACCTCACAAGACCAAAATTGGTTGTCGGTATAGTGATTGATCAAATGAGGTACGATTACTTAATCAAATTTTATAGTAAATATGGTGAAAACGGGTTCAAAAAAATAATGAACAACGGCTACAACTTACAAAATGTACATTTTAATTACATTCCAACATACACCGCTGTTGGACATGCTTCAATTTATACAGGAACTACACCAACAAACCATGGGATAATTGGAAACAATTGGTATGATAAATTTGAGAAAAAATCTATTTATTGTGTTGATGATAACAACTATAAAACCATTGGAGCTGAAACTGGCGGGGAAAAATCGCCATATAGAATGCTTACCACAACAGTTACTGATCAGCTTAAACTTGCACAAAATATGAATGGCAAAAATTTGGGAATTTCAATAAAAGACAGATCTGCTATTTTACCTGCCGGGCATACCGCAAATGCAGCTTATTGGTTTGAAGGCGGCGAAACAGGGAAATTTATAACAAGTTCATTTTATATGAATGAATTACCTGAATGGGTAAATGATTTCAATAACTCAGGCATTGCAAATAGCTATTTAGAAAAAACTTGGGATACTTATTATAACATCAATACTTATACTGAAACCATTGCAGATCACAATAAATTTGAAGAACCTTTTAAAGGAAAAGAAAGTCCCTCATTTCCATATAATTTAGCAGAGTTAAGAAAAACAAATAATAACTACGATTTGCTAAAAGCAGTGGCATATGGAAATGATTTTACAACAGATTTTGTAAAAGCCGCCATTTTAGGTGAAAATTTAGGAAAAAGTGAATTTACAGACTTTATTGCAATTAGTTATTCAAGCACTGATTATGTTGGGCATCAATTTGGAGTAGATTCAAAAGAAGTTGAAGATTCTTACATTCGTATTGATAAAAATATTGAAGAATTAATTCAATTTTTAGATGCGGAAATTGGTCAAGATAATTATACTTTATTTTTAACTGCCGACCATGCTGCTGTACAAGTACCTTCCTATTTACAAACATTAAAAATCCCTGGAGGCTATTTTGATAATAAAAAATTTAAAGCATTTGTAAATAACATAACCAAGTCTCGATTCAATTCTTCTGAATTAGTTGAAGATATTTCAAACAATCAATTATTTTTCAACAAAGAGAAAATCAAAGAGCTTCAATTATATATTTTAGAAGTTGAACAAGTTTTAGCTGATGAAATTTTAAATTTTGAAACCGTTTATAAATCTGTTGGTGCTCATACTTTGCAGTCAACATCATTTACCTCTGGAATATTGCAAACTTTACAAAATGGTTACAATCAAAAATTATCAGGTGATGTTTTATTTGTTTTAAATCCAACAACCATAAGCTATCCTGAAGTTGGCAGTACTCACGGGTCTGGATATAGTTATGATACCCACGTTCCTCTAATTTTTTACGGACAAGGAATTAAACAAGGGAAATCAAACAAATATTATCCTATTATTGATATTGCTCCAACCATCTCTAGTTTGTTGAAAATTGAGCAACCAAACGGAACAACTGGAAAAACAATAACTGAAGTTTTAGAATAAAAAAAAATCCTCAATTGAGGATTTTTTTACTTTTATTTCTATTATTAATATCTATATACAATTGCATTGATGTTCATTCCTGCACCTACAGAGGCTAAAATCACCACATCACCTTTGTTAATTTCTTGATTTTCCATTTTTCCGCTTTTAACCAAATCAAATAGGGTAGGCACTGTTGCTACAGAACTATTTCCTAATTTATGAATACTCATCGGCATAACTCCAGCAGGAACTTTTGATTTGTACAATCGATAAAACCGCTTTAAAATAGCTTCATCCATTTTTTCATTGGCCTGATGAATAAATATTTTTTTAACATCCGAAATAGGAACGCCACTTTTATCAAGAGCCTCTTTCATGGCCAAAGGAACATAATTCAGACCGTATTCATATATTTTTCGTCCGTACATTTTTATATAACGCACATCTGGATTTTCATTTTTGTTGTATGAACTACCAAAAAATAAATAATAACATTCATCAGAAGTATTGGTTTGTGCTGCGTGACTCAAAATACCTGATGGCGTATTGCTTTCAACAGCTTCAACAACGCAAGCTCCAGCCCCATCGGAATAAATCATTGAATCTCTATCATAATCATCTAAAACTCTTGAAAGGGTTTCTGTACCAATTACCAAACATTTTTTAGCAATTCCAGCCTTAATGTAAGCTTCTGCCTGTATAACACCTTGAATCCAGCCAGGGCATCCAAATAAAATATCGTAAGCAACACAATTTGGATTTTTAATTCCTAATCTAAATTTAACTCTTGATGCCAAACTCGGTAACATATCACTTTGTATGGTGCCACTTTTTACATCTCCAAAATTATGCGCTAAAATAATGTAGTCTAATTCTTCCTGATCGATTCCTGCATCTTCAATTGCTTTTTGTGCAGCAAAGTATCCTAAATCAGAAGAATTTAAATCAGGAGAAGCATATCGCCTTTCTTCAATACCGGTTATGGCTTTAAATTTCTCGATAACGACTTCATTTTCATATTCAAAAGGCGTTCCGTCATCATTTAAAAATTTATTTTCTAAAAAAGCTTCGTTTTTTTTAACCTCGGAAGGAATAAAACTTCCTATTCCGGTAATTACTGAGTGTAGGTTCATTTATAATAAAATATGAAACAAATATAAGAATATATTACTTATTCATCTCTAAAATTTTAATTTGCATTACGGTGGCTATCGATTGCGCTCTTGACTTTGCAGCGTGTGTTATTTCGCCTTCAAATAGTTCATCCAAAGTCTTGTAAAAGCTAGATAACCAGCGCTCAAAATGCACCTGTTTAAATGGTTTTTGCCTCTGTAAATTCAAATGAGGTTGCATGGCGTTTTTACGATATTCACCCGTATAAAAAAGTATATTACTCCAAAAATCTACCAAGGTTTGCAAATGATCTTCTAAATGAGTTGGATCTTTAAAATCTTCAAAAAAATGACACATCAAATCATCACTCATCAATTTTACATAAAATGACTTTACAAGCAAATATATATCCTCTCGATTTTCAATATCTTTTTTCATTAAATTTTATAAAAAAGATTTATCAAAAGCTATTGGAAGTAAATCCAAAACTGAATCGGTTTTTATTACTTTCCCAATTTCGCCCATGAAATAGACTTCAATTTTATCTGATTGCTTGAGTTCATATTCAGATAAGCTTTGTCGGCAGGCACCGCAAGGCGCAACAGGTTCTTTTGTTGTTTGTGAAGAAGCACTTGCTGTTATTGCCAATGCTATTATTTTTTGATTCGGAAAATCTGAAGCAGCTTTCCAAATAGCAACTCTTTCGGCACATATTCCAGATGGGTAGGCTGCATTTTCCTGATTATTACCAGTTACAATTAAGCCATTCTCTAAAAGTATGGCTGCGCCAACTCTAAATTTTGAATAAGGGGCATAGGCCGTTTTTTTTACCTCAATTGCCTTATTCATTAATAATTTTATCGCATCTGGCAATTCGTCAACACCTTCAAAAACTGTAATTTGAGTTTTTATTTCAACTTTTTTCATTAAAATTTTACTTAGTAAATTTCATATAACTCTCCAAAGTCGAAAGATAATGAAAATCTAAGTGTATTCTCCAAAGGATTGTTAATATCTGAAGCATTAAATAAGTAAGACATATCTAAACGAGCGCTTTTGAATTTAAAACCAGCACCAATTGTAAAAAATTGTCGGGCTCCTTTCATATCACTTTCATGAAAATAACCTGCTCTTAAAGCAAATGCATTATCGTACATATATTCAGCTCCAAGTGCCCATGTTATTTCTTGCATTTCTTCCTCAAAACCACCTGGGGCATCACCGAATGACTGGAACATTCCTTTAAAAAAAGCAACGTCATCCTGTTTATAAGGTGGTTCACCGTCATCATTAATTGATATACTTGGTGTTGGAACCAACAATTTATTAAACTCAGTATTCAATGTTACTTTGTTATAATTATCTAAAATAAAATCAAACCCACCACCTAATTTAAGGTTAGTTGGCATAAAATTTTCTTCACCGTCATTAGAGTATGAAACTTTTGGACCTATGTTTGAAATATTAAATCCTCCGCGCCAAACACCATTAAAGTCTCCATAATTTTGCTCTTCAGACTGAAAATACCCAGAAATGTCAACCGTAAATGTATTTACCGGATTAATGGTAGAATTTGCAGATTCAATTCCTAAATCAGAACGTACATAGCGCAAAGTAATTCCCATACCATATTGATCGCTTAATTTTAATGCATATGCTCCATCCAACGAAAATTCATTTAACTTTTCGGTGCCAGTAGGAACTCCTCCCGCATCTGTTAAATCAATTTGACCCAAGTTAAAATAATTTAGTCCAGCCGACCACGAAGATCTTTCATTAATTCTATTGGCAAAGTTAAATCCGCCTAAAAATACATCGTTTGTTAGTTGCTGCAACCAAGGTGTATAAAAAACACCTACAGAAAATTGCGAAGGCATAAATGCATATTTTGAAGCATTCCAATGTTGCGAAAAAGCATCTGCTGAAGTTGCAACACCAATATCTCCCATACCACCTGAACGTGCATCTGGCGCTATTAATAAAAATGGTGCAGCTGTTGTAATTGGATTAGGCTGTTCCTGAGCATTTATGTTTGAAAATGCTACGAAAGCTAAAAGTGTAAAAATGGTTATTTTTTTCATTAATTGTTTTTTTCAACTTCAATACAAAATTAAACTATTATTGAAGTATTACTAATTTTTCTATTTTTTCTGCTTTAATATTTGAATCTACTGTTACAACTTTTAGTTTATATACGTAGACTCCTTTTCCTATTTTTGATCCGAAATCGTCTAATCCATTCCACTTAATTGATCTAGATAAATTTCCTTCAGATATAATTGATTCATTAATTGTTTTAACCAACTTTCCTGAAACAGTAAATATTTGCACCTGAACATTCAGTAATTGATTGGGTTTATTATGGTTAAACCAAAATTCAGTATAACTAATAAACGGATTTGGGTAATTCAACACATTGGTTAAAACCAAATCACTGTCATCAACTACAAAAAAAGTAAACGTTGATTCTGATAAGTTATTGTAAGTATCCCAAACTTTTAAAGTAATTGTATGCAAACCTGGTGATAAATTCCTTAGTGGATAAGAAACCTGTCCTTTTTTATAATTATTCAGATCCGTTTCATAATAATCATTTAAAATAATAGGATTGTTTTGATCTCCATCTAAAATAGCTACAATATCATGATCTACTGCTGTTATTGAAGTATTAATTCCATTTTCATCTTCCAGAACTGCAATAAAGGTTGGAGATTCATTGGTGTTGCCGCCATCAACAAAATTTAAATCATTCATATACAATTGAATTGTTGGCCCAGTATTATCTTCTGGAGCACTCGTGTTTATCCCTCCAACAACTACATCAAAATTATACCCAGCCTTATCAACCATATTATTTGAAGCATACAAACTGAGTTTACCTTTGCCATAGGCAACTTTAATATCTTTAGGTGCCACAAAATCAAAAGTAAATTTACCATTTTCAATATTTGATCTTCCTGAAAAAATTTTACTTTCTAAAACATCAAAGTTCATGATAAAATTATGCCTATCATTATCTAACGTTTTCTTTGAAATAGGTTTGTCAAAAATAGACACTTCAAATTCACCATTAAAGTCACTCAATAAAGTACCATTATCATTGGTTACCTCTCCTTCAAATTTTATATATGAAAGTGCTTTGATTGTATCTATAGACTGGCTTACATCAATGTTGTTCATTTTTGTAATCCTAACATTTGGTTTTGGAACATGCAATGGCATTGCCGGATCTCCAAAAGTATAAATAAAAAATCGTTGGCTTGTTGAAAACTGATTTTTCACATACATCAACGATTCTGCAATGGTATAATTTTCATTGTTAAAATTCAACAAAGGTTTTATAAATCGATCATTAAAAGACTGACCTACGCTGATATAAATTTCTCGGGTGGTTGAAACAAGAGAAGCAACACCTCCTTTGTTATTCCAAATAAGGTATTCACCTGCAGTTTTTCTCAAGGGGTTATCAAAACGAGTAAACTCACAAGTTACAGTAACAAACAATGGAAATTTTACTATGTTATTATAAGCTTGAATTTCTGCCACTCGTAAAATTCCTTCTGAAGCCCAACCTCCTTCTCCTCCATGGCCAAAATAATCTACCAATAATGTTCCTTTTTCTACCTGATTTGTGATATCAACATTTACCGTTGGATACCTATTACCCCCCGATGAACTTTCCTGAACATAGGCATCAGCATATATTTTTTTCAGATTAAAAATTGGTTTATTAGCCGTAATGGTATCAGCCAATTTCTCCATACTCACTTGAATTGTTTCTTCTCCTGCAACATCTATATCATCAGCAACCAATGTTATTTGATTGCGCCAGCTTCCAAAGGATTTTGGACTGTAATAATTTAAAATTTTATTTACAACTTCGCCTGCTTCTATTGGGTCTGTAACTGGGATTCTTCCAGTAACAATATCCTGCCTTTCAAATGAACTCAAGGCTCCTTCATTCTCATCCATCATTCCATAATAATCGTCAGTAACATATGAAGACGCTAGGTTAAAACTATCATATGCCTCAAACACCGGCACAATATTGTTGTTACCTCCAATTCTATCTTTATAATCATACGAAGCATCACCAAAAAGACAGATATATTTTAAAGGATTTGTACTTGAGTTCAAATACAAATGTCGTGCAAAATCTCTAATTGCCGTTAAATCAGTTGAACCTGATGAAAACTCATTATATATTTGTTCTAATTGAATTACCTGTACATTTAAATTTGAATTTTGAATATGGTAATCAGCCAATTTTTGCGCCTTTTCTACCAAATACTTTGGAGTTACAATGATGTAATCCAAATTGATTAAGCTATGTAAATTTTGATTCAATACACGAGACTCATTTGCTTTTTTCGGAACATAATAATCGTTATTATTCAGCACAATAATTTCATGATTTACACCTCCATTTATTTTAAAATTAAATGATATCGAAGCTGCCTCATTCTCAATTCGCATAGGATTTAATTGGTTGGTAACATCCCATACTTCACTAATATTTGAAGCGTTTTCAATAACATATTCAAACGTTCCAATTGCTTTTATGACCTCAAAATTTCTAAAAGAGAATTGTTTTCCTGTTGCAATTAATTTTTTCTTACCTAAAACTTCAATGTAATCTAAATATGAATTTGCTGAAGGATTCCCATTGTTACTATATGTAATTTCAATTGGCACAGTATTTCCAGATAATTGAATTGTTCCACTGCCTCTATTTGCAGATGCCTTTGTTAATCCTGAACTTGCTGAATAATTAACATTGAACAAACTTTGATTATTCACTTTTACTTCCATAAAAGAAGTTACAGATGACTCAGCTACACCGCGAACTCTAACAATCACATTTTCGGAATTGTCAATATTATTAAATGGAATTGAATAAGAATGCTTATTTTCAATAGAAAAATTGTCGCCAAACCATTGTTGACCTACAGCAAATAAATTTACTTCATCTTCTTCAAAAAAAGTATAATCATCGAAATTTGAAATTGATAAATTTGCAGTAGTTTCAATAGGGGTTCTATTTGTTACTCTTAACCCTTCAGAATTTCCTATTGTTATAAAATAAACAGCTTCATCAGAAAATATATTATACTGATGTTCTAACCCCGCTAAAGTGTTGTTTTGATTGAACCACGTATTTGGTCCTTTTCCATAAAACAGAATATAATCTCCATTATCGAAACTATTATCTTCTTCCCCACTAACAAAAATTGCATTCTGTTGTAAACCATCATATCTAAAATCGCTATTTTTAAAAGGTAGCATTGCACCTCCATTGCCATAAATTTGAATGTTTTTAGGATTGATACCTTTAAGGTCGATTCCTAAACTTTGTAAAAATGATTTATCAAGTTTAAATACACCCGTAGTATCAATTAAAAACCGATACCAATTTCCATTTGCCAATACAGAATTTTTAACTGATGATGCTTTATTGGCAAGTTTCTTTTGTACTACGGAAGTTTCGTATTCAAGCTCAAAGGAAACAACTTTTTTAATTACATTTCCCTCTATTATTATTGGAGATAGCTCTAAAATAGCTTTGTTTTTCTTTTTTTCATTAGTAATATTGAAATCTATTTCAAGTTTTGTTCCTATTTTTTCAATATTAGCGATGCGCTGTTCAGCATCTTTAACTGGCTCAAAAACCACATTTTTAATAGTATAATTTTGAAGATAAACACCATTTGGAACCTCCCAAACTTCAGCATAAACAGGATTTAAATTTTGATCTAAAAAATTATTCTCAACTAAAATAGTTTTAATTTTTTGCTTACTATTAACTTGAAAATCAACACTTTCAATCCATTTTAATTGAATTTTTTTCACTTGAATTTGTTGTGCAATTATCACATTTCCAACGAAGAAGAATATTAGTAATGCTATTTTTTTTAATGGATTCATTTAAATAATAACGATAAATTATTCATGTTATTTTTTATATATTGCAACATTACATATAATAAAGAACAAATACAATCGTTAGAACAAAACATAGTTATTTATTTTTATTAAATTTATTTCTTGCAAAAAAATTTATTTAATGTAAATTGCACCACATGAAAAACCCTATTAAGTTAAAAATGAATATGAAGAATTTATTTAATGTTTCTAGAATATTTTTATTAACATTTATTGCCATTTTATTAATTGGTTGTCACAATAGAAACCCTCGTAATAATAAATCCCTAACTGGATGGTCTTCGAAAGATAAGGCCGCTGGTGGTTTTTCTGAAGATAAAGACTATAAAGGTCAAGAAGCACCTCCAGGGCATGGTTTTAGTTGAAGGTGGAGCATTTACAATGGGAGAAGTGCAAGATGACGTGATGTTTGACTGGAACACAACTCCAGTAAAACAGCAAGTTCGTTCTTTTTATATGGACGAATCGGAGGTTACAAACGCTGAATACTTATTTTATTTGGAGTGGATGGAAAGAGTATTTCCTCCAAATGACCCAAGTTATAAAGACATTTATCAATCAACGGTACCAGATACACTTGTTTGGAGAGATGTTTTAGGTTTTAATGAATTGCTAACCGAAAATTATTTACGACACCCTGCTTTTCAAGATTATCCAGTTGTTGGGGTAAGTTGGTTACAGGCAACTCAATATTGCAAATGGAGAAGTGATAGAGTTAATGAAAAAATATTAATGGATAAAGGTGTTTTAAATCCTTTATTTGAAATGGATTCTCTTAAAGTCCAAGGTAAAAACAATTTTAACACCGACGCTTATTTAACAAATCCATCTTTACTTTTTGAAGGCGACTCTACTATTTACAATTACGGTAGATCAAAAAATTTAAACCAAATAAAGATTTCAGATGGTGTTTTGGCTCCAAAATTCAGATTACCTACAGAGGTTGAATGGGAATATGCAGCAAAATCAATTGTTGAAAATAGAGAATACAACAATATTAGAGGAAGAAAAAAATATGCCTGGGATAGTAAATATTCACGAAATGATGATAAAAGATATCAAGGTGATCAATTGGCTAACTTTAAACTAAGTAAAGGTGATTATAGTGGTGTTCCTGGATGGAGTAATGATGGTGCCGATATTACCATACAAGTAAAATCATATGAACCTAACGCTTTTGGCTTGTATGATATGTCTGGAAACGTTGCAGAATGGGTAGCGGATGTTTATAGACCTATTATAGACAATGACGCAAACGACTTTAATTATTTTAGAGGAAATATTTTTACAAAAAAATTAATTGACGCAGAAGGAAAAGTTGTAATTATTGATGATGCTTCGGTTGAATTTGACACCTTAGATAATGGCCAATTAATTCCTAAAGCTTTACCAGGGACCATTAAATACATTCCTATTACAGAAAGAGATGCTTACATGAGAAACAATTATGAAAAAGCATATAATGTTGATGCAATGGATGGTGATTTACCTTCTACAAAATTTTATGAAAAAGATGAAGAGGAACTAGACACAAAACCTCGTATGTATAATTCTCCTATTAAGCCACGTGAAATTGGTGAAAGTGGTTTAATTATGCAACAATATGATGAAGAAGTTCGAAATACATTAATTAGTAATGAAACGCGTGTTTACAAAGGTGGTTCTTGGAAAGATAGAGCATATTGGATGGATCCTGCCCAACGCAGATATCTACCTCAATATATGGCTACAAACTTTATTGGTTTCCGCTGTGCTACAGACAGAATGGGCGCTATGACTTATAAACGTAGAAAACCTACTACTACTAAAGTTCGTTATTAATTTACAATACAATATTTAAAAGCCTCACTATTAATTTTAGTGAGGCTTTTTTTATCTATTGAATCTGATTTTGCCAAGCCAATAAATTTATATCTTTAAACAAAATTATTATTTCCTACTTATGACTATTGAAAATCTATATACGCTATTTTTAAAACACCAACTTATTGACACCGACACTCGTAAAATAAGAAAAGGCAGTTTGTTTTTTGCATTGAAAGGCGATAATTTCAATGGAAATAAATTTGCAGCAGAAGCTTTAAATAAAGGCGCCAGTTACGCTATTATAGATGAATCTGAATACAATGTAGGTGATACTATTTTGGTTGGAAACGTTTTAAATACACTTCAACAGTTAGCGAATTTCCATAGAAAAAAACTAAAAACACCTATCATTTCACTTACCGGAAGTAACGGAAAAACAACAACAAAAGAATTGATTAATGCGGTTTTATCTAAAAAATATAAAACCACCGCAACTATAGGCAATTTAAACAATCATATTGGTGTGCCGCTTACGCTGCTTTCTATGACTTCAGATACTGAAATTGGAATTGTTGAAATGGGAGCAAATCATATCAAAGAAATTGAATTTTTATGTAAAATCGCAGAGCCTAATTTTGGGTATATAACCAATTTTGGAAAAGCACATTTAGAAGGTTTTGGAAGTATTGAAGGTGTTATAAAAGCAAAATCTGAATTGTATAATTTTCTAAAAAATAATGCAGGAAAGGCATTTGTAAATACAGATGACATTAAACAAGTACAGCAATCTGAAGGGCTTGATGTTATTGAGTTTAATAGTGAAAATATTCAGTTTATTGAAGCTAACCCATTTGTCACTGTAAAATTCAAAAACACACTTATTGTGAGTCAATTAATTGGTAAATATAATTATCAAAATATTGCAGCAGCAATTGTTATTGGAAACTATTTCAAGGTAGAAATTAACAACATCAAAGATGCTATTGAAAATTATATTCCTTCTAACAATCGTTCGCAAATACTTCAAAAAGGAACCAATAAAATTATTTTAGATGCATACAACGCCAATCCAAGTAGTATGCAAGCAGCTATAGAAAACTTTAAACAATTAGACGATTCCAAAAAAATAGTATTTTTAGGAGACATGTTTGAATTAGGAGAAGAAAGTGCTCCGGAACATCAAAAAATAGCAGTTTTGGCAACCTCATTAGATTTTAATGAAGTGCATTTAATAGGAAAAGCATTTTCTACAACTAGTGTAAAAAATGCTTTCGTATATGATAGTTTTGAAGCGTTTAAAACTTCTATAAATAAACTAAATATTTACAATGCTACAATTCTAATAAAAGGTTCGCGAGGAATGGCTTTAGAAAGAATTTTAGATCTGCTCTAATTTAAGTTGTTCTCTGTGATATTCAATTAAGCCATCAATAGGACGTCTAATAATATTACCAATTTCCACATTGTGAAGGTTAGCAACGTATTTAATGGCATCTTGAGCAAAATATGCTATAGAACCAACAAAATGAACTGGTAAATCTTTATATTCAGGATAGGTTAAAACCCTATTTTCAAAAAATTCATTCATTCCTTCTCGCAAAACTTTATTGAAATAATCGTTTCTTTCATTTCTTAAAATAAACTCAACAAATTTTGCCAAATATGCATTTGGGTTTTCTTTTTTGTAAACATTCTTTTTAATGGCATCCGCATCCAAATCAAATTGCGTTTCAAAATGTTTTGCAAGTGATTCAGGCATTCTGCCATAGTAATAATCAAGAATTAATTTTTTTCCAAAATAATTACCACTAGCTTCATCCATTAAAATATATCCCAAAGATGGTATTCTTGTTTCAACATTCTCCCCATCAAAAAAGCTACTGTTAGAGCCTGTTCCCAAAATACAAACAATTCCAGGTTTTGTAGTTACCGCATAAACAGCCGCATATGTATCCTCTCTTACAACAACTTTAGCATTCACAAAAAATGATTCAAAAACAGCTTTTAAAAGTATTGTTAACCTTTCGGTTCCACAACCAGCGCCATAGAAATAAACATTTGTAACTTGATTTTTACAATCTAACAATTCTTTATTAACTTGAATTCTACTAACCAATAAACTTTCACTTAGTATTTCAGGATTCAAACCTTCGGTTCTTGTCTTAAATACTTGAACGCCATATTTATCTAATAAAATCCAATCAGCTTTGGTTGAACCACCATCTGCAATTAATATCATTTTTTGTGAATTAATTTTAAATTATTACTTTACGTTAGCAATGTAAGTAGCTAAATCAACTAATTTAGTTGAATAACCAAACTCATTGTCATACCAAGAAACCAATTTAAAGAAGTTGTCATTTAATGCAATAGAAGCATCAGCATCAAAAACACTTGTTCTTGGTTCAGAAACAAAATCTTGAGAAACAACAGCTTCTTCAGTATAACCTAAAACACCATTTCATTTTCAGAAGCTTTTTTTAAAGCTGCTTTTACTTCATCCCAAGATGCTGCTTTTTCAGTTCTAACAGTTAAATCTACTACAGAAACATCTGGAGTTGGAACTCTAAATGCCATACCTGTTAATTTTCCATTTAATTCAGGAATTACTTTTCCTACAGCTTTTGCTGCACCTGTTGAAGAAGGAATAATATTTGCTAAAGCACTTCTTCCACCTCTCCAATCTTTTTTTGAAGGACCATCAACAGTTAATTGAGTTGCTGTTGTAGCATGAACAGTAGTCATTAAACCTTCAATAATTCCAAAGTTATCATTAATTACTTTAGCTATAGGAGCCAAACAGTTTGTTGTACATGATGCATTTGAAACAATTGTATTAGCTGCTGTAATTTTTTTGTGGTTTACACCCATTACAAACATTGGAGCATCAGCTGATGGTGCAGAAATAGCAACTTTTTTAGCGCCAGCAGTAATGTGTTTTTGAGCACCTTCTAAAGTTGTAAAAATACCTGTACAATCAAGTACAATTTCAGCTCCTACAGCATCCCATTTTAAATCTTCTGGATTACGTTCTGCAGTAATTCTAATTTCTTTACCGTTTACAACAAGATTTCCGTTTTTAACTTCAACAGTTCCATTAAATTTACCATGAACTGAATCATATTTTAATAAATAAGCTAAATGATCTACATCTAATAAATCATTTATCCCAACTACTTCAACATTTGGTCTTGCTACTGCTACTCTAAAAGCTATTCTACCAATTCTACCAAATCCGTTAATTCCAATTTTAATTGTTGCCATTTTATTCTTAATTTTTATTATTCAATTTATACTGAAGTAATTTCAGCTACTTTTAGTAATTCTTTATCTATTTGTTATTTAATTTAATTGCTTTGTTCAAGCCAACAGTTACAACTTCATTATTTATTACACCTACCATAACACCTGATTCCCTGTCTAATAAAGACTCAACCGCTTTCACACCCAATCTGGTTGCTAACACACGATCAAAACAACTTGGAGAACCTCCTCTTTGCATATGCCCTAGAACAGAAACTCTTACGTCATATTTCGGATATTTATCTTTAATGTAATCTGTTAGTTCAAAAACACTTTTACCTATTTTATCTCCTTCTGCTACAACAACAATACTTGATGTTTTACCTTTTTCACGACCTCTTTTGAGAGAAGCTTCCAATTTATCCAAACCTAAGTCTTCTTCAGGAATTAAAATTTCTTCAGCTCCAGCTCCAATACCAGCATTTAAAGCAATATGACCAGCATCACGACCCATAACTTCAATAAAAAATAATCGGTTATGTGAACCTGCTGTATCTCTAATTTTATCAATTGCTTCAACAACAGTATTTAAAGCTGTATCGTAACCAATGGTATTATCTGTTCCGTAAATATCATTATCAATTGTTCCAGGAATACCAATAACAGGAAAGTTAAATTCTTGAATAAATTTCAACCCTCCGGTAAAAGTTCCATCACCTCCAATAACAATTAAAGCTCCTACTCCTGCCTTTTTTAAATTTTCATGAGCTTTTTCTCGCCCTTCTTCTGTCATAAACTCTTTTGATCTGGCGGACTTTAAAATTGTTCCACCTTTATTGATGATATTACTGACATGTCTTCCGGTTAAAGTTTCGAAATCTCCTTCAATTAACCCTTCATATCCTCGGTATATACCAATACATTCAATTCTATAATATGTACAAGCTCTAACTACAGCTCGTATGGCAGCATTCATACCCGGAGCATCGCCTCCAGAGGTTAAAACTGCTATCTTTTTAATCGGTTCGTTCATTCGTTAAAATTAATGCCCAAAATTACCTTTAAATCCATTTTTTTCCTATTATTTACGCCTTTATTCACTAAAACGATTTCGGTAAAATTGTAATGAAAAAAATAAGTTTTATACTTTCAAAAACAATACATTTTCAAACATTTACAACAAATTTACTGAATTTATATGGCATACCGAAATTGTAATGAATACAAAAATTAAGCCTTAAAAAGGCCAAAACATTTTGCCATTTCATTTAATAAAAAAAACGTCTTAAAAAGACGTTTAATTTTTAATACAATATTTAAATATAAGCTATTCTTCAACCTTAAAAATTAAAGAAGTTAAAGTGTCTAGCTTAATTTTTAATTCTCCAATACCATTTTTAACAGTCATTTTTTCACTTATTTGACCATACAATTGATCCTTCACAACATAAGAGCCGTCTTTTAATTTCCATGTTGTTATAATTTCAGAAGGAATTTGAAGGTCTAAATCGTAATTAACCAAATCATCAAAATTTGCAATTATGATTAACTTTTCATTTTCGGACCAACGTACAAATGAGAATAATTTTCGAGAATAATTATCTACATTGGCTCTATTATAACTATGTATTTCAGCATAGTTTCCCATTAAAGCCTCACTATTAATAGTGAAGTTTAGTAAACGCTTGTAAAATTCTCTTAATTCCTTTTCTTCTTGAGTTGATTGACCTCCATCGAATTTTTTGTTATTTACCCAGCGCTGATGCATTGGAACGCCTACATAATCAAAAATTGAAGTACGAGTTGGCGAACCAAAACCTGCATTTTCAGCTCCTGCCTCCCCAACTTCTTGTCCGAAATAAATCATGGTTGGCGATGTGCTTATAGTTGCCGAAACTACCATTGCCGGTTTTCCTTTCTCGGCTGAACCAGCAAAATCTGGACTTGCAATACGTTGTTCATCATGGTTTTCTAAGAAATGAAGCATATTGTGTTCAATGTCTGCCTTATAATCTTGAATTCCAACAATATGATCTGTCCAGCCGTGACCTTGCATAATGTGTTTTATGGTATCATATAAAGCTACTTTATCATATAAATAATCCATTTTTCCTTTGCGGATATAATCTCTGTACATATCTGGATTGTAAACTTCAGCCAATAAAAAAGCATCCGGATTTACCATTTTTATTGATGAATTCATATAACTCCAAAACTCAACAGGTACCATTTCAGCCATATCATATCTGAAGCCGTCAACACCTTTTGTCTGTCCAATACAAAGCAATGTCTTTAAACTTTACCCAAGAACTTGGTACTTTTTTATCTTTCCAAAATTCGTAATGGGCTTTGTAATCTTCATTATCAAAACCTTCTGGCAGCCCATCAAAATCTTTTCTGCCATCAGGACTTACACCATAATTAATTTTTACGGTTTCGTACCAATCATTCATATTTGGTTGTGATAATCGCGATCCATTCCCAGTCCATTTGGCTGGATTCTCCTCAAATTTATGATCGGCTAAGGGATGTTTCTCACCTCCTAATGGAAGGTATCCGTTTTCCCATACGGGCACTTGAAAAGGTTCTCCCGGATTGTAATAAAAATTATTATTTACATGATATTGTGCAGTTTTATCATCAGTTGCTCCAAAATCTTCAACCCCTTTAGGATTTGTTTTTCCTTCGTAATTTCTAGCAACATGGTTAGGAACAATATCAATAATAACTTTCAATCCTGCTTTGTGTGTTCTTTCAATCAAAGCTTCAAACTCTTCCAATCTGTTTTCAACATTTACCGCCAAATCTGGATTTACATTGTAATAATCTTTTACTGCATATGGTGAACCTGCTCTACCTTTTACAATATCTGGATCATCATTTGAAATTCCATATTCAGTATAATCTCTAATTACATCGTGATGTGGAACACCTGTATACCAAATATAAGTAACCCCCAAATCTTTAATTTCCTGTAATGCTTTATCAGTAAAATCATTGAATTTACCAACACCATTTTCTTCAATAGTTCCCCAAGGTTTATTGGTTGTATTGATATTTCCAAATAACCTAGTAAATACTTGATATACTACTTCTTTATGAATTTTATCTGACTTCATAATCTCTTTCTGTTCTTTTTTTTCTTGATTACAAGCAACAAAAATAACAATTAGACTTACAAAACCTGCAATAAGTGTTTTTTTCATGATATTTATTTTTTAATTAAGCTTATTGCAAAACCACCACCTTCGGCTAATTGCATTTGTGCTTTAGATGTATTTGTAATTTCCAATGTTCTGATATTAATTGCTGTAGGATTATTGTCCCAATGGGCATCTTTTGCATCTTCATAAATTATAGCATTATATACTGCGCCTTGGTCTAAAAAATTGAAATCAATTTCTAAAGTTCTGGCATTTTCATTGGTAATGCCACCAACAAACCAATTTTCTGAAGTTCGTTCTTTTCTGGCAATGGTTACATATTCACCCACTTCTCCATTTAATACTTTTGATTGTTGCCAATCTACCCCTACATCTTTAATAAATTGTAAAGCTGGATTTCCTTCGTAATTTTCAACTAAATCGGCTGCCATTTGAATTGGACTGTAAATAACAACATACAATGCCAATTGCTGTGCAATTGTTGTATTTACTTGATTGTCCTTTTTCCATTTATCAAATTTAATATCGAAAATTCCAGGCGTATAGTCAATTGGGCCAGCCAACATTCTTGTAAAAGCAACAATTGGTAAATGTTCTGGCGGATTGCCTCCATCACTTGACCAAGCATTAAACTCTTGTCCACGCAATCCTTCACGAGAAATAGTATTTGGATAGGTTCTGCGCAAACCTGTAGCTTTTATGGGTTCGTGAGCATTGATTGCCACCTCATATTTAGCAGCCTTAATTACGGCATTGTTATATTGATTTACCATATATTGTCCGTGATGATATTCACCCTTTGGTAAAATTTTACCAACATAACCAGTTTTTACAGTATGTATTCCTAAACCTTGCATTAATGCATAAGCAGTATCCTGTTGTTTTTCATAGGTTCGAGTAGCTGCAGAAGTTTCATGATGCATAATAATTTCCACTCCTTTTTCTTTTCCATAACGCACTACTTCATTTAAATCGTAATCTGGGTAAGGGGTAACAAAATCAAACACACCTTCTCTGTCTTCAAAACCAATCCAATGTTCCCAACCTGTATTCCAGCCTTCAACCAAGACAGCTCCAATATTATTTTTTGCAGAAAAATCAATAAATGCTTTGGCATTTTCAGTAGTTGCACCATGTTTTCCAGAGGCCATATCCCAAGAAGATTTACCCAAATGCATTTCCCACCAAATTCCTGTATATTTTGTTGGTTTAAACCAAGATATATTACCTAATTTATTTGGTTCATTTAAGTTTACAATCATTTTTGATTCAATTAAATCACCTGCTTTTTCAGCAATTTGAATGGTTCGCCATGGTGTATTAAAAGGAACTGTTCTCATTACTTTATAATCTGTATTGTTCGATCCGACCAAAACACTAGACATAGATAAATTTGTTGAATCAATTTTTAAAGTCATATCTGAATAATCAACAAGACTCGCTTCATGAAAACTTAAATGTAAACCGGTATCTGTTTTCATTGTAACTGGGGTATTAACAGCATTTTCAGGAATGTATGTTTGACCTAAATCTGGATGATTTGCTTTTGACAATGCATCAATTTCAGTAAACTTTGATGTGCTGTATAAATGCTCATAAATATCCCAATCGCCTGGAATCCACCATACTTTATGATTTCCTGTTAAATTAAATTTTGTGTTCTCTTCGGTAATATATACTTCTTTTAAATTTTCCTGTTCGGGAAATTCATACCTAAAACCAATGCCATCATCAAAAACTCTAAAAACAATGTTAAGCTTTCTTTTTAATGAAGCGGTTTCCTGTAGTTCAATTTTTAATTGCCTGTATTTATTTTCAACTTCTTTTTGTTCACCCCAAGGCATTTCCCATATTTCTTCAAAATTTGAAATACTTGAATTTAATATTTCAAAATTTGAACTTAATGGAGCTACATTTTTTAAATCAAAACCTAAGGTTGACGGATTTATAACTGCATTATTTTTATAGATCACCTCGTAAGTTGGTGTTCCAGCCTCATTTAAACTAAATTGAACTGATACGTTGCTGTTTGGTGAAGAAATTTTGGTGATAAGGTCTTCTTTTTCTGAACAAGCAAATACCAAAATACTCGCTATAATTATGCTCAATTTTAAATATTTCATAATTCTATTTCTTTTCTAATAAAACAATTGAAAAAGGAGAATCTATTGTTGCTTTTCCATTTGTAACTATAGCTTCTGTTCCTGAATAAGCATCATTCAAAACCTCACCATCTTTAAAAATTTCACCAACTGATATTTCTTTTTTTCCTTCATTTAATTCTAAACCAACAACAACTGCATCGCTAAAATTATCTTTTGAAAAAGTTCTTTCGAAAACATAAGGTACTTCTGAAATTATTTTATGAACACCCGCTCCAACGGAAGGATGACCGATTCTGAATTTTCCTAATTTTTGATAATGTTGCAGCAATTTTTGAGTTTCTTCATTGCTTTTAATATCGTCCCAATTCATAAATGACCTCAAAGTTGCATCTCCAATAGTTCCTTCAATAATTAAATTTCTAGCCGATTCATCTCCATAATAAACTTGTGATGTTCCAGGACTTAATAATAATTTAGTTCCAGCCTCAAATGTTTTGGTTCTTTCTTTATCAAAAGGCTGTCCATCATCATGAGATGTTAAATAATTTAGTACACCATAACCTTTCAAATCACTATTTAAAATTGATGAATACCTTGAAAACAACTCCTCATAACTGTTAGTTTGTGCTGCATTCCATTTAAATTCAAAATTAATTTGACTGGTAAACATATTGTCGAAATAATTTACCTTTTTGTCTCCAAAATCGTAATATTTGCCCCCTGAAATTCCATAATTATACACTTCACCAACCAGATAAAAATCGTTGTTATCTATTACCTTTTCAGGATTGTTTGCTTTCCAGTCCGAAAAAGCTACATCACACGCTGTTTTGAATTCTTCCCAAACTTTTTCGTCGGTGTGTTTTACAGTATCGGCTCTAAAGCCATCTATACCCAATTCTCGAATATAATCCGTTAACCATTTAATAATATAATATTTTGGAGCACGAGGATAACCGGTTCTAGCAAAAAACGCATCCAACTCTTTCATTTCTTGCTCATACCTTCCTTCTGCTTTCCATTTTTCCACTAAATGATCTGGTAGGTCTACATTTTCGATGCTATTGGTTAAAATATCAGGCAAATTTTCAACTAAGGTACAGTTTACAGTAGAATCAAAATCCTGATGTTTACAAGCTGGCCCAGTTCGTACCCAAGCATCTCCCCAAACAGTATCTTGATTGGTTACTGGACCTGTGTGATTAATTACACCATCTAAAACAATTCTTATACCGTTTTTATGTGCAACTTCAACCAGTTTCTTCAAATCGTCAATAGTTCCAAAGTTTGGATCTAAAGCAGTCCAATCTTTTGCCCAATATCCGTGATAACCATAACTAACTCCAGTTCCCTCATCAACTGATCCGTGAATTTGTTCAACAATTGGGGTAAACCAAATGGCATTAATTCCTAAATTGGTAAAATAACCTGCTTCAATTTTTTGGATAATTCCAATAATATCTCCCCCTTCAAATCCACGTAAAACGCCAGTTTCTTGAGTTCTGTTAAAATTAATATCATTTGAAGTATCTCCATTGTTAAAACGATCGGTTAATAAAAAATATATATTTGCACCTTCCCAAACAAATGGCGTTTCAATTGACTGGTCTGCAACTTTTTGTGATTGCTTTTTTTCAGAACAACTCAATACTATGAATGTAACAATCGCTATGAATAAATATTTCTGCATTGGTATTATAATTTAATTATGATGTTTTTTGAAGTTTTATTATCTAACGAAACCTTAATATTTAATCGCTTCGTTTCTTTATCCCAGGTATAATTATATCCTTTTACCTTTTTAGGTGCTTTTGAAATGTTATGAATAATTAATTGAATTTCTTTTGAAGTAAATTCGAAATTTTCACCTATTTCTTGTTCAATTTCAATCTCTAAACCTTTAGATTTTTTTTCATTTTCAAAAGTGATGATTTCATACATTCCTTTTCCAAAAGCATTTGGTGTTTCACCATCATCGTTATACAATTTACTTTCACTTTCATTCACATTTTCGTCGTAATAAAAATGTAAATCAAAATTATTTAAATTGTATTTTGTTGTGTTTTGAATGGTTTGAATCATTGGAATAAAAGCACCACCTCGCACATATGTTGGAATACTTTCTTCAACTATATTGACCAAAACTGTTTGACCGCCTTCAACTTTCTCACCCGTATAAAAATTATACCAATTTGCATTTGAAGGGAACGAAACTTCTTGCTGTTTTAAACCTGAAGATACTACAGGACTTACTAAAAAATCATCTCCCCATAAATAAACTGTATTGTTATTTAAAGCTGCACTGTTTGTTGGTTCATCAAAAAACAACGGTCGCATTAATGGCGTGCCTTTTTGATTATTTTCAAAAGCCAAAGTGTAATTATAAGGTAATAACTGGTAACGCAATTCAATAGCTCTTTTAGCCAAAGATTTTGTTTTTGGCTCTCTAAAAACTGGTTCGGACGCCACTTCTTCCTGTGCATGCGGACGGTAAATTGGCTGAAAAACGCCGTATTGCAACCATCGCGTATACAATTCATCATCTAAATTGGCACCTGCAAATCCACCCAAATCTGAGTGCATATAGCCCAAACCTTGCATACCCATTTGTAAAGCAATTTCAACTTGCGACTGTAAACCTCCCCAAGTTCTGTTTACATCACCAGACCACGGAATTAAACCATAGTGTTGTGAGCCAGAATAACCGGCACGCATTAAAATAAACGGACGCTGATTTGGGAAATCTTTTTGATATCCATCATACACCAACTTTGCCCAATTATGGCCATAAATATTATGAACTTCACTCGCAGTTCCAGCAGCGTGTAACAAATCGATTGGATGTACTTCTGGCTCCCCTAAATCGCCCCACCATCCCGCAACACCTAAGTCAATATTTTGTTTGTAAATATCCCAAAACCATTTTGTTCCTTCGGGTTTAAAAATGTCTATAATGGCCGTATTTCCAAAATAGAAATCATAAGTATACGGCTTGCCTTCTTTTGTAAATCCTAAAATATTTTTCTCAACTGCCTCATCCCATTTACTCGAAGTTGTCAATACAAAAGGCTCCGTAATTAAAATGGTTTTTACACCTTTATTATTCAATTCCTTGATCATTTTTTTAGGATTAGGAAACGAATCTTTGTCAAATTCTAAATTTCCCATAGTTCCTTGCACCGTTTTTCCGAACCAATACAAGTCTAAAATAACCGCATCAACCGGAATTTCTTCATTTAAAAATAAATCAACAGTTTCAATGGTTTCTTGTTGCGAATGATATCCAAATCGGCTTGAAAAATTTCCCAATGCCCAACGAGGAATCATTGGCTGAAAACCTGTTAAACTCAGGTAATTTTCCACTAATTCTTCCCAATCATCTCCTGCAATTATTTGGTAGGTTTTTCTACCTGAAACTGTTTCATAAACCAATGTATTGTCCTTTTTACTGTCGAGATCTAAATAACCTACGGGAGCATTGTCAAAATGAATGGCGTACATTTTTGAGGAATAGACCAAAGGAATGGTAAAATTCATTAATTCAGAATGTGTTTCGTAACCATAATGCGCTTTATTAAATAAAGGTAATTTGTAGCCTCTACGATTCATTCCCAAAGCTCTTGCCCCACCTCCATACAAAATTTCATCTTGCGATAAATTGAATTCTATACGTTCCGTTTCTTCAGCAACAATATTATCTTTTACCAAATCCATTGGCTCGTGAGGACCTTTAAAAAATCCTCTCTTTTCTGAAGTCAATAAATTTCCTTCGTAATAATAGGAAACCTGAAAAGGTGAATGTGTAATTTTTACCGAAATATCTTTCATTTTTATTTCAGTTCGGTTTTCACTTTCAATCAATTGCATTTCTACAATTGTTGGTTTTAAAACCACCGCGTGCGAAGTTGTACTAAAACTTTCCCCGTTTGGAATAAAGGAGGTTTCAATAATCTCATTACCATAAGGCTGAAACCTATACAAACCATCGTTTGTTTTTACTTCAACGTAGGTTTTGTATTTTTTTGCTTCAATAAATTTACGTTCAGAATTTTGTGCAAACCCAGCGGTAAGCGACAACATAAAAATGAATATTGATAATTTGAATTGTTTCATTTTTTATTTTTTTAATAAAAATTCAGCAGGAATTTGAAAACGTTGATTCCAGGCATTTTCAGAATGATTGTGACCTTCAAATTTTAAATTTTTTGAATTGAAGCCATCAAAACCTTTTAATATTAACACCTCATCTACCCGATGTTGGTATGGCAAATAAAACTTATCTAAAGTTTCGGTTCCATAATCAAAATAAATTTTATGTGTTTTTGAAGAAGGTAAATTTTCTTCTAAATACTTAAAAAATGATTCGGGAACTACCGAATTTTCTTGAGGCATAAAACCTGGCCAATGTGTAGACAAACAAGCTGCACCACCAAACACTTTTGGATATTCACAGATTGCATACATAGAAATTAATCCACCCATACTTGAACCAGCAATAAACGTGTTTTCCTGATTTTTATAAACTGAAAAGTTTGAATCAATATATGGCTTTACTTCTTCAACAATAAATTTTAAATAATTGTCAGATTGTAAACCTTTAAAAGCTGTACCAAATTGTTTTTGCCCTTCAGAAAAAATAGAATCTTTAAATTTTTGAGATAATAAATCAAATGGTTTTTGAGGATAATAATCGGAATGTCTAATATCTGGTTGATTCCAAATGGCCACAACAATGGTATTTTTAATTTTACCTTCATTAATTAAATCACCCATAATTTCATCTACCTTCCATTCCTGTTTGTTCCAAGTGGTAATACTATCAAACAACATTTGGCCGTCGTGCATGTATAAAACTGCATATTTTTCATTTTCAGAATAATTATTTGGTAACCAAATATCCACAGTTCTTGGATGAACATATTTAGAAGGAAAACTATCAATTCTTTTGATAGTTCCTGAAGCTAAATTTCCTGAATAGTCAATTAGTTTAATTTCAGAAAAAGGTTTTGCTGTTTTCTCCTTTTTACAGGAAAAAAAAGCAAAACCTAGAAAAAGAACAATTAAAATATGTTTGAAAATTTTCATTTTCTACATTTTTGTAGTTAACATTATAATTCCTTTTGAATCAATTTTCAGAGATTTATTCCACATAAACTCTTTGTCCGAAATTATATTTTTAACCTTTTTACCTTCCAAACCAATTTCTTGAAACGTAGTTAAATCCAGATCAATTGGCTTTTCGATTTTTATTTAAAATCACAGTAAATATTTCATCACCCTTCACTCTAAATAATACATAAACACCATTTTTTGGTGCAAAATGAATGGTTTTTCCCGAATGAATGGCTTCACTACTTTTGCGGTAATTCAACACTTTTTTAGTAAAAGTCTGCATTTCTTTCTGATCTTTTGACAAACCTTTTCCTGTAAATGCGTTTACTTTATCACCTTTCCAACCTCCCGGAAAATCGGTTCTAATTAAACCGTGATCACCAGGTTTTGCTGTATCGTTCATTAAAATTTCAGTACCGTAATAAAGTTGAGCAATTCTAGGAAGCGCTAATAAATAACCCAATCCCATTTTTGTATTTACCACATTTTCCTTCAATTGTGTAAAAATTCGGCTCATATCATGATTGTCTGGAAAAATCATAATGTCACTTGGATTTGCATATACAAAATCGTTTGCCAAACCTTCGTATATTTTAACCAGGCCTTTATCCCAGGCTTCTTCTTCATTTAAAGCATCAACAATGGCACGTTGCATTGGAAAATCCATAGTTGAGGTTAAATTAGACTCATAACCATCTTTATTTTGAGCGCCTTTTTGCCAATAGGCAACCAAAAGCGGATTTAAACTCCACTCCTCCCCAACAATACTAAAATTTGGATATTCGTTCATAATAGCGCCAGCCCATTTACTCATAAATTCTTTATCGGGATATGGATATGTATCTTGACGAATCCCACCCAAATCTAGTGTTTCAATCCACCATAAACTATTTTGAATTAAATACTTAGCCATTTGCGGATTTCTCTGATTTAAATCAGGCATAGCTTCTACAAACCAACCTTCACTCATTAAATCTTTATCCTTTTTAGATGCGTAACTATCTTGATTTACTGTTCTACGATGATTGGTAACAATAAGCTTGTCATCCAAAAATTCTTGCTGAAAATTCACCCAATCTTTGGCTGGTAAATCTTTCATCCACCAATGTTCTAAACCAATATGGTTTGCAACTTGATCCATAATAAGTTTTATCTCTTTTTCTTTGGCTTTATCTGATAAATTAATATAGTCTTCTAAAGTTCCAAAACGTGGATCAACTTTATAAAAGTCAGTCATTGCATATCCGTGATACGAACTTTTATGCATATCATTAATCAACAAAGGTGTAGGCCAAATAGCGGTAAAACCCATTTCACTGATATAATCTACATGATTTGTAATTCCGGCAATATCACCTCCATGACGTGCATAATCATCCTTTCTATCAACACCTTGTTCATTTAACCCTTTTACAACATCATTTTTTGTATCTCCATTTGCAAAACGATCAGGTGTAATAAGGTAAATAGCATCTGAACTACTAAAACCTTCTCTGTTTTCAGCATTAGGTTTTCGCTCTTTTAATTCATATTCAAAAGAAAAGTTGTTACGTTTTCCATTTTTCTGAAAATGGATTGAAAATTTCCCGACAACGGCTTTGGAAACATCGATATTTATAAATAAATAATTTTTATTATCGGTTCTAACAATATTTTTTATGGTAATATTTTGGCTGTCAACAGAAGGCGTGAATTCAGAAATGTTATCTCCATAAATCATTAATTCTAACTGATTGTATTTCATTCCAACCCACCAGTTTGGTGGCTCAACTCTTTCAATTTTTTGTGCATACCCCATAAGACCTATAAAAAATAAGGTAATAATTATAATATTTTTTTTCATTTCTAGTGATTTTAGAACATAGATTAAAAAAACCGTTTGCTTGGCTTTGATCAAACAAACGGTTTTTAATAATTTAAACTGTAACCAGTTGGTTTGAAGGAATTAAAACTTCCTTATTATTTACAAATAGTTTCAAAGCTTTTTCAGACTCATTAAAGAATTTACATTCCTTTTTACTGATGTAAACTTTTAAAATACTGCCTCTAAAATTAATAGTAAAGGCATACGATTTCCATTCTTCAGGAATTTGTGGCTTGAAATTAAGAATACCATCTTCCCAAACACGCATTCCACCAAATCCTTGAACCACAGCCATCCAGGTACCTGCCATACTGGTAATATGGCAACCTTCATGTACTTCGTGATTGTAATCGTCTAAATCTAAACGCGCCGTACGCAAATATTGTTCATAAGCTTTTGGCATTCTATCAATAGAAGCTGCTAAAATAGAGTGTACACAAGGCGACAATGAAGATTCATGAACTGTAATAGGTTCGTAAAAATCAAAATGACGTGTTAATTCATCTTTGCTAAATCTGTTTTCAAATAAAAACATACCCTGTAAAACATCGGCTTGTTTTATATAACAAGAACGCAAAATACGATCCCAAGACCATTTTTGATTGATTGGCCTTTCAGATTTAGGTAATTTTTCAACAGGGATAATCTCTTTGTCTAAAAATCCATCTTGTTGTAAATAAACATTTTTTCCTTCATCAAAAGGAAAATACATATTGTCCGAAACTTCTAACCATTTATAGGTTTCTTCAGCAGTTAAATTTGTTTTGGCAATTACACGATCAAAATCATTGGTATATTCGTGTTTTACCCTATTTAAACAATCAACCGTATATTCAATACACCATTTAGCTAAGTAGTTGGTGTAAAAGTTGTTATTTACATTATTTTCATATTCATTTGGACCTGTTACGCCTAAAACAACATATTTATCTTTAGCTGCTGAGTAGTTTGCTCTTTGATGCCAAAAACGAGCAATGGCAATCATAACTTCCAATCCATTTTTTGGAATGTATTCAAAATCCTGTGTAAAATTCACATAGTTGTATATTCCATAAACCATGGCGCCATTACGGTGAATTTCTTCAAAGGTAATTTCCCATTCGTTATGGCATTCTTCTCCGTTCATAGTTACCATTGGATATAAAGCTGCACCATTTTTAAAACCTAATTTTGCAGCATTTTCAATAGCTTTACCTAAATGATTGTAACGGTATAACAACAAGTTTTTTGCTACATTGGCATCTTTTGTTGCCATATAAAAAGGTATACAATAAGCTTCAGTATCCCAATAAGTACTTCCGCCATATTTTTCACCTGTAAAACCTTTTGGACCAATATTCAAACGCGCATCGGTTCCCATATAAGTTTGATTCAACTGGAAAATATTGAAACGTATACCTTGTTGAGCTTTAATATCACCTTCAATAACAATATCGGCCGTTTTCCAAATGTCAGACCAAGATGCTATTTGCATTTGCATTAAAGCATTAAAACCAAGTTCTTTTGCGTCTTTAACATTTTTTGATGCCGCTTCAACAAGTTCATTATTTTTATAATTTAAAGAACTAACATAACTTCCGTATTTATAAATAGCAACGGTTTCACCTTCAACAATGGTTAAACTATAAGTATATGTTAATGATTTTTCGCTGATTTCAGTTTCTTGAGTTGCTTCAACTGCTTTTCCATTGATAGCAAAAGAAACATCCATAGCAGTAGCGACGTGAAATTCGGTTTTCAATGTTTTAGATAAAATACAACCGGTATTTTTTCCTTCAATAATTTCTAATATTTCCCAGAAAAATTCATCGTAATTTGAATCTTCATTTTCAATGCCTGCATCTATATATGGTGAAAATGTAATTTCACCAGAAAAATTTAAGGCTTTCACAGTATATTCAATCGCGCCAACTTCTTGGTGTTCTACACTGATAAAACGTTTTGTAAAAACTTCAATTTCTTCGCCTGTTGGAAGAAAAGCTATAAATGAACGACTCAACCAACCTTCCTTCATGTTTAATTCACGCTTGAAATTTAAAATTTCACACGTATTTAAATCAAAATTAGTTTCGTTGATTTTAATATGAATTCCAATCCAGTTTGGAGCATTTAGTACTTTGGCGAAATATTCAGGGTATCCATTTTTCCACCATCCAACTCTTGTTTTGTCGGGATAGTAAATACCGCCTATATAACTTCCTTGGAATGTTTTTCCACTATAATCTTCTTCAAAATTGGCACGTTGCCCCATTGATCCATTTCCTATGCTAAACAGACTTTCAGATGCTTCAACATTTCCAGCATCAAAACCATCTTCAATAATTGACCATTCGTTAGGAATAATATAATTCTTGTTCATATCTTAATTCATTATTTTTTTTAAAAACTCAGTTGTAAATCCGGCAGTATCCTTTAAAACATATGTAGCTTCATTTAACAATTCGGCATCTCCAATTCCAATACTCACCATATTTGCAGCATTTGCAGCTTCAACACCGGCAATGGCATCTTCAACCACAATACAGTTTTCTGGTTTCATCTGTAATTTTTGAGCACCAATTAAAAATACTTCTGGATCTGGTTTTGCTTTAGAAACATCGTTACCATCAACAATGGCTGTAAAACGGTTAAGCAGCCCTACTTTCTCCAAAATTAATGGTGCATTTTTACTGGCCGAACCCAAAGCATATTTAATATTGTTAGCATCTAAATAATCTAACAAATTGTTAATACCAGGTAAAATCTCTTCTGAAGTCATTTTATTAACATAACCTAAATACTCTGTATTTTTGGCAACCAATAAAGTTTGTTTTTTATCTTCTGAAATTTCGACTTTGCCAATATTTAGCAATATTTCAAGAGATCGAACTCTACTTACGCCTTTTAATAGTTCATTGTGTTCTTCGGTAAATTCAAATCCTAAATTGTTTGCTAAATTTCTCCAGGCTAAAAAGTGATACTTTGCCGTATCTACAATTACGCCATCTAAATCAAATATAAATGCTATTTCTTTTTTCATTTTTTAATTTGCTATTACTGTATCGTCTACATCTTTTACTTTTATTACTAACAATGCCGCTATTAATAAGGAAACACCACTTATTATCAATGCATAAATTGGATTTCCTCCATAAACATATTTTACAATTGGACCACCTATTAAGGCATTAATTATTTGGGGCAACACAATAAAAAAGTTGAATATCCCCATATAAACACCCATTTTTTTTGCCGGAATTGATCCTGCTAAAATAGCATAAGGCATAGCTAAAATACTTGCCCAGGCAATTCCAATTCCAAACATAGAAAGGAATAACCAATCTTCATTTGGCACAAAATAAATAGAAATCAATCCTAATCCTCCTAAAACCAACGAGACAGCGTGCGTCATTTTTCTGCCAATTCTTTTTGCAATGGCAGGTAAAAAGAACGCATAAACAGCTGATACGGCATTGTAAACTCCAAAAAGAATTCCAACCCAATCACCTGCTGTTTGATAGGCATCACCGTGATCATCTAATGCCAAACCATAAACGTGATGTGCAATTGCCGGCGTTGTAAACACCCACATTCCAAAAAGTCCGAACCACGAGAAAAATTGAACAGAACTCAATTGCTTCATGGTCAATGGCATTTTCTTAAAATCCGTAAAGATGTCAAGCAAACTGGAAGATTCTTCTTCAATATCTTCTTCGGTTGATTCAAATTGTGCCATTTCTTCAGGAGAGTACTCTTTTGTAGTAAACACTGTAACTAAAATACTAATCACTAAAACCGAAGCTCCAATAATAAAGGATAATAATAAATTGGTTGGCACTTCACCCGGTGCAGATTCGTTTAAAACCCCAAACCAATTTGTTAATACATATGGTAACCAAGATCCAACTACAGCTCCAATTCCTATTAATACAGTTTGGATGCTAAAACCCAGGGTTCTTTGGTCTGAAGGCAAAACATCAGCTACTAAAGCTCTAAAAGGCTCCATTGCTACATTGAACGAAGCGTCCATAATCATAAGCATTCCGGCTCCTACCCATAAAGCAGGTAAAAATGCTGTAAACATATCGGCATTTGGCATTAAAATTAATCCGATAGATGCCAGCAATGCCCCTGTTAAAAAATAAGGTCGGCGGCGACCCAATTTGGTCCAGGTTCTATCACTATAATACCCAATAATGGGTTGAACAATTAAACCAGTTAATGGAGCTACAATCCAAAACCATGACAATTCATGAACGTCAGCCCCAAAAATTTGTAAAATTCTACTCGCATTTGCATTTTGCAATGCGAAACCCATTTGAATTCCTAGGAAACCAAAACTCATGTTCCAGATATCCCAGAAACCTAGTTTCCGTTTTTCCATTTTGTAATAATATTAAATGATTATAGCAATACCTAACCCATCAACGATGACTTATTGCTTTTTGTGAAGTGTGAAAAAATAGTAGTTGTAAAATAAATTTTACGTAACAAATATATAAATTAATTTCATTTTTCGCTTTTTTTTAAATGCTATTTATCCACAAAAAATGGAAAATCACTACTATAACCTTTGAGTAGGTTTAATTTTTTTTAAAATTTAATATAAATAAATGTCTAAATCACAATATTTTAAACAAATTAAGCATCTAACAACGTAGATTTTCTTATTTTTAAATTAGTTGAAATCACCTCTTTTTGAAATGCTAATGGTGCAGTATGCTCAATTCTATTAATTAACAATTCAGCAGCTTGTTTCCCCATTAAAAAACCGTGTTGTTCAACACAAGTTAATGGCGGTGAAGTAAATGCAGAAATTAGCCCGCTGGTAAAACCAATAATTGCAATATCTTCAGGTATTGAAAAACCTCTTTCTTTAGCTACTATCAAGGCATTAGCTGCATATATTTCATTAACCGCTAAAATTGCATCTGGAGGGTTGGGTACATCAAAAACTTTCTCAATTTGTGGTCTCAATTCCATTTTATCATCCAATTTATAAATCAAACCTTCATCAATTAACATTCCTCTGCTGGCCAATGCTTTTATATATCCTTCTTTTCTTAATGCTCCAACCGAGACATAATCTTCAGTTGTAAGTAATGCAATTCGTTTACACCCAACATCTATTAAGTGATTTGCTGCCTTAAAACCTCCGCTAACATCATCAATAACTACCTTATCACATTCAATTTCATCAATAATCCTGTCAAATAAAACCAATGGAAACTCATCTTTAGTTAAAGCCTCAAAATGACTATATTTTTGATTTTTTTGTGTTTCTCTAGCCACTGATACAATTAAACCATCCACACTTCCATTTGCCAATAAACTAAAATTTAAGACCTCTTTCTCATACGATTCATTTGAAACACATACCATTACATTGTACCCTTTTTCATTGGCATATTGCTCAATACCATCAATTACAGTTGAAAAGAAATGATGTACAATTTCAGGGATTATAACACCAATTACAGAAGTTTTCTGATTTCTTAATTGTAAAGCCAAATTGTTTGGTTTATAATTATAATAATCTGCATAAGCCTGAATTCTTTCCCTCACCTCTTCACTTATTTCATGACTTCCTTTTAAAGCCTTTGAAACAGTTGAAATAGAGACTCCAAATTCTTTAGCGATATTTTTAAGTGTTATTCTTGGCTTCATATTAGTTTTGATCGGTGTTTTTTACAAATATAAAATTATTAGTCAAACTAAATACTATTTAATTACTAGAGGTTACTGTTTTCTTATTCAAATTTAACCCTTAAAAATGCTATTTTGATAAATTTTAAGGATTTTTTAAGAAAAAAAGTGAATCAACTCTAACGTTAGAGTTAAAAACTTATAAACACGAAAACGTTTGCGTAACATTTCAAATAGTGTTAATTCTACGTTAAATTATTAAATTCACACTGTGAAAAGTAAAAAAATAGTACAAATTTTAAAAACAAACCTTAATTATTAATTAACTTAAAATAGATGAAAAATTTTAGAATTTTTTTGTTTAGTGTCATTCTTCTATTTCCTGCATTTATGTTTGCTCAACAAACAATTAAAGGAAAAGTAACAGAAGCAACTGGTGAAGCATTACCGGGAGTTGGCATTATTATTAAAGGAAGTACAGTAGGTACTTCAACAGATTTTGACGGGAATTATTCCTTGGAAAATGTAAAAACTGGAGAAGTATTAGTGTTCTCTTATGTAGGTTTTAAAACCTTAGAAATTGTAGTAACTAACAACACAACTATTAACGTTGGTTTAATTGAAGACGCTCAAGCGTTAGATGAAGTAGTAATTATTGGTTATGGATCAACAACTGTTAAAGATGCTACTGGATCAGTTGCAGCTGTAACACAAAAAGATTTTAATCAAGGTAATATTGTTAACCCACAAGGTTTAATTACTGGTCGTGTGGCTGGGGTAAATGTTACCACTGATGGTACTCCAGGTGGTGGATCAGCAATTAGAATTAGAGGTGGTTCTTCTTTAGGAGCTTCAAACGACCCTTTATATGTAATTGATGGTTTACCAATATCTAGTTCAAATGCAAGCGGATCTAGATCACCTTTAGCTTCTTTAAATCCAAATGATATTGAATCTTTTTCCATTTTAAAAGATGCTTCTGCAACAGCTATTTATGGTTCAAGAGCATCAAATGGGGTAATTATTATTACTACTAAAAGAGGGAAAGAATCTTTTGCAGTTGATTACAATATTAAAGTAGGATATCAAACGCTTGCTGATAAAATTGATGTTTTCTCGGCAAGTGAATTTACCGATTTAATTACTGAAAGAGCAGCTGGAGGTCAAACAGGAATTAGCGTGGCTCAACTAGGTAATGCTAATACTGACTGGCAAGATGAAATTTATGATGATAGTTTTACAATTGATCAATCTATTTCTATCAACGGTATGCTTTTAAAAACGTTACCAACCAGACTTTCATTTGGTTATACCAATACTCCTGGTTTAAGAAGGACTGATAAATTTGAAAGACTTTCATCAAATTTAGCGATGAATCCAAAGTTTTTTGACGATCATTTAAAAATAAATTTAAATGCAAATTTAAGTTATGAATTTAACCGTTTTGCAGATGGCGTTGAAGGTACAGCCTTAATCTTTGATCCTACACAACCGGTACGTGATTCAAGCTCACCTTTTGGTGGTTTCTTTGAATATCATAAATCAGGAGAGCCAATGAACGCTCCAAGAAACCCAGTAGCAAGTTTAATGCAACGTGACAACAGAAGTGATGTTAGCAGATTTTACGGGAATGCAGAATTTGATTATAAATTGCACTTTTTTGAAGATCTTAGAGTTGTAGTTAACTTAGGTTACGATTATTCTGAAGGTGATGGTCATAATTATTTATCTGATCAAAGTATCAATGGATGGAGACCTGCAGTAAATACTCCTTTTGAAGGATCACAAGTTGAATACACTAGTTTTAGAAAAAATCAACTACTTGATGCTTATTTGGCTTATACCAAAGAAATTAATGATTTTGGAATTGAAGCTACTGCTGGTTATTCTTATCAAAAATTTGAAGGTGAGAATTTTGACACCGGAAATATGGTTGACCCAGATTCTGAATCAGATGTTTACACACTTCCAGATGTAGTATTGATTGGTTTCTTTGCAAGAGCAAACTTCTCATATTTAGATAAATATTTATTTACACTGTCTTACAGAAGAGATGGTACTTCAAGATTCAGCGAAGATAATCGTTGGGGTAATTTTCCTGCAGCCGCATTTGCTTGGCAAATTGGTGATGAAGATTTCTTAAAAGATTCTAATACTGTTTCTAGCCTTAAATTACGTTTAGGATGGGGTATTACAGGGCAACAAGATATTGATGCTGCCTATGCTTATTTAGGAAGATATGTTACTGGAAATACAGTTTCTCAATATATTTTCGGAAACGGTTCATATCCAATTGGACAGCCACAAGCAAAATTTGAAGATGTTAAATGGGAAGAAACTACTACATATAATGTTGGTTTAGATTACGGACTATTTGATGGGTTGCTTTCTGGTTCATTAGAGGTTTATTTAAAAGAATCTAAAGATTTATTGTCAAATGTTTCAATTGCTGATGGTTCTAACTTTAGTAATTCAGGTTGGCAAAATATTGGTCAATTTACTTCAAAAGGGGTAGAATTTTCAATTGGTGCTGATATTATTAACAAAAAAGATTTTAATTGGAATGCCAATTACAATATTGGTTTAAATCAAACAAAAATTGATGAATTAGCAGCAGGTCAGGATATTGAAGTTGGTGGAATTAGCGGAGGTACTGGTTCAAGAATTCAAGTTCACAGAGAAGGTTTTGCACCTTATTCATATTTTGTATATAAGCAATTGTACGATACTGCTGGCATGCCAATTGAAGGAGCTTATGTTGATATCAATCAAGATGGAATTGTTAATTCAAGTGACCGTTATATTTACAAAAAACCTAATGCAGATATAACAATGGGATTCCAAACTGCTATAAATTATTATGATTTTGATTTTGGTTTCAATTTAAGAGCGAGCGTTGGAAACTATATGTATAACAACGTTAATTCTAATAGAGCACAATACAACTTATTACAAGCAACAGAGGCCTTAGGTAACGTACCAACTTCTGTATTGGAATCAGGGTTCAACGAAACAAGTAACGTACTTATTTCCGATTATTATATGGAAAATGCTTCATTCTTAAAAATGGATAATATTACATTGGGCTATACATTTGATAAATTCAAAACTCCTGGTACTATTAGAGTTTGGGGTGGTGTACAAAATGTGTTTACTGTTACAAATTATAGTGGCTTAGATCCTGAAGTTTTTGGGGGAATTGACAATACTATTTATCCAAGACCTAGAACTTATATGTTAGGTGCTAACTTTAATTTTTAAATCTACTAAAAAATGAAAACTATCAATTTATATAAATTATATTTCTTTTTGGGTGCATTAATTTTCTTTACTTCTTGTACTGACGATTTAAATGTTACACCAAAAGATGATGACGAATTTTTATCAGAACAGTTTTTTGCTAGTCCTGATTCATATAAACAAGCTTTGGCCGGTGTTTATGGAAATTTATCCTTAACATCAACTTCAGGTACTGGATCTTCTAATTTACAAGGTATTGATCCTGGTACAAGCCAATACATGAGAACCATTTGGTATTTACAAGATTTAGCTGCCGATGAACCAATTTGGTCTTATGAAAATGACGAAGGTGGTGCTGTAAAAGCTATTCAAAGAAATACTTGGTCTGCAACAAATACTATTTTATTAGGTAACTTTAGTAGATTAATGTTCTCTGTTGCCTTAACCAATGAGTTTTTAAGACAGTCAACACCTGAAATGCTTGAGTCTCGCGGACACACCGCTGAAGTAGGTGCTCAAATGCCAGCATTTAGAGCAGAGGCACGTTTATTAAGAGCATTATGCTTATTACAACTTAATGGATCTATACGGAAAAGCTGCATTTGTAACTGAAAACGACCCTGTTGGAACTTACCAAGGTCCTCAATATGACAGACAACAATTATTCGATTTTATTGAATCTGAGTTAAAAGATATTGAAGCTGACTTAGTAGCTCCTAAACAAAATGAATATGGTCGTGCAGATAAAGCAGTTGCCTGGATGATTTTAGCTAAAATATATTTAAATGCTAAGGTATATATCAACGAAGATAAAAATACTGAATGTATTACTTACTGTAATAAAATTATTGGAGGCGGTTATGATTTAGCTGATGATTATTATCATAACTTTTTAGCAGATAATGACACGAATGATGCTGCAATGAATGAAATTATTTTTGTTGCTGTAAATGATGGTGTTGTTACTCAAAACTACGGTGCTACTACTGTAATTATTAATGGTGAAGTTGGAAGTTTAGAAGGTAACGCCGCTGATTTAGGAGCACAAGGCTGGGGTGGTGCTTTAAGAGTTAGAAAACAATTTGCTGAAAAATTCTTAAATGGCGATGTGCCTTTAACTGACAAAAGAAATTCACTGATAACAGCCAATAGAGATATTGAAATTACTGATGTTGGCGATAGAGATTCAGGTTATATTATTACAAAATTCAAAAATAAAACAACTTCAGGTGCTGCCGGTTCAGATCCTACTTTTGTGGATACTGATTATGTAATTTTCAGATTGGCAGATGTTTACTTAATGTTGGCCGAAGCAGTTAAAAGAGGTGGTACTGGAGCAACAATGGGAGAAGCTGTTGGCTATATAAATGAACTAAGAAATAGAGCTGGCTCAACAACAATTTCTGAAGGGAATTTAACATTAGACTTTTTAATTGACGAAAGATCAAGAGAATTATACTGGGAAGGTCACAGAAGACAAGATTTAATTCGTTTTGGACTTTTTACAGGTGGAAATTATAACTGGGTATGGAAAGGCGGTAGTCCTAACGGAATTGCTTTACCAAGTCACTTTAATGTTTATCCTATTCCTTTAAACAATTTGACTGCTAACCCTAATTTAACCCAAAATCCAGGTTATTAATCTTAAACAAGATATTAAAATGAAAAATATATTAAAATATTTATTGTTGTCGTTGTTCATTGTTAGCATCACATCTTGTGATAACGAAGACCAAACACAACTAGTAATTATGCAAAATGGCAGCGGAGAAATTACTGCGCCGGCTATGGGATCAAAATACATTTTGAACCCAGAAGAAGTATCTACAAATCCAGCATTAACATTAACTTGGAATGCTGCCGATTATGACGTGCCAACTGAAATTAAATATACAGTAGAATTTGCAAAATCAGGAACTGATTTTGCTGAACCTTATGCTGCCGGTGCTACAACTAATTTAACATTAACTTGGAATATTCAAGAGTTTAACGGAGCCGCAGTAAGTGCTGGACTAGATCCTTTTGTTGAAGGTGATTTAGATATTAGAGTCGTTTCATCAGTTGGTTCATTTGATGTTCAACCACAAACATCTGAAACTTTAACAATTGTAGTTACGCCGTTTACAACTGCACTTCCTACAATTGCAGTTCCTGGAAATCATCAAGGTTGGGATCCTCCAACTGCACCCTTATTAGCTGCCTCAGCTTTTGGTGAAACTGACTACGAAGGTTATATTTGGTTAGACGGTGGTTATAAATTTGTTGCTCCAGATCAAACAGGTGGTTTCTTTTGGGGAAATACAGATTGGGCTGATGATGGTACTTTTACTGGAAAACTAGTTGAAACCGATGAAACAGATTGTATAGGTGATCCTGCTGGATACTATTTTGTGAAAGCTAACACTGAAGAATTAAAATATTCTGCAACTGCTGTTAGCTGGGGTATTATTGGGGCTGCAACACCTACAGGATGGGATAGTGATACCAACATGTTATATGACACTGAAACAAGAACACTTTATGTAGATATTAATCTTGTAGCTGGGCCATTTAAATTTAGAGGAAATGATGATTGGGCATTCCAATTTGGTTCTTTTGATGCTGATGGATATTTAACGAGAGATGGCGATTATACTTTTGAAGGCCCTGCAGGAAATTACCGTGTAGTATTAGACTTAAGTAATCCTAGAGAATATACTTATAGTATAACAGCTAATTAATAATAAATAACTTTTAAAAAGATGAAATATTTAAATAAAATAATGGTTCTTTTGGTTTTTACATTTGCATTTATTTCATGTGATGAAAACGAGAACTTTGAAATATTACCAGCTCAAGAAAGTTTTCAAATAGTTACACCTTCAACTGGGACCGTAATTGTTTTGAATGATACAAATTTAGATAATGTTGCATTATTTATTTCTTGGGAAACTATGGCTAATGCATCTGGTATTTTTGAAATTGAAGTTGCTAAAACTGGAAGTGATTTTGAAGTGCCATATGTATTAGGAACTACAGAAACAAAAGACTTTAGTATGACTGTAGGAGAACTAAATGACTTTTTACTTGATGTAATGGAATTAAACCCTGAAGAAGCAAATAGCTTAGATGTTAGGGTTTTAAATAACGGTGAAGTAACTCAAACCATTTCAGTAGTTTTAACGCCTTACAAAGTTGAATATACCGATTTGTATGTTGTTGGAAATATAACCGACCCTCAATGGTCTCCTGCTGATGCTTTGGCAATGACCAATGTAGGTTTTAACGAGTTTGAAATTACGCTTGATCTTGCTGATGGGGCTGAATTTAAATTCATTCCTACAAATACTAGTTATGACGGTGATTTTGGTAAAGACCCAAACAATCCAGGAATGCTAATTCAAGATAGGCGAAGTAAACTTATCTGGTTACCCTGCCGGTAAATATGATGTATATGTTAACTTAAATACATTTACTTATACAGTTGAAGAGGTAACAATTCCAGAAAATTTATTTTTAGTTGGAGATCACAATGGTTGGAATCAATGAAACCGCACCTACAATTTAATAACAATGGTGCAGGTGTATTTCTCAATAGTTCATAAAATTTGAAGCAGGAGATACTTTTAAATTTCTAGAAGCACTTGGTACTTGGGATGGTGACTGGGGTGAAAGTAAGAACTGATCCTGGAATGCTTGAGCAAGATGATGAGCAAAATCTAGCCATTACTAATACAGGAACTTATGTTGTTGTTTTAGATTATAACGATTTAAGCTATTAAAGTTGCCCTAATTGACAATATGTATATGGTTGGTGATCATAATGGATGGAACAACGGTACTGCTCCACAATTAACTACAACTGGAAACGGTATTTTCTCAATTGTGCAAACTTTTGCTGCTGGAAATGGTTTTAAATTCTTACCAACTCTTGGCAGCTGGGATGGCGATTGGGGAAAAAGCAAAACCACGGAAGGAATGCTTGAACAAGATGATGAAGATAACTTAAGCGTTTCTGAGGAGGGAACTTATGTTGTTGCAGTTAACTTTAACACTTTAAGTTATACAGTTTCAAAAGCTAGCGCAATCCCTACAACTCTTTTCTTAGTTGGTGACCATAATGGTTGGAACAATGGAACTGCTGGTGCTTTTGCACAAACTAGTACAGGTGTATTTCAAATTACCCAAGTACTTTCTGCCGGAAATGGTTTCAAATTTTTACCAACATTAGGAAGTTGGGATGGTGACTGGGGTGAAAGCAAAACTTCAAAAGGTGTTCTTGAACAAAACGATGAACAAAACGTTTCAGCAAGTTCAGATGGAACTTATACAATAACTGTGGATTTTAATAAAGGTACAATTACCCTTGTAAAAAATACATAATATTCAAAAAAAGGCTGATTTATTCAGCCTTTTAAATACTTTAACTTTTTGTAATGAACCGGTTTCTTGAAAATTCCGGTTCATTTCATTAGGTATTTAAAAACAATTTCAATGAAAATAAAACTATACATATTTCTTTTATTTGCTCCTTTATTTGCAATTTCGCAAGTAACCATTACGCCAGCTGCTTTTGACGTAAATCAGTCTATAACAATAACTGTTAACACAAAAAGTACTGCTACAGATTGTAATAAATTCAACAATCCAACAAAAGTATATATGCATTCGGGTATTGGAACTGATGCAAATCCTTGGGCAAAAACAATTGGAAATTGGGGTACAGATAATGGTGTAGGATTAATGGCAAGTAATGGTGATGGAACTTGGAGTATTACTTTAACTCCAAAAACTTATTATGGCTTAACTGATACTGAGGCAGCTAATGCTACCAAAATGGGTATGGTTTTTAGAAACGAAACTGGTTCACAAGAATTTAAAGACAATAGCTGTAAAGATTTCTTTTTCAATGTAGGTAGTTTTCAGTTAAATTTGAGCTCACCTCTAAAAGCATTTCTGTACTAAATTCAGGAGCATCATTAACAATTTCAGCAAGTGCAACGCTTGCTTCAGACTTCGTTTTAAAAGCAAACGGCGCAATATTAAACACTTCAACAAATTCAACATCATACAGTTTTATTCATACAAATATTACTGAAAACACAAATTACAGTTTAGAAGCCACTAATAATGGTGAAACTAAGTCTGTAACTTTTCAAGCGATTGTTTCAATTAAAGAACAACCTGTTCCTGCCGGCATGAAAGACGGCATCAATTTAGATCCAACTAACAATACCAAAGCTACATTGGTTTTATTTGCACCTACAAAAGAAATAGTATATCTAATTGGAGATTTCAACAACTGGCAAATAAACAACAACTATTTATTGAATAAAGATACTGCTAACAACCGTTTTTGGATTGAATTAACTGGTTTAACACCACAAACCAACCATATGTACCAATACGTTGTTGATGGTACTATAAAAATTGCCGATCCTTATTCAACAACTATTTTAGACGAATCGAACGATCAATACATAAATTCAACAACCTACCCAAATTTACCAGCGTACCCAACCGGACAAACAAACCATGCAGTTACACTATTGCGCACAGGTGATACCGCTTTTAACTGGACGGCTAATAATTACACCCCTCCTGCAAAAGAAAATTTAATTATTTATGAATTATTGATTAGAGATTTTGATGCTCTACACAGTTTTGATGCTGTTAAAGCGCGTTTAGATTATTTACAAGACTTAGGAATCAATGCTATTGAATTAATGCCTGTAAGTGAATTTGACGGCAATGAATCTTGGGGCTATAACCCATCATTTCATATGGCTTTAGATAAATATTATGGAACACCAACGGCTTTCAAACAATTTATTGATGAATGTCACAAACGTGGTATGGCAGTAATTTTAGATGTGGTTTATAACCATGCAACAGGTCAAAATCCTTTTTACAGAATGTGGAACACTGACAACGGTGGTTACGGTGGGCAGGCAAGTGTTGACAGTCCGTTTTTTAATCCTGTTGCAACACACACTTACAGCGTTTTTAACGATTTTAACCACAGTAAACAAGCTACTCAAGATTATGTAAAACGCACTACACAATACTGGATTGACGAATATAAAATTGATGGTTTTAGATGGGATTTAACCAAAGGATTTACACAAAATTGTACCTCAACAGATGAATCTTGTACTGGAGCATATCAACAAGATAGAGTTGATATTTTAAAGGAATATGCAGATTATCAATGGGCATCTAATTCGAATTTTTACGTGATTTTTGAGCATTTAGGAACAAATACCGAAGAAACACAGTGGGCAAATTACGGCATTATGCTTTGGGGAAACACAAACCATAATTACAACCAAAACACCATGGGTTATAGCACAGAATCTGATATTTCAAGAGTTTCATATACTTCAAGGTCATGGAGCACTCCTAGTTTAGTTGGTTATATGGAGAGTCATGATGAAGAACGTTTGATGTATAAAAATTTACAATTTGGAGCCAGTAACGCTAACTACAATGTTAAAAATTTAAACACTGCTTTGTCTAGACAAGAAACTGCCGGACTCTTTTTCTTAACTATTCCTGGACCAAAAATGATTTGGCAATTTGGGGAATTAGGGTACGATTATTCCATTAACTCTTGTCCTGACGGGACCATCAGCAACGATTGTAGAGTTTCAAACAAAATTATAAGATGGGATTATGAACTCAATCCAAACCGAAAACACATTTACAATACTTGGGCTACCTTGGCTGCTTTTAAAACCAAATATCCTGAAGTTTTTAATACAACAAATTTCACTTTAAATATTGGAAATACTTTAACAAAGTCAATTATTCTAAAAAATGCCAGTTTTGATGTGGTTATAGTTGGAAATTTTGACATTGTAGAAAAAAATGTTTCCACAACATTTACTAAAACTGGTACTTGGTATGAATATTTTACAGGGGAAGAAAAAAATGTAAGTAGTACTGCTCAAACTATTTCATTAAAACCTGGTGAGTATAAAATGTATACGAGTATAAAAGTATTTGACCCAAGAGGTGGAACAGCCAGTGACGATAGTGATAATGATGGTGTAGTTGATACTGAAGATTTATGTCCAAATACTATGGAAGGCATTGCCGTAAACAATACCGGCTGCCCAATATTTACTTTGCCTTCAAATAATTTTAAAATTGAAACAGTTGGTGAGTCTTGTCCTGGTAAAAACAATGGAATCATAAAAATTACTGCTGTTGAAAATTTAACTTACAAAACAACTATTAATGGTGTTCTGCACAGCTTTACAAATAGTTTAACCGTTGATAAATTAGCACCAAATACTTATAATTTCTGCATTTCAGTTGAAGATCAAGTTTTTGAACAATGTTATGTTGTGAAAATTGATGCAGGAAAAACCATTGCCGGAAAAGCAAGCACAAATTCAAACAAAGCAACTATTGATATTACTGAGGGAACAGCACCTTTTAATATCCTAATAAATGGAGAAGAAATTTTTCAGACTATGAATTCAACTTTTTCAGTTGATGTTGTAAACGGTGATTTACTACAAGTAAAAACAAGTATTGATTGTGAAGGTGTTTTTTCAAAAGAAATAAATTTGGTTGAAAACATTATAGCTTATCCTAATCCAACAAAAGGTTTTTTTGAAGTTAATTTACCTATCAAACAAAAAGAGGTTACTGTTGAATTATACAATATGCAATCGCAACTAGTTTCATCAAATTTATATCCAGTTATAAACGGAAAAATAGCATTAAACATTGAAAATAAACCAAAAGGATTGTATCTTGCGCGCATAATTACAAACAACCCTTTTACTATTAAAATATTAAAACAATAATAATGAAGAAATACTTATATATCGCAATTATTGGAATGGTTATTTGGTCATGCGGTGGTGGTGATGACCCTCCTCCTACGCCTGAAAATAAAGCTCCATCAACACCTGTTCAGGTATATCCAGCAAACAACGATTTATGTATAGACAATGCAGTAAACTTTCAATGGAATGCCTCAACGGATCCAAATAATGACGCAATTACATACACAATTGAAGTAGCAAAAACTAACTCGTTCTCTCCAATTATTCATACTGAAACAACAAGTTCAACTTCAAAAAGCATTTCATTAGAAAAAGGAGTTGCTTTTTATTGGAGAATAACTGCTAAAGACAGTAAAGGTTTAAGTAGCCCTGTTTCTTCTTCCAATGGTTTTTATACTGAAGGTATTGGAGTTTCAAATTATGTACCATTTTCTCCTGAAATAGTTGCGCCTACTTTAGGGGAAACTGTACAAACAACTACTGCAAATTTGCAATGGACAGCTAGTGATGTTGACAATGACGTTTTAACTTATGATGTTTACTTTGGAACTGCAAACCCACCTGCAAGTGCAGTTACTAGCCAGTCTGCGACAAGTTATACAACACCAGCTTTAACAGCTTCAACAACTTACTATTGGAAAGTGGTAGTAAAAGATGGTAAAGGAGGGCAAACCATAGGGCAAATTTGGAATTTTAAAACAGATTAATTTCAACCAATAATATTTCTAAAAGCGTAAATTGAATTTTACGCTTTTTTTGTTTTGAGAAACTATATGTAGTATTCCAAAATTAATTTAAAATCTATATTTGAACTATTTCAACAATTTATTAATGGACAAATAGAATTTAGTAATAACGATTTTATTTATAAAGAGGTTGTTGCATAGAAAAAAGCCATCTCATTGCTGAGATGGCCTAAATTGCTAATAAAAATAGAGCTTTAATGCCAAATGAAGATTAGATTTCTAATGCATTAGGAGGACTAAAATTCTAATTTTAAAACATTTAATAGCTCTAAATTAGAAAAAGATCTATTGATTATTAATGATTTAAATCATAAATCGGAAATTTTAAATAATTTTTATAAAAAAAGCCACCATCACTGGAAGCTTTTTAACGTATGTTATAAATTAAATTTTTAATTAATTATATGGCCATTGAGCCCAAATACTGCAATGCCCAGCTTCATCTGTACCTCCAATAGATCTCTGAATCCCCGTATAACCAGCATTCATAACAGCCCTAGGAGCAAAATGAAATTTGCCATTTCCATCATTTTGAAACAATTTACCATAATGTGCCTGACTTAATCCATGTCCCGATTCATGAAGTGCAACCGTCTCAACATCAATATTAGCTCCAATAGCCCAAGAAAAAGCATCATTATAATAAATGTCACGGAATGCAACATCATCTTTATTATTATTGTCTACGTCTGTAAATTCACCAGTTATATCATCAGTCCAAAGAAATGTAAAAGTAACCCCTAAAACATTACTTCCCGGACCAAAAATCGCTTCAACAACCTCAGTCCCAAATCCTGAATGCATTACATCGGTAAAACCAAAATTTCCTCCTAAACCAAGAAGTGCTTGCACATAACCAAGGTCAAAAGGAGTCTCTCCTAAATTATACAGTTCTAAACCGCTAGAACATGCAACATTATCCCAAGTGTTCATAGCACTTAAAATGGCACCATTGGTATCTGCTTGCGTTAAACCACTTGCTGTTGCACCCTCTGTTCCATCATAGGCATATCCAATTTCTGAATAACCTCCTCTGCGTGGGTCGTTTGGAACAAAATCGGCTAAAAGTTGTTTGTTACCTCTGTTATTAAAGTAAACTGTATTTCCTATACCATCCGAACTATAATATTCCATTGCATTCAATTGTATTGAAATACCTTTATTTTTTAATTCAGTATTGATATCATTTACTATTTGAAATGACGAAAGATTATTTTTACTTGAGTTAGATTTACTTTTTATTAAATCCAATGTATAATTGTCTATTTTTAATTCTTTAAACCTGGAAGTTTTAGCTTCTACGCTTTTATCTGAATTATCTATCAGGTTATCATCTGAACAAGCAAATGTAAGGGCAATTAAAAAAAGGCCAAATAATTTAGTTTTCATGTGTTTACAAATTTAAGTTAGTTATATATTTCCTTTATAGCGTGAAAATTTTCACAGATATTCAATTGAAATTAAAAAAGGAGTTATTGTAAAAATGAGGGGAATTGTAATTTTCAAAAATCTAATATAGTCAATTTAAGTTAATAAAATATTTTATTTGCATGTTTTAAGAATTTGGAAATACAAGAATTGAAAAAAATGTCACCTTAAATCAAAATTAGAAAACTTATAGAAATTATAACTTTCAAAAATTATTAGACATAAAAAACCCTCTCTAATTGAGGTTGGAGAGGGAAAATTGCTATGAAAAAGATGTAGGTTTTAAACCTACATAACAAATATAATCTGTTTAAAAATAGTGTTATGTAACTTTTGTTACGTATAAGTATATTCATTTAAAATAAAAAGAAATAAAAAACCCTCTCAACTTGAGGTTCGAGAGGGAAAATTGCTATGAAAAAGAAGTAGGTAACAAACCTACATATCAAATGTAACTTATATTACATAATAAAAATATGACAATTATCATATAATTAAAAATACTTTACTAATCTTAAAAAAAACCTACTATTCAAAACTAACTACTACTATTCCTTTTTTTATTTTACACATAAAAAAGCTTCCATTTCTGGAAGTTTTAACTTTGGTTCGCAATTAAAGTGTTGAAACAATATTTAATTACAATTTTCACTGTAAAAATCAATTACTCTCATAATTTTTCTAATCTTTGTGTAATTTTTATTAACATTCATATAATCAATTACTTGCGAGCAATTCTTAAACATGTTAGGCCACATTGACTCGTAGTTTTTTTCATTTAATTTAATTAAGCTATTATCATCTAATACTATGAAGTAGTTAGCGTAGAAATAATCTTCTTCACCTCCAGTAGTTTTTGAATTATAATAAGCTTTAGTCTGAAAAATTGCTTTGTTTTGCTTGTCCTTGTAATCATTCAACTTTTCATACTTTTTTTCAAATGTTGTGGAATCAATATCAATAAGTTTAGCATTTTCCATATGAGTTTCTACTTTTAAATTTGAAAGGGTAGAAGTTGTAGTGCTTGATTCAACTACATGTCCATATCCACTTTGTGGATTTTGATAAAGAACAAGCCCTTTTTCATCTACCATTTTCCATAAAAAAACATTTCTATCTTTCTTAGAATTTGGGTCTTGTCTACTGTCATAACGCAATAATGTTTTTTGTTTATGCTGATTTTCAGGAGCAATTTGAGTTTCAAATAATTGGCGACTATTGTCCCACCTTGCCAAAAATCCGAAAGTTTTGGAATCATCTGCAGTATATAATTTACCATCTAAAGTGATTCGATCAATAAAATAACCAACAACACCCCCTGCTTTCTTATATTCTGTAATAGTTCCAGTAATGGAGTCCCCATTTTGAGTTATCACATATCCTTTAGCAGGAAATTCTGGATATGCTTTTATATCAGCATTAGACTCGAATGGTTGCCCACTTACTGTAAAGGGAATTACTGTAAGAGCTATTGCTAATAAACACCTTTTTATAAATATTTTCATAATTCTTCTTTGTTTTTTTTAGTTAGTTATTGGCTAATATAACTATATTAAATACTGGTATTACAAAGTGATTTTAAAAAACTTCAAATTTCATTATTAGCTGCAATTAATATTCCTTAAATATTAATATAGTGTGAATTTAAGATTTTATATCTCCTCTTTTTAGTAAAATCAGGAGTTTTGTAAAATATAAGACATAAAAAAAGCTTCCCTTAACTAGAAGCTTTAACTTTGGTATTAATGAAAAATTATTTATTATTCCATTTAATTTTGACGCATTCATTTTAAATTTTAAACCTGTAAATCAACTCAAATTTTAAAAATAAACTACCTTCAATTTCAGGATTCAATTGTTCTCTATCATCACCAAATTTGAGCCCAGTTAAACCAAAATCAATATTTTCACCATTGGTATACACATCATAACCCGAAGTTGCATATCCAAACTTAGCTCTTAACAACACACTATTTTGCAGAACATTAAATTGCAAATAATTAGAGAATTCTAAAGAACTCATATCAACATAGCGCTGGGAAACATTGTATTTTGTCAAATTAAAAGTTCTGCCAATCCCAATATAGTCAAAACCAATTGTTGCTGAACCAATGCGATAATTTATATTCGCCACTAAAGGTAATGACACGTCCATTTCAAATCGTTTATTAGGACTATTATAATACCATCCAATAATTGGAGTGCCATAAAAACCATAAGCTTCAGATGAAGCGTAAAATCCAAACCTATAGATAAGGTTCTCTTTTTTTTGAAGCTTTAATACAGCAAACCCTCCATAATAAAAATCGTCACTTGATAAATTTTCATAATCTGATGCCATTTTTGGAAGAAATACAATTGTTGTACTCCACTTTTCAGAAAATTTAGATGCAATACCTAATTTAAGTGTTGAGCTATAAAGACTTGTAAAGTCGGCCTCTGGGTATAATTGTAAATTATTTACACTAAATGAGAAACCTGTAACCAATACATGCTTTTCATTAATAGGGATGGGAAAATTAATATCCGAATCAAAAAAATTTATTTGTGTGCTGCTATTAATATCTTTAAACTCGTTATTAAATGATTGCCCATATCCAATTTTTACAAGATTTATATATTCTTGTGCGTTGGCATAAAAAGGTATTAAAATTAATGTAAAGGTTGTTTTTAATAAAACAGATATTTTATAAGAATCCTTTAGAAAATTGCTTAATCGGATTATGGGGATTTTAAATATTAAATTGAACTTCATAAGCTATTAGATTTAAAATTAAAATTCCGATTAAAAAAAAAGCTTCCAATATCTGGAAGCTTTAACTTTGGTGGGCATTGATGGCGAGATACTTATATAAATGAATTCTTAAATTCTCTTCTAAAATAGGCTAAATTAAAACCTTTTAAGCCAAATTTAAAGCTCCCTATCATTAATATTTGTTAGTGATTTTCACTTCTCATAAGTGAATTTCCATACATCATTATCTACATTTAAATAATTGGAAAGATCAATGAAATCGAATGTTTCTCTATCACCTCCAAAACTAAAAATCATATCTGAAATATTTTTTTCACCTTCTACAACTACAGCATCAAAATCATATTTTATTTCCGACGGATTAGTGGCATTCCATGGTGAATTACTAACATTTTTCCAAACGTTACCGTTATTACTAATCCAAACATCCATCGGGTTTGCTGGAATCGTTATGTCATAACCTAATCCAAAACCACCAAAAAGAACAAACCTATTTTGCGCTACAACTACTTGATGACCTGGTCTAGCAGACCAAGGGCAAGATTCATTAACCAATTCCCAATTTAAACCATTTTGTGTTCTCCAAACATCATTGTAATAAGGAGGGCATCTAGGTGTGCTAGGATTACAAATAAATCCATCTTCCCCACCAATCATATAAATGTACCCATCTTTTACAACGGCTACTCCACCTGCTCGAGGAGCCCAAGGTGCATGTTCTAAAACTAACTCCCAATTCTCTCCATTTACAGATTTCCAAACATCATTATAATACATTCTTGCAGGCCCATTTGGAGTTATTGATGAATCATCATTTACAGATCCTCCCATAACGTAAATTTCATTATTGAAAACCACTGCACTTAGTCCAGCACGTTCTCCCCATCCAGCATGTTGTGTCATCATTTCCCAACTAACACCATCCTCGCTTCGCCAAACATCATTAAAAAAATCAGATTGAGAGAAATAAGGAGGTAAATCCGGGATATATAGATTTTCAACTACCTTAAAATTTTGACCTCCTAGAATATACATATAATTACCTTTGCTTACTGCCTGAAAATAAGCTCGGGCAGGCCAATGTGCATCGTCATCAGTTTGAAGAATATTGCTCCAAGTATCACCATAGTTTTCACTTTTCCACACATCGCCCCAGATTTCACTTGCTCCTGGAATAATGGCTGGTAAATAAGGTACAGGATCTAACGGAGTTCTCCCTCCGAATAAAAAAAATTGATTTTGATGATTTAAAACTTGTAACCCTGCGCGTGCCTTCCAACTTGCGTTATTGTTTACTTCTTCCCAAGACCATTGCAAAAAGTTATTTCTATTATTTCCATTATTCTTACTTAGCAACTCTATTTCAGTAGTATTGGTTTCTAATTGGCCATTCTGTAAAATTTCATCAGTGCTACATCCTAAAAAAAATAGCATTGAGAACATTAAAAAAAATCTTGCTGTTTTCATTTTAAATCTTTTTAATTAATAAAATTTGTTAAATATTATAAATCACTACTACTTACTGAGCGGTAATTATTCATTAAAAGAATTTAGGAGTTATCTTAAGGTACTACAAACAAGTATTGAGGGAACTTATTTTTAAGAACTCTTTTTGTGCACGCAATAGTAAATATAATAAAAAAAATCTTAAAAACGTAAAATGATTCTAAAAAGCCTATTACCATCATTTTAAGCTAGCTGTCAACATCTTTAGAATATTTTTAAGGGAAGTGATTCAAAGCCTCTATTTAAATTTTAAGCATAAAAAAATCCCACTATTTCTAGTAGGATTTAACTTTGGTGGGCAATGAGGGATTCGAACCCCCGACCCCCTCGGTGTAAACGAGGTGCTCTGAACCAACTGAGCTAATTGCCCTAAGCGGATGCAAATATATAATATGATTTCATTATACACAAAGCTTTTTATGAAAAATTTTCACTTTTTTTTATTTTAAAAAAAACTCTGAACCGAATTGGTTCAGAGTCAATAAATTAATTTATTTTTTACTTGGCAAGTTCCGGAACATTCTGATAAATATAATCTCCATGACCAGCGAATATTTTATTATATCCTTTAAAAAATTCCTTTCTCTTTGCCTCATCAGTCCAATGTTCATTTATTAATTTAACATTTTCATCAAAAGAATTTTCAATATCTGCAAATTTATCAAAAACAAATACTTCCAATGCATCTTGGCTGTTTGCTCCATAACGGTGTCTATGTGTATAGTAACCTTTCACAAAAGAGTTTTTCATGGTAACATTTTGAAAGTACTCATTATATCCTGATCCACCACTACCTAAAACGTTCTTTTTAACATAGTATATTAAAGGCTCTTTTGAATCTGATTTAAGTGGTTTTGTAAAACGCATTGAAGCATAAATTTCATCACTATGCTTAGGAGCATAATAACTGTTTTGTTTTTCTAAAAAAGCTTTTCTTGCAGCCTCATCTGGCCATCCTTCTTCAATTAATTTACTTGTAATATCGTTGGCTTTTTCAATATCTTCCCAATTTGCATAAACTGAAACAAAAAGAATCTCAGAATTGTCTGGTGTAAAATAATGTGTGTAATAACCCGAACCAATAATTAAATCGTTTTTCATGGTTACTTTTTCAAAATACTCTTTTTCAGTTTTTAACCAATCCGACCCATCTACATTGGGGTCATCACTCCAATGTCCAGTTGTAACTGTTATAAAAACAGGTTTAAATTCTTCACTTGGAGCATTTTGTCCAAACGATTTTGTTGTAAAGGTAAACATACAGGCGAATACAAATAGCCCTAGCAATAATTTTTTAATTGTTCTCATAAGATTTAATATTTAGTTAGTAATTAGTATTCTAATTTTAATAAATTATAATACAGTAAATACCACAAAGTAATATTTGTATTATAATATCTGAGGTTAAAATTTTGTTGGGGTTAATTTTTTGTAAAATAAACAGAGAAAAAATTGGCAATAAATAAGTGAAATTCTAAAATTCTCTTTGAATAATACTTCAATTTAAAAAAAAATAATTGCACTAATATAATAAAATTATATTATCAAAATGAATTTCTGGTAAGATTATATAAAATCATTTATTTAATGCAGCATAGTAACAATGCTATTTTAAACAACTTCTGCCACTACAAAAGTGCTGCCTCCAATAAAAATAAAATCATTTTTTAAAGCTACACTTAAAGCTTTCTTATATGCTTTTTTAACAGATTGATACGCCTTCCCTTTCAAATTAAACGTTGAACATTTTTGTTGTAAAATTTCAGCATCCAACCCTCGTGGAATATTCGGTTTACAAAAATAATATGTTGCATTTTTTGGAAATAAAGGTAAAATAGCTGACAGGTCTTTATCATTTACAACACCAAAAACAATATGTAATTTATGGTATTTCTCCTGTTTTAGTTGGTTTAAAACATAGCCTAATCCTTCTTTGTTATGACCCGTATCACAAATAGCTTTAGGTTTTGAATTAATTTCTTGCCACCTTCCTAAAAGTCCTGTATTGTTTACAACACTAGCCAACCCATCTATTATATTTTCTTCTGAAATTAAAAAATCTTTTGATTTAAGAACCTTAATAGTTTGAACTACCGTTTTTATATTATGAATTTGGTAATTACCTTTTAAATCTGAATGATATTTTGTATTGATATTTTCTGAAGCTAAAAATAAGGGAGCTGATTTTTCTTTCGCTATTGTTTCAAATACTTTAAAAACATCTTCCTGGTATTCTCCAATAACTACCGAAGTCTCATTTTTTATAATTCCTGCTTTTTCATAAGCTATTTCAGGTAAGGTTTCTCCTAAAAACTGCATATGATCAAATCCAATATTTGTAATTACAGACACTATAGGCGTAATAATATTGGTTGAATCCAACCTACCACCTAAACCAACTTCTACAATTGCAAGGTCAACTTTATGATTTGCAAAGCAATCAAATGCAAGACCAACCGTCATTTCAAAAAAAGACAATTTGTATTGCTCTAAAAACAACTTATTTTTTTCAATAAAATGAACAACCTCTTTTTTCTTGATTTTAATACCATTAATTTTTATGCGTTCTCTAAAATCTTTTAAATGAGGCGAGGTATATAAGCCAACATTATACCCAGCTTCCTGTAGAATGGAAGCTAACATATGACTTGTAGAACCTTTTCCATTAGTTCCGGCCACATGAATTGTTTTAAATTGTTTTTCAGGAAAATTTAGATGTTTTGAAAACGCTAAACTATTTGTCAAATCTTTTTTAAAAGCGGTATCACCTTGCCTTTGATACATTGGCAACTGTGAAAACATCCAGTTTACGGTGTCCTTGTAATTCATTAAAATTTATTGAGATAATGAGAATCTGTATTTTATAGTTCCAACTTGTTTTGAAGGCGCATTAGAATCAGGTTGCCAAGTTGTTTTTAATGCAGCTTCTTTGGCCTGAGACAATAAACAAGTTGCGGTATTGGTTGAGCCTTTTACACCTGCAATGGCTTTTGTAACTTTTCCATTTATATCAACTTCAATTTGAACAATTACCAAACCTTCTTCATCACAAATATAATCGGGTTTTGGGCGGCTTATCGGTTTTCTGTTTCCTAACTGATAATCACCTCCAGAACCTGTTCCTCCATTTCCATAATAACCACTAGCATTAGGGTCACCAGTTATTTTTCCTTTATCTCCTGCTTTATTATCATTTCCTTCACCTCCAGTAGCTGTTCCGTTTGCGTTACTTATACCTCCAATTAATGCATCCAAATTTTTACGTTTGGCAGCTTCCTCAGCTTTTTGTTTGGCAATGGCATCCTGCTTTATTTTTTCAAGCCTTATTTCTTCATCTGCTTTTTTCTTGGCTTCAACTTGCTTTTTTATAGCAATAGCATCTTCATTATTCTGGGTAATTACATCTTCTGAAGTTTTAGCTGTTTTTTCAGTAACTTGTTCTTCTACAACTTCTTCCTTTTGTTCTATCACTTCCTGAGGAGCAGATTTTAATGGTTCTGTTGGCTGAACGTCTCCCATACCAACCTCAGATGTTCCAAAATTAACAGCAATACCATATTCTTCTGGTGGATCTAAATATTTCATTCCAACAAAAAAGATGGCCACCAATAACAAGCACATAATAACACTTGTAATTGCAGCTGATTTTCTTTTATGATTGGTATCTAAAAAACTTAACATTTCTTATTTTGGTCTAACAGCTAAAATAACTTTAAATCTGTTTCTGTTGGCAATATCCATTACAATAACAACTTTTTCAATTGGCACACCTTCTTCAGCACGTAAAATAATTGTTGGATTTTCTTTATCAACTAACGAGGTTAGCAAATTTTGTTCCAAATCAATTTCATTCACAACATTATTATCAATATAAAAAGCTAAATCTTTGGTAATTGTAACCGCTGTTGATTTTTTGTTTTCAGTTTTACCACTAGCCTTAGGCAACAATATATCCAAAGCACTTGTAGTTACAAGCGTTGAAGTAATCATAAAAAATATAAGGAGCAAAAATACAATATCCGTCATGGACGACATATTGAAATCTGGATTTACTTTATTTCTTCCTCTAATATCCATAGGTGTAATTTATTAAGTGCAAAGGTTTAAAAATTGAAGGGTTTAAAGTTATTTTAATGATTTTTAGACCATTCAACCCTTAAACAAATAACCGTAATTTATATTGGCTCGTTTAATAGATCTAGAAACTCGACCGATTTTGCTTCCATTTCATATACTACTTTATTGGTTCTAACTACTAAATGATTGTATTGTACATATGCAATAATACCAACAATTAAACCTGCAACGGTTGTTGTCATTGCCGTATACAAACCATCTGACAACATTTTTATATCTATTTGCCCACCTGCATTTGCAATTTCATGAATAGCTAAAATCATACCTATTACCGTACCTAAAAACCCAAGCATTGGTGCTGCACCTGCAATGGTGGCCAACACACTTACATTTTTTTCCAATTTATAAATTTCCAAACGCCCTGCATTTTCAATAGCTGTATGAATATCTGCTAAAGGTTTACCAATTCTTGATATTCCTTTTTCAATCAATCTTGAAACAGGTGAATTTGCCTGAGCACATAAAACTTTGGCTGAATCCAATTTTCCATGAGACACATAATCTCTAATTTGATTCATAAAATTACTATCGGTTTTAGAAGCAGCTTTAATTGCAAAAAAACGTTCAAAATAAATATAAAGTGATAAGGCTAATAAAACTACCAAAAGGGCAATTATTATTTGACCACCTAATCCACCATCCATAATTAAATTATAAATTGAAAGTGTTTTTTCTTCATGAACTACTTCACTTATAATTTCAGTTGAATCTTGAAAACTGTTAATAACATAGATTTATATTTATTTTATTTTAATAACGAAAATACTAATTGAAAATTGTATTAAAGTTTATTAATAAAAAACCCAAGAATAAACTTGGGCTTTTTATATCATTAAAAATTTCTTGAACACCATAAAAGCTAAAGCACCAACAAAAAAACCAATTACTGCCAACCAGGAAATCTTTTTAAAATACCAAAAAAAATTTATTTTTTCCATTCCCATAGCAACAACACCAGCAGCTGAACCAATAATTAACATACTTCCTCCTGTTCCTGCAGAATAAGCAATAAAATGCCAAATATGATCATCAATTGGTTCGTGAAACATTCCCATACTTGCAGCAACCAATGGCACATTATCAATTACTGCAGAACCAACACCTAAAAACATAATTACAACATCAGTATTTGGAATAATTCTTTTTAAGTGTTCGGCTCCAATAAATAACATTCCTAAAGATTCTAAAGCCGCAACTGCCATTAAAATTCCAAAGAAAAAAAGCACACTTGGCAATTCAATTTTTGATAACGATTTATGAACCGGACTATGAAATCCCTCTGAATTATCACCATCCTGTTCAACTACATTTGAAATACTAAATTGAGATCTGCTATAAATTTCAGCAAAAATTGCTACAACTGCTAAAGACAACATCATTCCAACATAAGGAGGTAAATGTGTAATTGTTTTAAAAATTGGAACAAAAATAATAGCTGCTAAACCTAAATATAACATTGTTGGTCCATATTTACTTTTAGACCCATCTAAATCATCTTCAATTTCAATATTTCCTTTAAAAGGTTTCATAAATGAAGCAATAAAAACTGGAACAACAACACATAACAATGATGGTATAATTAAATATTCAATTAATTTAGCTGAAGTTACTTTTTTTCCAATCCACAGCATTGTTGTGGTTACATCACCAATTGGAGACCAAGCTCCACCTGCATTTGCTGCAATAATAATTAAACCTGCAAACCATAAACGAGTATCTCTGTCGTTAATAATTTTTTGAAGAATTGTAATTAAAACAATAGTTGCTGTTAAATTATCAATAATTGCAGATAAAATAAATGCCAAACCTGCAAAAATCCATAATAATTTTTTCTTGTTTTTTGTTTTAATAAAATTTTTAAAAGTAGAAAACCCATCAAAATAATCAATAATTTCAACAATCGTCATTGCACCCAATAAGAAAAACAATATTTCTGCTGTTTTACCTAAATGGTGTAATAAGGTTTCTTCTAATAAATGATGTTTTTCTTCACTTGTGAAACCAGAAAATCCTTCTATTAATGCATGAGTTGCTGAATCAAACCAATTTGTAAAATTATCGATACCAAAGGCAACCAAAGCCCAAAATATAGCCATCATTCCTAAAGCAGGAATTAATTTGTCTATTTTTAAATTGTGTTCTAAAGTAATTGCTAAATAACCTAAAATAAAGATTATGATTATTGCTGTTTCCATATAAATATTAAATTAATTAATGATTTGTATTTACAAAAGACGCTTTAAAAACTTCTTTTGCAACGAAAACAAATATAGTAAAAACTTATGAGCTTTTTATGAAAGATTTTCCCCGAACTATGGTCTTTTAGGGCTCCAGTTACACTTTTTAAACAATTAACCTCATTCTCAGACCTTAACACCCCTAATAACGCAAAAATTAAAGCTTCTTTATAGTTGATTATATCACTTTCTGGAATAATTATTGATGTTTTAGTTTGCTTTTTCAACTCCTTAATTAAGAATGTATTAAAGGCACCGCCTCCTGTGATTAAGATTTTTGAACATGGATTATTATTTAAACAAATTGAAATTTGAGTTACAATATGTGCTACAAAGGTTCTTAAAATTGTTTCTGTTTTTAAATTACAAAACGAATCAATTATAGGAAAAATGGTCGTTTTAACAAATTCAAAGCCCAACGATTTTGGCAATGGTGCTTTATAAAAAGAAATTGCATTTAGTTCATTCAATAACTTTTCATCAACGTTTCCATTACTTGCAATTTTTCCACCGGCATCGTAATCAAAACCTAACAAATTGGCATAATGATTTAATACAATATTTACCGGACAAATATCAAAAGCAATTCTTTCATTATTTTTTTGGAATGAAATATTTGCAAAACCTCCTAAATTCAAACAATAGTCATAATTTGAAAACAGCAATTGATCACCAATTGGAACTAAAGGTGCTCCTTGTCCTCCCAAATCCACATCTTGTGTTCTAAAATCGCAAATTACTTTAAGTCCTGTTGTATTACTTATCGCTTGTCCATCACCTATTTGAAAAGTATAACCTTCATTAGGTTTGTGAAATATAGTATGTCCATGAGACGCTACAAAATCAATTTCAATTATTTGATGTTTTTTTATAAATTCATTTACAACTTCCCCTAAATATTTCCCATAAATTATATTCAAATCATCAATCTCAATTTTTGAAGTATTAAAGCATTTCTCAACTTCCATTCCCAATCCTTTGAATAAGGTATGGTTTCAGAATCAATCAATTCAAAATCATACTTTTCTTCATTTTTAGAAATCTTAGTATAAACAACATCAATACCATCTAAGGAAGTTCCAGACATTAATCCAATAACATTCCAACTTTTAACACTCATTTCAATTTAATTTTGTTTTGCATATTTAACAAAAAATATCCTAAAAAAGACATATATTTACATAATCTTAAACTTTTATTTATAACTTTTACTAATTATGGATTTTAATCTAACCGAAGAACATATAATGATTCGTGATGCTGCTCGTGATTTTGCTCAAAATGAATTATTACCAGGAGTTATTGAACGTGATGAAAAACAACAATTTCCTGCTGAGCAAATTAAAAAAATGGGAGAACTTGGATTTTTGGGAATGATGGTTGATCCTAAATATGGAGGTAGTGGTATGGATACTATTTCGTATGTATTGGCCATGGAAGAATTCTCTAAAATTGATGCATCTGCTTCAGTAATAATGTCGGTAAACAATTCGTTGGTTTGCTGGGGTTTGGAAGCTTTTGGTACTGAAGAACAAAAACAAAAATATCTGTTCCTTTGGCAACAGGTGAAATTATTGGTGCTTTTTGTTTAAGTGAACCTGAAGCAGGTAGTGATGCCACTTCACAAAAAACAACTGCAATTGATAAAGGAGATCATTATTTGTTAAATGGAACCAAAAATTGGATTACCAATGGAGGAACAGCCAATATTTATTTGGTAATTGCACAAACCGATAATGAAAAAGGTCACAAAGGTATCAATGCCTTTATTGTTGAAAAAGGTATGGATGGTTTTGTTGTTGGACCAAAAGAAAATAAATTAGGAATTCGAGGTAGCGATACACATTCACTCATGTTTAAAGATGTTAAAGTACCTAAAGAAAATAGAATTGGTGAAGATGGTTTTGGATTTAAATTTGCCATGAAAACATTATCCGGTGGAAGAATTGGCATTGCTTCACAAGCTTTAGGAATTGCTTCTGGAGCTTATGAACTGGCTTTAAAATATTCAAAAGAACGCAAAGCTTTTGGAAAAGAAATTATCAAACACCAAGCCATTGCTTTTAAATTGGCCGATATGTATACTGAAATTGAAGCAGCTCGACATTTATGTATGAAAGCAGCTTGGGACAAAGACCAAGGAAATAATTATGATTTCAGCAGTGCCATGGCAAAATTATATGCTTCAAAAATTGCCATGGAAGTTACCATTGAAGCTGTTCAAATTCATGGTGGCAATGGTTTTGTAAAAGAATACCATGTTGAACGATTGATGCGTGATGCAAAAATTACACAAATTTATGAAGGCACTTCTGAAATTCAAAAAATTGTAATCTCGAGAAGTATTTTGCGAGATTAAAAAAAATTAAAACTAATGAATAATTAAAAAGCCTATTTAAATAGGCTTTTTAAGGTTTAATTAAACTCTATAAGTATCTGCTTTCCAATTTTTAATAGTTCTCTTAATTTCCTTCTCTGAAAGATTTTCTTTTTCAGCCTTTTCAACCAATGCAACAAACTCTTCATCCGAGGCAAAGCGTAACCCTATAATTTGGCGAGTTGTAATTTTATTACTCAATGCTTTTCCGGCAAGAATAAAATAGCGTAATTTTTCTTCAGCTCTAATAGCTCTATCTTGTGCTTTTAATGAAAATATTCGTAAAAAGAAAAATACAAATAATAGAATAAAAGCAACCAGAACTAATAATGAGGCAGAGTATAAATTTTCTTCAGAAGAATTTATCAAATTCATTATTGATCCTATAATAACGGACAAAATAGCCAAAAAAGTAATGACATGATAACCTATTACCCATTTTCCATGATTCTCATAAGATTGTTGTTTCATAATGTTGATTTTAAAATTTAATATTAGTAAATGTAATAGATTAAAACCAAACATTACTTCAAATATTCACAAAAAAAAACCTTCAACACTTAAGTTGAAGGTTTTCAAAAGAAAGGCGGTGACATACTCTCCCACCATAGTGGCAGTACCATCTGCGCTGATAGGCTTAACTTCTCTGTTCGGGATGGGAAGAGGTGAGCCCTATCGCTATAACCACCTTAAGGTTTTAGTTATCAGTTTTAAGTTTTCAGTTAGCAGTATTATACTGTAAACTGTGACTGTAAGCTGTTAACTGCGGCCTTGCCGCTTATGAGTTAACATACTGAAAAAATAATATCTTATAAATCTAAAAAAATAAAAAGTGCTGCATAAAAGCCTATGGGTTATTAGTACTACTCGGCTATGACATTACTGCCGTTACACCTATAGCCTATCAACGTGGTGATCTCCCACGACCCTTTAAAGAAATCTCATCTTGTGGTGGGTTTCGCGCTTATATGCTTTCAGCGCTTATCCCTTCCCGACGTAGCTACCCAGCAATGCTCCTGGCGGAACAACTGGTACACCAGAGGTCAGTCCAACACGGTCCTCTCGTACTAGTGTCAGATCCACGCAAATTTCTAACGCCCGCTACAGATAGAGACCGAACTGTCTCACGACGTTCTGAACCCAGCTCGCGTGCCACTTTAATGGGCGAACAGCCCAACCCTTGGGACCTTCTCCAGCCCCAGGATGTGACGAGCCGACATCGAGGTGCCAAACCCCCCCGTCGATATGAGCTCTTGGGGGAGATCAGCCTGTTATCCCCGGCGTACCTTTTATCCTTTGAGCGATGGCCCTTCCATGCGGAACCACCGGATCACTATGCTCTTGTTTCCAACCTGATCGACCTGTATGTCTCTCAGTCAAGCACCCTTATGCCATTGCACTCTACGCACGGTTACCAAGCGTGCTGAGGGTACCTTTAGAAGCCTCCGTTACTCTTTTGGAGGCGACCACCCCAGTCAAACTACCCACCAAGCACTGTCCCCATCACTGGGTTAGACTCTAGATAAGCAAAGGGTGGTATTTCAACGATGACTCCACAACGCCTAGCGACGCCGCTTCAAAGTCTCCCACCTATCCTACACATTACTTATCCAAAACCAATACTAAGCTATAGTAAAGGTGCACGGGGTCTTTTCGTCCCGTTGCGGGTAATCGGCATCTTCACCGATACTACAATTTCACCGAGCTCATGGCTGAGACAGTGTCCAGATCGTTACACCATTCGTGCAGGTCGGAACTTACCCGACAAGGAATTTCGCTACCTTAGGACCGTTATAGTTACGGCCGCCGTTTACTGGGGCTTCATTTCATTGCTTCGCCGAAGCTAACAACTCCACTTAACCTTCCAGCACCGGGCAGGTGTCAGACCCTATACATCATCTTTCGATTTAGCAGAGTCCTGTGTTTTTGATAAACAGTCGCCTGGACCTTTTTACTGCGGCCCACATTGCTGTGGGCGACCCTTCTCCCGAAGTTACGGGTCAATTTTGCCTAATTCCTTAGCCATGAATCACTCGAGCACCTTAGAATTCTCATCCCAACTACCTGTGTCGGTTTACGGTACGGGTTCTTATAATCTGAAGCTTAGAAGTTTTTCTTGGAAGTTCTTAATCACACTATCCACGCAGCCGAAGCCTTGTGGTACTATCCCGCTTTAGCAAGAGCTACGCATTTAACTATAGCTCCTATACCTACACGGTTCAACGTACTATTCCGTCAGTACGCGGTGAGTTCATTACTCCGTCCCTCCATCGCAATTATAAGAAGTACTGGAATATTAACCAGTTATCCATCGACTACTCCTTTCGGATTCGCCTTAGGACCCGACTAACCCTCAGCTGATTAGCATCGCTGAGGAAACCTTAGTCTTTCGGTGTGCGGGTTTCTCGCCCGCATTATCGTTACTTATGCCTACATTTTCTTTTCTAATCACTCCAGCATACCTCACAGTACACCTTCAACGCTCATTACAATGCTCCCCTACCAGTTATAATATAATTATAAATCCATAGCTTCGGTAATATACTTATGCCCGATTATTATCCATGCTCGAT
>CAVQGP010000003.1:0-22500 GCA_963712085.1 uncultured Flavobacteriaceae bacterium | reverse complement strand
AAGTGGAGAATTACACGGCTTAACACGCGTAAGAGGATTTACACAAGACGATGCACATATATTTTGTACTCCTGATCAATTAGACCAAGAGTTTAAAAATGTTATAGATTTGGTATTGTATGTGTTTAAATCTTTGAGTTTTGAAAATTTTACTGCTCAAGTTTCATTAAGAGATCCCGAAAATAGATCAAAATATATTGGAAGTGATGAAAATTGGGAAAAAGCAGAAACTGCCATCATCAATGCAACTAAAGAAAAAGGACTAGACTATGTAATTGAATATGGTGAAGCGGCTTTTTACGGTCCAAAATTAGACTTTATGGTTAAGGACGCTTTAGGCCGAAACTGGCAACTTGGAACCATTCAAGTAGATTATAATTTACCTGAGCGTTTTGATTTGCAATATAAAGGAGCCGACAACCAGTTACATCGCCCAGTAATGATTCACAGAGCGCCATTTGGTTCTATGGAAAGATTTATTGCAGTATTATTGGAGCATACAGCTGGTAAATTCCCACTCTGGTTAACTCCAGAGCAGGTTATTATACTGCCAATCAGTCAGAAATATCAAAAATATGCTGAAAATGTTTTACATTTGCTAGAAAATTCCGAAATTCGCGCCCTTGTAGATGATAGAAATGAGAAAACAGGCAGAAAGATTAGAGATGCTGAGTTGAATAAAATTCCATTTATGCTAATTGTTGGAGAACAAGAAGAATTGAACGGAACCGTATCTATAAGAAAACAGGGAGAAGGAGATCAGGGAACAATTACAACTAGTGAATTTATTTCACTAATACAGAAAGAAATAAATAGTACATTAGAACAATTTTAAGTTTAATTTAAATTATACTGTCATAGCAATCAAGAGAAGTACTGGGGGTAAACCTTGGAGAGTCGTAAAGGAAGATCAACATAGAATTAATGAAAACATTAAATTTGTTGAAGAAGTTCGTTTAGTAGGAGATAATGTTGAAATTGGAGTATATCCTATTTCTAAAGCAAGATCTTTGGCTAGGGAACTTGAATTAGATTTGGTAGAAATTTCACCAAAGGCAGTACCACCTGTTTGTAAAATTATTGATTATAAGAAATTTTTATACGAACAAAAAAAGAGAGAAAAGGTACAAAAATCTAAAGCCACTAAAGTAATTGTAAAAGAAATCAGATTTGGTCCACAGACCGATGAGCATGATTTTGAATTTAAAAAGAAACATGCCATTAAGTTTTTACAAGATGGTGCTAAATTAAAAGCTTTTGTATTTTTTAAAGGTCGATCAATTATTTATAAAGATCAGGGTCATATCTTATTATTAAGGTTAGCCACCGAACTTGAAGAATATGGAAAAGTAGAGCAAATGCCAAAATTAGAAGGGAAACGTATGATTATGTATTTGGCTCCAAAAAAGAAATAACACTTCATCTGCATTCAGAGTGACCAAAAAAATTGGTACTGATGTTAGAAGAATAAAAAATAATAAGCAAGATAAAAAAGTAGAAGAAAGATGCCTAAAATGAAAACAAAATCTAGTGCTAAGAAGCGTTTTAAGCTTACTGGTTCTGGGAAAATTAAAAGAAAACACGCTTTTAAAAGTCATATTTTGACTAAAAAGTCTAAGAAACGTAAATTAAAGTTAACACACGCTGGTTTAGTTCATAAATCAGACGAAGCTAACATTTTACAACAGTTAACTTTAAGATAATAAAGTTACAGGGAATTTAATTATTAACCTTGGAGTAGTGCAAATACAAGTATAAATTAAGTTTTATCGCCTACTACAAAAAACAAATGAAATTATGCCAAGATCAGTAAATTCAGTTGCTTCAAGAGCTCGTAGAAAAAAGATATTGAAGCAAGCAAAAGGTTACTTTGGACGTAGAAAAAACGTTTACACAGTAGCAAAAAATGCGGTAGAAAAAGGAATGGTTTATTCTTATAGAGACCGTAAAAATAAAAAAAGAACTTTCCGTGGATTATGGATTCAACGTATTAACGCTGGAGTTCGTCAGTACGGAATGTCTTATTCACAGTTTATGGGTAAAGTAAAAGCTAATAATATTGAATTGAACCGTAAGGTTCTTGCCGATTTAGCAATGAACAACCCAGAAGCTTTTAAGGCCGTTGTAGATCAAGTAAAATAGATTTTTAATTTCTTGCTTATATAAAAAACCCAATCGAATGATTGGGTTTTTTTATTAATATAATATATTTTATTTCAGTATTTAAAATTACTTATATTTACCACTAAATTAAAAAAAACGAAATGCTAGTTTGGGTTGTTTTTATTGCTATTATTCTTATTTTTTTAGCATTAGATTTGGGTGTTTTTAATAGAAACCCTCATGTTATAAGCACAAAAGAGGCTACAGCATGGACAGCCATTTGGGTTAGTATATCCTTTTTGTTTTCCGGAGTTATTTATTGGTTATACTCGAGCGCTTTAATTGACAACGCTGACAACCTAAAACCTATTGATGCGACCTTAAAATATATTACTGGATATTTAATTGAACTATCATTAAGCGTTGACAATATATTTGTAATTGCGGTAATTTTTACTTCCTTTAAAATACCTTTAAAATATCAGCACCGAGTACTATTTTGGGGAATTATTGGAGCCATTGTATTTAGAGCACTTATGATTTTCTTTGGGGTTTTATTAATCAATAAGTTTAGTTTTACAACTTATATTTTTGGAGCTTTTCTAATATTTACTGCCTTTAAAATGCTGGTTTCAAAAGACGAAAGTTTCAATCCTAAAAAATCATTTATTTATAAACAGATTCGAAAATTTGTTCCAATAACAAGTAAAATGGATGGGGAGCATTTCTTTGTTAAGTTAAGACATATTAAAGCAGCCACTCCCTTATTTATAGCTTTAATTGTTATTGAATTTACGGATATCTTGTTCGCACTTGATAGTATTCCTGCAATTTTAGCTATCACATCAGATCCGTTTTTAGTTTTTACATCTAATATTTTTGCAATATTAGGCCTTCGATCTATGTATTTTTTCTTGTCAAATATGTTAGAACGTTTCCATCATTTAAAATTTAGCTTAATTGCAATTTTAACTTTTGTTGGAATCAAACTAATTTTAGCACATCATGTAAAGTTTCCTGAGTGGGTATCGCTTTCATTTATTGCCCTTTCATTGTTTACCGGAATTATTGTTTCTCTAAAATCAAAAGTCCCGAAAGAAGAAAATTTAGTACAATAAAATATTATTTTTCAATTTCACGAAGGCTTTCCATTTTTTTGTTTGCCATAAAACTAGTAATATCTTCAAAATGCTCCTTCACACGTTTGTTTCCAAATTCAAACACTTTTTCAGCCAACCCTTGTAAAAAATCCCTGTCGTGAGATACCAAAATTAAAGTACCATCAAAATCTTTCAAGGCATCTTTAATAATATCCTTTGTTTTCATATCTAAATGATTTGTAGGCTCATCAAGAATTAAAACATTCACAGGTTCTAACAACAATTTAATCATTGCCAAACGTGTTTTTTCACCACCCGAAAGTACTTTTACTTTTTTAGTAATGTCATCACCTCCAAACATAAAGGCTCCCAATAAATTCTTTATTTTGGTTCTAACATCACCTACTGCAATCTGATCAATAGTGTCAAAAACAGATAAATTTTCATCTAACAATGCAGCTTGATTTTGTGCAAAATAACCTATTTTCACATTGTGTCCTATTTCAAGCTTCCCCTCAAAATCAATTTCATTCATTATGGCTTTAATCATAGTAGACTTTCCTTCTCCATTTTTACCAACAAATGCTACCTTTTGCCCACGTTCAATTACCAAATTTGCATTGTTAAAAACAACGTGATCATTGTAACTTTTTAACAACTCATTCACTACAATTGGATATTGGCCACTTCTTGGCGCTGGTGGAAATTTCAATTTTAATGCAGAATTGTCTATTTCATCAACTTCTACCAACTGAATTTTTTCAAGCATTCTAACTCTTGACTGTACTTGATTTGTTTTAGAATAAGTTCCTTTAAAACGCTCAATAAACTCCAGTATTTTCAGCAATCATTTTTTGTTGTTCATCATAAGCTTTTTGCTGGTGTACTCTCCTATCTTTACGCAGTTCTAAATAATTAGAATAAGTTGCCTTATAATCGTAAATTCTACCCATTGTCACCTCAATAGTTCTATTTGTAATATTATCTACAAATGCCCTGTCGTGCGAAATAACAATCACTGCCTTTGCCGAATTGATTAAAAAATCTTCTAACCACAATACGCTCTCAATATCAATATGATTTGTTGGCTCATCAAGTAAAATTAAATCGGGGTTTTGCAATAAAATTTTTGCCAATTCAATTCGCATACGCCATCCTCCAGAAAATTCTGAAGTTGGTCTGTTAAAATCTTCGCGTTCAAAACCCAAACCTTTTAATGCTTTTTCAACCTCAGCTTCATAATTTACTTCTTCAACAGAATAGTATTTTTCACTTAATTCTGAAACACGTTCAATTAACTGCATATATTCATCACTTTCGTAATCGGTTCTTACAGTTAGTTCTTCATTAATTTTATCAATTTCAGCCTTCATTTTTGAAATTTCAGCAAATGCTTTTGAAGTTTCTTCAAAAACCGTGGCATTGTCTTTCGTTAACAAATGTTGCGGTAAATAAGCAATTTTAGCCTCTTTAGGAACAGAAATATTTCCAGTTGATGGTTTGCTTACACCTGCAATTATTTTTAACAAAGTAGATTTTCCCGCACCATTTTTTCCCATTAAAGCAATTCTATCATTTTCATTAATAGCAAATGAAACATTCTCAAACAAAGATGTCCCTCCAAATTGTACTGAAATATCATTAACTGTAATCATTCTTCTATTTTTTATTTGAAAGCGGCAAATATACACTGATTGTTTTAATTTGAAGCATCTATAAAAATGATTTATAAAAACAAAAAAGCAAGAATGTAATATTCTTGCTTTTATAAAATTATAGTATTGGTTAAATATTAAAAAACTTCGCCCAATTCTTTTAACTTTTCGGTGTTTTCAGCTATTTTTAATTCTTCAATAATTTTGTGAATATCACCATTAATAACATTCGACAAATCATACAAAGTCAATCCGATTCTATGCTCTGTAACACGCCCTTGAGGATAGTTATAAGTTCTAATTTTTGCTGAACGGTCACCACTAGAAACCAGTGAGTTTCTTTTGGCAGAATCTGCAGCTAGTTTTTTCTCTAATTCTTGTTCATATAAACGAGAACGCAATACTTTCATTGCTTTCTCTTTATTTTTATGTTGTGATTTTTGATCCTGACATTGTGCCACCAAACCTGTTGGAATGTGGGTTAAACGAACCGCCGAATAGGTTGTGTTTACTGATTGACCTCCAGGACCTGATGAACAAAAATAATCGACACGAATATCGCTTGGTTTTAATTCAACATCAAACTCTTCAGCTTCCGGTAAAACCATTACTGTTGCGGCTGATGTATGCACGCGGCCTTGGGTTTCAGTTTGTGGAACACGCTGCACACGGTGCACACCCGATTCAAATTTCATATCACCGTAAACATCTGTTCCGGTTACACTAAAAATAATTTCTTTAAATCCACCTGAAGTTCCTTCACTAATATCTTCCACTTCAGTTTGCCAACCTTTTTCAGCACAAAATTTACTGTACATTCTGTATAAATCACCAGCAAAAATACTTGCCTCATCACCTCCAGTACCAGCTCTAATTTCAACAATTACGTTTTTAGCATCTTCTGGATCTTTTGGAATTAACATAAATTTTATTTTATCCTCCAATTCAGGCAAACGGACAGTAGCCTCTTCCAATTCCAATTTCGCCATTTCGGTCATTTCTTCATCAGAACCGTCTGCAATAATTTCTTTGGCTTCTTCAATATTATTCAACAAAGCAATATATTCATCGCCAATTTTCATCACGGCAGTTAAATCTTTGTATTCTTTATTGATTTTGATGTAGCGCTTTTGATCTGACATAATATCTGGCTGGATAATTAAATCAGAAACCTCATCAAATCGTTGTTTTATAATTCTTAACTTGTCTAACATCTTCTATTTTTATTGGATTGCAAAATTACAATAAATTCTTGATAATTTATTCCACAACAATAAATGCTTTTTAAAAAGCATTTATTTATAATTACAAACTGAGTTACTTAATACTCAAAAATACCGTACTCGCTTTTAATAGTCAATTTTTTAGTAGCTGAAGCTTCAACGCTGCCTATAATTTGAGCATCTACATTAAAACCTTTTGAAATTTCAATAATATTGTTCGCAATTTCAGGAGTTACATACAATTCCATTCTATGTCCACAGTTAAAAACCTGATACATTTCTTTCCAATTGGTTTTGCTTTGGTCTTGAATTAATTTAAAAAGTGGTGGAATTGGAAACATATTGTCTTTTACAATATGCAAATTATCTACAAAATGAAGAATTTTAGTTTGTGCACCACCACTGCAATGCACCATTCCGTGAATTTCTTTTGAAGTATAATTTTCTAATATTTTTTTTATAACTGGCGCATACGTTCTGGTTGGTGACAATACCAATTTACCTGCATTGATTGGAGCATTTTCAACTGCATCTGTCAATTTTACGTTTCCTGAATACACCAATTCCTCTGGAACAGCAGCATCAAAACTTTCAGGATATTTTGCGGCTAAGTATTTACCAAAAACATCATGACGCGCAGATGTTAATCCGTTAGAACCCATACCTCCATTGTATTCCTTTTCATAGGTTGCTTGTCCAAATGAGGCCAACCCAACAATAACATCTCCAGATTTTATGTTTGCATTGTCAATAACATCTGCTCTTTTCATACGAGCAGTAACCGTAGAATCAACAATAATGGTACGAACCAAATCTCCAACATCAGCTGTTTCACCACCAGTAGAATGAATTTCAACCCCGAAGTTTTTTAAATCTTGTAATAATTCTTCTGTTCCATTGATAATTTCAGAAATCACTTCGCCTGGAATTACATTTTTATTGCGTCCAATTGTTGAAGACAACATAATATTATCTGTTGCGCCAATGCACAACAAATCATCAATATTCATAATCAATGCATCTTGTGCAATACCTTTCCAAACCGAAACATCACCAGTTTCTTTCCAGTACATATAAGCCAAAGACGATTTTGTTCCAGCGCCGTCAGCGTGCATAATTAAGCAGTAATCTTTATCTCCAGTTAAATAATCGGGTACAATTTTGCAAAATGCCTGAGGAAACAACCCTTTATCAACATTTTTTATTGCATTGTGAACATCTTCTTTTGATGCTGAAACCCCTCTTTGACTGTATCTTTTACTAACTTCTGAACTCATTGTCATTTTATTATTATGTTTTGCAAAAGTAATTTTTCTTTTTCACTTTAAAAAACATAATAAAATCAATGTGAATCGAATAAAAAACTGGATTCTTTTTTAGATTAAATTAATAATTACAATTTAGAGAATATGAAAATTTCTGTCCATGCCCATCTTCATCTTCATGACCTTCATTATCAGACCCTCCACTTCCATTTCCGCTACCACCTTCGTGGTCATCGCCATGGTCATGTCATGTTCATACCATCGTCATGTTCAGTGCCATCATCATGTTCTTCACCTTCACCATGGCTTCCAGGCCATCCACTTGGAATATTGTCTAACTGTTGTTGATTAACTTGAATACAACTTATATTATTATTGTTACATCTAAAAAATATTAAGGCGTTATTATTGCTTAAATCAAGACTCTCTAATTTATTCTTGTTACACAGCAATCGTACTAAATTAATATTTTCACTTAAATCTAAATAAGTGAGTAAGTTATTATTTAAGTATAATTCAATTAGCATTTTGTTTTCAGTTAAATCAATACTTTCAAATTTGTTATGATTACAAAACAAATATTCCAAAACAGTATTTTTTCGTAAATCTAAATCACTTAACTGATTCTGGTTACAGTGTAAAACTTTCAAGTCTTTATTTTTTCTAATATCTAAACTTGTAAGTTGATTTTTATTACAATACAATTCTTTTAGTGCTTTATTTTTACCTAAATCTAAACTTGTAAGATTGTTATTATTGCAGTTCAATATCACTAAATTTACAAAATATTCTATTCCCGACAAGTCTGAAATTCCATATGAACTCAAGTCCAATTCGGTAATACTCAAAACAGATTCTTTTGATATTTCACCATCAATTTGATCATCAAAACCTTTTTCAATTAATGCTAGTTCAAAATTTTGGTCAAAAATTTGAAACACCTTATTCTCTTTTGAATTAAGCTCGGATGAATTTTTTAATGCATCTTCTTGTGAGACTATTATCTCTTCTTTTTGGCAGCTTCCTAATGTTAAAATAAAACCACTAATTAATACAAACAGATAACATTTTAACTTATAAAATTTTATAGCATTTTTCATAAAAAATAATTTTTAATTAATAATTCATTTTAAGTTCTTAAAAAAACCAGTTCATAGGTTCTTTAAATTAAGAATGAAATTAAAATTATAAGTGTGAATTATCTATGACGAGCATCATTTTATGAACTGATTTTAATCATTTTAAAAGTTGTACTGAAAAAGAAAAACTATTAAAACACTTATTTTACTACAATTTAATAATGTTATAAGTGTACTAATTGAATTGAAATAAGTGCAAAAAAAAATCCTGCTATTGCTGGATTTTTTCAATTTAAAATTCATTTATCTTGTGAACAACAATTCTCTGTACTTTGTTAGTGGCCAAATTTCATCATCAACCATTAACTCTAATTTGTCGCAATGATATCTAATTTCTTCAAAAAACGGCTTAACTTCATTACAATACATTTCAGCTTTTTTCACAGCATCTTTTAAATTGTTTGCTTTTTTTCGGGCATTGATCATTTCTTCAACTGTAAAATGAATGGCTTCAATATGTTCTGAAATTCCTTTTATCAATTTAATTTGCTCTTTTGCATGCTCTTCAAAATCATTGTTAAAAATTTCTTTTAACCCCTTTACATTTTCAATCAGCATATTTTGATAACGAACAGCTGTTGGCACAATATGATTTCCAGCAATATCGCCCAAAACTCGTGATTCTATTTGAATTCGTAGGGTATATTCTTCAATTTCAATTTCATAACGAGCTTCCGCTTCAACTTTACTCATTACATTCATTTCTTCAAACAAATCAATTGCTTTCTTTGAAATTTTAGCTTTTAAAGCCTCTGGGGTTGTTTTATTGTTACTTAACCCTCTTTTTTTAGCTTCTTTTTCCCAAGCCTCACTATAACCATTTCCTTCAAACAAAATATTTCTTGAAGATTTTATATATTCTCTTAAAATATTAAAAATAGCTTCATCCTTTTTTAAGTCTTTTTCTTCAATTAACACATCAACTTCAGCTTTAAAATCTTTTAACTGTTTTGCAACAATTGTATTTAAAACAGTCATAGGATTTGCACAGTTCGCTATTGAACCCACCGCTCTAAATTCGAATTTATTACCTGTAAAAGCAAATGAAGAAGTTCTGTTTCTATCGGTATTGTCTAATAAAACATCCGGAATTTTTCCAACAACATTTAGTTTTAGGTCTGTTTTTTCTTCAGGAGATAATTTACCTTTTGTAACCCCTTCTAACTCTTCCAAAACACTTGTTAGTTGCGCTCCAATAAATACTGAAATTATAGCAGGAGGTGCTTCATTTGCCCCCAACCTATGATCGTTACTTGCTGATGCAATAGATGCTCTTAATAAATCTTCATATTTATAAACAGCTTTAATTGTATTGATGAAAAAGGTTAAAAACTGAAGATTACTCATAGGTGTTTTCCCAGGAGCTAAAAGATTTACTCCAGTATCTGTAGATAGAGACCAGTTATTGTGTTTGCCAGAACCATTTACACCTGCAAAAGGCTTTTCATGAAACAATACTTTAAAATCATGTCGAGAAGCAACGCGCCCCATAATATCCATTAATAATGAGTTATGATCTACTGCTAAATTGGCTTCTTCATAAATTGGTGCCAATTCAAATTGATTTGGAGCCACTTCATTGTGACGCGTTTTTACAGGAATTCCAACAAGCATGCACTCCGTTTCAAGATCTCTCATATAATTTAATGCTCTGCTCGGAATGGAACCAAAGTAATGATCATCAAGCTGTTGTCCTTTTGCTGGAGAATGACCAAGCAAAGTTCTACCTGTTAAATTAATGTCTGGCCTGCTTGAAGCCAAAGCTTTATCAATTAAAAAATATTCCTGCTCCCACCCTAATGATGATGTCACTTTTTTAACATTTTTATCAAAATATTTACAAACATCTGAGGCGGCAGCATCAACTGCATGCAAAGCTCTTAATAAAGGTGTTTTATAATCCAATGCTTCACCCGTATACGCAACAAATATGGTTGGAATACATAAAGTTGTTCCATAAATAAACGCTGGTGAAGTAGGATCCCAAGCTGTATAGCCTCGAGCTTCAAAAGTATTTCTAATGCCTCCATTTGGAAAACTAGATGCATCTGGTTCTTGCTGAACCAACTGGCTTCCTTCAAATTTTTCAATTGCCATACCGCCACCAATTGTTTCAAAAAAAGCATCATGCTTTTCTGCTGTTGCCCCAGTTAAAGGCTGAAACCAATGTGTGTAATGTGTTACACCTTTTGACAAAGCCCATTCTTTCATTGATGATGAAACTTGATTTGCTATTTTACGGTCAATTTTCTTACCGTGTTCAATAGCACTCATTACACCTTCAAAGGCTTCTTTGGTTAAATATTGTCGCATCGCATTTTCATTAAATACATTTTTTCCAAATAGCTCCGAACGTCTATATAATTCCTTAATCTCCATTGGCTTCCTACCTTGAGCAAGCTCCATAGCTTTAAAACGTAATTTTGACATCTTATATGAATATTTTGCTACGAATATACGCAATTTTTAAAATATTTTTTTCAATATTTTATGTTTTTAATTTCATTTTTTTTGATTTACCCCTTAAAAAAATAGGGTATCTTTAAAAATAAACTATTTTAATTTTTTTTTACCCTAAAAATGATGATACTTAGCTTTAAATAATTATTTTTGTCGAAAATGACGTATATTAAAATAATTTAAACAATATGGCTAAAATAAAATTAGAGTATATTTGGTTAGATGGTTATTTACCAACCCAAAATTTAAGAAGTAAAACAAAAGTAGAAGACCATGAAAATTTCCAAGGTACAATTGATGAAATTGGTGATTGGTCTTTTGATGGTTCATCAACAAAACAAGCAATTGGAGGTTCTTCAGACTGTGTTTTAAAACCAGTTGCAATTTATCCAGATCCTGAAAGAGTAAATGGATATTTAGTGATGACTGAGGTTATGAATCCTGATGGAACTCCTCATGTATCAAACGGTAGAGCAACAATTGATGATGACAATGATGACTTCTGGTTTGGTTTTGAACAGGAATACTTTATTATGGATGTTCGTACTGAATTACCTTTAGGGTTTCCAAGAGGAGGATATCCAAAACCTCAAGGAATGTATTACTGTTCAGTAGGTGGTTTAAATACTCATGGACGTGATTTAGTTGAAGAACATGCTGACGCTTGCATTAAAGCAGGTTTAAATTTTGAAGGTATTAACCAAGAAGTTGCTTGTGGACAATGGGAATTCCAATTATTCGCTAAAGGAGCTAAAAAAGCTGGTGATGAAATTTGGGTTGCAAGATACTTACTTGACAGGTTAACTGAAAAACATAATTATTATATTGAATACCACCCAAAACCACTTGGTGATACCGATTGGAATGGTTCTGGTATGCACGCAAACTTTTCAAATACTACTTTAAGAACTTGTGGTTCTGAGGCAACTTACAAAGCAATTTGTGAAGCATTCCGTCCAGTTACTAAAGAACATATTGAAGTTTATGGAGCTTTTAACGACCAACGTTTAACAGGTAAACATGAAACAGCATCTATTCACGATTTCTCTTATGGAATTTCAGATCGTGGTGCTTCAATTCGTATTCCAATTTTTACAGTGAAAAAAGGTTGGAAAGGTTATTTAGAAGATCGTCGTCCAGCTTCAAACGCTGACCCATACAAAGTAGCTGCAAGAATTATTAAAACTGTTAAAACAGCAAAAATATAATTTCAGTCTTTTATATATAAAAAAACACTGCTTTACAGCAGTGTTTTTTTATGCAATTTATTTATTCTAATAAAACATTGAAATCATAAATAAGGAATACATTGAAATTAAAATCAACCCTTCCTTCCAGCTCAATTTCATACTAACAGGTACAAAATTTAAAGGCAAAACTATTAAGGCAAAACCTAACATCCATAAAATATCGTTAGTTAACAACCCTTGATCTAAGACTTTTATAGGTGTTATTATAGATGTAATTCCCAACACAGCCAAAATATTAAATACATTTGAGCCGATTAAATTCCCTAAGGAAATAGCCTTTTCTTTTTTCAAAACAGCAATTATTGAAGCTGCCAACTCTGGAATGCTTGTTCCAACTGATACGATAGTAATTCCAATAATGCGCTCACTTACTTGATATTTTTCAGCTATAGAAACAGCACCATTAATTAACAATTCAGATCCAGCCCAAAGTGCAATCCCCCCAAGTATTAATAATAACACTCCTTTATATAAAGGCAATTCCACATCATCTTCAGTTAATTCGTCAACAACTGCTGGTTTTTGAAATTTCAACAAATAAATTAAAAAGATTAGCAAAAATGAAAATAAAATCACACCCTCGTAACGTTGTAATTCCCCATCAAAAGCAATAAAAACATAAAGTAATATTGATGCAATCATCATTACGGGCCAATCTATTTTATAAAACCCTTTTTGAACCGAAATGGTTGAAATTAAAATAGTTAAACCTAATATCAACCCTATATTAGCAATGTTTGAACCTATAACATTGCCTAAGGCCAAATCTGGATAACCATCTAGTGCAGATTTAACACTCACAATTAATTCAGGTAATGAAGTCGCAAAAGAAACAACGGTCATTCCAATTACAATTTTAGGAATATCAAGTCTTAATGAAAATCCTACAGCTGCTTTTAGCAACCAATTACCTCCCAAAATCAATAACGCCAACCCTAAAACAACAAAAAGTAAATTCATAAAAATATTTTCGGCTAATATACTTGAAATTATATTTAAGCAACTAAAGCGTCAAAAATTATAATTTTTTGTTAATTAACTACTTTTATAGTTGCATAACTAAAATGATAGTTTATATTTGAATTGCGTTAAGGGTTGAAGCGGTATCCTTTTTAAAATTTTATTGAATTTGTTAGTAAATTTCAGCTTTTGATTCTATAAATATTTTAAAAAGATTTAGCGAAAAACCTGACCTGAAGGAAACGCCCAAATAAACAATTACAGTAATTATGGAGAAATTAACCAATAAAGAAGAAGAAATTATGCATATTTTATGGGAGCTTAAAAAGGCTTTTGTAAAAGAAGTTGTAGCTGAATTACCAAATCCAAAACCGCATTATAACACTGTTTCTACAGTAATTAGAAAAATGGAAGAAAAAGGATTTGTAGCACACGAGGCTTTTGGAAATACACATAGATATTATCCAGCAATTTCAAAAGAAGACTACAGAAAAGGATTTTTTTCAAGCGCCATTAACAATTATTTTGAAAACTCATATAAGAATGTAGTTTCATTTTTTGCTAAAGAAGAAAAAATTAGCGTTGATGAATTGCGAGAAATCATAAGAATAATTGAAAGCAACCAAAAATAAAAACCATGGAATATTTGTTAAAAGCCAGCGGACTGGTTATTATTTTTATAAGTTTTTATTATTTGTTTTTAAGAAACGAAACCTTTTTTAAATCTATTAGAATTTACTTTTTAATAGGTCTAATTACCATTGTTTCAATTCCTCTAATTCAAATCCCAATATATATTGAAGCTGCTTCAAAACAAATTAGCAACCTTAATTTTATTGAAATTAATGCAACTCAAATTATTGAAAAAACGACAGATTGGCTACAAATAGCTACAATTATTTATTTAATTGGTGTTGTGATTTTTAGTTTAAAATTTTTAATTCAGTTAGGTTCTCTTGCCTTTTTATTATCAAAGCATGAACACATTAAAAAGGGAAACTATTATTTTGTTGAAACAACTAAAAATATTTCACCTTTTTCATTTTTCAATCTTATTATTTACAACAAGTCTCATTTTTCAATACCTGAATTAGAACAAGTTATTTATCACGAAAAAGCCCATGTAAAACAATGGCATTCTTTAGATACCATATTAACACATTTATTAGTTATTACCTTATGGTTTAATCCTTTTGTTTGGATATTTAAAAACGTTGTACAGCAAAACTTAGAGTTTTTGGCAGACTCTTATGTAAATAAAAAATCAAACAATACAAAATTATATCAATTTACACTTTTAAAAACCTGCAATACTAATTACTGCACAGATTTAACCAACAATTTTTACAATTCATTAATTAAAAAAAGAATCATTATGCTACACAAAAACCAATCAGAAAATAAAAAACAATGGACATATACATTGTTAATTCCAATAATAATTGCTTTTATCGCAGTTTTCAACACAAAAACAATTGCCCAAGAAAAAATGGAGTGGGTTGCTAAAACTGAAACAGTTGAAATTATAATTGATAAAAATACAAGTGACGCAGCTTTAACACAAGAAAGTGCACATTTTAAAAACGAATTCAACATAACTTTATCTTTTAAGGGCCTGAAAAGGAATATTGAAAATGAAATTACTGCCATTAAAATTGAAGCAAAAGGAAGCAACTTAAAAGCTTCATTTGAAAATACTGGAACAACAGCAATTAAACCAATAAAAATTTCTTACGACAAGCAAAATAATTCCGTAAGTATTGGTAATTTATCTGAAAATAATTACAACTATACAATTGATAACGATGCTGATATTTCTTTTCAAGGAACAGGAGACCATAAAGAAAATTACATTTTTATAACATCAGAAGGTGATGTAAATACCTGGACTAGTAAAAGCGATTCTATTGTGAGTACTGAAAAAATTATGATTGATAAAAATGGTAATAAAGAAGTTATATGGGTTGAGAAAAAAAATGGTTCAGAGAATGGCAATGTACAAGTTATTGAATTTAATTCTGAAGGTGATAAAAATAAAAAGATTATAATCACTGAAGGGAACAATACTTTTAATATAGAAGAAGACAATGCCAGTGAAAAGGTTTATATTATAACAAAAGACAATGGTGATATTGAGAAAAAAGTGATAAAAACGAAAATTGTTAGCACCGGTTCAGATAACAAACCTTTTATTATTGTTGATGGAAAAGAAATTTCTTCGGAAGAAATGGACAAAATAAATCCGGATGATATTGCAAGTATAAATGTGCTAAAAGGTGAAAGTGCTACAAAAAAATACGGTGAAAAAGGAAAAAATGGGGTTATTGAAATTATAAAAAAGCAATAAGTTTTTAAACTTAAATTTTTAAAAATAGATAGGACTGCTTTTATTAAGACAGTCCTTTTTTATTCCTATTGAATTTACTACATTTAAATTTATTAATTTTAACAAATGAAAAAACAACTGTTTAAGTTTTTAGCAAAAGTCAATAAAACTTTACTTCCAAGTTTTACTAAAAAAAGACTTGATATTGCAAAAGCAAAAAAATGGCAATTAGCAATAATTGGCTGGCGATATTTTGTTACAAAAAATAGTTTGTAAATAAGTAAAAAATATTATATTTGCACCCTCAAAACGGCCTCGTGGCGCAACTGAATAGCGCATCTGATTACGGCTCAGAAGGTTACAAGTTTGAATCTTGTCGAGGTCACTAAAGCTAATTACAATTAACAACAAATCCTTGTAAAATCTTATGTTTTGCAAGGATTTTTTATTTTTAAACCATCATATTAATTGATTTAATTTAATATATTTGGTCAACAAATCGGTCAACAAATTTTTAAACGGTCAACTTTGTTGACACTTTCGACAAACTGTACACTGAAAACCCATAGTTGATTTGACTTTCGTCTTTAACAAAGTTTAACTTAAAAAGACGACAACTATGAAAACAAACAACCCTTTTCATATCCTTATCTGGATAAATGCTTCACGTGCAAAAAACGACGAGGCAGAAATTTATGCTAGAATTACTGTTAATCAAAAAAGAGCTAACATTAGCCTTAAAAGAAAAATTGCAATTAACTCTTGGGACAAATCAAAATCAAAAGCTAAAGGGAACAGTTCAGAAGCTAGAACGATTAACTTACACCTAGAGCAAGTTAGAAGCAAACTGTTCAAAATCTACCAAGATTTATCCATAAAAGAAAAACTCATCACAGCCCAACTTATCAAATCTACATTTTTAGGAGAAGGAGAAAATTGTCTTGTCCTGAAATAGCGATACACAAAAATCATCGTTATGAAAAGAGGAAATTCAAATTATGTTAAGCGTACTCAACAAGACTACAGTATGTCATTTAAACTTCAAATTGTTGAAGAGATTGAAAAAGGAATCTTATCTATTACACAAGCTTGGACACAATATGGCATTCAGTCACGTTCAACAGTTGTTCAATGGTTAAGAAAATTTGGTAACTTTGATTGGGAAAACCAAACACCATTTAATATGCCAAAGTCTCCAGAACAAAAGATAATGGAACTTGAAGCCAAAGGTAAAGCTTCTAGAGAAGCAGAAGTCATTTTTGGAACAACAAGCCTTTGTTGCCGATAAGAAAGCAATCATTTTTGATATGATGATTGATATTGCTGAAAAAGAATATCAAATCGACATACGAAAAAACTCTCCACCCGAACAATCGACCATTTTAGACAAAAAGAACAACAAACAATAATGTTCGCCTGTAGTTTGTTCGGGGTAGATAGACAGGTTTATTATCGAAAAATAAGACGTCGTATTATCAAACAAGATAAAGCGCAATTAAAAAGTTTAAACTCCACAATGCTTCAAAACTTGATGCTATCTGGCTACAAAATAGTTTAAATAGAGAAGGAAAAAAATTGAATACAGAATTGGTATTAAATAATGACAATTCAATGGATTTAAAATGGAATTAATTCTTAATTAATATAGTGAAATTTTAGTACCAAAATTATATTTAGTCCATTGAAACATGTGAGATAAACTTTACAAGTTATATAAAACGCATAAAGTAAGAATGATTCCAAATTTCCTATTATGCTACAACTTGATTTGTTTTAAGATGATTTTTATTAAATTTGAGTATTAAAACAAGAATTGCTAATATCAAAATGTAATTTAATTTCAAACTGATTTAATTATTATTTGTTTATCCCTATAATAAAAAATATGAGCAATTTTTTTATGATATAACAAGTTAACTAACATAAGATTAAATGATAAATTTTAATAAAGATAAATGGAAAATTGAGGGTTTTGAATTTACTGATCATATTGAAGTAAAAGGATTAATTTTAAAAAACTTTATAAATATTGAGGAGAGTATTAATGAAGTCATAGCGTTGTACTTTGAACCTAAAAAAGATAAACTAAATGATTTTTTTGATATAATGTTAAATAGCAGTATTACTAATACTGGCGCGAGAAATAAAAATACTGAGAAATATTACAAATTTCAACAACACGATTGTTGACAAAATATCTGAAACATCTTCGATTAGAAATTCATTTGCACACAATAATATTCACCGAGAAATTAGTTTATCAGAAAAAACCGGGAAGAGTAAAATGTTCGTTATGAATTCATCTGGAATAATCAAAATAAAAGATCAAGATGAATTGATCTTTCGATATTCCGAATTATCTAAAGAAATTGAAAACTATATCAAAAGTTATATTGAGGAAATGAAGAAATAATAGTACCTAGCACTTGATAAAATTTATGGTAATAAAACCGCCGTGTCCCACGAACTCAAATCGCCGCTCGCCGCGATGCGCCTCGCGCTCGAAACGGTGACCGCCGGCCGCGCCACCGGCGGGGCCGCCGAACGGTTTCTGGGCAACGCCCTCGAAGACGCGGGGCGGCTCGAGGATCTTGTCCAGAAGGTGCTGGAAGCCACGCGGTTCAGCGAGGGGCGGTCGGTGATCGTGAGAAAAGACGTCCACGTGAGCCGGGTCGTCGAAGAAGTGACCGAGGCCTTCCAACGCAGGGCAGCCGCCGCGGGAGCCAACCTGGACCTGGCCATCGAACCGGATATTTATGGTGAGGTCGACGAGGAGGCGATGTCAATCGCGATTTCGAATCTCCTGGAGAACGCCGTCAAGTACGGCGGCAAACCGGCGCAGATTGTTGTCAGGCTGTGGTTGAAAGGGCATCACGCTCTGCTCGAGATAGGTGACAATGGGAACGGCATTCCGGAGGAGGATGTCGATCTGGTTTTTGATCGTTTCTTCCGGAGCGGAGACGAGATGACCCGCAACACCCGCGGAACCGGGCTCGGTCTGTATCTGGTGCAACAGATCGTCGATGCACACCGGGGTTCGGTCAAGATCGCGTCCACCGGCGAGGATGGCACGGTGTTTCGGGTGACGATTCCGGGCTATGAGAAATGACGGGGGAGGTGAGATGAAGAAACACATCCTCATTGTCGACGACGAGGAACACCTCGCCGACGCACTGGCCCACAATCTGCAGTTTGAGGGCTTCTCCACCACCATCGCCTATGACGGTGAGGAGGGTTTGCAACTCGCGCGCACCATCCAGTTCGACCTCGTGATCCTCGACATCATGATGCCCAAGCTCGACGGTCTCGAGGTGTGTAAGCGTCTGCGTTCCACGGGTAGCAAGGTGCCGATCCTCTTTCTCACCGCCAAGTCGGCCGACGCGGACCGCCTGCTCGGGCTCAAGGTCGGCGCCGACGACTACGTCGCCAAGCCCTTTCTCCTCGAAGAACTCATTCTGCGGATTCACGGCATTTTTCGCCGCCAGGAGTGGTACAGCGCCGCACCCGACGAACAGGAAGTGTTTCGGTTCGGCGTCAACGAGGTGAATTTCCAGACCTACGAGGCGGCCAATGACGGACGGACGGTCCACCTGACCGAAAAAGAGTGCATGCTGATGAAGCTGCTGGTCGAGAGGCGAAACCAGGTGGTGTCGCGCGAGGAGATCCTCGAGAGAGTGTGGGGCTACCGGTTCTCCACCTCATCCCGCACCATCGACAACTTCATCGTCCGTCTCCGGCGGTACTTCGAATCCGACCCCAAGAACCCGCAGTTCATTCACTCGGTGCGTGGGGTCGGCTACCGATTTACGGTCCCGGACTGACAAGGACCCATGCCCGCCCTTCACCGCGCCCTGCTCGCCATGCTGCTGGTGGGCAATACCCTGGTTTTTGCCGGGGTGGATTCGTGGACCCGGCTCGCGACAGCGGTCATCGTGGTGGTGCTGATGGTCGATCTTCGGCGCCTTCCTACGCTGCCCGAACCGGCGTTGTGGGCGGTGGCGGGCCTTGCAGCCCTGGTGGTGGTCCAGTTGCTGCCGCTGCCGGAGGTCCTGCGGAGGATCGTGGAGCCCGGCTATTCAGAGGTCATGAGATCCGGGTGGGCGCCACTTTCTCTGGCGCCGTGGGCGACGGTGATGACCGCGTCGTCCATCTTCGTGGCGTTCGCCGTCGCGCTGGTTGCCGCCCGGATGGCGGGCACCCGCAGCGGGCTGCCCGTATTGCTGGCCCTGTTGGCGGTGACCTGCGGTCTGATCGGGGTGCTCGGTCTCGGGAGTGAGAGCGTAGGGCCCGAAAAGGTCATGTTGCTGCGGGTCAACACCGGAGGCGGCGATACCACGGGCCCTGCGTCAACTCGAACCACTACGCAACGGCCGTGGAACTCACTGTACCGGCGGCCCTGGTTCTGTTCATGGTCGCCGTTCGAAACCTCGCGCGATCCGGCGCTGCCCGCCAACGCGCGGCGGTGGTGACTCTGGCGTCAGCGGTTGCGGTGGTGGTGGCTGTCGGCGCGGTGATAGCGGTGCGGTTCCCGCGGTGGTGTGTTGTTTCTCGCCACCGGCGTGGCTGTGACGCTGCCCTTCTCGATGCCGGCCGTGGCGGGCCAGGAGGTGGCCGTGGATCGCCGCGCTCGTGGGGCTCCTGGCGGTGGCCGTAGCCCTCGCTTGGACCCGGATGCCGGAGCTCAGGGACGGCTTTGCCCAGCTGTTCGTGGTCGAGGGTGTCGAGGGCAACTCGCGGTGGGACCTGTGGGCCGGAACCGTCCCCCCTCCTTTGCCCGGTCGCCCATTGTGGGTTCCGGGCTCGGCAGCACCACTACGTCATCGGCCTCGATAAACCGGCGACTGGTATCGCGGTGCTCGAACAGGCCCACAACGACTGGTTGGAGTGGCTGTCCACTGCGGGTGCGGCCGGGGCCGCCGTCATGACCCTGCTTCTGTTTTCATTGTTGGCCAGGCTCCGGCCCCGCCGCGTGCGCCACCTCAGGTTCGAGTTGCGCTACCCCCTGGCCGGCGCAGCGGCGGCGCTGGTGGCCAACTCCCTGCACGAGATCGTCGGATTTGGTGTGCAGACTCCGCTCAACCGCTACCTCGTGGCGGTCTGGGTGGGTCTGGTCTGGGGTGTCTGGAATCGGGTTGAAGAGGGGCGAGCTCGTGCGACGGTGATCGCGGAAGGGGAGGAGCATCACGGTGGGGGTTCATCAAAGGTTGAGCAAATGGACGACGGCGCGGATCTGATGGTGACGCGTATGACACGTGAGACCCCGCCCCCGTTGGACCTGGGCAAGCACCTGCTGCGGATGCGGGTCACCGCCGGGGTGTCCTGCGACGGTTCCATTGGCGGTGCTTGTGGCGTGGACTCAGCCCGCACCGGGCGTCGGCAACCCTGTCTCCGGCAACCGTGACGGTCGTGGCGGTGGCTGCGAGCCTCTGGATCGGTTTTTCTGCCAACCGGGACGCACAGAAACGGCTCGAGCAGATCCGACGCGCCGCCGCCGTGCACGGTGACGAAGCGCGCCTGCTCCGTGACCATTGGCTTGTCTTTATCGTGGTCCTGCTGCGGTTGGAGGTGCTGGTGGTGGGCGGAGTGGTGGTGGCCGTGTGGGGCAAGGGCCCGGCAGTCGGGGTATGGTTGGTCCTGCTGGGCGGGCTCATGATCGCGCTCACCTGGCCTACTGCACGCAAGACCCAGTTGCTTCTGGGTCGCGTTCGCGCCCTCCGCGGCGACGACCATGATTCGCTGTAGAGATTGTATTATCACGGATGAAACCAATTCGCAATTTGTGCGTACAATGAGACCAAGAGCGTGTTTCTGCACGCGGTGCGGGAACCGGGCTCCGAACGGGATGGAGGCGACATGAAGCGTTGGATGTGGTTGACCCTGGCAGCGGTGGTGGTGGTTGCTGCCGCTGTGACCCTGGTTGCGCTGCCCAAGCAACCGGACTGGACGTCGGACTCTCCCGAAGCCGTGGCCGCATTCCAGGCAGGGATGGACGCCGAGATGAAGGTGTACTACGAGGACGCCTGGCGAAACTTCCAGCGCGCAGTCGAACTGGATCCGGACTTCGTGGTGGCCAATCTCATCGCCATCAAAACATACCGTGATGACGAGGGGAAACGCGATGCCCTGTGGTCGAAGGTCGAGAGCGCCGATGTGACGCTGTTGACACCGCGCGAGCGGTTTTATGTCGAGCGTGCGAAGGCCCTCCACGAGAAGCAACCTGAAGAGGCGCAGCGGCTGCTCGATGACTACCTCGCGAAGTACCCCAACGATCCCTACATCCTCAACCAGAAGGCCCAGGAAACCTGGAGCCGCGGTGACCTCGAGGACGCGGAACGGCTGTACCAGCGTCTGGTGGACATCGCTCCGAACTGGGTCATTGCCTACAACCAACTCGGTTACATCAACATGATGAAGGGCCGTTTCGCCGAGGCCGAGGAGTACTTCAAGAGCTATCGTTTCATCGCCCCCGACCAGGCCAATCCCCACGACTCGTTGGGCGAGCTCTTCATCACGCAGGGCCGCTACGACGAGGCGAAGGAAAGCCTCGAGAAGGCCATCGAGATCAAACCGGACTTCTGGGCCGCCTACCAGCACCTCGTCCTCATGCAGGCGTTCAGCGGCGACATCGACGGCTCCCACGAGACTATCGAACTGGCCAGAGGCGCCGGCATCCCCGAATCGGTGTTGACCTCGATGGAGTGCCTCGAACGGTATACGATGCTACGCAACCAGGAGGCTTGGCAGGAGATCGTCGACGAGGGCGACTCCTCGTGCGTTTCTGGGTTCAAAGAGGGCTATTCGACCGTCACCACCCACTTCGCCGCCTGCAAGCTCGGTGACTTTGAACGGGCGATGGAGATGGAGGTCGAAGCCGCGAACCTCATCGAAAAGGTCGAGGAGCACGGCAACGAAAAAGATCTCATGAGTCTGCGCGGAGCCTTTCTCCATATGCAGGGGGTGCGGCTAGCGCTCCAGGGTGACTACGCCGGCGCCGAAGAGAAATTGCGCGCCGCCGACGA
>CAVQGP010000002.1:0-129949 GCA_963712085.1 uncultured Flavobacteriaceae bacterium | reverse complement strand
TCGCAATGCTATTTCGCCTCTATTGGCAATTAATATTTTTTTAAACATAAATGCTTCAATTTTTCAATATTCAAAAATCAAATTCCAAAATAATAATTGGATTTTGAGAATTAAAAATTGTGATTTTATATTATGCTGGATCAACTAAGTATAGTGGTTGACCAAACTCAACCGGAGTTCCGTCTTCAACCAGTACCTTTACAATTTTTCCTGAAATTTCAGCTTCAATTTCATTAAATAATTTCATAGCTTCAATCATACAAACTACAGTATTTGGACTTACATTATCTCCAACTTCAACAAAAACAGCCTTGTCTGGAGCTGGTTTTCTATAAAAAGTTCCAATAATTGGAGAAGTAATTTCAATATATTTTGAAACCTCTTCTTTTGGTACTGCAACTTGTGTACTTGCACTTTCTGCTCCCGTAGCAGGTGCAGCCATAGGCACTTGTTGCATCCCTATTGGAGCTTGTTGAAGAATTGTAGTTTCTGTTCTTTCTCCTCCAGTTTTAATGGTGATTTTAATATCTTCCATTTCTAACTTTACTTCACTTGCGCCAGATTTGGCTACAAATTTTATAAGATTTTGAATATCTCTTAAATCCATATTCGTTGGTTTTAGTTGTTAATTAATTATGAATTGTATGCCCATTTTAAATAGATAGATCCCCAAGTGAACCCTCCACCAAATGCAGCAAAAATTATTTTATCTCCTTTTTTTAATTGTTTTTCGTAATCAGCTAAAAGTAATGGAAGTGTAGCTGATGTTGTATTTCCATATTTTTGAATATTCATCATTACTTTTGAACTATCTAACTTAATTCTATTGGCAGTTGCCTCAATAATACGTTTATTGGCCTGATGTGCTGCTAACCAAGCAATGTCTTCTTTTGTTAAATTATTTCTTTCTAACATTTTTTCAGCTACATCAGCCATGTTAGAAACGGCATTTTTAAATACTGTTTTACCGTCTTGAAATACAAAATTTTCTCTATTATCAATTGCTTCCTTAGTAACTGGATACATAGAACCACTTGCTTTTACTCGTAAAAATTCTCTTCCTGTACCATCACTTCTCAAATATTCATCTTGCAGCCCTAATCCTTCAGTATTAGGTTCAAACAATACAGCGCCTGCTCCATCTCCAAATATTATACAAGTTGCTCTATCTGTATAATCAATCATTGAAGAACACTTGTCCGCACCAATTAACAATACTTTCTTATACCTTCCAGATTCAATATATCTTGCGGCTACAGACATGCCATATAAAAAACTTGAACAGGCCGCCTCTAAATCGAATCCAAAGGCATTTGTAGCTCCTATTTCAGACGCAACATAAGCTGCTGTCGCAGCTGCTTGCATGTCTGGAGTTGCAGTTGCAACCAATACCAATTCAATTTCTTTAGGATCTAAATGCTTTTTTTCAATTAATTGCTGAGCTGCCCTAATAGCCATAAAAGAAGTACCTTTTCCTTCTCCTTTTAAAATTCTTCGTTCTTTAATTCCAGTTCTTGAAGTAATCCACTCATCATTCGTTTCAACCATTTTTTCTAACATTTCATTTGTTAAAATATCATCTGGAACATACATTCCAACGGCTGTAATTGCTGCAGTTATTTTTGTCATATTCTTGTTTCCTATTTATAAAACAGAGCGCTCAAAGTAATGAAATTATTTTAACTTTTAGGCTGAAATTTGTCATTTTCTACCCTTTTTCGCTCTAATAAATGAAAAAAACCCCCGAAATGGGAGTTTTTAACTATATTTTTAGTGTACTATTTTACGCTTGAATTTCTTCAGAATCAATAACAATCTGACCTCTGTAATACAATTTTCCTTCATGCCAATGAGCTCTATGATACAAATGAGCTTCACCTGTTGTTGGGTCAATTGCAACTTGTGGAGCTACTGCTTTATAATGAGTTCTTCTTTTATCTCTTCTTGTTTTTGATATTTTTCTTTTAGGATGTGCCATTACTCTTATTTTTTTCTATTAGTATATTCTTTTAATTTATCCCATCTCGGGTCAATTTCCTTATTTGTTTCTTCCTGTTCTTGAACTTCCTCTAAGCCATTAATTTCAAATTCTTTTAATTTTTCTAATACATCTGACTCTAAAGTACCATCACTTACTCCTGGGTGAATTCTTTTGATAGGTACAGATAAAACAATTGCCTCATATATATATTGGGCTACATTTATTTTAAACTCTGAATGAGGAATGATTAACAATTCTTCATTTTCATCATTGTATTCTTCACCAAATTTCACAATTAAATCAATGTTAGCATTAATTTCTTGTTGAAACCGCTCACCTGTAACATCACAATCAACCTCAACCCATCCTTTACAAGTAAAGTTCAATTCAAACATGGTAGCTTTTTTAAAAAAAGACAAAACTACTTTAACATTTGAGTTGTAAAACTCGTCATAATTAAAAAAATCAAAGAACGCTTTATCAATTTCATATTCAAATTGGTGGTTTCCTTCTTTTAACCCAATAAAAGAAATATCAAAATCTTTTAAATCTTTCATGTAGAACTTCAATTTGAGCGTGCAAAGATATAAAAATATCTAAATATATTATACAATAATTTTTGAAATTTTATTGTTTTTATTTTTAACGATGTGTTTTTAAAATGTTTTTAGTCAATTCATTATACTCTTCCCTTGTTGTATAAATCTGAATTGCACTATAAACAGCCTCTTTAAATGAATTAATATTTGCAATATCTTTCCCCGCAAGTTCATATGCAGTACCGTGGTCAGGTGATGTTCTAATTTTCTCTAAACCTGCTGTAAAATTAACACCTTCGCCAAACGACAATGTTTTAAACGGTGCCAAACCTTGGTCATGATACATCGCTAAAATGGCATCAAAATTTTTATAATTTTCTGATCCAAAAAAACTATCTGCAGCATATGGCCCATAAACTAACTTTCCATCATTTTGTATTTCAGAAATTGTTGGTCTAATTATTTCATCATCCTCCAACCCAATTACGCCGTGATCTCCACAATGAGGATTAAGCCCTAAAATGGCAATTTTTGGTTTTGAAATTGCAAAATCTTGCACCAATGTTTGATGTAAAATTGAAACCTTTTGTTTTATTAACTCTGGTGTTACTGTTTTAGAAATTTCTGAAACTGGAATATGACCAGTTATTAAGCCTATTCTTAGCTTATCAGTCATTAAAATCATTAAACTTTCTCCATCTAACTTTGATTCTAAATATTCTGTATGACCTGGAAATTTGAAGTCTTCAGACTGAATATTATCCTTGTTAATAGGCGCAGTAACTAAAACATCAATCTCACCCTTTTTCAATGAAATAGTAGCTGCTTCTAATGATTTAAAAGCGTACTTTCCTGAATTTTCAGTTGGCTTACCCAATTCAACAACAATATCTTCATTCCAAAGATTTACAATGTTTATTTTACCTAAAATTGCCTGATCTAAATGCTTAATTCCATTAAAAGGCAAATCAATATTCATTGATTTTTTATAGGCCGTAATCAATTTTGTGCTTCCAAAAATTATTGGAGTGCAAAAATCTAACATGCGCTTATCTAAAAAGGTTTTTAAAATAATTTCTATTCCAATACCATTAAAATCTCCAATTGAAATTCCTAATTTTATTTTTTCAGATTTATTCATCAATAGCGTATATAATTCTTATTTTTGAGACTTCAAAAGTAATCAAATAAAATTACAAAATTATGTTTACAGGTATAATAGAAACTTTAGGAATTGTTAAAAATATTATTCAGGAAGGTGAAAATTTTCATATTACTATTGAAAGTAATCTAGCTGCTGAATTAAAAATTGATCAAAGTATTGCTCACAATGGTGTTTGCTTAACTATCGTGAATATTAATAATCATGAATATACCGTAACTGCTATTAAAGAAACTTTAGATAAATCAAATTTTAAACACTTAAAAATTGGTGATAAAATTAATTTAGAACGTGCTATGATACTTGGTGCAAGATTAGATGGACATATTGTACAAGGCCATGTTGATCAAACAGCTATTTGTACTGAGGTTATTGAAGAGGACGGTAGTTGGGTTTACACTTTTGAATATGATACAGCGTATAATAATATAACCATTGAAAAAGGCTCTATTACTGTAAATGGTACTAGTTTAACTGTAGTTAATTCTAGAAAGAACAGTTTTTCGGTTGCAATTATACCCTATACTTACGAGTTTACTAATTTTCATACCTTTAAAAAAGGCACCGTTGTAAATTTAGAATTTGATGTTATTGGTAAATATGTGGCAAGGTTATTAGAAAAATAATTACTGTTTTTTTCTTTCTTAATTCAACACTCCATATGCTACACCTGCAATAATTAAAAAGGATAAGCCGCCATCAATAGGTAATTCTGGATGTGGTTTTATTGGCTTTTTTCCTAGACCAGGTGGAGTTGGAGGAACATGTCCTGAACTCTTACCTTGTGAATAAGACATTAAACACAATAAAAATAGCGCAGTAAAAATGTACCATTTTCCTAATTCATTTTTCATTTTTTTAGTGTTTTTTTTGAGGGGTTATAACACTTTCTTATTAAAATTCAATTCATTTGCCGTTATTAAACTAGCTAACTATTTTTTAAATTTCTACACCATAATTTGGTAAATATACTTTTTAAAATTTAAATTCATTTTATATTTCCATACTTATTTGATAAGTATTTTTTTCATTATGTTTCCTTTTTCAGTATCAATATACATAAAATAAACTCCTGAACTTACATTAATAGGCAGGGCCATTTCAATTTCATCTAAATAACTAGATTCCCATAGATTTAACTGCTGACCAATTATATTAAAAAGTGAAACTTTCTTAATATTTAATTTATCAGGATTTTGAATAAATATTAAAGTGCTATTTTCATTTACAAAAACATTTAAGCTACTGCGCAATACTTCTTCAATTTCAAGCGACACCTCTTCATTAGATTGAAAAACAATTGAATATTTATCACTATACTCTCCATTTTCTAAATTAATTTCAAATTCACCATTTTTAATATCATAAGTCTTCATAGTTAAATTATCTCTTAAATACACCTCCATATTTTCATATGGGTTTTCAATAGCGTCTACTTTAATTTTATAAGCGCCCATTTCATTGATTGTGATTCCCAAAGGTACGACACGATCAATTGGTAAATCGGACACTGCCTGAATAACCAATTTATGATTATTATTTACCCAATAAAGATCATTAGGCATAGTTCTAAATAATTTTGCATCATAACCCTTATCAATTCCATCTGTTGTTTTACCATCAATGGTCAATAAGATTTGTCTATTATCAATTGATTTTCCACTAAATCCAATTCTAATTTTAGTTCTTAAATCTTTATCTTCAACTGTAGCTTTTGCATACTTACTACCTGAAGTTTTGAACATGATTGATTCCGCATCATTTTCTGTTTTAAAGATTCTTTGGTTGTTATTAAACTTAACCACACCTCCATCAGTTTCATCTCCTAAAATCCAAAACCCTTGTGATACTGGAATATAGCGTTGTGGCGTTTTAGATCCAAATTCACCTGGATTGTTAATATTCTCAGCTGGTGCAGTAGGTTCAACAAAACCAGCCAATGAATAGGTAGCAAAACCTGCACTTGCGAATTTTTCGATATGGGTTTGATCTGTTCCCCAATCTTGATATAAATAAATAGCACCCCAAATGGCATCCAAATTATCATTAATAAACTGATTTGCATCCAAAGCACTTGGGTATGGATTTCCTACCAAAGAATAAGAATCCTTTGAAATATTCATTGCAATATCTCCATTATTTGGCTTACCAACATATACAAAATTTTGATATTTCATTGATGCGGCCTCAGCTGTTGTTAAAGATCCTTTTATGGTAAAGCCTTGCCCTGCAGTTAAACTTGTTAGGCTATTTATTCTCGAATAATTAAAATTAAGACTACTCCTCATTGTATATAACCAACGTTCTGAAATTTGAATTGGGTTTGAGGCAATAGATCCATCACGACCAGCTATAAAAGTTATTTCTTCTGGTATTGTAGGATTATTAATACCATTTCTTAATACTCCCTTAATTGTATATCCACCATTATTATTTGTAGCAGTTCCAATTGAACTTACAGGTGAAGTTCTATCCTCATAGTTGTATAAATTTCCTTGCCCTTGTTGATCTCGTTCAATAAATCCAACACTTGTAGCAGCTAAAATACTTTCGTTAAACTGAGTTGGTGAATATCTTTTTTGTAACAATTGTGATTCACCAGCTAAATCAATAGATCCATCCAATTTTAAATAATGTGTTATCCATAGCATTTCACCTGTACCTCCATCACCATTAGCATTTATGGTTCCATTCATTGTTAACTCACCAGATTTGGAAACAAGACCTAACAAGGTTATATCTCTATTCGAAGTTATATTATGTGAAGTTTCAACAATATTCCAATCAATTGGAGCTCCAGTAATACCGTTACTATTTGGTGCATTCCAAACTAACGGTTGTACCCAAGTGCTCATCGTGTTCCAATCACCATCGTTCGCTGAAATATAAGGAATTGGAGCTGTTTGATCTTCAGGTGTCGTGATATTTTTTAGCTTACCTGTGATGGAGCCAGCCGTTGGATTCAAATAACCACATAAAAGATTTTCCATTTGGTAATACCCCATTAAATTTGACCATAACAATCCATTCACGTCAATTGGTATAATTTCCCCTTGTACATTTCCTGAAATAGTTGGGCTTGTAATAATTTTCTGATTCATCATTTGATGAATTTGCTCTTCTGTTAATGCAACATCCCAAATTCTAAATTCATCTATCCAACCATTAAAATAGTTTACAGGTTTGTTTGGAGGGTTGTTATTTTGGTCCATTGCTCCAAGTAACGCATTGTTATTATTAATTGCAGGTACGCTTCCTGAAGTTTCATCAATAAATATTCCATCGACATATAATTTATACTTACTATCTGAACCTCGAGTGATTGCAATATGATACCATCTATTTGTTCCAATTATATAAGGAGATATAATACTACCTGAACCATTCCAATTAAAAGAAACAATTCCATTATTTACAGTCAAATCATAACCATTACCAGCAGCATTTGCATCTCTTTTTGAGAAAATTGTTTTCTTACCAGAAATTGACTCTGGTTTTACCCATACTTCTAAACTAAAGGTCTGATTTAAATTATAATTTTGTTTATTAAAGTCAACATAATCGTCAGTTCCGTCAAAATCAACTTGATCACAACTTGTAATTACAACTGTCATATTATCAGAACATAACACATCTTCAACAGTAATATTAGTCCCATCATCCACGAGGGTTCCAACCATCCAAGTTAATGTATATACACCTGCTTCTCCAGTGAAAATCGCATCTGGATTCGTTGGGTCAGAAATCGATCCTCCACCACAACCACTAACCTCAGAAATAGTCCACAATCCTCCTTTTTTTCTTCCATTGGTCCAAACTTCTCCTTTCATGGTTCCATCATCTTCACAATTTATACAATCGTTAGGTAATGTAAAAGCCCCTTTTGATGCATTCTCAATTGCTGTTTTGGTATTGTCATACGCATTCAATTGTACAGTATTCTGCCCACATTCACTTCCCGTATATAACTTGTCTCCACCAGCATAAGCATAAGAAACAAATACTTCAACCAGTCCAGTACCTTCAGCATCATAAGATCTACAGCCATTTATTAATGATGTACCTCCGTATTCATGTCGCCCTGGGGCGTCAGGAGTAAAAACAAAATCAACTGTGGTTGATCCATCTTCTGCCAATGGATCTTCATTAGGGTCTCCAATTCCATCAGTCCATTCAATCTCCGTTTCAACAACCACCTCCTGGTAAAGAAGTAGGTTATCCAAAGCCCAAGTACTATCATCTGTTGTTCCTGAAAACAACCACTTAATTTGCACATTATCCCTTGGCTTACCATCTAAATAAGCATCAAGTTCAATGGAAGTATTATCGTTTTCAAATTCATATTCAGTTGGTGTTGAAATTCCACGTTGGGCGGCAGTGACTGAATCGTACCAATTTACAATACCATCACCTGGGTTGTGCATTACTAATAAATCAGTAAATGTTAAGCCTCCATCAGTTGATATTTGTATGGCTGCATAATCACCATCGGCAAAATAATAAGCTTGATCAAAATTAATACTTGGTGATTCAACATCTGTTAAATCATAAATCGGCGAGAATAAAGTTGTTGGGTTAGCATCATCATAAACCGAATCTCCTTTTTTATCAACAGCATAATAATTTCCATAAGCAATTGCAAATTTATATGAATTGCTGTTATAAACAATACTCCCATTCTCTTGACCATTATTTGTTGAACCTGACCAATTACGAACTTTCTTTGAACTTCCCCCCGCCGTGAAAAGACCATCGGACGTCCAACCGTTTTTCAATGTACCTTGATTGAAATATCCACCAGTACCGGGTATTGCCTCTTCGCTTATTGTATAATTACTAACTGCCGTTAATGTTATTTCGGCTGATAAACAAACGTTATTGTTATCTACAAATACATCTGGAGCCTCTCCAGGTGGCAACGCTCTTACCCCAAACTGATTAGATGATGCATAACAACTACCATTATTAACAATAACTCTATAATAGGTAGAAACCATTGCTCCATTAATAAAAGTAACCGTGAATGTATCATCATTCCCATCTGTATCGGTAATCTCTTCCCAAACAGCATGATTCACCTCCCATCGTTCCCATCGTTTTGTTCCAGACGCTCCTGCTAAAGTAAATGCGATATTAATATCTTCTCCACATGATGTAATATCGATATTATCTGTAAACGTTTCACTATTATAAAATGCCGTTATAGCACCTCCTGCTACTGGTAAGGGTACAAGTGTGATGTTTTGAGTATATATTGTTTCATTTCCAACACTGTCTATAAAATACCAGTCAATTGGCTGGGTACCACTAAATACAAAAGGAAATATAAAATCACTTTCCAATGTTCCTGGAATTGTGTTACCACAAACATCTGTGGCTATTGGAATTGTTAAATCTGAAACACTTGAAATTTGGCAGCCATTAATGGTTAAATCACCTAATGTACTTAAATCTGGTTCTGGTGGTGTTCCAATAAATGTAACATTTTGAGTTACAACAACACTTTGACCATTACCATCATCAAAAAACCAATTAATTTCATAGTTACCAGGAATATTAAATGTAGTGTTTTCAGTAGTTGTACCCGTTATTAGTCCTGCACAATTATCCGTAGTTGTTGGTGGTGTTACTGTAAAAGAACATGACGGATTTGATGAATTATCTATATCAGCCAATACAGGGGTTACTGGTGGGGTTATATCATCAACTATTACGTTTTGATTAGCGGTGGTTGAATTCCCATTACCATCAGCAAAGGTCCACGTTACAACTGTCGTTCCTTGAGTGGTTATTGGAAAACTTATATTTGGTGTTCCTGTAATGGTTCCTGCACAATTATCTGTTGTTGTTGGTGCCGTAGGTGTTCCACTACATTCTCCTAAATTAACATCTAATAAGATTGGTTTTACTGGTGCTGATACATCTTTTAACGTTATTGTAAAAGTTGTGGCCACTGTATTACCATTGCCGTCATTTGCTGTAATGGTGATTAATTGCGTTGTATTATGGCCACTAGTTACAGACCCTACAGCAGGTGATTGCGTTTTAACAATATTTCCTACTACCGTACAATTGTCAGCTGCTGTTGTTAATGCTCTATAATCTGGAATTGTAAAATTACAACCAATTCCTACATTTTCATTTCTATTAGAAATTGCTGTAAGTGTTGGTGGCGTTGTGTCATTAATTATAATGTCTTGAGTTACCGTAATTGATTGCCCATTGCCATCAGAAACTTGGTAGGTTCTGGTAATCGTTCCATCGTTTACTAATGGATTTGCTGTTTGACTTACAAAGCTTACTGTAGCTGTTCCACAATTGTCCGCCTCATCTGTCACAACTGCTATATCTACCGCAGGTACATCACCTAAACACTGAACATTGATAGCTGCTGGATTAGATGCCGTTGGTGGCGTTGTATCCGTAACTACAATATCTTGTGTTTGAATAAATGTATTACCATTACCATCATCAAAAGTCCAAGTCACAGTAGAAGTTCCTTGTGTACTTCTTGTTAAAGAATCAGAGGTAGTTGCTGTTAAAAGACCACTACAATTATCATTGGCTGTTGGTGCTGCAGGAATCGTAGCCGAACATTGACCAGTAACATCTGGTAGACTAGCAATCACAGGAACAGGATCAATAGTATCCGTAACTACAATATATTGTGTTTGAATAAATGTATTACCATTACCATCATCAAAAGTCCAAGTCACAGTAGAAGTTCCTTGTGTACTTCTTGTTAAAGAATCAGAGGTAGTTGCTGTTAAAAGACCACTACAATTATCATTGGCTGTTGGTGCTGCAGGAATCGTAGCCGAACATTGACCAGTAACATCTGGTAGACTAGCAATCACAGGAACAGGATCAATAGTATCCGTAACTACAATATCTTGTGTTTGAATAAATGTATTACCATTACCATCATCAAAAGTCCAAGTCACAGTAGAAGTTCCTTGTGTACTTCTTGTTAAAGAATCAGAGGTAGTTGCTGTTAAAAGACCACTACAATTATCATTGGCTGTTGGTGCTGCAGGAATCGTAGCCGAACATTGACCAGTAACATCTGGTAGACTAGCAATCACAGGAACAGGATCAATAGTATCCGTAACTACAATATCTTGTGTTTGAATAAATGTATTACCATTACCATCATCAAAAGTCCAAGTCACAGTAGAAGTTCCTTGTGTACTTCTTGTTAAAGAATCAGAGGTAGTTGCTGTTAAAAGACCACTACAATTATCATTGGCTGTTGGTGCTGCAGGAATCGTAGCCGAACATTGACCAGTAACATCTGGTAGACTAGCAATCACAGGAACAGGATCAATAGTATCCGTAACTACAATATCTTGTGTTTGAATAAATGTATTACCATTACCATCATCAAAAGTCCAAGTCACAGTAGAAGTTCCTTGTGTACTTCTTGTTAAAGAATCAGAGGTAGTTGCTGTTAAAAGACCACTACAATTATCATTGGCTGTTGGTGCTGCAGGAATCGTAGCCAAACATTGACCAGTAACATCTGGTAGACTAGCAATCACAGGAACAGGATCAATAGTATCCGTAACTACAATATCTTGTGTTTGAATAAATGTATTACCATTACCATCATCAAAAGTCCAAGTCACAGTAGAAGTTCCTTGTGTACTTCTTGTTAAAGAATTAGAGGTAGTTGCTGTTAAAAGACCACTACAATTATCATTGGCTGTTGGTGCTGCAGGAATCGTAGCCGAACATTGACCAGTAACATCTGGTAGACTAGCAATCACAGGAACAGGATCAATAGTATCCGTAACTACAATATCTTGTGTTTGAATAAATGTATTACCATTACCATCATCAAAAGTCCAAGTCACAGTAGAAGTTCCTTGTGTACTTCTTGTTAAAGAATCAGAGGTAGTTGCTGTTAAAAGACCACTACAATTATCATTGGCTGTTGGTGCTGCAGGAATCGTAGCCGAACATTGACCAGTAACATCTGGTAGACTAGCAATCACAGGAACAGGATCTTCATTATCCGTTACTACTACATCAAACGTGCAATCCTCAGTCCCACAACTATTAGTAGCTGTAACCGTAACCATGGTAGTTCCAACATTAAAGGAAGAACCCGAACCAGTTCCATTACCACTTCCGGATGTTGCACCAGAAAATAAATAAGTATAAGTAGGCACAGGAGTTCCCGATGCTGATACCGTGTAACCAACATTCACAGCACAAGTTCCAGCAATGGTATTAGCAGTTTCCGGTGTTGCAGGGCAAACACTGATGGAAGGAGGTGTATTTACTGTAATATCAAGATCAGCGCTCGTAGCCTTAAACCCATTCCCATCCGTAACCGTTACACTATAAGCACCAGCATCTGCTGTTGTTGCGCTTGTGCGGGTAGGGTTTTGTTCTGAAGAAGTAAATCCATTAGGTCCAATCCATGTAAAAGTAAAAGGCGCATCGCCGACAGGACTTGATGTTAATTTGATATCATCCCCAGTGCAAACAGTGCTTTGAAGTGCTCCTGCAGTAACGGTAGGAGCATCAGCCGTAATTCCAGTAATAGTAACACCTTCCGTAAGGCCATTAAATGAAAGTATATTTCCTGCAGCTAAATTTCCTTTTGTCCAAGGTAAAGATCCATTCCAAGCTCCTGCTTTAATTTCTGATTCTGTTCCAATAATATCAACAACAGGATAATCCGCTGTAATACTGTAATTTGGATTGTTCACTCCTGTTAATTCTACAGTCCAGTATCTCGATAGATAATGATCATCGCTTTTATTCGGTGTAAAAATACCATCAGTAGTCGTCACTTTTATTGACGCACCAGAAATAGCATACGAATCGGCAGTTATATTTATTTCTACGGGAATTTCATTTCCTAAACCGTCACTAAGGCTAAAGATATAAGTACCATCAGCATCAATAATTCGTGTAATTACCAGTTCTGTATTAGCAGATGTGGTAATATTTGGAATATCAATTGCACTTATTAAATTGTAAAAATTATTTGTTCCATTGCCAAAATGAAAAACACCATTGGTAATGTTTTTTGTGCCATTTCCATCTACCTCTGCAATTGCTAAATCTACTGCAGTTCCAATTGTACTATTGGCATTGATAATATTAATTGTTCCCGCAGTAAAACTAAACGCACCTTGTTGAGTTACGTTTAAAGCACCTGCTCCTGAAAGGCTATTGCCTACCGTTGCCAGATTGATTGTTCCTCCGGAGATATTAATTCCTGATGGAATGCCAGTCGCAAGTGTCCCTCCTGCAGAATTGTGCAATCTCCCTGCTATATTTACTGTTCCACCCTCAACAATAAAAGCACCATTAACAAGTGTATGGACACTATTTCCAGAACTATTCCCAAAGTTTACATTCCCTGAGACTATCCTAATTAATCCCCTATTGTCAATTGAAAAATCACCTGTAGTTAGTTGGGACACTCCATTAATTTCAATTCCAGCGGTTTGTGGAATTGTATTTATTCCTGAGATTACTGTTGCACCACCAGTTATTGAAAGTAATCCATTTGTCAAAGTAAGATTGGAAATAGTAATATCAGATGAAACTGAAACAGCAGTATTAACATTAGTTCCTTTTTTTAAAATAAAATTATTAAAAGTAGTTGCACTTCCGCTAATAGTTGCATTATTAGAACCTACAAACTCAACTGTTCCACTCCCTGCACTAAAAGTTCCATTGTTTGTCCAAATTACCATTTACTTGTAAGGTGAATGAACCACTACAATTAATAGTCCCTTCAATTAATAATATTATTGCAAAGTTGCTCACCATCAATTGTAACCGTTACTCCACTTAGCTATTTCAACATCATCTCCAAGCACCTGGGATTGGCTCCACCAACCCATGTAGTTAGACATCATTCCAATTACCACCTGATGGTGTTGCAGTAAAATCACTCACAACTGCCAAAGTCTCAAAACTAGTTTCCTTAAATTTTTCTAAACTAAAAAGCTGTATTGGGTTTTCAAATAAAGTTTCAAATTCAGGCGTATGTAGTTCAACATAATTGATGTTGGTATTGGCTTTTACCAATTTTGAGCCAACTATCACTGTAGTCCATGAAAGCATCATGTAACTAACAAATAGCGAAAAAACTATTAATAAGTAATTTTTTTTCATACTCAAACTTTTTTTAACAAAAGCATCAACCAACATTATTTTATCTCTTAAATATAAAGGTAATTAAATTTAGGACAATTATAAATATAACTCCTTAACAAACACAAAGACAAATAAGTTTAAACAATTTTTTTATATAAAAAAATGTATTTTTTGGGACAACACTTTCATAATTTATGGGGTTTAGACATACAAATGTAAGTTTTTTTTTGATAAGTCAACATTTTTTTTACTGTAAATTAGACACTTAACAAAATTTCACTTAAATAAAATAGTCTTAAAAAATGCATTAATGCGCAATTTCTTGCAAATTATAAAACTTTTTATGTCATTTATTTCATAAAATATGTTAATATTCGCGCCTAATATTATAACTTTTTTAAATTAAACATTATTTTAAATATGAAGTTTTAAAAACTACAATAATACTTGTTGAATCAATTTTTTTCGCAATAAAAAAAGCCTTGTATCTCTACAAAGCTTAACGTTTTAAAAGTGGTCCCACTTGGGCTCGAACCAAGGACCCTCTGATTATGAGTCAGATGCTCTAACCAGCTGAGCTATGGGACCTAAAACTGGGTGCGAAATTAATACTATTTTATTTTATGGACAAAACTTTTAGTCCTTTTTTAAAAAATAATAATTGTGCTGTTTTTCTTTATCAACTCTCCTACTCTAACTTTCTGAATATCAATTTTAAGATTCAACTTAATAATTGTGCTTCAACCAAACTTTTTGGTATTCTCTTTTTAAAACTAGAAATGTTATTTGTTCAATTATGTTGTTCAAATCTACTTCTTTAATTTTGAGTAACTCTTTTTCAGGAACGTCAACTCGGTATAAAAAATTCAAATAATCATCGTATTGATTGTTAATTAAATTCAATAAAGTCAATGCTAATTTTTCTTTTAAACCATCAGGTGAAATATTTTTTTCAAATGAATGATTCAAATTTGAAAGCTGAAAATCTTTATTCAATTGTACAATTAATGCTGAATAAAAATTTTCTGTTTCAACATTTTGGAGTAATTCTAAAGTATTTTTTGCAGTTAACATTATACTTTTCTATTCATTAAATTCAGTCCGAAATTTTTAAGTACCGCTTTGTTTTCAGCAGGCATTTCAATATGCTCTAAAATATCAAAAGCTTTGTTTGAATACACTTCAATTTCGTTTTTAGTTAGTTCAGCAACATTATTTTTATTAAAAATATTGGTTACTTCACTTATTTTATTTTCTTTAATTTTTTTTGTATTGTACAATGAAATTAACAATTGTTTATCGTCCAAATTACAAACTTCAAAAGCTTTTAAATACAAAAATGTTTTTTTATTTTCGCTAATGTCTCCTCCAATTTGCTTTCCAAAATCTTCATAATTACCAAAAGTGTCTAAATAATCGTCTTGTAATTGAAATGCAATTCCAAGGTTCAAACCAAATTCATATACTTTTTGAGCCTCACTAGCTTTAACTTCAGCAATAATAGCTCCCATTTTCATTGCTGCAGCAACCAAAACCGATGTTTTATTGGTTATCATTTTAATATATTCTGCAATAGTAACATTATTTCGGGTTTCAAAATCAACATCCAATTGTTGTCCTTCACAAACTTCCAATGCTGTTTTACTAAACAAAATCATCAATTCCTTAAAAATTTCTGGATTATAATTTTCTAGGCATTGATAAGCCATAATCATCATAGCATCACCCGATAATATTCCTGTATTTACATCCCATTTTATATGAACCGTTTCTTTACCTCTTCTTGCAGCTGCACTATCCATAATATCATCATGAATTAAAGTGAAATTATGAAAAACCTCAACTGCCAATGCAGCATCTAAGGCTTTTTTAACATTACCACCAAAAAGTTCACAGGTCATTAACGTTAAAACTGGACGTAATCGCTTACCACCAATTTGCAATATATAATGTATAGGTTCATATAAATTTTTAGGCTCATTTATATTTATTTTTTCATTTAAATAAGCTATAAAACTCTTGCTTGTAAGCGTCAATACTATTCATTTTTTCAATTATTTTAGGTAAAAATACATCTTTCAAAAATACTAAAATCCTTTGATTTTAATTTTATATGTTACTAAATTGTTAAAACTTAGGAAACTTATTTTGTTTCTAAAGTTTCCCTGATTATATTTGCAACAGATTTTCAGAAATCTTATTTAACAATTATGAAAGAAACCATATTAAAAAAAGCCGGAGAAAGTTTTCAAAAATTTGGATTCAAAAGTGTAACTATGGATGATATTGCTAACGAACTTGGAATATCAAAAAAAACCATTTATAAATTTTTTAAAACAAAGCTAGAACTTGTTGATAGCACCGTAACTTATATACATGACTCCATTTACAATTCTATAACATGTACTTGTAATATGGGTTATAACGCAATTCAAGAAAATTTTGAAATCAAAAAACTTTTTAAAGATTTGTTTAAAAATTCCGATGATTCGCCAATGTATCAATTACAAAAGTATTACCCAACAGTTTATAACAAGATAATGCTTAAAGAATATGATATGTTTAAAGATTGTTTGTTTAGAAATATTGAAAATGGAATTATAGAAGGGCTCTATCGGAAAGAAATTGACAAAGAATTAATTTCTAAATTTTATTTCTCATTAGCAATGAGCGTGCACGATTCTACATTATACACTTATAATAAAAACACCATCAATAAATTAGAAATACAAGTGCTCGAATATCACACTAGAGCAATTGCAACAGAAAAAGGATTACAAATATTAGAAGAACAATTAGAAAAAAACACTTATTAAGAATGAAAAAACAATTTTTATTAACTATTGTAATATTATTTAGTTATCAATTATATGCTCAAAACAGCATGTCTCTTTCACTAAATGAAGCCATTGCTTATGCATTGGAAAATAGTTATGCCTCCATTAACGCAAAAAGAGACATATCCCTGTCTGAACAAAAAAACAAAGAAACTGTTGCATTTGGATTGCCACAATTAGATGCCTTAGTAGATTACAATTATTGGATAAAACAACAAGTTTCATTGATTCCTGCTGAATTCGGTGGCGGGCAACCCGGTGATTTTATTGAAGTTGTTTTTGGAACTAAAAATAATATGACTGCATCAGCTACGCTTACTCAAGTAATTTTCGATGGCTCATATGTAGTTGGGTTAAAATACCTTGATACTTATATGCAAATATCTCAGGATGCGAAAGAAAAAACCGAACAGGCAATTAGAGAAGCTGTAATTAATGCCTACGGAAATGTACTTTTTACTGAAGCTGGTATTGCTATTCTTAAAAAAAATGTAGAAACCCTTGAAAAAAATTTAGCCGAAACAACTGAGATTTATTTAAACGGACTTGCAGAAGAGGAAAGTGTTGAACAATTAAAATTAACATTGGCATCGTTAAAAATATCATTATCCAGAACTGAAAAATTGAAAGAAATCAGCTATAAAATGTTCAATATTACCATTGGAGCTGACATCAATACAAACACCACCTTAACTGATAATTTAGACAATTTAACAACTGAAAATATTCAATTTGATTTATTGGCTAAACAATTTAATCTAGAAGATCACATTGATTTTAGAATTGCCGAAAATAGGCTTATTGGTAGAGAAGCCGTTGTTAAACTTGAAAAAAGCAAAGCTTTACCTACTTTAAATAGTTTTGTAAACTTTGGTTATCAAGGATATGGTGAATCTTTTTCATTTCATAAAGACTACCAAGATTGGTTCGACTCGTCTTTACTTGGCGTTAGTTTAAACGTGCCAATATTTAGTGGTTTGGCCAGAAGTGCTAGAACGCAACAGGCTAAAATAGAATATGATAAAGCAAAAACAAATTTGGAGGAAACCAGTCAACGTGTATTACTGGAATTGGAAACTGCTAAAATCGAATATCAATACCGAATTGAAGAGTTTGAAACTGCAAAACAAAATTTAGCATTGGCTGAGCGTATTGAAAAGAAACAAGAAATCAAATTTTTCGAAGGTCTGTCAACAAGTTTTGATCTTACAAATGCTCAAAATCAATTATACACAATGCAACAAAACTACTTACAAGCAATGCTCGATGTAATTGCTTCAAAAGCAGGCTTAGACAAAGCTTTAAATACACCAATTAACAACTAGAAAAAACATTAAAATGAAAAAAATAATCACACTTTTTATTTCGCTTACATTTATCATTTCTTGCGGTGATAAAACTCAAAAATCTTCATTAGAAGAGTTAAACAATCAAAAAACAATCATTATTTCAAAAATGGATAGTTTAAATGCCGAACTTTTGAAAATTGAAAAAAGTATCTCAAAATTAGACAAAAGTATAAAACTTCATATTGTAACTGTTTTACCCGTAAAAAAAGATGTTTTCAAACATTTTATAGAAATACAGGGTGTTGTTCAGGCTGATAAAAATATTGAAATAAAACCTGAGCTGGGTGGTGCCGTTGAAGCTATTTATGTAAAAGAAGGCCAGCAGGTAAGCGCGGGTCAATTACTTTTACAACTCGATGATTCATCCATTAAAAATAGCATTAACGAGTTAAACACACAATTGTCTTTAGCCATTACAACTTACGAACGTCAAAAACGACTTTGGGAACAAAAAATTGGTTCTGAAATGCAATTTTTACAGGCAAAAACTCAAAAAGAAGGCTTAGAAAATAGTTTGGCAAGTCTAAAAACACAAAGTAGTAAAATGAGAATTACAGCTCCTTTTAGTGGTGTTGTTGATGAAATTTTCCCAAGAATTGGAGAGCTAACAAATCCTCAAATGCCTGTAGTTCGTTTGATAAATTTAGACAATGTTTATGTTGAAGCTGACATTACTGAAACCTACCTACCAGTAATTAAAGTAGGTACAGAAACCATCTTGACTTTCTCTTCAATAAATAAAGAAATGACCTCAAAAATTGCCCAAGTTGGTAATTATATCAATCCTAACAATAGAAGTTTTAAAACGCGAATTAACATTGCAAATACAGACCATAGCATAAAGCCAAATTTGTTAGCAGACTTAAAAATATTAGATTTTCAAATTGAAGGCAATATAATCCCTTCAACATTGGTACAAAAAGACCAACAAGGCAATACTTATGTTTTTACTATTAAAAAAGAAAATGATGAAAATATAGTGGTAAAAAGCTTAATAACTGTTGGAAATGAATATAACAATCAGATGTACATAAGTGAAGGCTTAACTGAAAACGACCTATTGGTAGATGCCGGTGCAAGAATTGTAAAAGCAGGTGACATTGTTAATATAACTGAATAGACTACACTAAAATGAGCAACGTTTTAAAAGAATTTAAACTATCTACATGGGCCATTCATAATAAAATGACCGTGTATGTGATTATTGTAATGATATTTTTGGCAGGTATAATTTCATACAACAGCATGCCAAGAGAAGCATTTCCAGAAATTGTAATGCCAGAAGTTTATGTTGCTACAGCATATCCTGGGAACTCTGCTTTAGATATTGAAAAATTAATTACGCGTCCGCTGGAAAAAGAAATCAATGGTATTTCTGGTGTTGATGAAATTGTTTCAACTTCAATTGAAGGATTTTCAACCATTCAAGTGAAATTTGATTTTAGCATATCGCCTACCGAAGCCTTACGAAAAGTAAAAGATAAGGTTGATGCCGCAAAATCTGACAAAGATTTCCCAACCGATTTACCTGCTGATCCAACAGTAAGAGAGTTAAATTTTGCCGAATTAATGCCTATCATGAACATTAATTTGTCAGGAGACTTTTCAATGGATCAATTAAAAGAATATGGCGAATATTTAGAAGACGAAATTGAAAAAGTACCTGAAATTTCAAAAGTTGACATTCGTGGTATTCAAGACAAAGAAATAGAAATAAGTGTTGATTTATACAAAATACAAGTTTCTGAAATTAGCTTTAACGATATCGCACAAGCCATTCAAAATGAAAACGTTACCATTTCAGGTGGCGATTTATTAGAAAATGGTATTCGTAGAAATGTACGTGTTATAGGCGAATTTAAATCGGCCAAAGAAATTGAAGACATTGTTGTAAAACAAGAATTTGGCAACATTGTTTATTTACGTGATGTTGCAAATGTTAGCTTTAAGGAACAAGAAAAAACAAGCTATGCACGTGAATTTTCCCAACCGGTTGTAATGTTAGACGTTACAAAACGTGGTGGCGAAAATTTAATAAATGCCTCTGAACAAATTGATGTAATTATCGCAAAAGCAAAAGAAGATTATTTTCCTTCAAATCTTTATATTTCTAAAACAAACGATCAAACAAACGACACCAAAACAATGGTAGCCGATTTGGAAAACAGCATTATTTTAGGAATTATTTTAGTTGTTGTGGTGCTTTTATTTTTCCTTGGGATAAGAAATGCATTGTTTGTGGGAATTGCCATTCCGCTATCCATGTTTATTTCCTTCATTATTTTAAGCTCATTAGGCGTAACTTTAAACATTATGGTGCTTTTCTCTCTGGTTATTGCACTGGGAATGCTGGTTGATAATGGAATTGTTGTTGTTGAAAATGTATATAGATTATTAGATGAAGGCTATTCAAAAATAGATGCTGCTAAATATGGTGTTGGTGAAGTAGCAATGCCTATTATTGCTTCAACAGCAACCACATTAGCAGCCTTTTTACCAATTGCATTTTGGCCTGGAATTATGGGTGAATTTATGCGATTTTTACCAATCACATTAATCATAGTATTAAGTTCCTCATTATTTGTAGCCTTAATTATAAACCCTGTTTTAACTTCGGTTTATATGAAAATAAAAGAGGACGAGGTTAACTTTAAAAAAATATTAATTTACAGCTCAGGATTGTTTGCAATTGGGGTTATATTTATTATTGGAGGTTTACTTTCTGGAAGTAAAGCGTTAAATGCAATTGGCTTACTGTTGGCAGTAGCAGGACTTTTACGCGTAATTAATACCAAAATATTATCACCAGCTACTGAACGTTTTCAAAACCAGTTTTTACCTAGGTTAGAAAATATATATGAACGAACTTTAAAATTTGTATTGCACGGAAAAAGGCCAAGAGTTTTCTTTTTGGGAACCTTTGGAATGCTATTTTTGTCGTTTATGTTATTTGCCGCTTTCCCTCCAAATGTATTATTCTTCCCTGAAACACCTCCAAAACAGGTATATGTTTATTTAGAATACCCAATTGGAACCGACATTACAGTTACAAATAACCTTTCTTTTGAAATTGAAAATAAAATTCAGGAGCATTTAAAAAAGTACGAAGTTAATGGGTCAAACTTTTTAATTACATCGGTTATTGGACAGGTTGGTGAAGGTACCAGCGACCCAAACCAAGGACAACAAGGTGGAACAACACCTAACAAAGCGCGTATTACGGTAGATTTTGTAAAATTTATTGAAAGAGACGGTGTTGATACTGATGATGTTTTAATTGAAATCAGAGAATTATTGCACAATTTTCCAGGGGTAAACATTACAGTTGATCGTCCTGCTGATGGCCCGCCAACTGGTGCTCCAATTAATATTGAAGTTTCAGGTGAAGATTATGAGAAAATTTTAGCATCAGCAGAAAGTATTAAACAATTTATAAACAATTCAAATATTCAAGGAATTGAAGAATTAAAATTAGATGTTGAACAGGGAAAACCTGAATTGCCTTTTATAATTGACCGCCAAAAAGCACGTCGTTTAAATGTTTCAACAGGACAAATTGGCGATGCTATTCGTACTTCATTGTTTGGAAAAGAAGTTTCAACTTTTAAAGATGGTGAAGACGATTATCCAATTAACATACGTTTAATGGATAAATATCGCTATAATAAAGATGCATTACTGAATCAAAAACTTACTTTCAGGAACCAAAGTAATGGTAAAATTGTACAAGTTCCAATTGCATCAATCGCAACAACTGAAACATCTTCAACCTTTAGCGCAGTAAAGCGTAAAGATTTAGACCGAGTAATTACAGTATTTTCAAATGTGCTTGAAAATTATAACGCAACTGAGGTAAATGACCAAATTAAAAAAGCTCTGGAAAATTATAAGATAACTAAAGGAATTTCTGTTTCATTTACTGGTGAACAAGAAAAACAGGCAGAAGAAATGGCCTTTTTAAGTAAAGCGCTGTTGATTGCCGTTTTTCTAATTTTCTTAATTCTTGTTGGTCAATTTAACTCAACTTCAACACCTATTATTATATCACTTTCTGTTTTGCTGAGTTTAATTGGTGTGCTTTTAGGTTTGATAATATTTAGGATGGAATTTGTAATTATGATGACTATGATTGGTATTATTTCATTGGCAGGTATTGTAGTAAACAATGCTATTGTGTTGATTGATTATACCAATTTAATAATGATTCGCAAACGAATTGAAGAGGGTTTAGAACCTGGTATTTTAACAAAAAAATTGATTTACGACAGTATAGTTGAAGGTGGAAAAACACGTTTAAGACCTGTTTTATTAACAGCAATAACAACTATTTTAGGTTTGTTACCACTTGCAATTGGAATTAACATTAATTTTTTAACTTTATTTACTGAATTTGACCCTGAATTTTATATAGGAGGTGAAAATGTGGCGTTTTGGGGACCAATGTCTTGGACAATTATTTTTGGACTTACATTTGCAACTTTCTTAACTTTAATAATTGTTCCAGTAATGTATTCAATTATTAACAATTTAAAACTTAGGATGAACCGCACGCAATAAATTAATAACTTTTTATTTTAAAATGCGACCCTAAATTGAGTCGCATTTTTTTGTTAATTTGTATTGAATGAAAAATGAAAAATCATATACGGTCGATGAAGCTACCAAGCTTTTAGAAAATTATTGCGCTTATCAAGAACGCTGCCATAAAGAAGTTGAGCAAAAACTTTACGATTTCAATATGATTCCACAGGCAAAAGAAAAAATAATACTTCATTTATTGCAACATAATTTTTTAAACGAAGAACGGTTTGCAAAAGCTTTTGTTCGCGGTAAATTTTCAATTAAAAAATGGGGGAAAATAAAAATCACCAACGAATTAAAAACCAGAAATATTTCAGCCTTTAATATAAAATCGGCCCTTTCAGAAATTAATGAAATTGATTATATCAACACACTTCAACAATTGGCTAAAAAAAAATTACCCTTAATTAGAGCCACGAATTCCTATCAAAAAAGCAGTAAGTTAGCTTCCTTTTTAATCTCCAAAGGTTTTGAAACCAATTTGGTTTTTGAAACTGTAAAAAAATATATTAAATAGTTTAACTGAAGGTAAAACTTAAAAACACCTAGTTTTTAAACTTCAATAAAAAAAGTGAATCTTTTTCTTTATTAATTTTAACCACTTCTTGAATATTGTCGTTTGGAACCGTTACTGACAAAACATAATGTTCAATTTTCCAAATGTTATCATTTTTCTTCAAAACACCTGAACCTCTGCAAACGCCCATCCAAGTATCCAAAACTTCGTCAAACCAAGCAATTTTTCCTGCTGAATCTGTATAAATATTTCTTTTAACAGCTTTAAAACTCCATGCCTCTCCTTTGTCAAAATATGGTTTCGAAAAATCTTTAAATTGTTGAATATTCCAAACTTCAGCAGCATCGGTTCCAACAAAAACACTTTCACTACTCATTGCTCCAAAATAAGCGTCAAAATTGGTTTCAGCTGCATTTAAGTGCCAGGTATCTAACATTGTATTGATTTGTTCTTTTTCTGCAACAATATTTACCTTTCCATTAGGTTTTTCATTACAGTTACAACTTGTAAAAGCTAAAATTATAAATAAAGAAGTAAGTATTTTCATCATTTATTGTTTGTTTAAATTTCTATTCATCCTTTGAGGCTCAATCAATTTTTTATCTTCAGATGCTACAGGAATCTCTGTATCAACTTCTAATAATTCTTGTAATTCCTCTGCTCTGTAAATTGTGTTGATTTTTGAATTCAATGCAGCATATAATTCTAAAATTTGTTTTACTTCATTTTCAACTTCTTCATCAGAAATTGAAGAAATAGTCGCCATATCTTTCAATCGTAAGGTTTCATTATACAACACATTAAAACGAGCAATAACATCGTCTTTTTTCAAACTTTCAACACGTATTGAATCCTTCATTAAAAGTACCAAACCTGACAATTCTTTAGCATTATTTAATGCTTCAGAGACTGAAATATTATAATAACTCAAAACAAATTCATCAACATCGTTGTATTCTTTCCAGGTTGTAAGTTCATCTTTTGCATTTGGCGAAAGCATTTCTCCAAGTGAATTTGTAATTCTTTTTGAATTTATCACTAAAGAATCAATGGTACGTTCATTGGCTTTTGTTCTTTTACCATCTGTACAAGAAAAAGTTAACAATAGAATTAGGAATAAAATTGGGTAAATAGTCTTCATTTTTAAACTTATAATTGTCAAAAATACTAATTTATGCAATGTGTCGATTAAAAATTAGCAATTTGATAAAAAATACGATAGAATTATTTGAATTTTTATTTTCATTATCTTTGAAATCAAAATAAACTGATTAATTGTTAAATGGATAAACGGTTATTAATTATTGGTGCTTGCGGTCAAATTGGAACTGAACTGACCTTAAAACTTCGTGAAATTTTTGGAGAAAATTCCGTAATTGCTTCTGACATTAGAGAAGGTAATAAAGAATTAATGAAATCTGGACCTTTTGAATTTATCAATGCAATTGATTATAACTCAATTTTAAATATCATTGAAAAATATAATATCAATGAGGTTTATTTAATGGCTGCAATGTTATCAGCAACTGGTGAAAAATTCCCTGCTAAAGCGTGGGAACTAAATATGAATTCTCTTTTCAATGTGCTTGATTTGGCAAAAGAAGGGAAAATTAAAAAGGTTTTTTGGCCAAGTTCAATTGCTGTATTTGGACCAACTACTCCAAAAGAAAATACACCACAAATAACAGTTATGGAGCCAACAACTGTTTATGGAATTAGCAAACAAGCAGGAGAACGCTGGTGCGAATATTATCACCAAAAATATGGTGTAGATGTTAGAAGCATTCGTTATCCTGGAATTATAAGCTGGAAAACAGAACCAGGAGGAGGAACAACAGATTACGCTGTTGAAATTTATCATCAGGCACTTTTAAACGGTACCTATTCTTCATTTTTAAACAAGGAAACTAAATTACCAATGATGTTTATGGATGATGCAATTGCGGCAACCATAAAAATTATGGAAGCAAAACCTGAAGCTGTAAAAATACGTTCATCTTATAATTTAGCAGCTATGAGTTTTACCCCTCAGGAAATTGCTGAAGAAATTAAAAAAACTATTCCTGAATTTGAAATCACTTACCATTCAGATTTCAGACAACAAATTGCTGATAGCTGGCCAAAAAGTATTGATGACTCAAGGGCCAGAGAAGATTGGGGATGGCAACACAAATTTGATTTAAAGAAAATGAGTGAAAACATGCTTAAATGTTTACATGACCGATATGCAGCTTTAAAATAAATAGCCTATATATCATTAAATAAAACTCATTTAATTACCATTGAATTAATTAAGAACAATAAAACTCCAGTTCTTAATCTTTAAAAATATGTGATAAGTTTTTCTTCTAAGAAAAGCTTAACAATTACATTATATAAAATTCCTTTTTTAACCAGTAATTTTAGGCAATTTTAAACTAAAATTACTAAAACGATTTCGCAAAATAATGCTAAATATGATAATTATCATCCAAATAAAATTACTAATGCAATAATTTTGTTGTGTAAACAAAAATTAAAAATAATACAACATTTTTGCGATAAAATTTAAATAAATTAAAATAAAACATATAAAAATATATTATTTATGAATATTTCACATATAGAGCACATTGGTATCGCCGTAAACAATTTAGATGAATCAATAAAATATTACGAAAATGTATTAGGTTTAAAATGTTACAGTATTGAAGAAGTTGCTGATCAAAAAGTGAAAACTGCTTTTTTTATGGTTGGTGACACAAAAATTGAATTATTGGAAAGCACTTCACCTGACGGTCCAATTGGTAAATTTATTGAAAAAAAAGGTCAGGGAATTCATCATCTTGCTTTTGCAGTTGACAATGCTACTGAAGCTTTAAAATTGGCTGAAGAACGTGGTGTAGCGCTTGTTGATAAAGTTTCTCGCAAAGGTGCTGAAGGTTTAAATATTGGTTTTTTACATCCAAAATCAACACACGGAGTTCTTACTGAGCTTTGTTCAAAAAAATAGTTTTACATAAAATTTAATGTGTAAAATATTTTAAAGTATAATTAAGCACCAATAAATTTCACTATGGCAAATCAAGATAAAGTTAATGAACTTATTCAAAAAAGAATTAAAGCAAGACTTGGCGGTGGAGAAAAGCGTATTGAATCTCAACATGCAAAAGGAAAATTAACTGCACGTGAAAGAATTGATATCCTTTTAGATGAGGATAGTTTTGAAGAGTTTGATATGTTTGTAACTCACAGAACAAAATCTTTTGGGTTAGACAAACAAATTTACCTTTCTGATGGGGTTATCACCGGGCATGGTACAATTGACGGAAGAATTGTATATGTATTCTCTCAAGATTTTACGGTGTTTGGAGGTTCACTTTCAGAGACTTACGCGCTAAAAATTTGCAAAATTATGGATATGGCCATGAAAATTGGCGCACCTGTAATTGGTTTAAATGATAGTGGTGGTGCACGTATTCAGGAAGGTGTAAGATCTTTGGCAGGTTATGCCGAAATTTTTCAGAGAAATATTATGGCCTCTGGAGTTATTCCTCAAATCTCTTCCATTTTAGGACCTTGCGCCGGTGGTGCTGTTTATTCACCTGCTTTGACTGATTTTACAATTATGACAGATCAAACCAAGTTATATGTTTGTGACTGGTCCAAAAGTTGTTCAGACCGTTACTGGTGAAGTTGTAAGCACTGAAGAATTGGGAGGTGCACAAATTCATTCAACCAAATCAGGTGTTTCACATTTTCTTGCAGAAGATGATGAAGAAAATTTCTTATTGATTAGAAAATTACTGAGTTATCTGCCATCCAACAATCTTGAAGATCCACCTTCAATTGTATGTGACGACCCTATTGACAGGTTAGATGATATTTTGAATGAAATCATTCCTGAAAATCCAAATCAACCATATGATATTGTTGATGTTATTTCTACCATCACAGACAATGGGGAATTTACAGAAGTTCATAGAAATTATGCCAGAAATATTGTTGTTGGATTTGCTCGTTTTAATGGTCGTTCCGTAGGTATTGTTGCCAATCAACCAAAATATTACGCAGGTGTTTTAGACAGCGATGCTTCGAGAAAAGCGGCCCGATTTGTTCGTTTTTGTGATGCTTTTAATATTCCTATTGGTAACCTTGGTTGACGTTCCTGGTTTCTTACCGGGTACAGGGCAAGAATATGGTGGCATTATTTTACATGGTGCTAAATTATTATTTGCCTATGGTGAAGCTACAGTTCCAAAAGTAACCATTACACTTCGTAAATCGTATGGTGGTGCGCATGATGTTATGAGTTGCAAACAATTGCGTGGCGATTTAAATTATGCCTGGCCAACTGCTGAAATTGCCGTAATGGGTGCAAAAGGTGCTGTTGAAGTTTTAGAAGGTACAAACATTAGCAAAATTGAAGATGAAGATGAAAAATTGCTGTATATTGAGAAAAAAGAAGATGAATACAATGCTAAGTTTGCAAACCCTTATGAGGCAGCAAAATACGGTTTTATTGATGATGTAATTGAACCAAGAAATACTCGTTTCAGAATTATTAGAGCCTTAGAATTACTTGCTAATAAAAAAGAAGTGAATCCTCCTAAAAAACATTCTAATATTCCTTTATAATGAAACACACACTATTATATATTGATCAAATAAGTGAAGGATACGTTATTTTAATCACAGGTTTACTAATTGTTTTTGGAGCCTTGCTTACCCTTTCATTATTCTTTAAATATGGCTTACCAGTTTTGTTGTATATATATAAAATACATAACCAAAGGAAGAGATAAAAAAATTAAAGACATTTCACCAAATGTGAATGAACAATTTACCGGCGAAATAGCAGCAGCCATTTCAACGGCCATTCATCTGTATTTAAAAGAGCAGCATGATACTGAAAATGCTATTTTAACCATAAAACAAGCAAGAAAATTATATTCTCCCTGGAGTTCAAAAATTTACGGTACGCAAAATAGACTTTAACTAATTTTATAATGTTTGTTATCGGCTTATTGTTTTTATAAGCCTAGAAATAAAAAAATAAATAAAATGAAAAATTTCAAATTTAGAATATACGAAAACAATTACAATGTTCGAATTATTTCTCATGAAGACAACATTATAGAATTAGAAGTTAATGGAACTGCCTATTCGGTAAAATTAAAAGAAGAGGTTAAAACTACCAAAACCCCTACTCTGGTTCGCTCAGCATCTAAAAGTACCATAGATCCTTTAAAAATAAATCCAAATACACAAAACACCAAAATTGTAGCTCCAATTCCTGGAGTTGTTTTATCAATTGACGTAAAAGTTGGTGATACTATTAAAGCAGGCGACCGATTATTAGTGCTTGAAGCCATGAAAATGGAAAACAATATAACTGCTGAAAAATGCGGTACAGTGAGTGCTGTTCACGTAAAACCAGGACAGCAAGTATTGCAAAATGATTTAATGATAGAATTAACCTAAAAATTTGATAGCCATAAAGTAAATATTTAAACAGCTTTATTCTCGAAAAAAATGAAAAAATGAAAAAAATATTCATAATATTTGGAGTTCTGTCACTGCTAATTTTTATTAACCAGCCCTTGGTTAAGCACCAATACCGAAACCCTATTTCAATTACGGAATTGAACAAACAGAGGAATCATCAAGTGGATGCTTTTATACCGAAGCCTTTGATGGCATTAAACAATTCTACAATTTTACAGGATTTGCCAATGCTACCTCGTGGTAACTTGATCATGATTTTGATCGGAATCATCTTTATCTACCTCGGAATCAAATACGATTATGAACCTTTACTGCTCATACCCATCGGGGCAGGAGTAATCATTGGTAACATTCCCTTTGTCCCGGGCAATCAAACAGGAATATACGAAAGCGGATCTGTATTAAATTACCTTTATTTCGGCGTGGTGAAAGGTATTTACCCGCCCTTGATTTTTTTGGGAATTGGTGCCATGACGGATTTCTCTTCTCTGATAGCAAACCCAAAACTTATGCTCCTGGGAGCAGCGGCACAAATAGGGGTATTTGCTACATTTATCGGAGCCCTTTATTTAGGGTTCAATTTACCCGAAGCAGGTGCCATTGGTATTATTGGTGGGTGCAGATGGTCCTACGGCCATTTTCCTTTCTTCCAAATTGGCCAATGGTGATCAATATCCTTTCTGACGGAACAACGGTTAAAAACCTTATTGGTCCCATTGCCATAGCGGCATATTCGTATATGGCTTTGGTCCCTGTGATTCAACCTCCTATTATGAGATTGCTTACATCTAAAAAAGAACGAATGATCAGAATGAAACCACCCAGGGCCGTTGGTCAAAAAGAAAAAATGATCTTCCCGATAGTGGCCCTTTTATTGACTACCTTTATATCACCCAGTGCCTTACCGCTTCTTGGCATGTTGTTCTTTGGAAATTTATTGAAGGAATCCGGCAGAACCGAAAGACTGGCTGATACCGCCAGAACAAAATTGATTGACATTGTAACCATTTTATTAGGAGTTACCGTAGGAGCCTCAACTCAGGCAGATATTTTTATCACCAGAGACTCTATTCTGATTTTTGGGCTTAGGTGCCATTTCATTTGTTATTGCCACAATGGGTGGATTGCTTTTTGCAAAATTCATGAACCTGTTCCTCAAAGGAGACAACAAGATCAACCCACTTATTGGAGCCGCAGGAGTTTCTGCCGTTCCTGACAGTGCCAGAGTGGTGCACGCAGAGGCATTAAAAACTGATCCGCATAACTATTTACTAATGCACGCCATGGCACCCAATGTATCGGGCGTAATTGGTTCTGCAATTGCCGCGGGGATCATTTTAAGTTTTTTAGGAAATTAATCACATAAAATCAAAAACAATAATCAAACACTTAAAATTAAAATAAAAATGAAAATTCCAAATATTATGACAGCAGAAGAAGCTGTCAAATTGATCAAATCAGGCGACAGAGTATTAATTCAAGGAGGTGCTGCAACACCCCAAACCTTAATCAAAGCAATGGTTGCTCGGGCATCGGAATTAAAAGGCGTTGAAATTGTTCACCTACATACTGAAGGTGAATGTGGGTATACGTTGCTCCTGAATTAAGAGATAGTTTTCGTACAAGTACTTTCTTTATTGGAGGTAATATCAGAAAAATGATTGGAGATACGGCTGATTATATACCGATTTTCTTAAGTGACATTCCAAGTCTATTCCGTCAGGGATATATGAATCTAGATGTGGTTTTGGTAAATGTATCGCCTCCAGACAAACACGGATTTTGTTCCTTAGGAGTTTCCGTTGATATTGTTATTGCTGGAATTGAACAAGGAAAAACGTAATTGCTCAAATTAACCCTAAAATGCCACGTACTTTTGGTGACGCATTGGTGCATCTCAACAATTTTGAGTGCATGCGTGTTGGTTGATGAAGAAATTCAGGAAATGAAATTCGTGGCTCCTTCAGAAGAAGAAAAAGCAATTGGTAAAAATATTGCAGAAATAATCGATGACGGATCACACTTTCAAATGGGAATTGGAGGTATTCCAAATGCAGTTTTAACTTATCTTAACAATCATAAAAATCTGGGTGTTCATACTGAAATGTTTTCTGAAGGAATTGTTGATCTAGTTGAAAAAGGTGTAGTAAACGGTTCTCAGAAAAAAGTAAATCCTTATAAAATTGTATCTGGATTTGCCATGGGTACACGTCGTTTATACGATTTTATGGATGACAATCCAGAAATTGAAATGAAAGATATTGCCTATGTAAATGACACCGCTATCATTCGTCAAAATCCAAAAGTTATTGCAATTAATTCTGCAATTGAAATCGATATTACTGGTCAGGTTTGTGCCGATTCAATTGGAACAAGAATGTTTTCAGGAGTTGGTGGTCAAATGGACTTTATGCGTGGAGCAGCCTTATCAATAGGCGGAAAACCAATTATTGCCATTACTTCAGACAACTGCAAAAGGTGTTTCTAAAATTGTACCTATGTTAAAACAAGGTGCTGGGGTAGTAACAACACGTGCTCATGCGCGGTTTGTAGCCACTGAATTTGGTGTTGCTGAGTTATTTGGAAGAAACTTGAAACAACGTGCTCAAGCGCTTAGAGATATTGCACATCCAAATCATAGAGAAGAATTAGACAAAGCTATTTTTGATAGATTTGGTAGTGCTTTAATGGTAAAATAAATTTTTAAATTGTTGGTTAAATATTATTTTAACCAACAATTATGATATCACAATTAATAAAATATATTATGAACGATAAAAATAAATCACTTTTTTCAGAATTCAATGCTGTTTCAAAACAAGATTGGATGGAAAAAGTGACAGTTGATTTAAAAGGTGAGGATTTCAATCGAAAATTAGTTTGGAAAAACTTAAGTAAAATTAGCATCGACCCTTTTTATACAATAGAAGACAGTAAAGATTACCTAAAAAATACAGGCAAAAACTCTCAATCACTGGTTAATTACCGTCTTATTTCAGCCTGCTGCAATGAAAGCGGAAATGCTTTAGCTTTAAAAGCTATTGAAGAAGGAATGAACGGATTGTTATTTAAAACCTGTGAAAACTGCAAAGTAGCAGAACTTTTACAAGGCATAAATTTGAATGAAATAAGCGTTTCATTCATTTTAGGAAACAATGCAGTTGCATTTGCAAAAGATTTCTTTTCATTTGTAAAAGAAAAGAACGTTGTTGCCAATAACTTAAAGGGTTATTTTGATACGCAGCTTATATCAAATTATGTAACTACCGGAAACTTAAATGCAAATTCCATAGATTATTTAGCTGAATTGGTAAAATTAGCAAATGGTTATCCAAATTTTAAAGCCATCACCATTTCAGGAAGTGAGTATTTAGATTCAGGTGCAAACCAAGTTCAGGAAATTGCTTATACCCTTAATTCATTGGTTTTTATCATTGAAAAGTTAACCGAAAAAGGAATTGAAATTCAAACTATTTTCAACAAATTAAATTTCAAGTTTGCTGTTGGTTCTGAATATTTTGTTGAAATTGGAAAATTCAGAGCTTTTAATAACTTATTAGCTGAAATTGCTCATAAATATGGTATTGCCGAGTTTTCAAAAACCTTAAATGCTAAAACAGCTATTTGGAGTAAATCAATTACCGATGCGCATACCAATTTATTACGTGCTACAACTGAAGCTATGTCGGCAATATTAGGAAATGTAGATGGTGTTTTAATTGATGCATACGACAAGGAATTCAACAATCCATCAGATTTTTCAAGCAGAATTGCTGGTAATATTTCAACTATTTTAAAAGAAGAGTCTTACTTTGGAAAAGTTTCTAATCCAGTAGATGGAAGTTATTATATTGAAGAAGTAACCATTAAACTAGCTGAAAAAGCTTTAGAACTATTCAAAGAAATTGAAGTAAAAGGCGGTTTTTATACTGCTTTTGAAAGTGAAATCATTCAGCAACAAATTGCTGAAATACGTCAGGAAAAAATAAAATTAATCAGTCAGAGAAGATTGCCAATGGTTGGGGTAAACAAATATCCAAACTTAATGGAAAAAGTTGCTGCAAACATACTTTCATCTGGTTCTGTTGCCAATTCAAAAGTATTATCACCAAGAAGAGCTTCATTAGAAATTGAGGCTATCAGAAAAACTACTGAAGAACTTGTTGCAAAAACAAACATCAGACCAATAGTTGAACTGGCTAGTTTTGGTAACCTAACAATGCGCAAGGCAAGAGCTGCTTTTGCTTACGATTTTGTTGGAGTTAGTGGTTATAATGTGTTGCAGGAAAAAAGTTTTTCGTCGGCTTTAGAAGCTGCTGAATCAAGTGCGAAATCAAACTCAAATGTTGTAGTTATTTGTAGTTCAGATCAAGATTATGATGAGAACGCTGTTGACTTTGTAAAAACATTTAGAGCATTAAACAGCAATAAAGTGTTGCTGTTGGCGGGAGCACCTGCAAATTTAAGTGAATTAACTGAAGCTGGTTTAGATGGATGTGTTAACATGAAATCTGATGTTATAACAACGCTTTCAGCCATTCAGAAAAAAATTCAAAAATCTATAAAAGCCTAAGGATATGAGACCAGATTTTTCAGATATAAAACTAAATTCAGCAACCAAACAAACAGTTGCTGCTTCAGAGAATAAAGACGTTTGGAACACTCCTGAAGGAATTCCAGTAAAAAAACATTTTACAAAAGATGATATTAAAGATGCTGAACATTTAAAGTTTGCTGCGGGTATACCTCCATTTTTAAGAGGTCCGTATAGTGCAATGTATGCTATGCGTCCTTGGACTGTTCGTCAATACGCTGGTTTTTCAACAGCAGAAGAATCAAATGCGTTTTACAGAAGGAATCTTGCCGCAGGACAAAAAGGACTTTCAGTTGCATTTGATTTAGCTACACACCGTGGATACGATTCTGATCACCCACGTGTAACTGGCGATGTTGGAAAAGCAGGTGTTGCTATCGATTCAATTTTAGATATGGAAATTTTGTTCGATCAAATTCCGTTAGATAAAATGTCTGTTTCTATGACCATGAATGGTGCTGTATTGCCAATTATGGCATTTTACATTGCAGCTGCAAAAAAACAAGGCGTTTCTTTAGATCATTTGAGTGGAACCATTCAAAATGATATTTTAAAAGAATTTATGGTGCGTAACACTTATATTTACCCACCATTACCTTCAATGAAAATTATTGGGGATATTTTTGATTATACAACAAAAAATATGCCTAAGTTCAATTCTATTTCTATTAGTGGTTACCACATGCAAGAAGCTGGTGCAACTGCTGATATTGAATTGGCATACACTTTAGCTGACGGTATGGAATACATTAGAACTGGATTGGCATCAGGATTAAAAATTGATGAATTTGCGCCTCGCTTATCCTTTTTCTGGGCCATTGGAATGAATCATTTTATGGAAATTGCTAAAATGCGTGCTGCACGTATGCTGTGGGCAAAAATTGTAAAACAGTTCAATCCAAAAAATCCAAAATCAATGGCATTGCGTACGCATTGTCAAACATCTGGATGGAGTTTAAGTGAACAAGATCCTTTCAACAATGTAGCGCGAACTTGTATTGAAGCTATGGCTGCTGGACTTGGAGGAACACAAAGTTTACATACAAATGCGTTGGATGAGGCCATTGCTTTACCAACCGATTTTTCGGCTCGAATTGCGCGTAATACACAAATATTTATTCAAGAAGAAACGCAAATGACAAAAGCGGTTGATCCTTGGGCAGGAAGTTATTATGTGGAATATTTAACTCAGGAAATTGCTAAAAAAGCTTGGAAATTAATTGAAGAAGTGGAAGAACTTGGCGGAATGGCAAAAGCTATTGAAACTGGAGTTCCAAAAATGCGAATTGAAGAAGCTTCTGCTCGTAAACAAGCACGTTTAGATTCAGGACAAGATATTTTAGTGGGTGTAAATAAATTTCAAACTTCTGAAAAATCAGATATTGAAATTTTAGAAGTCGACAATACGGTTGTTAGAGATTCTCAAATTGAACGTTTGAAAAAACTAAGAGCAAACAGAGATCAGGCTGTTGTTGATGCAAACATTGCAGCTTTGTCTAAATGTGCTGAAACTGGAAAAGGTAATTTATTAGCCTTGGCAGTTGAAGCTGCTGAAAATTTTGCTACTTTAGGTGAAATTTCTGATGCTTTGGAAGTTCATTTTGGACGTCATAAAGCTGATACTAAATTAATAAGTGGCGTGTATAGTAAAGAAGTAAGTGACGATAGTACGTTTGCAAAAGCTCAAAAATTAGCAGATAAATTTGCTGAAATTGAAGGCCGTAGACCAAGAGTTATGATTGCAAAAATGGGTCAAGATGGTCACGATAGAGGTGCAAAAGTAGTGGCTTCTAGTTTCGCTGATTTAGGTTTTGATGTTGATATGGGATCATTATTCCAAACACCTGAAGAGGTTGCAAAACAAGCTGTAGAAAACGATGTTCACTTTGTTGGAGCATCAAGTTTAGCTGCTGGTCATAAAACGTTAATTCCACAATTAATTGGGGAACTGGAAAAATTAGGAAGACCTGATATTATGGTTTTTGCAGGTGGTGTAATTCCAGCGCAAGATTATGATTATTTATTAGAAAGAAAAGTAGCTGCCATTTTTGGTCCTGGTACTGTAATTTCTGAATCGGCCATTACAATTATGGAGAAATATTTAGAGCAAGAATAAGTTTTAAATAGCAATATATTCTAAAACCCAACATTTTAAATGTTGGGTTTTTTAATTATAAAATTAAATGTTCCTAAATAAAAATAAGAATTCTATTTTTACACCTCAAAAATAATCTATGGATTTTTCAAAAGTAAAATTAGTGGTCACTGATATGGATGGTACTTTACTGAACTCAAAAAGTGAAGTGAGTAACCGTTTTTTTGAAGTATATCAGCAATTAAAAAAACACAATATTCAATTTATCGCAGCAAGCGGAAGACAATATTTTAGTATTGTTGACCGATTTGAAACTATTAAAGATGAAATTACCATTGTTGCAGAAAATGGGGCTTTTGCAAAGCATGGAAATGAAGAATTATTTACAGCTGAATTACCTTTAGAATATATTTCAAAAAGTATCAATATTTTGCGATCATTAGATAATGTTTACATTGTTTTATGTGGAAAAAATGCGGCTTATATTGAAACCAAAGATGAACAATTTATAAATATGTTTAAAAATTATTATTCAGAATACCGACTTGTTCATGATTTATCTAAGGTTACAAACGATACCTTTTTTAAAATAGCTGCTTATCATTTTGAATGTTCAGAAACTCATATTTATCCGGCAGTAAAACATTTTGAAAACGAAATGCAAGTGATTGTTTCAGGTGAACATTGGTTAGACATTTCGCACAACAATGCAAATAAAGGTTTTGCCTTAAACATTCTTCAACAAAAACTGGGAATTACCAAAGAAGAAACTATGGTTTTTGGCGATTATAACAACGATTTAAAAATGTTGGAATTAGGAGACTTTAGTTTTGCTATGGAAAATGCACATCCAAATGTTAAGAAAATTGCAAATTTTCAAACAAAAAATAATAATGAATTTGGTGTTGAAATTGTTCTTGAACAACTTATAAATTTAAAAAATTAAAAATTATTAGAATTATTAAGCGTTGAAATTTTCAGTAACAATTTTCTTTACAGCTTTATTTAGGGCTGTCATGCCGCTATAACTGGTATGCTCTAAAATAATAACTACCAAATCATCTTCAGAATATTGTGTTAGACCGGTACTAAACCCATTCCACTTTCCGTAATGATAAATTGTATTTTCATCTTCTGTATCAATTCTAAATCCAAAACCATAAGGAATTTCTTTTCCATAAATAGTTTCACCTTTAGCATACATAAGATCCAGTGATTTTTTAGAAAGTAGCTTTCCATTATTTAGTCCCAGTGTCCATTTAAACAGATCCTCAGAAGTAGCATACACATTTTTATCCCCAACAACCGCATCATTCACTGTGGCATTGATTTTTAAATGTTTCCACCCTCGGTAAACTCTATATCCATCTAATTGATTTGCTTTTATACTGTCATTTTCAAAACTGTACACAAAAGAATTTTTCATTTCCAGTGGATCAAAAATGTTCTTCTTCAGGAAATTACTAAAATTAGAGCCAGAAATTTTTTCGACAATAGAAGCTAAAACAAAATAGTTAGTGTTTGAATAATCAAAATTACAGCCAGGTTTAAAGTAACCCTGAACATTACTAGACTCCAACAAACTCATCATTTCACTATTTGTTGGTGCTTTTTTTTGTTTCCATTTATGCTCTGCAATCCAAAAATATTTTGGCAAACCGGCGGTATGGTTTAACAAGTTTTTAATTGTTACATTTTCATAAGGGAAATCTGGGAAATAGTCTTTTACATTGTCTGTAAGTTGCAAAAGATTCCGCTCATACAACATCATAATGGCCACCGCAGTAAATTGTTTACTTACTGATGCTAATTGAAATACTGAAGTTTCGTCAATTAACTCTTTTTTCGAAAAATCGGTATATCCAATTTGGTTGCTATAAAGGACTTTACCATTTTTAGCTACCAATAACGACCCGTGAAAATCGTTTCTTTTATTGATTCGGGTTAACAAAGAATCTAGTTTTTGGCTAACCCTTTGCGTTTCTGATTCAGAATAATGTTCAATTAAAAAAGGAGTTTCTTCTTCAATTAAATCTTCTGTTGCCGTTTCAACCTTTTCATTATTTGAAGTTAAAGACCTCAATAATACGGTGCTCAAAACAATCAAAAAAGCAATAGATACATATTTAAAATATTTCTTCAAATGATAAATAGGGCTTTAGGATAATGGTCTGCAAATTAACAATCAATTCTATATTTTCAAAACAGTTTTACTTATTTAACTATACTTTTACGATTTTATACTGTTGGCTACAAAATAAACAATCGTTTTTTTAACCAACCTAAAATTTTTACAAATTTCTCAATATGTATGATTGCAAATTATTCCGGTATTAATAAGGTAATTGTTCCGATATCATTTATTTGCCCAACAGCAACTGAAACAGGATTTTCAGATTCATATTCATCAAAGCCATCTACTTTTATTTCTATAATATAATCAGCGGCATCTAAACCTAAAAATGTAAATTCTCCGTTGACATTTGTATATGTTGAAGCTATTGACTCATCTCCTTCATTAATTGGGTTTGCATAAATTTCAACTTTAGCATTTTCTAAAGCAACAGCACCTTCAATATTGTCATCAGCTAAATCTCCTTCAACCTTGCCCATAATTGATCCCGAATTAACTTCAGTATTCACTCTAATTACTGGTTTTAAATTGTATTTTCCTGAATTTCCAGCTTTCACAATTGACTTTTGAACATCCCAATCAAGAATAAAAGTATAGGAATATCCAGGCTCCAACTCTTGGTCCAATTTTAATTTTAGGCCTGATTGTTGTGCGCTAGGCGTGTCAAGGTGTGTTTCCACTTCTAACCCATCTTCATCTTCATAAACCAAATTGTTATTATCACTTAAAACCAATCTGATTTGTTTCAACATACCAGAAGCAATTATGGTATCAGCTAACATTAAGCTATTCCCAGCTGTAAGCTCAGTTAAATCAACGTTAATTGGATAATCTTCTACTGTCCCAAAACTTTTCCAACCGCCTTCATCTTCTGAACTGTTATATTGAATGTCAATAATTTCAATATTTACGTGCAAATAATCTCCAGGAGCGTCAACCAATTTTAGTTGAACTCTCGCTGTTTTGTCAATATTATCATTACTCTCATTTGTACAACTTTGAAAGGTAAAAACCATTAGCAAAGTTACTATTCCGTAATAAATGTTTTTTATTTTCATATCTTAATAATTTAAATTTTCTAGTGATTTGTTAAATGCTTTTTTACTTATTATAATTTTGTAGTGTTAATTTTTTCTGAATAAATGTCTGTTGAAATATTCGCTGGTAATATAACGTTTGATTCGCTGAAATTAGTATTTCAAGTTTAAATTTTGCAGCTAAAATAATTCACAATTCAATATCCTATTTTCTTTCCAACTCAAATAATTTGATATATAATGACCTACAAAGTTATAAAATTTTCAAGTTTTATAAAACTGCAATAACAAAATGAACTTTTTGAATTTAAAAACCTTTGAACTAACATAAAAGAAACCAATGTACCGCCAAAAGTTCATAAAATATTTTCTTTAATCTCAGGAATATCATTTGATAACAGAATAAATATAAAAAACCCATCAACTAAAAAATAATGATGGGTCTTGCTTAGTAGCGGGAACAGGACTCAAACCTGTGACATTCGGGTTATGACCTTGGAATTGCTCATTTCAGCAACCATTTTACAATGCTCCCGAGCTATAAATTTGTAAAATCCTGTTCCAAAACGTGTTCCGAATTTAAATTGATTTGTTATACAAATATTTTAATCCATTATATAGGCAATATCAACTATTTTAAAACTTATCATCCAAGCCTCATTTTTTTAGGGATAAAATGATTTATTAAGACATTTATGCTAATAGTTTTTAAGAAACAATCAAAGTTTTGACAAGATTTACTTATTGAGTAATTTAAATAATCTTTACTATTTTTTTCCATTTCTAAATCCAATGGACAATCCAATATTTAAAGTAGTGAGGCTTACAGAAGTTTCTGGAAATTCAGCTAAACGATCACCATATCCTGCATAATAAGGACCAATATTTGTTTTTCCAGCCCATCTTACATTCAATTTAAATGCTAGAAAGAAAACACGTTTTTGTAAAAAATTAAAAGTGTAACCAGTGTACAATCCAAATTTAGTAGCATCATAGGCATTAAAGTCATTGTTACTTTGAGAACTTGTTCTTTTCGCATTATGAAAAATCAACGTAGGACCAATATAACCGGTATGCCTATTGTTTTTAGACCGATAAGCATAATTCAACGAACCCGTCCATAATTCACTTTTTATAAATAAAAACGAAGCTTCCTCGTTGTACCCATATACTTCTATATTGTCTGAAATCCCCCCATTTAATGAGATTCCATTGTTTTCATCTAAAAAATAGGTCAATTCTATATCAAAAATGGGATAATTATTTGTATATGGGTGATAACTACCAGATCCAAACCAACTTGCAGGGCTGTTATCATCAAATCCCGATGCGATCATAGCATCTTCTATATCGGTTTTAGCAGTTCCTACAGGCCATCCTATAAAAATTGAAAATCGAAATTCTTTACCATTTCTAATTTCATCAGGAGATGAAATAATAGTATCCTGTGCAATGGTATATTGTAGAACACCAATAAAAAATAATATCTTAATGAATAATTTCAAAATATTATATATTGATTTATAAGTCTAATTCTAAAATTAAGAAATTATAATGTAATTTACAAATCCGTTAGATTTTACGCTCAGTAAAATATTGGTAACCATATGCCAATTATTCGTTCACATTTTCATGAGTTTTCTAACAACAATCACCCTATGTTTTGTCTGGATCACAAGAGCAATTCATATTGTTTATTTTTAAATCAACTAATTTTAACGCCCATTAATTCAGTTAAGCTCGCAGTAAAAGGAACATCAGAACCTAATACCCTAACCAACAATAATTTCATTAATTTTTCCAGCAACTTCAAGTCCTGCATTGCATCCAGTATCTTGAAATACTATTTTTTGAGTTTTTTTATTAAAAAGTAGAACATGTATTGCTGAGGTCATACTTTCATTGATACGACCATCCATAAAACCTAGAATAGGAGATGCTAGTTCGGTTGTTTCATTCCTCATAGCTTTAATTTCAAGTCTATATTTCATATTTTCTAGGGTTAGTTCAACTTTATGAGTGTCAACAAACGATTTTTTAAGTTGGGAAGCATTATATGTTGTAAATTCAATCAATTCATTATTGAGCCAAAGTCCTGCAATAAAACCAACAAATGAGCTTCTTAACCAAGGAATTTTGGCCACGGAGGCCTTCAGTGAAACATTTGGTTGACTAAAATGGTTTGTCTGCATCCAAATATAAGCGCTTGGGAAAGAATGTCCCCAATCTTTTTCCATATATCCTTTTCCTCCGGTAAAATCTATAATTTCATTATCAATAGTCAATTGACCATCAATGCTATGATCCATACTCAAAATACCATGATAACATTCCATAAATGGAACAAATGAGTAGGGTCCCATAATGCCTGGTGAATACCATTTATTAGGCCATTTTACTAGGTTTAAAAAATTTAATTCACCTTTTATTTCTAGTAGATCTAATCGGATATTTGCTGCTGTGAAAATATTGTTTGCTAATTTAACTTCAAATTTATCTGCTCTTGTTTCAAATGCTTGTGCATCAAACTTATGATATGTTGCAGTAAGTTTTTTTCCATCTAAAATTTGTATAAATGCCTGCTGATTGCCATTTTCATCCATAGAAATACCAGGTATAAATGCTAAGGCCTTGTCTTCTGATTTATTGACAACTTTGTAATACCACCCCTCAAAATACTTGTTCGTTTTCCCCCAGCCATGATAGCGTTCTGGATTAAATAAGGCTTTAATTTTTTTAATTAGCATATAGTCTCCTGTCGTATCTGTTCTTCTAAATTACGAAAGTTTATTTGAACACGTTATGTTTCTGTTATGCCTAGTTTAGAAATAAACCAAAAAGTTCAGATTTGTTTAACAATTTACATTCTATTTTAGCCTTTTAATAAAATTCCGTATAGCATCATAAAACTAAAAATTTAAACAGCTTTATTTAACAAAATCTGGCCATCTTTTTAAATAGGTTATAAACTTTTCACCCAAACCTTCTTTTTTAAGATGTGCTTCTGAAACTGGAATTGCAGTTGGATTAAAATTCGGGTCATCTATAACTAATTTTGGAAAATTGTGATGCAATATCGCTGAAGTACCTATTGACACAAAATCTACACCAGCATTTAAGACTTGTTGAACATCTGCCGCGCTGTAAATTTTCCCAGCTACTGTCCATTTCACATTTTTAAAATCTAAGGCACTGAAATGTTCTAATAATGAAGTATTTTGATATTTTTCTTCATTAGGCATTTTATAAACATCCCACAATGAGATGTCTAAAAAATCAATATTTTCGCCATCAATCAATCGCTCACAAACCCATTTGATTTCATTAATATCCATTCCAAATCTTTCAGGAGACAATCGTACGCCAATTAAAAAACCAGGACCACATTTGGCTCTAATACCATCAACTATTTCAAATAAAAGTCGAGATCTGTTTACTAGGGATCCACCATAATTATCTGTTCTTTTGTTTATTTCAGAACTTAAAAATTGCGTTATTATATAACCGTGAGCCCCGTGAACTTCAACACCATCATAACCACTTTTTTGGGCACGAATGGCTGCAGCAATAAAATCATCTCTTAACTGTTTCACTTCTTCCAACGTAAGTCCACGCGCATTGGTTTCCTTATTATTAGAAGGACAAACAGGTTTTCCTTTTATAAGTGCTGCAGGAGTTCGCATTCCTGCGTGATGCAATTGAATAACAGCAATACTTCCTTGTGCTTTAATACCGGTAGTTAATCTTTTATGGCCTGCTATTAAATCATCACTGAAAATCCCCAACTGACCAGAGAAGCCCTTCCCTACTTCTTGAACATGCGAGGCGCAGGTCATCACCAAACCAAAACCTCCTTCCGCTCTCATTGTTAACCATTTTAATTCATCGTCAGATAGCTGACCATCCTCATAACTTTGTCCGTTGGTTAATGGCGCTAACATAAATCTATTTTTCATAGTGACACCACAAGAGAAAGTGATGCTTGAATTTGCATTGGTCATAGTAAAACTTTATAAAGAGTTGACTTCAAATTTAAACAGAAAATTCAGGACAGGAGTTAAAAAATGTTTGAATCTTAAAAACTACCAAATTACTCAAAAGCCCCTAAATAAACCCAATGCCCATTTTCTTTACAAAACTCAGAATTTTCATGAATCACATTTATAGCACCATTTTCCATAAAATGCGCTTTAAATTTAACAGTACCAGCAGTATCATCCAACAAACCATTAGTAGTTTCCAAAACTTCCAATCGCAACCAATTTACTGACTTCGTCCATTTCTCAATAGCACGTTTTTCAGTTTTAGAAGGTCGTGTACTACTATGGTGGCTCTTTTGTAAATACGAAATATTAGCCAATACAAATGCACTGTATCTTGAACGCATTAATGCTTCTGAGGTCTTAACAGACAATATATTTTTATGAGCTTTCTCACAACAATCACCATATGTTTTCGCTGGATTACAAGGACAATTCATATTGTTTATTTTTAGAAGCAAAGATAGCGCTAAGGTTTTAATGAACTAAACAGCAATTAAATAAAATTGCTCAACTATCTACTTTTATTAAAGAACCAATTAAAAACCTATTTTAATTAATTCCAAATAATACCCAGCACGGGAAACCGCAATAAAATTTAATATCAAATGCTTTAATTTATTCAATGAGAAATAACATAAATACAAATTATGACAGCACAGGCAGGTGAAAAATTATTATATGACACTATCCCATCAAGTGTTTTACTTTTTAATATAATTTACCAATGACAGATCTGTTTTTTTTAATTCTTCAACAACTATGGTTGCTATTTCAGTTGCGCCTATAACAGATAAATGAGTATTGTCCTGTTTTCCTTCTGGATAAAAAGATATTTCTCCGGGTTCATAATGTAAATGCAGCTTTTTTGAACCTTCAACTCCATACGTTTCTTCTAATATTTCAGTATAATATTGAAGATCTATCCACGTTACATTTAATTCTTGAGCAACCAATCTAGTTTCTAATGTATAGGCTCCGTGTGAATCTAATAACACCCCTTGTTCATTAAATTTTCTTCGAGCAATTGAAGTAAATAAAACCGGAATTGCTCCTTTCCCTCTTGTTTCATTTACATATTGAATAAGATTATAACGATATGAAGAATGCGGATTTGTATATCTTGTTGAATCTGTTTCTTTCCCGTCGTTGTGTCCAAATTGTATAAACACATAATCTCCAGGTTTTATTTGATTATAAACAGCTTCCCAATGTTTTAAGTCTCTAAAACTGCGTGTGCTTCTGCCATTAACCGCTCTGTTGTCAATCAAAACTTCACTGTTAAAAAATGGTTGAAGCATTTGCCCCCATCCCCGTTCAGGATTTTCTTCTGGATTGGGTTTATTTGCCATGGTTGAATCACCAATGGTATAAACCGTTATTTGTTGTGCCTTTGAATAATTTGTAACTAATATTATAATTACTGCTAATAATATGCTTTTAATTCTCATTTGTAACTAATTTTATTTGTTGAAAATTACCTCCATTTATTAATTTGAGGTACTAAATCTGTTAAGTCTTTAATTTTAACTGGTTTTCTTGAATCAATACTTTTTCTAGCAGCAATTCCAATCAAAACAGCCATAGATCCATCTCTAACATTTGCCTTATGATTTAATTCTGGTTTTGTATTTTCTCCTCTAAAGATATCGTCAAACATTAATTTATCACCACCCCAATGCCCAGAACGCACATAAGGAAATTCAATTCTTTTATAATCTTCAAAATTGCGTTGCGATACAATTTCATGATACTTAGCTTCTATTTTTGTATGTGAAGTATTGTCCATTTCTTTTTCATGAATTTTAGCCTGATCTTCTGGATTATTATCTCGCCAAGGAATTCCTTCCTGAGTTTCTATTCTCCCATCTTTACCATTAAAGGCAAAACGAAAACCTTCAAATGGAGAATACGTTGTTAAAGAATATGTTACCTCAACATTATTGGCGTATTTAACCAAAACAGACATTTTATCGAAAATATCAATCTCTTCTCTAAACAAACAATTATCTCTTACATAGCCGTCATATTTTTCGTTTGCTGCATACAAATTCATATAGTTCTCATTCTTTCTCATGTCCCAATAAAATTCACAGTTCTGAGTATGATTACAATCTCGACAGTTTTTACCTCTAAAAGCATTGTTTTTTCCATACTTTTCAAGAGCTCCATTTGCATACACTTCAACAGGATCTGAACCAATAAACCAGTTCAGCAAATCAAAATGATGAGCAGATTTATGTAATAACAATGTGCCTGAATTTTCTCTTAAACCGTGCCAACGCCTAAAATAATCTGCCCCATGAAAGGTATTTAAATACCAGTTTAAATCAATTGAAATAAGATCACCTACTTCCTTGGCATCAATCATTTCTTTTAATTTCGTAAAAAGTTTTCCGTAACGATAATTAAAGGCCATTATTAAACTCCCTTTTGATTTTCTTTCAGCATCAATAATTTGCTGACATTTACCTTCATCGGTTGTCATTGGTTTTTCAGTTACCACGTCAATATTTTTATTTAACCCTTTGATTATAAATTCATGATGTGTGGCATCAACAGTTGTAACCATTAGCAAATCAATTTCAATATTATTCAACATTTCATCAAAATCCGTAAATGTCGGACAATCCACACCAATGTATTTTTTAGCATAATTAACCCTGCCCAAATTACTATCACATAACCCTACAAACGTTACAACATCACCGTATTCTTTTTTTAAAAAATTACCAAAAAATGAGTTTCCTCTACTTCCGGTTCCAACCAAAGCAACTCTTTTCTTTTGAGTTGATTCATTTAAAATTTGACTAAATGCAGGAGAAAAAATCATAGAACTTGCAATTACGGCTCCAGTTGCTTTTACAAATTTTCTACGAGATATATCGTTAATTTTTTTTGAACTCATTTTATTTTGAATTTATTGATACCACAAAAAGTTTGAATCATTTTTATTTCCACCAAGAATATTTTGAATACTATATTTTTTAGCTGCTGATTTTTTTAATTGATGAGACCATTGCACTCTTTTTTCAGGTTGAAATCCTGTACCTGTGCACTCATATTCTGCATAATATGCATATTTTTCAGCTTCTGGTTTTGACCAATTATCCCAACCTTCAGGAAGCAAATGTTTACCCATTTCACAATTGATAAAAACTGTTTTCGCATAAATGCGCCATGGTCTTCCTAAATAAACTTTTGTCACATTTTCAATAGCAGTAAGTTTACAATTCAAAAAAACATACCCAAATTCCATTCCTTCTGGCGTTGATGCTGCTGTAATGTATGAATTTGCTTTACTGTGAATTGTACAATCCTGGAACAATACCGTTGCTTCCCCAAAAATAAAATCGGTACTACCTTCAATAAAACAGTTTTTAAAATACTGCCTAAAACCTTCTCCACTGGTATATAGTGTGTCCTGAAAACCTAAAATAGCGCAATTTTCAAAAAGTATTCTATCGGCATTTGCAGATAGCGCAATGGCTTGCCCAACTTCACCAGCCGTATTTTGTATGGTTAAATTTTTTGCAATAAAATCATTTCCTTCAACTAAAACTGTTGAAGTATGAAAAGTACTATTTCTACCTAAATTAATTTTACTAAAATAATCATTAAATGAAATTATGGTATTTTCTTTACTTTCACCTATAAGCGAAACCATTGTATTCCAATTATATACATGTACTTTTTCATTATAAACACCATTTCTAACATTTATTATTACCCTTTTGTATGGAAATGCTTTTGAATTATTAATTGCTTCCTGAATACTTGTATAATCACCTGTTCCGTCTTTTGAAACCACGACATTGTATTCGTCAATTATTTTTTTTTTACGGTTGCCATTTCAACCGTTTCAATATTATTTTTTGCTTTCCATTTTGGATATTGTTTTAGCACTTCTTTTGGTTCATTGGTATACCAAGCATATCCATTTCTTCTCTCTGCTCCAATTTCTGCTAACGACGTCTTTTTAATTCCATCTCTATCACAAAAAAATGGTGTATTGTCGTCTAATTCCATAAAACGTGCCCAAAGTGGCGGTGCGTTAGGATCAGGAACCATTTTTTTATCTATAATTTTGCCCTTTTCATTATACACACGATCTTCCCTTAACCCTGTAATTTTAACTTGTTCGAACCAAGTAACAGCACTATTAATAGCGATAATTATTTCTTTTGAAGGATTTTCAATAGTCATTAATAACAATACAATTTTAGCTGATTCCTTCCCACTTAATGAAGGTAATTCATAGGCTCTGGCTTTTGCAGGCAAAAGTGTTTCAACATCATATTGAGCACACCAACTAGTTAAAACCCCATTTTGAACATATTGTGTTTTCAATATACAATCTATCCCTTTATTAAAAGCAATATTCGCTTTTTCTACTAATTCTTTCAATGGTTTTATTGAAAAATAATCAGTTTCGTTTTTAATTTCTTCTAGCACTTTTAAAATGTTTACCATAGAATCATCGTTAAAAGTAATGTGCGAATAATATCCTTTTTTTAATGGATAAAATTGTGGCCAACCGCCATTATCATATTGTGCCTCCAGGATATAGTCAAGCCCTTTCAAAAATGCTGTTTTATATCTTTCATCAGGAACCTGTCTATACATTTTTGATAGGTAAATCATCTCACCATAAGTGGCTCCATTATCGGTGGTAACATCTTTCGTACTACTTTTAAGCGCTAATAATTCAGCTTTTTCCTTTTCACTCAATGGCTTTTGCATTTGCGTATTTTTGGGCCACCCACCAATATTGCGCTGATATAGCAATACATTTTCAGCAATTGCTATTGCTTCTTTAGAAGCAAACCATTCCCCTTCATTTAATTCAATAATTTTGGACCAAGATTTATCTAATACTTGTGCCTTTGTGCCAGTACTCAACACAAAAGCAACAAATACCATTGCTATTATTTTATTTAAATAATTCATATACTTTAGTATTCAATATTTTTATTTACTCTAAACCAATCAATAGCAGCACTTCCGGCATCATTTATTATACCATTTCTTAGTGCCAAAAATCCAATTTTAGAACCAATCCATTTTCCTTCTCTGGCCTTAAAACTTGTCCCAATTTGTTTAAAATTTTCTCCATTTTCACTAAAAAAGAAATCACACATACCTCCTTTACCAACCTTAACTTGAAGAAACATGGTATTATTACTTAATTTTAAGATTGAACTTTCTGTTTCTTTACCCTGCTTATCGGCATCAAAACAAATTATTTGAGAAACATAAAGTTCATTATTTAATTGTTGAATTTTCACATAACTATAATCGAGCCCCATAACAAGCAAACCTATTTGTTCTTCATTAAAACGAGCATTGAAGGTCAATTTAGCTGTAGCGGTAAATTCTTCAGCAGGAAATTTTTGCAACAATAAATTAGGCACTTCGTATAAATTTACAGAATCTTCTGGTTTTGGCATACAATTCATTGTGTAATATCCTAAAGTTGATGGGAAACCCCAATACACTTGTTGATTTGCGTGCCACTGCCATTGCAATCCTAATTTATGGCTATTAAATTCATCAGATTCTAAAGGTGTAGTAATTGGATATGTATTTCCGATTACTGGCTTTTTATAAGTTGAAACAGGCTCTCCAACTCCGTTTCCATCTATATCAACTCCAATAACAGGCCAATTATCAACCCATTTCATAGGTTGTAAATGTACAATTCTACCATAAGCTCCTTTGTCCTGAAAATGAAAAAACCAATCTTCACCAGTTTGTGTTTGTACCCAGGCGCCTTGATGCGGACCATTGATATCAGTACTACCCTGCTCTAATACTTTTTTCTTTTCGTAAGGACCATAAATATTTTTTGATCTTAAAACGGTTTGCCAACCAGTAGCTACCCCACCTGCTGGTGCAAATATGTAATAATAGCCATTATACTTATAAAGTTTAGGCCCTTCAATGGTTGATTCGTCTAAGTGACCATCAATTATCAATACTTCATCATTGTTAGCAATAGTGCCTTCTTCATTCATTGTACAAATTACCAATAAACTTTTAACACCTGCTCTACTTCCGGCAAATGCATACGCTAAGTATACTTTTCCATCATCGTCCCATAAAGGTGTTGGGTCAATTAATCCCTTTCCGCTTTTTACTAAAACTGGATCGGACCAAATTCCTTTTGGATCTTTTGTTTTAATCATATATATCCCAAAATCAGGATCTGGGTAGTAAATGTAAAATTCGTTATTATAATATCTAATGCAAGGTGCCCAAACACCATTTCCGTGTTGTGGTTTGTCAAAAACATCAAAAGGTGGCTGTTTTTGTAGTGCATAATTTACCAATTCCCAGTTTACCATATCTTTAGAATGTAAAATTGGGAGTCCAGGAACACAATTAAACGAAGAAGTTGTCATATAATAATCGTCACCAACTCTAATCACATCTGGATCAGAATAATCGGCGTGAAGAACAGGGTTTTTATAAGTTCCATCTTCATTATCTGCAACCCAAACTTTTGAAATATTTTTTGGTGATTGAGCAGTTATAAAAAAACTATTCAATAACAACAAAATGAAAATGTTTTTTATCATAAGTCGATTATTTTTTTTTCTTTATTACTTTTTATGGCAGCTTCAATTATTTTAACCACATTCATTCCATCATTTCCTGTTACTGGAACAGACTTGTTATTTCTTAAAGCATTGTATATTTCATCATAATATTCCATATAATTTCCTCTTAATGATGGAATGTATTCTTTGATAATTTTACCATCAATCTCGGTGTGTAACAATCCTTTTTCATTTGGTGGCTCTATACCCCAATCTTTTATATTTGGGATTTTTCCGGCTTGCAAATCTTTTTCCTGAACATCTGCTTTGCTTTTTATAAATGAACCTTTAGTTCCATGAAAAATATTTTCTGGTAAAGTTTCACGTACATAATAACTGGATTTAAGTGTTACGCGATGCGTTTTATAAAATAATTTGACATCAAAATAATCGACCACTTTTGAATTTGGACGATAGGTATCCATATCGGCAAATACGGCCTGAGGTAAACCAAATAAAACCAATGCCTGATCAATAAGATGAGAACCAAGATCGTACAAACTTCCTACCGCAGCAGTTGGCGTTTCTTTATGTGTTTTATAACTTAAAACAGGGTCGAAACGATTATAATGTAATTCAACATCAACAATGTCTCCTAATAAACCTTCGGTTAATATTTTTTTTATGGTTTTAAAATCACTGTCGAATCTTCGATTATGATAAACTGACAATTTTATATTTCTTTCCTTCGCCAATGCTATTAATTCTTGAGCTTGTGAAACAGTGGCTGTAAAAGGTTTTTCAATAATTACATGCTTCCCCGCATTTATAACTTTTTTAGCAAATTCAAAATGAGTAACACTTGGTGTATTTATTACAACTAGTTCAATGTTTTTATCAGCCAACAATGCATCTAAAGTTCGAAATGTAATTACATTTGGATATTTTACCTGCGCTAAATTTTTGGTTCTTTCTAATACTCCATAAAAATTAAATTTTGGATTGATAGAAAGAAAAGGTGCGTGAAAAATATCTCCACTCATTCCAAAAGAACATAAAGCTGTATTAATTGGAGTCAAATTCATTCTATCTATTTAATTCTAAACTAGCCATAATAAAGGGTCCAGTTCCCTTTGGATCATTAGATCTAATAATTTCATTTACATAATATTCAAAAGATCCATCTCTGTATGGATTCCCTCCTAAACCTGCAACACCACAGCATTTATTAAGGTTAACAATACCATTATCTTCAACAGAAATTAAATTGTCTAAAAGTCCTTGATATCCTTTTTCTGCAACTACTAAATATTTTTTATCTAAATAACCTTTTCTAACACCTTTTGCAAATGCATAGGTAAACATTGAAGTTCCGGTAGCTTCTAAATAATTTCCTTCTCTATCACCTTGGTCTAACACCTGGTACCATAAACCTGTTTCATGTTGTACAGCAGTAATTGCTTCTGCAAACTGATTTAAATAAGAAATAATTCTTTCTCTTCCCGGATGATTTTCAGGTAGAAAATCTAAAACATCTACCATTGCCATTCCATACCAACCCATTCCTCTTGACCAAAAGTGCTGAGAATTTCCAGTTTCTTTATTTGCCCATTTTTGCTCTTTACTTTCATCCCAACCGTGGAAAAGAAGTCCGGACTTTTCATCACGACTATGCTTTTGAATTAAATCAAACTGAAGTACTACATCATCAAATATTTTTTGAGCTTTTTCTTTATCTTCTACAAAGTCTAAAGCATATTTTGTATGAAATGGTTCAGCCATATACAAACCATCTAACCACATTTGGAAAGGGTATATTTTTTTATGCCAATAGCCACCATCAGATGTTCTAGGTTGTGTTTCCATTTGGCTATTTAAAGTTTCCATAGCTTTTAAGAAACGTTCCTCTTTAGTTTTTGAATACAAATACAACAATACATCTCCAGATTTAATCATATCCAGATTTTGATTTGATAATTTGTATGTTTTTATGGTTCCAACACTGTCAATCATTTCATCAGCATATTCATATATATAATCATAAATTTTCTGATTGTTAGTTTGCTCGTAAACTCTTGCGGCAGCACTTAAAACCAATCCATTTGTATAACTCCAGGTTGGTTTGTCTCTAAAATCCAACAAAGAAGCTTTAGGAAAACGTTCAATTTCTGAAAGCATCATTCTTTCTGACCATTTTAGTGTATCAGATACTAAAAGTTCTTTTGCAACTTGATTCTCTTTATTGTCATTTTTCGTTTCTTTACAGCTTGTACAAGCTACTAAAACAAAAAACAATCCTGTTAAAATTTGAAGCGCTTTTTTATAATTATTCATAAATTTTAATTTTTAATCCTTTTGATATTTTTTTATAACTAAATACTTTAATTCTGTATCACCTGCATTGCTAATTCCGTGCACAATCATAGATGGACAATATAAACTAGAATACGGACCTACCAAAGTTGTTTTACCATCTAAAAAAAATTCAGCAGTTCCTTCTAAAATAAAAAAGAATTCATCTTCTATATGTTTGTGAGGTGCGTGAGTTGACTTATGAGGTGCAACAACGCTCATTTTTAATGTTCGACCATCAATAAAATCTTTATCTGCAAACCAATATTGATAACCAACTTTAGTCTCAATAGTTTTATCCATAGAAAATTGATTTACACAATTTTCAATAGTATATTTTTTAATGGAATCACTACTTTTATCCTGAGCATTTATTGTTTGAAACACAGGTGAAAGTAAAAAAATCTTGAAAATTAGCACCGTATATTTAACGTTCATTTTCATAATTATTTTAATGAATTATTCGTGTTTAACTCATTTAATAATCCATCCAAATAAGATAAAAATTCAGCCTCTGTTTTTATACCATCTTTTTCCTGTTCCCAAGCTCCTAAAAAATAAAATGAGATTTCTGCAGTAGAAGGATTAAATACCAACAAATGATCGTGCTCCCATTCTGTCACTTCCTTAACTGTTTCAACTTCATAAAAAATAGCCATTCCTAAATTGTCCGGCTCAGCAGCTAATGTTTGCTTACCATAAGTAGCAATATATCCCCATTTTTTATTGTCACTTTTTTTAGCAAAATAATTTACACCATGTTTAACAATACCTGTACAAATTCCTTCTATTTCTTTTGAAGGTGTAATTGAGTGTTTTGTATAACGCACATCTGGTGTTATAGATAAAACCTGATTTAAATCTATTGTATCTTCAGCAGTTTTCCAGCCAAAATAATTAATAAAAACAGCTGATTTATCAATTGTGTTTTCGACTTTAGCAAATGTTGAATCTACGTTTTTAAAATGTAAAACCTCATTATTTATGTACCTTCCAATTGAACCAATTCCCAAGCCTTTTCCTGCTTTTAAAATATCCATTCCCCATTCATTCTGTTCGTGATAGGAATCAAAACCATCCTGACCAACTTTTGAAAGAATCATTTCATCTGTTACTTTTCCAAATATATCAATCGCATTTCTCCAATCTAAATATACTCTATATCCTACTTTATTGCTTTCCCAACCCGGACCTTCATATCTTATAAACCAAGAATGATCGGTATGCTCAGCAGGTACTTTTAACTCTTCAACATTTTTAAATGTACCATCAATATATTCTCTGCCTTCCCAATGGCCACCTTCCTTTATAGATAATTCGGCATAGGTTTTTGCAGTATTAATATTATAAACAGCTGCTGTTTCAACTGTTTCTTTCATTGGTTTTTGGGCTGTATTTTTACAAGATACAAGACTAAAAATTAAAAAAATATAGTAAGTTTTAATGTTTTCATTTTGTTTGAATTTTATAAAATGATGTTAATGCTATTTTAAGGTTTGATCTAAAAAAATTGTAATGTATTTTACTGTTTCATTGAACCAGGGATGTAATAACCAAAATGAATGAGGGCTATTTTTAATAGTTACTTCCTGATGGTAAATACCAAACTTATTTAATATATTTATCATATCGTTTTTTCCTGCCAAAAATCTTGGATATTGACTTCCAATAAACAATATTGGCGGTGTATTTTTATTTGTATGTGATAATGCTGAAGCCTCCTTCCATATTGATGGAATAGTTTCATAATTACCTCCTAACCACAACCCTGCAACCACATCTTCCTGAGATTCAGGATGTTTGAATGCCAATACTCCATCAATATCAATAATAGCATTTACTGTTGAAGAAGTATTATAATTACCATGGTTATTTTCAAAATTAGGATTGCTATTAGTAGTCCCAATTAAAGCTGCCATTTGTCCTCCCGAAGAGCAACCTAAAATAGCTACTTTGGTAGTGTCAACGTTAAACTCTTTTGCATTTGCCTTTATATATTGTATTGCATTTTTAACATCGTAAATTCCAGCAGGATAAGTTGCTTCAGGCGACAATCTGTATTCCACAGTAAAACAAGCAAAACCTTTTGAAGCAATAGCTTGCGCCATAGGTTCCATTAACGATTTATCTCCAGATTTCCAGCCGCCGCCATGAACCAAAATAACTGCTGGTTTAAATGTTTTATTTTTATTGTAAAAGGCATCTAAAAGTAACTTTCTCTCTTCAATTTCTTTATAAACAATTGCTCTTTTTTCAGCAACATTTTCAAATGATTGAGGTGTTACAATTTTAATTTGCGGAAACTTTTTTACATATTTATTAAATACACTTGTAACTGTATAACTCGTATCTTTTTTTGTCAGATTTTGAGCAATTACACTTCTAACTGATATTAAAAATAATACTGTTATGAAGTGTAATTTTAAACTCATTTTTAATCAAAATTTAATTTTAACAATCTCAAGTTTTTAAGCAATTATTCACTTGAATTAATTACTTTCAAAAGCTCCTAAATCTGGTGCGCTTCCTTTAAAGGGCAATCCAACATTTACACCTTTATCAATTAAATCGCTTCCGGCTTTTAAATGGAAGAAAGTACACGTCAGGCAAACTTCCATCTGCTTTTCTTGCACCAAGTAACTGGCTATAATCAATACTTTGAAAATCATCTTCAGTGGTAACTAAACCATTTTGCCAACTATTATTTGTTACATCAACCGTAGTTGCATTTGCACTTCCATAATTTCCTAAAGCATTGCTGTTTTTAATGGTTAATTTTGCAAGTGGATTGGTATTACTAAATGAATAGTTTGTACCATTGTCATATGCTGAACTATTATAAATTGTAACCTCACCTCTATTGCTGTTATGGTCAAAACCATCGTGGGTATTTCCTACAGCTATACAGTTTGTATAAACAGCATTGTGTTTTAAATCTTTATTGTCGCTACCACCGGTTTTAAAACCGTTTCCATCACCAACACCAACAGTTCCATTTTTCAAATATCCATTTTTCACAGCCCAACAATTTTCGTATGTTGTGGTAATATTATCAGCTCCTCGCATATAACCATCCCAACCGTCGTCTAAATTTTGCCAAGCTCTGCAACCAATAAATTTATTTCCCGTACCTGCATCTAATTTACAAGCAAAACCATCGGCATTTTCTAAACTTGCATCGGCATTAAAAAATGAATCACAATTAAGAATCGTATTATTTGCAGCACCACCTCCTATTTGAAGTCCGGTATCTTTATTTTCACTAAAAGTACAGAATTCTATTAAATTATTGTTACCACTAATATACATACCATTATCTCCAGCAGCAAATATGTCAAGCCCTTTGATATGCCAAAAGGCTCCTGATAATGTTACTCCTCTATTAGCAGAGTTTTCAGACATTGATGAAAAATCTAATTTTGATCTGACACCTTCGGTAGGACCAAGTAATGTAATTTCATTACCTGAAGTTCCAGAGTTACTTAAGGTTATTCTATCATTCAAAATATAATTACCACCATTTAAAAAAATTGTTTCACCTGCTTTTACTTTACTTAAAGCTGATAACAATTCAGTAGTGGTTGAAACTATATAGTCATAATTTGGTCCAGAAATAAAACTTGAAATTGTGATTTCTTTTGTTGATTTTACAATTCCTTTATCATTTGCTGTTACGGTAACAATAATACTTCCATTTTTTTTTGCACTTAACAATCCACTGCTCGAAATTTCAGCAATTGATGAATCTGAAACTTCCCAAAGAATTGATTTATCAGCCGCATTTTCAGGCAAAACTGCTGCAGTCATTTGACTGGTTGTGCCAGAAGTAATATTTGAACCATTAACAGTAATTGATTGAACATATACTATTGGATCAGGACTAACTTCATCTTTGGAACAAGAAAAAAAACAAACAATAAGAAATAAATATAATATTCTCATATTTTCTCTATTAATGGAAATTTTAAGTTTAAAGTTATTTTAAAAAGAGGTATGCTTTTGCATACCTCTTATAATTTATAAAAATCAATCTTTATATTTTATTGAATTAACCAACGTGGATCACCAACTTGATTGTCTAATAACGTTTGATTTGATACTTTAAAATTACCTGCTGCAACATCTGCAAAACCTGGATCTAAATCAGTATAAGTTCCTGAAGTATCATACACAATGTTTGTTGTATAAAAACCTGGAGCATTAAAATAATTATTATTTAAAAATGTAGGTGTTGGATCTGTTCTACCTTGGTTTGAATAATAAGCAGTAGTTTCAGCAAATAAATTGTTTTTAACAATTATTTTGTTTAATTGAAATCTTACGTATAAAACTCTATCTGCAGTATTAGAAACACCATACAAGGTACAACTTTCTAACAAAACATTACAAGTTAAACCTGTTTGAGTTAAAGATCCTGCATCGTCCAATCTGAAGAAGTCACGACCTGGAGCACAATTGTTAAATGTGCTAGTTCTAACCGTAACGTTTAAAACATTTGACTTTCTGAAATCTATGAAATCGCCACCATCTGTAAATATATTAGTTAGGATACTATTTTCTACAATCAAAGACTGTAAACTTAAATCGGTTACATCACTTCTTATAAATGATGTTGCAAAATCGTGTATATTACAACCACTAACCAAAAGTGAATTATAATTACTAGCACCTTTATATTCTAGGAAATGTTTCATAACTGAAGTATCAGTTCCACTGCCTTCAACATCTAAATCAATTAAATTAACATCAGCAGCACCTGCAATAATTTCAAAACTAACTTTTAATTTAGGCTTAAAATCAACTCTTAATCCTTGAATAGTAATTGATTTATCTAAAGTTATTGTTCCTGTTTGTGCAGTATAATCACCTTGTTCTAATAATAAAATATCTCCAGGAGCAGCATCAGCAATCATTTGAAACAAATCATCGGAAGGTAAAACCAAAGTATTATCACCTACATCAATCCCTGTAGTAAACTCAGCAGAACCTCTTGTTTTTGTGTTATTAAGTAATAAAGCTGAATAATCTGTTTCACTTGACAAGCCTGTTACAGTTGCAACACCATCAATTTTTTCTTGAGCTGTAATAGTATGTACAATATCTCCAGGAGTTAACACAATTTGTGTAACATTGCTATTTGGCACCCATCTTAAAGTAGCTTCTAAAGCTTTAATATCACCTGGTTCAGATGGAAGCATAATTTGTTCGGTTAAAGTTGTTACTTCACCAAGTGCCCATTTTGAATCTTCTAAGCCTCTATTGCTTATCACTTTTAATCTAATTGAATAAACTGTTTCACCTTCTAATTGAACTTGCACTGGTAACTCATCACTTGTAACTTCAAGAGTTCTTACAATATTGCCAAAAGTTGGATCATCACCACTAAATTCAAGCACATAACTGTTTGCATTTTCGTTAATTGTCCAATTTAATTCAACAGTTGTTTGATTTCTAACCCTTGTAGTTAGCGCTACAGGAGCAAACTCTCTATTTACATCTAACGCTTCTATTACAGGTTCGTCATAACTACTACAGCCTGCTATTGTAATTGTTAGTAAAACTGCAAAAAGTATTCTGTTTAATATGTTTTTTGTTTTCATAATAACGTATTATTTCTTATTTTTTGTTAAACTACTAATAGCCATAATCGTTAAACAATTTACCATTACTTCCATCAACAAATACTTGCCAAATTGGCCAGAATTGTCTGCTATCAGGATTTACACCTGTTTTATAAATTGAATTGATTTTTTCATCAGTCAAAGAATTCCAACCAAAAGCCGAGTATTCTATTCCAGGAACTTGATTTTCACCTCTATTTAATCCATAGATATCAAGTGTCTCTTCGTCACTTTCATATTTGTAGTATAAAGTAGTAGGAACGTCAGCATACTCTCCTGTACGAGCTTTTAGACTTGCTAATTTCTCTTTAGCTTCTGCTAAATTTGTTCCTAATAAATTCCAACGAATAAGGGCTTGCTTACGCTCCATTTCTCCTGTAAATTCAAATTTGTGTTCCTTAACAATAGCATCAAACATTGCATCTTTACTAGTTAAAGCATTTACATAATTTTCAACTTTCTCAGGACGATCAGCTGGCGCAAAAGCTCTATTACGAATTTGTTTTAAATACGGTGCCGCTGCAGATGGGCCTTGTAATTCATTCGAAGCTTCGGCAGCTATTAACAGCACTTCAGCATAACGCATATAAATTTTATTAACACCATCGTCATTGGTTGAAGTAACATAACGATTCATCCATTCGTAACGATATTTTCCAAAATACCATGTGTCAGAACCTACTAATTCTTGTTTTGAAATTCCATTAACAGCAGTTCCCCATTGATAAGGAATACAAGTTACATCTCTACGGGCATCGGCCTCATCAAAATCATAATAAACTGTAGGCAATGGTCCTGCAATTCCACCTCTACCTTGACCTGTATATTGATCTACACTGCGGTGACGTACTGCAAAAGAAAATAATACACGACCACGACCATCAGCAAAAGGTATTTCCCAAAGTGATTCACCACCTGCATTTATATTTTCTTGATTGTAATTTTTCCAAAATGATTCAAAAGACGGTAACAAACCAGCCATACCACTTTGAATAACAGCTTTTGACTCGTCTAAAGCCAATTTATACATTTTATCAACTGAAAGCTCTGAATCATTACTTCTTCTTACACCATCAGGGTATTGTTGAAAACCACTAGCAACCAATGCTAAGCGTGCTCTTAATGATTTTACAAATGCTTTATTAATTCCTTCAACTGTTGTAGTTGCTGAAATTTCATTTGGCCAGGCTACTAATGTCGCAGCTTCACCTAAATCTTCAATAATTTGCTTATAAATAACATCCCGACTTGATTTTTCAATATAAATTGTTTCAGAATTAATAGGTTCAAAACGAGCAGGAACATCTCCCCAGGCTTTCATTAAATCTGCATAATAAATGGCACGTAATGTTAAAGCTTCGCCCAATAGCTGTCCTAACTCAGTTCCTGGAAGTGGGTTCCCATAAGCGCGTAATCCACGAATACAAATATTTGCGCGTTCTATACCCAAATACATCATAGCCCAGGCATTATTAGTAGTATTCATTTGGCTATTATTTGCTTTGGTATCATAAATCATAAGATCCCCTTGGGCATCATTTAAATTTGATGAAGCATAATTCCATTCAGCATCTGTATTAAAACCATAAAAAGGTATAAATCGCCCTCTATAAGAATTGGTTTGTCCAAATGGTTCCTTTATCCCATCTACTGCTCCTTTAGCTAAACCTGCTGTTGAAAAAATTACAGATTCATCTAAAGTTGACTTTGCTGGTGCTTCCAAGAAATCGTCTTCACATGAAGCCAAAAACCCAGCTATTAATATTCCTAAAATTATTATTTTATATTTCATTTTCTATTAATTTTTTAATTAAAAAGTAAGGTTTAAACCAACAACCAATGATCGGCTACGCGGAAATGGTGAATAATCCACACCCGGTGTTAATGGTGTTTTTCTTCTAGTAGAAACCTCAGGATCTAACCCTGAATAGTCTGTAATAATAAATAGATTATAAGCTGTAACGTATAATCTAAGTTTAGATGCATGTATTTGAGACAAAATTGATTCTGGCGCTGAATACCCTAAAGTAAGCGTATTTAAACGTAAAAACGAACCATCTTCAACAGCCCAATCACTAAAAACAAAACGTGACATGTATGGAGACCACATTGTTGTATTTGCATTAAGTGCTTCTAATGCATTAGGATCCGTTACTAATTGACCTGAAACAGGATCTAAATTTGTCCAACGAACACCGTCTGCCATTTCTGTACTTAAATTTCTATATTGTGCATTTGTATTTGACGTAGTAAACTCAATTTTATTAGCATTGTATACATCATTCCCTATACTGTAATTAAAGGCTGCTGATAAATCAAAACCATAAGCATTCGCATTAATAATAAAACCACCACTACTTTTAGGATTTGAATTTCCAATTACAGAATTATCGCTAACAGTTACTAAACCATCACCATCTATATCTTTTAATTTCATAGTTCCCGGCATAACAGTACCAACAACTGCTGTATTGTCAACAACACCTGTTTTTAAAGTATAACCTGTACTTGGATCATAATTAAAATCTGACACTTCGTATCTGCCATCGCTTTGGTATCCATACATTTGACCCATTGACTGACCAACATTGATAACATAATCATTACCAATTTGTGAAGAAGCCCAACCTGTGGCAATACCAAAATCATCCATTACTCCAAGTGATTTAATTTTATTTTTATTAACACCTATATTGAAGGAAACGTTCAAATTAAAATTCTCTTTTTCAATAGCTGAAATATTTAAGGAAGCTTCAAACCCTTTGTTCTCATTTTCTCCCATATTTCTATATTGACTATCGTAACCTGAACCAGGTACTGGGAAATTAATTAGTAAATCATTAGTAACATTTTTATAAACTTCAAAAGTACCCGTTAAACGACTTCTGAAAAAATCAAAATCAAGACCAATATTTTGGGTTACAGTTGTTTCCCATTTCAAATCTGGGTTAGCCAAAATATTAGAGGCAGCCCAGTAGTTAGGAATACCATTTAAATAGGTTGTAGTTCTTGAAATAAAATTTTGAACAGTTTGACCTGATGGAATATTGTTATTTCCAGCCTCACCATAACTCAACCTAAGTTTTAATGTATTAATCCAGTTCACATCTTTCAAAAATGCTTCTTCAGAAAGTTTCCAAGCGAATGCTGCTGATGGAAAATATCCCCATTGATTATCACCTAAAAATTTACTTGAACCATCGGCACGGTAAGTTGCTGTTAAAAGGTAACGATTTTTAAAATCATAATTTACACGTCCGAAGAATGATAATAATTTATCATCAGGGCTGTAATAATTTTCAACTGACTGAGGTATCCCTTGAGATGTTAAATTTTTGGTATCATTAAAGTCGAAAAACTTTGGAAAACCTTGAACTTCAGTAGTTACTCTATTTGTTTGAGAAACAATCATTTCTTCACCGACAAGAATTTTTAAACTATGATCGTCATTCAATACTTTTTCAAAATCGTAATTAATAGTATTTGAGTTTCTAAAACGCTCAGTTTTTTGATCGTAAAACACCAATGATGGCAATCCTTGATTTTCTGCAGCTGGTTTATTACTTGCATAATAAGTAGATCGACCATAAAAACGATAATCCAAAGAATTCAAATTATCCAAACCAAAATCCGTTTTAAAACTAAAATTGTCAAATATCTTCCATGAAAAACTTCCTAACATATTTAAGTTTTTTCTAAGTTGTTCTCTTTGGTTATCATCAGTAGCTACAAAAGGATTTACCAAATAACTTGAAAGTGCTTCATCGGTATTATCGGTTGTTAAACCAGGTAAAGGAATTGGCGAATAACCAACACTATGTCTTAAACGTGCATCGGCCGATGACACTTCATTTTGCTCATTTGCGCCACCTCCATTTACTGCAAGATCAGAGTAACGTACGGTAAATGATAAATCTACTTTTTCATTTGCTTTATTTTTTAACGAAAGTAAAAAGTTATCTCTTCTAAAATCAGAACCAATCATAATTGTCTTTTCATTATAATGGTTGTAATTAAAGTTATAACTCACTTTTTCAGAACCTCCACGAATACCTAAATCATAACTTTGAACTTCTCCAGAACGACCGTAGATTTGTTTTTGCCAGTTATTACCTTTCATTCCAGCATATTGATCATAGTCTTGCCATTGTCCGAAATATTTCTCATATGATGGTAAATCATCTCTAAGTAATGCATATTCATATTGCCATTTCACAAAATCTTCAGGCTGTTGAACATCGATAGTTTCGGCTATCTTTTTTTGCCCATAAAATGTAGTAAAACTAACTTCTATTTTTCCACTTTTGCCACTTTTAGTAGTGATAATAATAACTCCATTTGCCCCTCTGGAACCATAAATAGCGGTTGAAGACGCATCCTTTAAAACTGTAATACTTTCAACATCAGACGGAGAAACATCACTCATACTATTTACTGGAAATCCATCAACAATTATTAATGGTGAACTATCTTGAGTTAAAGATCCACCACCACGAACTCTAATAGTAACTTCAGCATCAGGAGAGCCTTCTGAAGAAGTTACCTGTACACCAGCCATACGTCCTGTTAATGTTTCAGCAACACTTGGGTTCGATTGATTTACTAAATCATTCCCTGAAACAGAAACCACGGCACCTGTAAGATCCGATTTTCGAGCTGTACCGTAACCAATAACCAAAACTTCATCTAACGATTCTAGGTTACCTACTAACACAACATTCAATGTTGATTTTCCAGCAACATTTATACTTTGCGTACCGAAACCTACATAACTAACTTCTAAAACAGCATTGGCATTGCTCACTTTAATGGTGTATTTTCCATCAAAATCTGTTGTAACACCATTTGTTGTACCTTTTTCTAAAATATTTACACCAGGTAATGGACTCCCCGACTCTTCGGTAACAACTCCACTAACGGTTGGGCCTCCTTGGGCAAATACATTATTTCCCAGAAGCAAGCTCATAAAAACTAAAAATGTAAAACTACATTTTAAGGTTTTTTTTGATAAAAGTTTAATATTCATAATTTGTTTCTATTTGGTTATTGTTTGTTTACTATTATATTTATTTCAATATTTTTTTAACTTTTGTTACGCTGATATTTTTATTTAGTAATTGCTTTTTTAACTATTAGTGCAATCGATTACCCAAATCTATGTAATTAGAACTAAAAAAGCAAATTTTAATCATAAAAATGTTAATATAGTGTTAATTACAGGTTATTTAAGTACCTATAAGCTATATGGAACTCAATTTTAATTGTCGATTCATAATTAATGTAATCGATTTCTTCGTTGGTAAAATAAATTTTCAATACTGGGTTTGGTCTCAATTTGAATTTATAATTTAATTGTTTGTTTAAGTTTAGCTTATAATTAGGCAATCATATTTTAATTGTTGCTATTTTCAACGAGCACCCCATTAATATAGGTATCTATAAAATTAATTCCAACAACGTTTTCAATTGAATAAGGCGATTCAACTTTATCAATTCGAACATTTTTAAGAGTCACGTTGGTAATTGGAGATTCTTTATATCCCTTTGCTAAAACTCCAAACTGACCACCATTTTTTACAGTTATATTTTCTAAATAAATATTTTTAATTTCAGGAATAAATTCACCTATTTGGCTTCCATAAATACCGTAAAACATATTAATTTTTAGAACACATTCTTTAACTTGACCTATTTCAAGATTTCTTACATATACATTTTCAGTAACACCCCCTCTTCTTGAATTTGTTTTAATTCGAATAGCTCTATCTAAATTTGGACTATCCATTACACAATTCTCCACAAAAACGTTTTTAACGCCCGCCGAAATTTCACTACCCATTACAACACCCCCGTGACCATCTATCATTTTACAATTTTGAACAACTATATTTTCGCTTTTAATAGCAACTCTTCTACCGTCAAAATCTCTACCCGATTTTATTGCAATGCAATCATCGCCAGTATTAAAGGTGCAATTTTTTATAATCACATTTTTAGCATACTCCGGATCACAACCATCATTATTTGGACCATGACTTTCAACATTCACACCATCAACAATTACATTGGTACATTTTATTGGGTGAATTATCCACATTGGCGCATTTACAATTTTCACACCTTCTATTAGCACATTTTCACATTCAAAAGGTTCAATAAAACTAGGTCTCAAAAAATGATTTTTACCAAACACTCTTTCGCTTACTGCAATACCATCTTCAGCCATTTTCATTAATCTTGGTAAGTTAAGGCTATCTAATTGAGAAGGCATTCCAGGCTCCCATGAATACTCTTCGCTTCCTTTCCAAGTCCACCAATTTTCGATACTCGCCATACCATTCAAAATTCCTTTACCTGTTATGGCAATGTTTTTTTGTTGATATGCATATATTAATGGAGAATAATTCATCAACTCAATGCCTTCAAAAGACGTTTTTACCAAAGGATAATAGTCATTTGGATTTGTACTAAATAAAATTTCAGCCCCTTCTTCTAAATGAAGATTTACATTGCTTTTTAAATGAATGGCACCTGATACATATTTTCCAGCTGGAACAAAAACTTTTCCACCTCCATTTTCAAAACATTCCAAAATTGCTTTCTGAAAAGCATTTGTATTATCGGTAATGCCATCTGCTTTCGCACCAAAATCAATTATATTAAATGTCTTATCCAAAAAAACAGGTTCCTTTATACTATCTATAATTTGTTGCATTTCTACCCAAGGGTTGAACTCCACCATATTCTTTTTATTTTCCTTACAAGAAAAAAGAATAAATATTAATAATAATAATGGATTCAATAAGAATTTATTACAAAAGGTATTTTTTTCCATACATTATTATTTTAGTTAATTGTTTTTACTTTTACGATAGCAATTCGTTCACTTATTATTAAATTGCAATCGATTACACAAAACTAGATTAATACTTTTTAATCTCCAAATATTTATTTCAAAAAATGCCGTTTAAATGAAATTTTTAATTAATTATAAAAAACATCAAACATTTAGGTGAAATTTTAACGTTTGAATGAATATTATATTCATTTTAACAAAAATTAAGTATTATTGTAATCGATAACATTAATTAGATTTAAAAAATTAAAATATTTTGTTACTTTTACTTTCACTTAAATCAAATAACCTAATTTGTTAATGAAGAAGAAAACAACTATTTACGATATTGCTGAAAAACTTAACATTACTGCTGCAACTGTTTCAAGAGCATTAAATAACAATCCAAAAATAAGCGAGGTAACTCGTGAATTAGTTAAAAATACTGCTTTGAAAATGAATTATGAACAAAACAAAGTGGCCTTAGCTTTAAAAAGCGGAAAAAGTTATAACATTGGCGTTATTGTTCCTCGTATTGATACCAATTTTTTTGGTTCCGTTATTAGAGGTATTGAGGAAGAATTGTATCCGGAAGGTTATCACGTAATTATTTGTCAAACTCACGATATCGAAAGCAGAGAAATTGATAACATTACTACTTTAATAAATGCCCAAGTAGATGGTATTTTAATGTCGATTTCTTCACCAGACATAGATGAAAACATTATTAATCAGGTTATTAAAAAAAATATTCCTTTAGTGTTTTTTGATAGAAAGAAAGAAATTCCAGGCGTAAGTTCAGTTACTATTAACGACTTTGAAGGTGGCTATAAAGTAACAAAACAATTAATTGATCAAGGTTGTAAAAGAATTGTTCATATTAATGGAAATCCAAATATTGAAATTTTTCAAGAACGTTGTAAAGGTTATAAGCAGGCTCTAAAAGATAATGGTTTAGAGTACAATACTAATTTTGTTATTGAAGCGAAAAGTAATGTTGAAGAAGGTAGTCGGGTTGCAAAAATGTTGTTAGAAATGGACCCTAGACCTGATGCAGTATTTTCATCAAGTGACTTTGTGGCACTTGGTGTAATTCAAGAATTAAGAGCTAATGGCCTTAAAATTCCTAGTGATATTTGTATTTCTGGTTTTGCAAATGAACCTTTTACCAAATTTATGGAACTATCAATTACTTCAGTAGACCAATCTCCTATTAAAATGGGTAAAATGGCCGCTAAGGTGCTTTTAGAAAAAATAAATACCAAAGGCGTTAAAATAGAGAAAAAAGTAGTTTTAACACCTGAGTTGATTGTTCGAAAATCTTCATTAAGACATCAAGCTGAAAATAAAAATTCAAAATCTAATTTAGCAAAAGTTGAATCTTAATTATTTGCTTTTCAACTAAAACTAAAAAAAACTAAAAAAAAGCCAAAATTTATAAATTTTGGCTTTTTTTATAACTAATATTTTACTTCTAATTACAAACTCATAATTTTATAATGAAACACCTCTTCTCCAGGGAATAAAATCATTTTGATTTAATATTTTTGCTTTGGTTTGAATTTTACCACTTGCAACGTCAATAATAAATAACAGCATTTCATCTGCCATTTCTTCTATTGTTTTTTCGCCTCTAATTACGGCACCTGTTTCAATATCAATAATATCAGGCATTTTTAAAGCTAATTCAGTATTTGAAGAAACTTTAATAATTGGGGCAATTGGATTGCCAGTTGGTGTTCCCAATCCAGTAGTAAATAAAACAACATTTGCTCCAGAGCCCACCATTGCAGTAGTACTTTCAACATCGTTACCCGGTGTACATAATAAGTTTAAACCAGGTTTAGTAATGTATTCACCATAATCCAATACATCAACAACTGGAGAAGAACCTCCTTTTTTTGCTGCACCTGCAGATTTCATTGCATCGGTTATTAAACCATCTTTTATATTTCCTGGTGAAGGATTCATATCAAACCCAGACCCTGCGTCAACAACAGATTTTTCATAAGCCTTCATCAATTTCAAAAACTTAACACCCTTTTCATCATCAACACATCTATTTACCAGTTCTTGTTCTACACCGCATAATTCGGGGAATTCAGATAAAATGGCTGTTCCGTTTAAGGCCGCTAACATATCTGAAACCGCACCCAAAGTAGGATTTGCTGAAATTCCTGAAAAACCATCAGACCCACCACATTCTAAACCAACTCTTAATTTTGATAAAGGCGCAGGTTTTCTTTGAATATTATTTGCCTTTTTAATTGCTTCAAAAGATTCTTTTACAATAGCGGCAAGCATATCGTCAACAGTACCCATTTTTTGTTGTTCAAAAATTAGAACTGGTTTATCAATATTTGGGTTAATTGTTTTTAAAGCCTCTTGAAAAATACTTATTTGAAGATTCTGACAACCCAAACTTAAAACGGAAGCTCCTGCAACGTTAGGATTATTTACATAACCAGCCAATAACTTAGCTAAACTCTCAGAATCTTGCCTTATACCACCGCACCCGCCAGGATGCGTGATAAATTTTACATCAATATTATCAAATACATTTGACGAATTTGAATCTAATTCATCAGTTGTTCCGCCATTATTTATTAATGAACGCAATAACATTTGATGCGGATTTACCTTTTGCTTCAACAATTCTTTTTCAAAAACCTCTTTAAGAATTTCAATATTTCTATTTTCACAAAAAACCAATGGAAAAAATAACCAAACATTTTCTGTTCCTACTTGTCCATCTGCTCTATGATATCCTAAAAAAGTTTTATCCCTCCATTTGTCAACATTTGGAGCAATCCAATTAGTCGATTCAGTTTTACCAAATACGGGATCGCTTTTGTGCTTTACATTTTCAGTTGTTAACACCTCTCCTTTTTGAATGACACCATTTGCTGTTCCTACTAAAACGCCATACATTATAATTCTTTCATCTGGCTCAAACTTTTTTAAAGCAATTTTATGTTTTGATTTGGTAGTAGAAAGAATTTTTATCTCGCCGTCTTCAAAGGGAACAATTTCTCCAGCAGCCAAATTAATTAAGGCAACCGCTACATTGTCTGATGGATTTACTTTTATTAACTTTTTAAGCATTTAATTAATTTTTGAAGGTTAAAATTGTTTGTTGAAATTAGCAAAGCCTATTTCCACACCGTTCTCATCAATTTCCTTTAAAGCAACTTCAATGGCATTTGATAAATCATTTACTTTTGTTAAATCTTGTCCCCATAAGTTTTCATTTTCTAAAACTTCTTTTACAATTTTACTGTAATTGTTTGTACCCCAAACATCATTAAAAAAAGTGACAATTTCTTCGCTATCTTTAATTGGCAACAATTTTCCTTGCCAAGTTCCTTTATAAAAACGAATTAAACAAGCAAAAGCAAAGGTTAAGTTTGTAGGTATTTTATTTTGAATAGCCACATATTCTAATAAACTTGGCAATACACGTACTTTAAATTTTGAAATAGAATTTAATGCAATATCAGACAATTGATGTTTGATAAAAGGGTTTCTAAAACGGTCTAAAACTTCATCCGCAAAACTATTTAACTCATCCCTGTCCATTTTTAATGTATCATTGATTTCATCGAAAACTACCTTATTTACAAAACTTCCAGTAAAATCGTTATCAACAGTTTCTTTTACTGTTGTATTTCCATATAATAACGAAAATGGTACCATAGCCGTGTGTGCACCATTTAAAATACGAACTTTTCGTGTTCTGTATGGTTGCATGTCACTCACAATTTTTACATCTAAATCGGTTTTTTCAAAAGGCAATTTTGCTTTTAAATCATCACCTCCCTCTATTACCCATAAGAAAAAAGTTTCTGCAGCAACAATTAAATTATCTTCATAATCAAGTTGTGCATTGAAACTTTCAATTTCATCTTTTGGGTATCCCGGTACAATTCTATCAACCAAAGTATTATGAAAAGTATTGCTTTTTAATAACCACGACTTAAATGCTTCACCAAGTTTCCAGTCTTCAATATATTGAAGTATAATTTCCTTCAAAGTATCAGAATTGTAGTTAATTAATTCACAAGGAATAATTGTCAATCCTTTATTTTTATCACCATTGAAATGATTAAATCTTTCAAAAAGAAACACTGTTAATTTGCCAGGAAATGAACTTGGCGGCTGCATTTCTTTAGTGTCTGTATTTACATAAGCAATTCCAGATTCAGTAGTATTTGAAATGATAAATTCTAGCGCTGGTTCTTTTGCTAAGCTTAAATAGTCACTAAAATTTGTATATGGATCAACTCCTTTTACAATATTAGAAATTAGTTCAATTTCTTGAATTTCCTTTCCTTTTTTAACTCCTTTCATAAAAAGGGTGTATAAACCATCCTGATTGTTAAGCATATTTATTAAACCCCTATCAATTGGCTGAACAACAGCTATACCTGCATTAAAATTAAGTTCTTTATTTAATTTTTGAAATGCATAATCTATAAAAGCTCGCAAAAAATTACCTTCCCCAAATTGAACAATTTTAATTGGAAGTTTATTTTCTAAGCCTGTATTTTTTCTATTTAATTTTTTCATTTTTTTAAGCCTTTTTGCCTATTAAAGTTCAATTTTGAAAATTTATTTCAAGAAAATTATGCATTAACCGGGTTTAAATTCTCATCTAAAGGAGTCATTTTTGGCATCAACAAATGAACAAATCCTAAAATAATTAAGTAACAAGAACCTGCAATTAAAAACGCCCAAAAGTATCCGCTATTTCCTGCTGTATCAAGTACTGAACCCAATGCCATATCTGCAAGAATACCAGCTACTGCACCAACCATTCCGCCAATTCCAACTACCGAGGCCGTTGCCTTTTTTGGAAATACATCCGACACCAAAGTAAATATATTTGCTGACCAGGCCTGATGACCTGCTGCTGCCAATCCAATCAATATAATGGCTACCCATTTACTTTCTGTTACGGCTACAAAACTTACCGGAAGTATGATTAATGCACATATTAACAAAGTAATTTTACGTGCCTTATTTATGGTCCATCCTTTTCTCATTAAGGCTCCTGAAAGATAGCCTCCAAAAATACTTCCTCCATCTGCCAAAATATAAATAACAAAAAATGGTAATGCTATATTTTTAATATTTACATCAAAAGTTGCTGCTAAAAATTTAGCTCCCCAGAATAAGTAAAACCACCATACTGCATCGGTTACTTTTGCCAAAGAAAATGCCCAGGTCTGACGCTTATTCAATACGCTTTTCCAAGGTAACTTATCTTCATTCTCTACTTCAGAGTCGCTGTTTATATAAGCCAGCTCTTCTTTTGAAACTTTTGGATGAACTTCTGGCTTTTTATACATTCTAAACCATAAAAATACCCAAATACCACTTAGAACTCCTGTTATTAAAAAAGGTATTTGCCAGTTTTTACCATCCTCATGAACTATCCAACCTACAACAAAAGGCGCTGCAATAGCCCCAATACTTGTGGCTGCATTAAAAAGTCCCGTAGCAAAGGCTCGGTCTTTTTTTGGAAACCATTCTGCAGTCGTTTTTATAGCTGCAGGAAAATTCCCTGCCTCTCCAAATCCCAATCCAAAGCGTGCTGCTGCAAATCCTATGACACTAAATCCCGGACGAACTAGGGCGTGCAACATTCCAAAAACACTCCATATGGCAATTGATAAAGTATATCCCTTTTTTAGTTCCTAAACGGTCTATTAAACCACCCATATAAAGCAATCCTAATGCATAGGCTACTTTAAAGGAAACCATAATATTTGCATAGTCACTATTGGTCCAGTCAAACATCTTTTCAAGGGTTGGTGCCATAACACCAATTATACTCCTATCAAAGTAGTTAATGGTGGTTGCAAACATCAATAGTCCTAAAATTCTATAGCGATAATTCCCTATTTTCTCATTTGTATTACTCATTTTTATTTTGTTTGGTTAATATTAATGATGAAAATCACTTAAAATTAATTTGATTCTAAGTGAATATTTTTTTTCTGTAATTTATTTTCTTACTTCTTTAATTAAAGCAATGGCTTTTTTAACGTCTTGCTCTAGTTTTGCGTAATCTTTGTTTTTTATAATTTCATTTGAAATTAACTGTGAACCCATTCCAACACAAGTAACACCTGCATTAAACCAAGCTGATAAATTTTCCTTTGTTGGTGAAACGCCTCCTGTTGGCATTACACTTGTCCAAGGTTGTGGCCCTTTAATTCCTTTTACAAATTGTGGCCCGTAAATATCTCCAGGAAATAATTTTACAATCTCACAACCTAATTCTTCAGCCCTAGCAATTTCTGTTAATGTTCCACAGCCTGGTGACCATAAAACTTTACGGCGGTTACAAACCATGGCAATGTCTTCACGTAAAACTGGTGTTACTATAAAATTAGCACCTAAAGCCATATATAATGAAGCTGCTGCTGCATCGGTAACAGAACCAACGCCCATAATCATTCCTGGTAATTCGTTAATAGCATATTTTGTTAATTCTCCAAAAACTTCGTGAGCAAAATCGCCTCGAGCTGTAAATTCCATTAAACGTGCTCCACCGTCGTAACAAGCTTTTAGTACGTTTTTACTTAATTCTAAATCGTTGCTGAAAAATAAAGGAACCATTCCTGTTTCTTTCATAACTTGAGCAACTTCTATTCTTGTAAATTGTGCCATAATTATTTTTAAATTATTATATAATCATTGAAATGTTTAATTTTTTCGGTTTTCACCTTAAATAAAGGAAGGCTGAGCTACATATTGTAACTCAACTTTCCCAATCAAACAAAATTTAATTAAAACATTCTTTATTATTTATTTTTATCTCGCAACTCTACCAGAAGCATCACCACCCATTAATTTATTTACTTCTTCAACTGTTACTAAGTTTGCATCACCTTTGATAGTGTGTTTTAAGCATGAGGCTGCTACTGCAAAGTCTAATGCGTTTTGATCATCTTCAGGGTAGGTTAACAATCCGTAGATTAAGCCTCCCATAAAACTATCTCCACCACCAACTCTATCTACAATATCTGTAATTTGATATTGACGGGTTTGTAGCATTTGTTTTCCATCGTATAAAACGCCTGCCCAAGTGTTATGAGATGCAGAAATAGAACCTCTTAACGTAGTAATTACCTTTTTAGCTCTTGGGAATTTCTCCATCATTTGTTGACAAACAGACAAGAAAGCTTCCGCTTTTACATCATGTCCGTGTGTTTGAACTGCTGCTCCTTCTGGCTTAATCCCAAAGTGCATTTCTGCATCTTCTTCGTTTCCCAAAATAACATCACAGTAAGATGTTAACTCAGTCATAATAGCTTCACGATCTCCACCGTATTTCCAAAGTTTTGCTCTGTAATTTAAATCGGTTGAAATTGTTAAGCCCATTTTGCTAGCTACTTTTACAGCTTCTAAACAAGCATCGGCTGAACTTTGTGAAATCGCAGGGGTAATACCTGTCCAGTGAAACCACTCTGCGCCTTTGAAAACTTCTTCCCAATTCACCATTCCAGACTGAATTTCAGACATTGATGAATGGGCACGATCATAAACTACTTTTGATCCACGAGATACTGCGCCGGTTTCTAAAAAATAGATTCCCAAACGGTCTCCGCCCCAAACAATTTTATCTACGCCAACACCTCTTTTTCGCATTTCCATCATAGCACACTGTCCAATATCATTTTTTGGTAAACGTGTTACAAAATCAACAAGAAATCCCATAATTCGCTAATGAAACCGCTACGTTGGATTCTCCTCCGCCATAAACTACATCAAAATTATCGGCTTGTGAAAATCTTAAAAATCCTTGAGGTGCTAATCTTAGCATAATCTCTCCAAAGGTTACTACTTTACTCATTTAATAAACTTATTTAATTTGTTATGTTAATATTTAATTAGAAAAAATAAAACTACTGCATCGTATGAATATAATTGTACAAATTAAGGTGTATAATAATCTAAAAATTAAAATATTGTTTTGCGTTGTGATAGCTAATGTCTGAAACCATTTTCCCAATCCATTCCATATCGTTAGGTAATTCGCCTCTTTTAATTTCTTCACCTAAAAGGTTACAAAGTATTCTTCTAAAATATTCGTGTCTTGGGAAGGATAAAAAACTTCGTGAATCAGTCAACATTCCAATAAAGCAACTGATTAATCCCATATTTGAAAGTGCATTTAATTGTTTTGTCATCCCATCTTTCTGGTCTAAAAACCACCACCCTGAACCAAACTGTATTTTACCTCTTACACTTCCATCATTAAAATTGCCAATCATGGTTGCCATTACTTCATTGTCGGCCGGATTTAAATTGTAAAGAATTGTTTTGCTCAGTTTATTTTTACTGTCCAATGCATTTAAAAATGCCGATAATTTAACCGCTTGAGAATAATCGCCAATTGAGTCCCAACCAGTGTCAGGCCCTAAAACGCTAAGCATACGAGCATTGTTGTTTCTTAAAGCACCCAAATGAAATTGTTGCACCCATCCAAATTCGTGATAGGTTTCAGCTAAAAACAACAGTATGGCACTTTGAAATTTAAGTGCTTCTAACTCGCTAATTTCCATGTTTGCTCTTTTCTTTTGAAATATTGCATTTACTTCAGATTCAGTAAAGTTTTCAAAATAAATTTCATTTAATCCGTGGTCACAAATCTTACAACCATTGTCATCAAAATATTGAATTCTATTTTTTAAGGCTTCACATAAATCGGTATAAAAATTAATCTCAATGTTAGCGACTTTAGCAAGTGTATCAATATAATTATTATAACCATTATTAGCTATTAAAATGGCTTTATCAGGTCTAAATGCAGTTCCAACTTTAATATTTAAATTACTTTTTGCAATTTTTTGATGATATGCTAAATCATCAATTGGATCTTCAGTAGTGCAAACAAATTCAACATTTACCTTATGCAAAAGATTTTGGCAACTATAAGCCTTGGTATTTAATTTTTCTTTGGTTTCGTGATAAATTTTTTCAGCTGAATTTTCATTCAACAAATCATAAATATCAAAATATCTGGCTAATTCTAAATGAGTCCAATGATACAATGGATTTCTCATGGTATATGGAACGGTTTTAGCCCAGTTCAAAAATTTATCTTTGTCTGATGCACCGCCTGTAATAAATTCCTCATTCACCCCTAAGGTTCGCATAGCTCTCCATTTGTAATGGTCACCATTGATCCAAACATTTGTAATGTTATTAAAAATTATATCTTCAGCTATTTGCTGTGGAGGTAAGTGATTATGATAATCTATGATTGGTTGATTTTTAGCATAATTATGATATAGCTCTTCTGCAAATTTATTTTCCAGCAAAAAATTATCATGAATAAATTTAGTGTTCATAATTTTTAATTTATAAATATTATTCTTCGTTTGAAGGTTTTCCAATAGTGGCTAAAATTCCACCATCAACGTATATAATTTGTCCGTTCACAAAGTCACTTGCCTTAGAAGCTAAAAATACTGCCGCTCCAACCAAATCCTCAGGATTGCCCCAACGTGCAGCTGGCGTTCTATGAATTATAAATTCATTAAACGGATGTCCGCCTACTCTTATGGGTGCTGTTTGGCTGGTTGCAAAATAACCCGGTCCAATCCCATTGGTTTGAATGTTGTATTTTGCCCATTCCGTGGCCATATTTTTGGTTAACATTTTTAAGCCTCCTTTTGAGGCTGCATATGCCGAAACCGTATTCCTTCCTAACTCACTCATCATTGAATTAATGTTGATGATTTTTCCTGCTCTTCTGGCAATCATTTTTCTCCCAACATACTTAGAAACAATAAATGGCCCCACCAAGTTAACATCAATAACGGCTCTGAAATCTTCCGACTCCATATCCTCCATTGGAACGCGTTTAATAATCCCTGCATTGTTAATTAAGATATCTATCGGACCTACTTCCTTTTCTATTATATCAATGTATTTTTCAACTTCTTTATCGTTGGTAACATCAAAAACATACGTGTGTACTTTTAGGCCTTCACTTTCATATTCCTTTTTCGCCACTTCAAGCATATCAGGTGAATAATTGTTTACAATCAGTTCTGCACCTGCGTGTCCTAATCCTTTTGCCATGGCCATTCCCAATCCATGAACACCTCCTGTAATTAAGGCTCTTTTACCTGTTAAATCAAATAAGTCTTTCATTCTAGTATTGCTGTTTTTATCTTAAATCAGTTATTTTTGCTACATCCATATCTCCATAATCTAAATTCTCGCCTGCCATTCCCCATATAAAAGTATAATTTGAAGTTCCTGAACCACAGTGAATGGACCAAGGTGGTGATATTACTGCCTGATGGTTGTTCATCCAAATATGACGTGTTTCCTGGGGCTGGCCCATAAAATGACAAACGGCCTGATTTTCTGGAATGTCTAAATAAAAATAAACTTCCATTCTGCGGTCGTGCACGTGGGCTGGCATGGTGTTCCAAACACTGCCTGTTTTTAATTCAGTCATTCCCATTTGTAACTGACAAGTAGTTACAATACCTCCTATAATCATTTGATTTACCGTGCGGTGATTGGCTGTTTCTAGCGAACCCAATTCTAATTTATTGGCTTCTGCCTTACTCACTTTTTTGGTCGGAAAATTTTTATGTGCTGGCGCTGAGTTTAAATAATACTTTGCAGGATTGTTGGCATTGTTACTTTTAAAAATAACTTCTTTATGACCTCTTCCAATATACAAGGCATCTTTTAAACCTAATTCATAAACCATTCCGTCTACTTCAACGGTTCCATCTCCTCCTACATTGATAATCCCTATTTCTCTGCGCTCTAAAAAATATGCTGCTTTTAAAGGATCAATGGTTTCTAATTTTAATGTCGTAACTGGCACCGCAGAACCTGCTATATAACGATCATAATGTGAATAGGTAAGGTTTATCTTCCCTACTTCCATTAAGTTTTCTATTAAAAATTCCTCTCTTAATTGCTGTGTATCATATTGTTTTACTGCCTGAGGACTTGAGGCGTATCGTGATTCGTAACTTGTTGACATAATTATAGTATTTATGTAATCGATTACACAAATGTAATACAAAAAATATTAAATACAAGTTTTTTTTATAATATCATATTTGTCTCATCATAAAATTGTCACTAATTGGTAAAAAGTGCAATCATTTTAACCAACTGATATAGCATTTTCCAAAATTTTTAAAATTGATTTAATAAGAAAACACAAAAGAATCAAACTATCAAAAAATTCAATAAAGTAAAGTATTTTGAAAAATTTTCATGCACTTCATATTCTGTGCATGCCAACTAATTGAGAATAATATGGGGTTCTGTGAGTAATTTATTTCTAAAATAAAATAGAAAAAATATATCCCATCTATGCCTTCAAAAGGATTAAACCCAGCTTATAAAAGCTACAATAATTTTTTACGATAAGCTACTAAAATAGCTGGCCGTTCTTCTTTAGTTTTATAATTATTGGATTTTCCGATAGATGTTTTTCATCCGCTCCAGTTTACCATTCTGCGGATTTCGGTATGAGAAGTAAACATACCAACGCTTTTTTAGATCGCCATTGGCATTGTAAATTTTTGGAGTTGAAAAATGCTTCTTCACATGCAAATCGTGTTCCAAAACGTGTTCATTTTGGTACTCAAATATAATACTTTCATTTAAATTGAACATAAAAACAACGGTTTAGATCAATCTAAACCGTTGTTTTATTCACTTTTTTGCTTTGTAGCGGGAACAGGACTCGAACCTGTGACCTTCGGGTTATGAGTTTGACTAAAACCCTTATTTTACGCTATTTTTAGCCTATTTTTTACTTAAATCGTTAAAGGAATTGTTTACGGTAAATTAAACAATAAATATTATTTCAAATATAATTATTCCATTTCATAATTCAAATAATATTTCCGCATTTCAAAAGGTTATAATTGACCTGATATCTGAAATATTAAATGAACCACTTCCTATTTTAATTTAAATTCAAGCCTCTTTATTTAAAATTTATCTCCTATAAAAGACCGCTTCTTATTTCATAAAAATAAGGCATCCTAATAATTAGAATGCCCTATTTAAAATTAACTCAACTATATTTTTTATTCTTTAATCAACCTTTTAAATTCGATTTTATCTGATTGAATTACCCGCACTGTATAAACTCCGGATGCAAATCTTTCTCCAAACTTATAATTTTGACTAGCATTTCCTTCAGCAAAATGAACTAATTTCCCGATAGCATCAAACACATAAACTTCTACTTTATCATCATTATTCATTGATTTTAATGATATATTAAAAATATCTTTTGATGGATTTGGCCAAGCAGTTACTTCAAAAATAGCCAATGTTATAATTTCTGTTTCAACTTCTGATTTCCCTCCATTACTTCCATCTCCATCAACTGAACCTAAGTTAAATCCGCTATGCACAACAACATTTCCACCTGAAAGTAACATTTGGCTTGTTTTAATACCAGTCCAATTACTTGAATAATATAACTCTCCATTTCTTGTTAAGTTAAAACCTATTAAATCATTACTACCAGGTTCTCCTTTATCGGATATTTCAACTTTTAAAAACAAATTACCTCCTAGTGAAACTGTATTTAAAGGATCTGTAATGTCTGTTAAATTTGCTTTTGTAATAAATTCAGCCGTTTGATTTTCATCATCTTCAACATTTACTCCTAATGATTCTATTGCATTCCCCTTAATTTGATAGGTATGAATACCATCATTTTCTTGTATTCTAAAAATCACATTCATATGTCCTTTTAACTTATTCCCTTTTTTATTGTACTTAACATTGAATCCGAAATTAGTTTTTAAACCAGGAGTAGAAGCGTAAATACCTTCAGAATTTGTTGGTTTTATATACCCACCACCTGTTATAAAATCACCGTTTGGCTTATAAACAGTTACTACAACATTGTCGTCTGAGCTATTTCTTATATAATAACCATTGTCTACTACAATTCCAATAGTTGTAGATTCTGAATCTGAGGTACCTATATTTACCTCCCAATTAAAAGTAACAGCTCCGGTTCTTATATCATTTGGGTCTACTAAATTAACAACATTTATCCAACCTGAAATATCACCTCCTTCTCTATTTACAAATTTCACTTTTGCATTTCTAATATCTCCAGCATAAGGATCGTTAATACCATCACTTACTGTAATATCTTGAATATTTGCACTTAAAACAACGATTGCTTCCGATGAACTTGAACTAGGTGTTGCTTGTAAAGATTGCCCTGTATATTCTACAATGGCATTTTCTTGGGTGATATCGAAAACTTCTTCATCACTACTTTCTAAATAACTTGCATCTTCCACAAACTCAGCCTCAACAGTATATGTTCCATTAGGATCTTGACTTAAAATTAACGTAGTTGAAGCAATACCATTTCCGTTTGTAATAGCTGAAGTTGACTGAGTCCCAATAGTAAATATTATAGTTTTTCCTTCAACGCCATCACCAGAAACATCATCAATTAAAGTAGCAGATAAATGAACACTGTCTGAATATTGCTCAATTAAATCTCCCGTATAGGTTAATGTTGTTGGTCGTTTTTGGACAGTAATTACGGTTGTACAATCACTTTCATTTCCATTTACATCTACTACTGTCCAAACCATTAGATTATCTCCTAAATCTAATTGAACCCCAGCCATAGTCGACCCATTTGTATTTGTTACACCTCCTTCATAAGTTAAAGAAGCTATCCCGCAGGCATCAGTAGCTGTTGCATTAAATTCAGCTCCTTGAACAGTATAATAAGTTTGGTATGGATCTATATAACGAGCAGTGTTATCGATACAAGTTATAATTGGAGCAACATTGTCTTCTACAATAACATTCGCTGTTGCTGTTGATACATTCCCATTGTTATCAGTAACTGTTAAAACAACTGTGTTGTCACCTACTTCTGAACAGGTAAAACTATCAATATCCAATGCTAAACTTGCAATGCCACAAGCATCATTCGAACCATTGTCAATATCCTCTGGAGTGATGGATACATTTCCAAATTCATCTAACTGAGCAATGATGTTTTGAGTAATAACTTCCGCAGGTACTGTGTCCTGAACATCTACTATTGCAGATGCTGATGATACATTCCCATTGTTATCGGTAACTGTTAAAACAACTGTGTTGTCACCTACATTTGAACAGGTAAAACTATCAATATCCAATGCTAAACTTGCAATGCCACAAGCATCATTCGAACCATTGTCAATATCCTCTGGAGTGATGGATACATTTCCAAATTCATCTAACTGAGCAACGATGTTTTGTGTAATAACTTCTGCAGGTACTGTGTCCTGAACATCTACTATTGCAGATGCTGATGATACATTCCCATTGTTATCGGTAACTGTTAAAACGACTGTGTTGTCACCTACATTTGAACAGGTAAAACTATCAATATCCAATGCTAAACTTGCAATGCCACAAGCATCATTCGAACCATTGTCAATATCCTCTGGAGTGATGGATACATTTCCAAATTCATCTAACTGAGCAATGATGTTTTGAGTAATAACTTCCGCAGGTACTGTGTCCTGAACATCTACTATTGCAGATGCTGATGATACATTCCCATTGTTATCGGTAACTGTTAAAACAACTGTGTTGTCACCTACATTTGAACAGGTAAAACTATCAATATCCAATGCTAAACTTGCAATGCCACAAGCATCATTCGAACCATTGTCAATATCCTCTGGAGTGATGGATACATTTCCAAATTCATCTAACTGAGCAATGATGTTTTGAGTAATAACTTCTGCAGGTATTGTGTCCTGAACATCTACTATTGCAGATGCTGATGATACATTCCCATTGTTATCGGTAACTGTTAAAACGACTGTGTTGTCACCTACATTTGAACAGGTAAAACTATCAATATCCAATGCTAAACTTGCAATGCCACAAGCATCATTCGAACCATTGTCAATATCCTCTGGAGTGATGGATACATTTCCAAATTCATCTAACTGAGCAACGATGTTTTGAGTAATAACTTCCGCAGGTACTGTGTCCTGAACATCTACTATTGCAGATGCTGATGATACATTCCCATTGTTATCGGTAACTGTTAAAACAACTGTGTTGTCACCTACATTTGAACAGGTAAAACTATCAATATCCAATGCTAAACTTGCAATGCCACAAGCATCATTCGAACCATTGTCAATATCCTCTGGAGTGATGGATACATTTCCAAATTCATCTAACTGAGCAACGATGTTTTGTGTAATAACTTCTGCAGGTATTGTGTCCTGAACATCTACTATTGCAGATGCTGATGATACATTCCCATTGTTATCGGTAACTGTTAAAACAACTGTGTTGTCACCTACATTTGAACAGGTAAAACTATCAATATCCAATGCTAAACTTGCAATGCCACAAGCATCATTCGAACCATTGTCAATATCCTCTGGAGTGATGGATACATTTCCAAATTCATCTAACTGAGCAACGATGTTTTGTGTAATAACTTCTGCAGGTATTGTGTCCTGAACATCTACTATTGCAGATGCTGATGATACATTCCCATTGTTATCGGTAACTGTTAAAACAACTGTGTTGTCACCTACATTTGAACAGGTAAAACTATCAATATCCAATGCTAAACTTGCAATGCCACAAGCATCATTCGAACCATTGTCAATATCCTCTGGAGTGATGGATACATTTCCAAATTCATCTAACTGAGCAATGATGTTTTGAGTAATAACTTCCGCAGGTACTGTGTCCTGAACATCTACTATTGCAGATGCTGATGATACATTTCCATTGTTATCGGTAACTGTTAAAACAACTGTGTTGTCACCTACATTTGAACAGGTAAAACTATCAATATCCAATGCTAAACTTGCAATGCCACAAGCATCATTCGAACCATTGTCAATATCCTCTGGAGTGATGGATACATTTCCAAATTCATCTAACTGAGCAATGATGTTTTGAGTAATAACTTCTGCAGGTATTGTGTCCTGAACATCTACTATTGCAGATGCTGATGATACATTCCCATTGTTATCGGTAACTGTTAAAACGACTGTGTTGTCACCTACATTTGAACAGGTAAAACTATCAATATCCAATGCTAAACTTGCAATGCCACAAGCATCATTCGAACCATTGTCGATATCCGCAGCTGTGATTGAAGCTGTTCCATTGGCATCTAATTGAACGGTGATGTCTTTCGCAATTGCAACTGGTGGAACATTGTCTTCAACCGTAATTACTGCTGTAGCTGTTGATACATTATTATTGTTGTCCGTCACAGTCAATGTTACTGTGTTTGCTCCTACATTGGAACAATTAAAGTCGGTTTTACTCAATGCTAAACTTGCAATTCCACAAGCATCATTCGAGCCATTGTCAATATCTGCAGCTGTGATTGAAGCAACTCCATTGGCATCTAATTGTACGGTGATGTCTTTGGCGATTGCAACTGGAGGAACATTGTCTTCAACTGTTACAACAGCTTCACAAGTTGCTGTAGCACCTAAGGTGCTTTCAACCGTTAATATAACTGTATTTTCACCAATATTATCGCAATTAAAAGTATTAATATTTACACTTAAACTACCTATACCCACAACCGAGTTTGAGCCTTCTCCAATTTGGTCAATTTGGTCTTGAGAAAGCGTTATTGTTCCATTTTCATCTAAAAATACCTTAATTGGGTTACAAACTGCATTAGGTACTGGATCGATAACTGTAATAATAACTGGAACACTTGTTTCATTTCCATGAGCATCTGTTCCAATTAATTGAATTGTTACGGGACTATCAATGGCATCTTGTGCTCCAAATTCATCCTGACTTAAAGCATAGGTTACTTCACCACAATTATCAGAACCATTATCTAAAACATCTTCAGAAACTATACTAACTGTTCCTGTTTCAGTGAGCGTTACTTCAATATTTTTACCAACAACAATTGGTGCTAAATTATCCTCAACTGTAACTACAGAAGTACTTGTTGAAGAATTTCCATTTATATCTGTTACTGTTAAAACTACTTCACTTCCTGAAATATCAATAGCAGGAACGCCACTTACCCAATCGGTAGTTTGGTCCATATTTTGCAGTGTTCCATTTAATGAATTACCCGTTTTATCTGTAAGAACGGTTCCAGACCCATCATCAAAATTATAATAAGATACTAAACCTATTTCGGTTCCAGTTAAAGATTGATTATAACTACTTGAAATTTCCGATGCAGAACGTGGTATATTCCACAACCTAACCTCATCAATTTCACCATTAAAATAATCGTTATACGTATTACTGAATTTCCCTATAAACAAAGGTTCAGAACTGGTCACAGGATCTCCATTCACATTTGAAGTATTCACAGCTACACCATCAACATATATAGTTATCGTATTTGCAACTGTATTATGAACACCTGCCAAATGATGCCATTGTCCATCATTAACCGAAGTATTTCCTTGGACAAATTGTCCGCCGTTACCATCAAAACGTATATGAGGATATCCACCAGCCCATAACATAAGACTATAATTTTGTCCACCCCCGGCTGGTTTTGTTACAATTCTGCTATAGCTTGTAGTGGTTGTTTTTACCCAAGCCTCAATTGTAAAACTATTTAAATTCTGAGTTGAACTATAAGTTGTATTCACATAATCATCTACGCCATCAAAACTTAAAGCATAATTGTTAGAATTGGAGATTACATCTGTACAATCAAAATCATATTGTGATAATTCCATTGAGGCAATTTCACAATTATCAGTTGATCCATTATTCATTTGTTCAGCAGTAATACTTGCTTGTCCATTTGCATCTAATTCAACTGTTATATTTTGACTAATAGCATTTGGAGGCGTATTGTCTTCTACCGTTATTGTTTGTGTAGCAGTTGATATATTTCCACTAGCATCAGTTGCTGTCCAAGTAATTTCAGTATCCCCAAGTGGATATAATCCAGATGCATTAATTGTTCCTGTTATGTTATTTATAAGATCTAAACCATTAAATCCACCTACCCAATTGGAATCATTTCCTATTATCTCAAAATTATTAAGTGAACCGTTATTCGCATTTCCAGATGAATCTGATAATGAAGTAACTCCAACATTATCTCCATTGGTTAGTCCTTGGTTAAAATTGTATAAAGCAATTATTCCAGACTGTGATGATAATTCCTTTTCATAGTTGTTTTTTATTTCTGATCCAGACCTTGAGACATTCCAAAATCTAACTTCATCTAATACTCCATGGTACCTACCTACCGTATCAGTATCTATACGCTGTCCAATAAATCCTGAATTAATATTTATAACACTTGCTGTTCCAGAAGGGTAAACTGTTACCGGATTTCCATTCACATATATACTGCTATAACTAGAACCATTGCTAACGATTGCTATATGATTCCATCCTATTAACTCTTCTTTTATTGAAACTACACCAAAACCACCTCCACTGGTAAGAGCAACGATGCTTAGTGTTTCGCCCGATATTGACCCAGTAATATTTCCTGTGGCGATATAATTATAAATTGAATTATTAAAATTGAATAGCATGTTATACTCTTGTGAAGGATCAAAAGACGCATCTGCATTCATCCAAAATTCAATAGTTTGTGCACTTCCTAATGATCCTAAACTCACAAAGTCATCAACACCATCAAAGGCTAAACTGTTACCATTTGAACAATTATCGGTTGCAACAGGTGTTGGAACTGAAACTTCTGCTTCACAATTAACTTGTCCAGCATCAACCGTAATATCTTGAACTGTAATTTCAGGAGCCTCTGCATCTCCAGCAGTAATAGTTTGTTGTAAAGTATTGGTATTCCCAGCCACATCTGTAGCCGTCCAAGTCACAATGGTTTCTCCTACTGGGTAAATTCCTGAAGCATTTGAAGTGCCTGTAAAACTATTTGTTAATGAAACATTGGTTATTGGTGCATCAGCAGATATCCAATCGGTATTTGGAGCCATATTAGTAAGAACGCCATTATTAGCATTTACAGATTTATCAGATAAAACTGTACTTCCCAAACCATCTTCAAAATTGTAATATGCTACTAAACCTAATTCTGAACCATTTAATATTTTATCAAAGTCACTGGCAATTTCAGATGCAGATCGTGCTTTGTTCCAAATTCGCACTTCATCAATTTGACCATTAAAATGGTTGTTGAGGCCTGCAGTAGAATTGCCTATCCATAAATTTTCATTATTACTTGTTCCTATATGTGAAAATAAGGGTATCTCATCTTTAAGAGTTCCATTTATATATAATTTTAATGTATTTGAAGTAGCTACAGCTGCCACGTGTTGCCATACATCTGCAGTTATATTTGCATTCACACCTTGTCCTGCCCAACCGCAATTTCCATTAGACCCATATGCCAATTTTCCATCACGAACTACTAGTAGATAATTTTGACATTGATTAGAAGTTCCTTTTATCAATATTGTTTTCTCTCCTGAAATATCATTTGGCCTAATCCATGCCTCAATAGTAATTTCAGATGTGATATCTAAAGAATTATCGTCTTGTATAATAATAGAATCATTTGTACCATCAAAATCTAATGCCGTATTCACTGTGCAATTATCACCTACTGTAGGCGAAGCAATATTTAAATTGGTTTCGCAAGAGGTTATATTTGCATCACTTGAGTCGGAAAAACTCATAGATGGCGCTTCAGAATCGTTAATTATCACATTCTGTGTTTGTGTTGCTGTATTACCATTACCATCATCATAAGTCCAAGTTACTACAGTTGTACCTTGGGTTGTGATTGGAAAGGTTACATTGGGGGTACCTGTAAATTGCTCGCCACAATTGTTTATTGCTGAGGGGGGAGTTAATGTGCTTACTTCACATTGAGCATTGATGTTTGGTAAACTTTCAAGATCCGGGATTAGATTATCGCACGGAATCAAGGAGGTTATTATCACTCTACCATTCCCCGTATGCACTCCTCTTTCCGCCAAACCATTTAAAACCCCACCAATATAAGAAGAGCCTCCTCCACCTCCATTAATGAAACCGCCACCGCCACCACCGTACCAACCGCCGCCGCCGCCGCCGCCGCCAGCACTGCTTCCTGAGCCATCACCTCCTTGTCCAAATGAGCCTGATGACTTTCCACAGGGCCCTCCAGCTTGCCCCATTGTCCCACCATTCACTTGTGTTCCTCCTCCACTTGCAGCCAATTGATACCAATTTGTCGAATCACCTCCAGTCAAACCTCCACCATGACCTCCATTAGCCACATACCAACCGGCACCACCTCCGCCGCCAGCTACAATAATTCTATTATTTAAATTTTGACCTCCAATTCTAACATCACTTGCACCACCTCCAGCTGTTCCGTTTCCTCGGGCTCTATTGTCTCCTCCTCCGTTCCAGCCTCCAAGCATGAAATAACAATTAGGATATGGATGATTTCCTAATTGATCTGCACTTTTTCCTCCTACATATATATAAATTATTTGTCCAGCGGTAAGGTTTATGGAACCTGCAGTTCTTCCTCCCAAACCACCTCTAGTTTGATAATAAGATATCACATTTCCTGCACTAGCACCAAGAGCCTCTATATTGTATTCACCGGAAGTTGGAACAGTAAATGTTTGAACATTTCCTGTATAATTAAAGGTATAAGTAGTCTGGGCATTTATATCAATTAAAGAGGTTATTAATCCAAATAATATAATCCAAATTTTAATATAATAATTTTTCATGATGGTTAAGTTTATTGTAGATTAATGTTTAGATTTTTTATTTCGCAAGAGAAAATTTGAGAATTTGTAATTTCCCCTATGATGAAAGTCTCTGTGAACGAAGAGTTTTCACAATCAACAATAAATTCTTCATTACCATTCAATGTTATAATTAAATTATGCTCTATTATTTCGCTAATATTTTCACTCGTAACTAAAGTAAAATTAGTGTCTGCTTTTATACTATTTGTATTTTTAACTTTTACAAAAAGTTTTTGAGAATTTGAACAGTTCCCAATTGCATAGAAAACTTCAATTCCATTTTTTTGAATTAGGCTATGCCAGGTAAGTTCTCCGGTTTGAGCATTTGAATAAATAGTGCAAAAAGCAATTGCAAAAAAGAGTAGTAATCTTTTCATAATAGATAATTTTAGTTAGTAGATTTATAAATACCTTTTGAATGTAAGAAAATTCAAAAGGTTTGATTTTAATTTTATTGTGGGGGTTTAATTTAAAACATAACAAGTGGGGGAAACTTGTTAAAACAGAATAGCAATTCTCCGCATTACAAACATACTATCAAGTTCCCACAAAGTAAATACCAAATTGTTGGTATATTTTGTATACCATTTTTTACTATCTTAAGCCCGTATTAAATGAATTCTTCTTTAATTATTCCTAGTTTTTTAATGAACAGATTTTTACTAATATATATTTTTCTATTTTTTAGCTGTTTAAATGCTCAAACAATTAAAACGTCTGATACTATTCACGTTAATTATATTGGGCAAGAGCAAGGGCTTTTACAATTAAATGTAAAAGATATGGCAATCGATGAATTAGGGTATTTATGGGCAGGTACTGAGGATGGTTTGCACAGATTTAACGGTTACGAATTCAAAGCCTATTTACACAACCCTTTAGATAGTTTGTCTATAAAAGATGACCACGTTAGAGGTTTACTTTTTACTAACGACACACTTTGGATTGCCACAAACTCAAAGGGTATTTTAGGGTTTAAGCCTTCTGAAAATCGTTTTTTCAACCTTCCTGAAAAAGAGAATACAGACTTAAATATCAGTTATAAAATAATGCAGCTTGATGAAAAATATTTACTTTTTTCTGTAAAAAACAATATAATTCTTTTTAATAGAAACACTAAAAAAAGCAACATCATTAAATTGCCTAAAACTGAGAAAGAAAGTTATATTGAGGCCGTTTTAAAAATAAACAAAACTAATTACTGGTTAGCAACTACAACAGGATTATTAGTATTTAATAGCGAAACTTTTAATTTTCAAAAAACAAATATCTTAGATGGTGAAAACATAAAATGCTTCTACAAAAAAGGTAATAACATTTATTTAGGCACTGAAAGAGGGCTTTTTATTTATAATGTATTGAACCAGCAAATTATTAAAACACCTTTAAACAATTCCATTAATTGTTTTAATAAGTTAGAAGAAAATCAATTTTATATAGGTACCAACAAGGGATTGTTTTTATATCATATTTTGAAAGAAAGTATTACCCCTTTCGTCTTAAAAATAGAACCAAACAAACTGCAAGAAAAAATTGACATTAATAGCATTATAAATGATAAAAAAGGAAATCTTTGGATTGGCTCAGACGGTGAAGGGTTGTTTCATTATAATTCTTTTCAAAAAAAATTTAATACCCTAAAACTTTCATTAAAAGAATATCCATTAATAAAAAATATAAGTTCCTTTCAGTTTTTAAAAGGAAAAGACTCTACTTTATGGATTGGAACCAAGTACGGTGTTGTAAAATATTTTCATAAATCAAAAAGATTTAAACTTTATGCTTCAGATGATAATTCCTTAATTTATTCAATTACAAAAGATAAAAACAATACCATTTGGGCTGGTGGTTTCACAACAGGCTTACTAAAATATAATGCTGATACGGATACTTTCAAAAAAATTAATAGCAATAAAAATAGTTTACCAGATAGCGATATTATAGATATCATACCTATAGATAAGAATACACTTTGGATTGCTACTTGGGCGGGAGGAATTCATAAATTTGATATTAAAACTGAAAAATTTGAAGAAATTTTAATTAATGGTAAAAGAATAAATAGAGCCAGAACTTCATTAATAGATTCAAAAGGAAATATATGGTTGGGAAATGACAATGGTGTATTTAAAATATCCAAATCAGGATATATTATTAACTATAATGAAGAAAGTCCTTCAGAACAAAAATTAAGCGGAAATAGAATTTTTAATATTAAGGAAGATTATTTTGGAAACATTTGGATTGGCACCAATGTTGGGTTGACAAAATTTGATGTTGAACAAAATAAAACAACACTTTTCTACAAACAAAAAGGGTTGCCAAATGATTTTATTTATACCATTTTAATAACTAAAAACAATGATGTGTGGGTAAGCACAAATTATGGAATTTCTGTTTTAAACTCCAAAACCAATTCATTTAAAAATTACACAACTAGTGACGGATTACAAAATAACGAATTCAATGGAAAAGCTGGCTATCAGGATGAATTTGAAAATTTTTATTTTGGAGGAATTTCTGGAATAAATATTTTTAAAGCCAATGATATTCATGAAAATCCATACATCCCAGATACTTACATAGAATCTGTTGATCTTTTCAACGAACCATTACAAAAAAATGAATTATATAATAAAGTGCTAGAATTTAAAAGTGATGAAAATGTAATTACTTTTAACTTTTCGGCACTGAACTTTTTAAATCCAGAAAAATGTAATTACACCTATAAAATGGAAGGTTTTGATAACGATTGGAGACCTATTACAACTAATAGAAGTACTACCTATACAAACTTAAATTCAGGTGAATACACTTTTAAAGTAAAAGCCAGTAATGATGTTGGTATTTGGAACGATGTTCCTGCTTCTATGAAAATTGTTATCATTCCGCCTTGGTATCAAACAACTCTTTTTAAATTCAGTTTTATCATTTTATTTTTACTAAGTGGTGTTTCATTTTATTCTTATAAAACCAATAAGCTAAAAAAAGACAAACTTAAATTAGAGTTATTGGTATCTCAAAGAACACAAGAAATAGTAGAAAAAAATGATGATTTAAAATTAGCCTATAACGAATCAGAAAAACAACGAGATAGCATTCGTTTTTTAATGAGAGAATTAACACATCGCGTAAAAAATAATCTTCAAATAATTTCAAGTTTATTAAATATTCAGGCCAATTCAATTGAAAACTCACAAGCCGTTGATGCATTGAAAATGGCTAAAAATAGAATTTTGGCAATAGCACATATTGAAAATAAAATTTCAATAGAAGAAGAAACTATTAGAATTGATACTTTTATTAAAGACCTGTCTGATAGTATTATTTATGCTTTTTCAGATGGCAGACAACTTAAATTCAACATTATTTATGATCTTCCAAATACATATATTAAAAATGTAAATTCCACTATGTTTGGATTAATTTTGAATGAATTAATTACCAATACAACAAAATATGCTTTTGATGATTATAGACCTGAAAATATTTTAAGTATTAAATGTACCATTAAAAACAAAATTTTAAAACTAATTATAAGTGATAATGGTAAGGGGTATTCTCAAGAAAAAGATATTATGCCAAATTCTTTAGGAATTGAATTGGTTAGAGAAATGGTAAAACAATTAAACGCTAAAATTGCTATAAATACTTCAAATGGTACAGAAAATATAATTGAAATTCCAATTTAAATGAATAACTTTCTAATTATTATATAAATATGCTTGAAATATTACTTATTGAAGATGAATTTATAATTGCTAAAGACATAAAAGTTTTATTGCAAAAAAACAACTTTGCCACAGTAGATTGTGCCAAAAATTATGAGGAAGCTTCAAATTTATTTGTAAAAAATTCATACGATTTAATTATATCAGATATTAACCTAAATGATAAAAAAGATGGTATCGAAATAATTACAGAATTTAGTAAATTAAAAAAAATGCCCGTTGTATATTTAACAGCATATTCCGATTTTGACATCGTTAATCGTGCCGAAAAAACAATGCCTTATGCTTATATTTTAAAGCCTTACAACAATAATCAATTAAAAGCAACAATAAATTTGGCATTATTAAATTTTAATAAACATACTATTGAAATCCCAGAAAATGATGAGAATACTTCTAAATTAAAACTTTTAACAGCTCGAGAAAAAGAAGTACTTGTTACCTTGTCTTCAGGAAAAATTACAAAAGAAATTGCAGAAGAACTAACTATTTCTGTCTATACCGTTGAGCAACACAAAAAAAATATTAGAAAAAAATTAAATCTTACAACCATTGGAGAACTTATAAAGTTTACAATGTCAACTAAGTTATTGGAGGTGTTTAAAGGAAATGTCTCATGACATGTGTAAATAAAAATTTGATAACAACATTATTACAACCTAATTTCAAACAATTTAGTTACTAAAAGTTTCTAAGTTACTGTAATTAATTACGATAATAAAACCTTTTAGAATTATTGCCAATAAACATTATGGAACCTAAATAGGGTTAATCTATCTTAAAAACGTTTACGGAATCGTTTACGATAAATTAAACAATATTTATAATTGTAAATATAATACTTATTGAATTCCACAACAATTTTAATCCTAAAAAATTAATATTTTAAACCATAACCTAATTGAAATAAAGGAACAATAGTATCATCCCAAAAATTCGGACCATATTTACCGTTAAAATCTTCTTCAGATTTTGGCCAAGAATGCGGTAATTTACCTGTAAAATTATAGTCTCCAAATAAAACTTCAGCAATGCCATCACCTTCAGATCCTGGTAACCATGCAGCAATAAAAGCATCGGATTTTTCTATTTGATCTGTAACTACTAAAGGTCGTCCGGAAACTAACACAACAATTGTTTTAATACCCATTTTAGCATAGGTATTGATGTATTTTTGATGCGCTTTACTTAAAATTAACTTTTGTGTTCCCATTTCCATCACCAATATCTCCAAGCATTTCAGCATAAGGTTCTTCCCCTACCACTATAATAGCAACATCAGCATCCGTATATTTGCCTGTTGCATTTTTGTCATACACTACCAACCCTTCTGATTTACTTTGAATACCTTCTAAAATTGTTGTTGAGCCCTTGTAATTTTCATGAGTTCCTTGCCACCAAACTGTCCATCCTCCAGATTGAAGTCCAGAGCTATTTGCATGTTCACCAACAACCACTATTTTCTTACTATTTTTATCAATTGGCAATAACTTATCCTGGTTTTTCAACAGCACCAACGATTCTCTAACAGCCTGACGCGCTTTATCTCTATGAGCAGCGCAACCTATTTCTGGCAATAAGACTTGCATCAGGAAATGGATGTTCAAATAAGCCCAATCTAAATTTTTGTCGTAATATTCTTTTTACAGCATCATCAATTCGTTGTGGAGAAACCGTCTTCATTAATAATTCCATCTTTCAATCCTTTTTGAAAAAGACTTAAATCTCCATCAACAGCCATTACCACATCTACTCCTGCATTGATAATATCATTTTCACCAAACCTAGAATAGCCTTTCCAATCTGTAACCACTATTCCATCAAAACCCATGCTTATTTTTAAGCTATCAATAATAAGTGCTTTATGTGCGTGCATGGCTTTATTTGATAAGGTATTAAATGATACCATAACAGCACCAACGCCTTCATCAACAGCATCACGATATGGCGGAATTAATCGCTCGTAAACTTCTTTCATACTTAAAGAAGTATTTCCACCTTCAATACCAAAATCTGTTGAACCATCACCAATAAAATGTTTGGCTGTAGCCATAACCGTTGAAGGATCTGACAATTCGCCTTGATGCCCTTTAACAGAAGCCTTAACTAATTTTTGAGTTAATTGGGTGCTTTCACTAAATGCTTCATAAACTCTTCCCCATTTTTCATTATAAGGAATAGCTATACAAGGCGAAAATGTCCAATTAAAACCTGTGGCTTGTGTTTCTTTTGCTGTTATCACAGCTGCTTCTTCAACCAACTTTGCATTTCCTGTTGCGCCCATACCAATATTGTGCGGAAAAATAGTAGCACCTTCAAAAGTATTTTGACCATGAATAGCATCAACACCAAATAGCAATGGAATTCCCAATCTTGTTGATAAAGCTTTCTTTTGCAAAGCTATAAATCTTGCTTGCCAACCTGCAGCATCATTTCCTGGATTTGGGCCTTGAGTATGTATTACAGACCCAATAAATTTAGTAGCAATATCTTCATCGGTTATGTCATCAAAATGACGAACCTGTGTCATTTGACCAATTTTTTCATCAAGAGTCATTAATGCTAAAAGCGAATCTACTTTTTGCTCAATAACAATATCTTTATTATTTTCCTTTTGAAAATTAGTGGCACATGAACCAAAAAAAATTACACATAAACCACTAATTAAAAACAAATTAAAGTAGATTTTTTTATTAAAATTTGTAAACTTTATCATTATCAATTTTTAATTAGTGGTTAAGAAAAAAGGTTTTAAATTTAATTATTTTCTATATTCGTGTTTTACCCAATCTACTTCCATTACCCAATCACCTTTCATTGGTGCATCAGTAATTTTTGCGAAGTTTAAAATAGCAAACATCGGTTCAGGATATTTATCACCCTGTCCAACATTTCGATAAATTTCCTTTCCATCGAGACGATACACAAGGTCACTACCTTCCCATTCCACTGAATATTCATGGTACTCATTTAAAGTTGAGTCAAAACCGCTTCGTAAACTCCACCAATCTCCTTTATCACATTCTCCTAACTTTTAATTGCGCCTGTAGTAAAATGATCTTTTTGATGATCACCATGATGCTCAAAAATATCAATCTCTCCAGACCCTGTTAAAGGCCAGCAGATATTTTCATCATCTTCTTGTACTGGAGATTCGTTGTTTTGTGCACCTAATAGCCACCAAGCAGGAAACATACTTGGCTCTCCATTGCTTGATAGTTTTAATCTAGCTGTCCATTTTCCCTTTACAAATTCTTTTCGGTTTTTTGAAGCAATTCTGCCTGCAACATACTCCGTATCTGGATGCTGAACTCCATTCTTGTCGAAATTATCACAACTGCGTTTATCGCCAATATTAACGACTCTTAATTTTAAAGTCCCATCACTCACTTCTCGCGTATCAAACTCATTGTCTGGCACATAGCAATGTGTTTCGTTGTTCACCCAAATTCGTTGATCTTGCCAGTTTTCAGGATTGAATGTTTCGAAGTTATCTATAAAATCTACTTCCCAAACATTAGATGCTTCGGTTATATTTGAATCTTCCTGCGCATTTATTTTAAATGATATTAAGCTTATTCCTATCACCATAAGGCATAACAAATAGTTATTTATTCGTCTCATAATTGTTATTTTAATATTTATTTTTTATGAATTTAATTTAATACAAAAGATGTTACCAGATTTTACAACCGTCTGAAGCCAATAAATATTTAGGCTTCATCATTATTCAATCCGGGCATTATTTATAACAAATTTAACCTATCTATTAGGATTATAACACGACAGAAAAAGTCGTGAAATAATCTTCATTCTATCTATTTTACTATTTTTCTTTTATGAATTTACTTTGAACTGAAATATTTCAGAATCAGAAGTGTTTCCATCGGCATCTGTTGAAATAACTTTCCAATAGTAAACGTTACCAGATTCAACTTCAACATTTATTGAATTGGTTGTTGGGTTACCAATTGATGTTGTTGGTGTTTCTGATTTATCAAATAAAACTGTATAAGAAGTAATGTCATTATCTACATCACTTCCTTTCCACTGCAGCTTAACTACACCAGAGCCTACAGTAGATCCCATAACAGGACTTACCACCTCAGCAGGAAATGGCGGGTGACTTTCTTTAGGAAGCCCTGCATTGTAAAACTTCCAAATTTGACTTTCAGCAGTTTCTGAATTACCAGCTACCTTTGAAACAACCCACCAAGAGTATGAAACTCCACGTAAAATGGCTATTGGTAATTCTTCAAAATTTGTGTTGTAATTTTTAATAACACCTGTCTCTAAATTTTTAAGAGATACCGTATACGAATCGTTATTTGCTGCTCCTGTCCATTTAAAAATTACTTCACTTCTAGATTCAGAAATAATTGTACCCTCATTACACTCTGTATTATTAAGAGGAAAATTAAGCGTTGCCGCAGTTGGATTTACAACTGGCACAATTACATCATCATTATCATCACCGCCACACGAAATGCCTAAACTTAGGGTTAGCACTAAAATTAAATTTTTAACTAATCTCATTGTCTTATTATTTTATAGTTAACTATTTCTTTTGAAGTTGTCATTTTTAGTAAAAAAACACCTTTTGGAATTGCTGTTACATCAATTTCTACAATTCCGTTATTTGTAGCATAGCTATTTGATAACATCAAATTTCCTGCTACATTAAACAATTGAATTTCCACCGATGAATCCTTTAAATCTCCCGTATTTACAAATAGTTTATTGTATTGAACAGGATTTGGATATACCAACGGAATCGTACTCATTAAAATAGTTTCTTCATAAATTCCCTGACAATCATTCGCTGTTTTAACATTTATGGTGTTTTTTGATTGAACTAAATCTAAAGTAATTTCACTTTCAGAAGTTTTAAATAACTCCTTATTAAATGTTATTAAGTAACTATCGCTACCTTTTAAAGAAAGCGTTACTTTTGAAGCTACTTTATTTATTTTTGATAGCACCGCTAAATCTTCTGGCTCATTTACAACTAGATTAAAACATTGTTCATAATCAGGTTGTTCTTCAATTGAAATACACAAAACATACGATCCAGCTTCTAAATTTTGAAATGAAGTTTGGGAATTAAATTCACTTACTTCTGAAGTGTTTCCTGTTAAAGTTGCTGTATAACTAAAACTTTCTTTAGCTTTAATTGAAATACTTCCATTATTGCTCGATTTACACGTTTCGCTAAATAACCCTAGCTCAAAATTACTTACTGGTAATGAAAATACTTCACAACCATACACATTTACTTTTGCACCTTCTCTGGTATTTGGACATTGATCATCTTCATTAAGAACTCCATCATTATCAAGATCATTATTTATTTGTTCATTAATTTCAAACTCCATCCAATTCATATTGAAATTACCATCAACAATGCGCATTCTTAACTTATAAATTCCTTTAGGCATTAACAAATTTGTTGCTGTAGTTTCCCAAGTTTGCCACCCACCTGTAATAGGCAATTCAATGGTTTTTAGTGCTATTTCTGTTGAATTTTCATCGATTAAAGAAAGGCTTATTTTACCTACAGCCCATTCTGATGCAATTCTAAAACTCGCTTTATAATTACTTTCCTGTTCTATGTAAATTAAATAATCAGCATAATCACCACCATCAGTATAACCAATATTTTTGCCTCCACCTTCATCTAAAGTATCTTCTGTACCTAAACCTACATTAAAGACAAATTCTTCAGCCTCAATTTTACCAGGAACTTTAAATCTAAAAGAAAGTGTATTTCTTATTTCTAAATCTGAAAAAGTTGCCAAGGTTTTATCTGACTGTGATTTAATTTCAGTTCCATCATAACTAACCAATATTTTATCGGTATAAATTAATGGTTCATCTAAAGCTAAAATGATGGTTTTATCGAAATTATCATCCATACTCAAGCTAGTAATTGTTTTACTTTCACCATTTACGCTTACTGAAAAATTAGCTAAAGACTCAGTTATAGACGTTGCCAAAATAGACTGATTCATGGTTACTTTTACCGACTTTTCATTTTGCCCAGTTTCACCGTTTAAGCTATTAAATGGAAGTGCATCTATTTCTCCAGTTTTGGTAAATTCAATACTACTAACGTTAAAAGCCGTATTATTATCAAAATATAATTTTAATTCGTGTGCGCCTTCGGTAAGTAAAATATCTGAAATATCGTGCATTGCAAAATCTGTCCACCAACCTGTTGATGTAACCGATTGTGTAGCTGTAACAGACTCGCCATCAACTGCTAAATGAAAACCTCCTCCATTTTCAGTTGTTGCTACACGAACTTGCGCTTTATAAACTCCAGTTTCATTAATATGCACTGTATATTTTAACCATTCCCCTTTTTCTACAAATCCTACATGAAAACCATTACTGTTTATTTTGTCTTCATTTTTTTCAATATCAACTCCATCATTTCTATAAGACCATCCTTTATTCCAGGCTTGGTAACTACCTGTAGAAAGGTTGTAATCAGCTACATCGTTATCAAAATAAGCAATATTATTTTTTCCTAAATCAAAATCTGCCATATAAACAACACCCGGAATTTCAGCTGGTGTATCGTTATAAGGTTTTGTTTCATCGGTTTGTACTTGACGTATAATTGCATCTGGAACATCTTTTCTATATCGGCTATTTTCAACCAATAAGTTTTCGCAAAGTTGCATCATCCCATCAAAAGTTTCTTGTTCTGTTGGTTTTGTTCCTTCACCCTTCCAATAATCTAATACTTTTTGATAGCCAGGATTGATATCTACCGCATAAGGACTGTCAATATCGCCAATTTTACGCATAGTCCACCAAGCCCAACCAATGTTGTTATTTTCAAAAAGAGTTATGGCATCAGTAAACCAAGTATTAGAGTTTTCTCCTGACTCGCCCATCCATAACGGAACATTGTGTTCTTCTCTAAGTGGCAATATCCAATCAAGATCACCAGGTTTGTTTGTATTCCAGTATTTATGAAAACTGTACACTAAATTATCATCCCAAGGTGGTAAAAGACCTGTATGATCATTTGCATATGAATTTCCTTCAATAAAAAGAATGTGCTTAGTATCAACACTTCTAATACCTGTGGTGATTTTTTCATACAATTCTCTTAAAGCTACACCGCCAGGTAAATCCCAATGTGTTTCGTTTATAAGATCGTATCCACCAATCCATTCGTTGTCTTTGTATCTATCAGCAATTCTTGTCCATAATGCCACCAATTTATCTTTATTTTCTTGACTTTCCCAAAGTGAAGGTTTTGTAGGGTCATAATCGTTAATCTCCGAACCTCTTCCTTGTCCGCCTGGTGTTGCGTGCATATCTAAAATCACATAAATATTATGAGGTTTCGCCCACTCAAGTACATTATCAATCAATTCAAAACCAGTTTCTATCCAAGTATTTTCACCAGAAACGGGTTCGTCTTCAATAGGAAGTGTAAACAAATTATAATGCATTGGAATACGAATACTATTGAAACCCCAAGCAGCTAAAGAATCTACATCTTGTTTGGTAAAATGGTTTTCTCTCCATTTTTGAAAAAAGGTTTCTGTATTTGCTTCTCCCATTAAATCGATTAATTTCTCTTTAATTTCATGTTGAGAACCTGCAAAACCAGAGGTATTCATCATATAACCTTCCATAATTTGCCAACCACCTGGACCTAAACCACGCAATAGCACTTCTTCTCCTTTAGCATTTACAATTACCTTTCCATCAGCTTTTAATCCCTGACTCCAACAAATTGAAGAAGCAATCATTAGGATTAATAAAAGTATTTTATTTTTCATTTTTACCATATTAAAAGTTTTTAAAAAGGCTTTGCAACAATTAATTAAGAGCCTTACTGACCTAATAAGATCAGTAAAACTCAATAATCAAATCAAAACATTATTAATATATTCCTTTGCTTTTTATAAACTGAATTAATTAATTTTAACTAACGAAACATTGTCAATAACAATCCCTGTAGTTCCATAAGTAGCTCCACCTGTTCTAAACAATAAATAATAGGTTCCATTAGTTGTAATTTCAAACTGTCCTGGATTTGGTTTCGTATCACAACCTGATGCCGTAGCTAAACCTGAGTATGTTTTTATATTTCCACAATCCCAAGCGTTATAAGCTTTTAGAACCTGTTGGTCTCCACTATAATCAGAACCTTCAACCGGTTTTACTGCTCCAATGTATACCTCTCCCCACACATCATTAATGCTAGTATACGTCATATCCATTTCAAATTGATACGTTCCTGCGGTCAATTCAACAACTGTATAGATCCCCATATGTTTCCAATCGGTGGCTGTAGATTCATTAAATTTAGCTACACCTTCAGCAATTGAAACTGATCCATTTAAATTAGTTGCTTCGTAATGATTGATAATTGTCCAACCAGTTGCATCATCAAAAGTTCCATTTGTTATAAGATTTGGATTAGGAGTAGTAGTTTCAGATACCGTAACTTCTTTTGTAATTACTGCTGTTTCTCCATTATTACTTGCTGTAAGTTTAACCGTATAAGTACCTGCTTGTGCATATGTATAAGATGGATTTTCATCGGTAGAAGTTCCTGTACTATCACCAAAATCCCAAGCATATGAAGTTGTATTACTTGACGCATTTGTAAATACAGCTGTTAGGTTGGTAGTTTGAACTGTAAAGTCTGCAATTGGCACAACAACCGCCTCTGTTACAGTAAGCTCTTTTGTTATTACTGCCATTTCTCCATTATTACTTGCTGTAAGTTCAACCGTGTAAGTACCTGCTTGCGCATACGTATAAGATGGATTTATTTCTGTTGAAGTTCCTGTACTATCTCCAAAATCCCAAGCATACGAAGTTGCATTTGTTGATCTATTTGTGAAAGTAGCTGTTAAATCTGAAATTTCAGCTGTAAAGTCAGCTGTTGGTTCTCCGGGCGTTGGAAATATAGGTGGATCTGTTGATTCTAATGAACGTATCGCAATATTATCTACAGTAACACCTGTATCACCATAATTTGCTCCACCACCACGTATTACAAAATACGCAGTTCCTTCAGTAGGAAATTCAAAAATAGCGCCACTACCGCCACAACTATAATCTGAGAAAGGACCATCAAATGGTTCGTTTCCACATCCATTCCAAGTATTTAATACCAATCTCATTCCACCATCACTATAATCTTGACCAGGTACTGGAGGTTCCATACCTATATACACTTCAAACCAAGAGTCTGACAAACCACTTCCTTTAATATCCATTGATATTTGGTATTGATTGTTTGGTAATACATGAACAGCCTGATATATTCCTTGCTGTCCCCAGCCACCGCCAGTCCATTGCGCATTGTTATTTTCCATAGAAACGGAAACGCCGTCAGATATAGGTAAAATAGTCCAATACTCATCTCCATCAGTAAAATCTCCATTTCTTAAGATATTTGGCCCAGCAAAATCTGAATCTATAATTACAGTTTGTATAGATGAAGCTGTTCCACCTTCTGTATATATTTTAAATTCAACATCATATTCTCCCTTTTTAAGATAAACTTTACTTGTTTCTAACCCTTCATCAAAAGAAGTCTTATCTCCAAAACTAAAGTGAGTATACCAAGTAGGAACTGCTGGCTTAGCCACAAAATAAACTTTGTTTGGATTTTCAGCATCGTAAGAAATAGTAAAGATAGCATCTTCACTTGTTGGAGGAATTAGTTTATCTATCATCTTCCGAGCAACCTGAAACCGATAAAAGGATTGCTGCCACAAAAAAACTTATTATATTATTTATTGTTTTCATTTTGTTTGTTTTAAATTCTTCATTGAAATAACTCCTAATAACCAGGATTTTCTTTCAAGTTTCGTATTATTATCAATTCTTCCTTGTCCAATAGGCAAGTAATAATGGCGCGCATCAAAATTCATTTTCAGGGTTTCTGCATCAAAAGTTTCATAGGTAAACGTTGCATTGCCTGCACCATCAAGATGTCTCAGCGTTTTTACACCTTCCACTTGAATACTTAAAGCTTCTTCAGCGATTCGCCATCTTCTAACATCCCAGTATCGATGATCTTCAAATGCTAATTCTAGCTTGCGTTCGTTTCTAATTCTATCTCTTAATTCTTCACCTGAATAAATATCTAAACGAAGATTTTTTTCTAAACCTGCTCTTGTTCTTATAGGCTCAATATAATCTCTTGCTTTTGCTTCCATATTTAACTCAATAGCAGCTTCAGCTGCATTCAAATACACTTCCCCTAGTCTAAATAAAATACAATCTTGTCCAGAGTAATATTGTTTAATATATAGCGGTGATGGACCATCCATTAAGTATTTTCGAAGATAAAAACCTGTTTTGGTTGCATCAGGATGAATTCCAATTCCATCTTTACCAACACCAGTTCCTCTATCTGTGTCGATAACACCATTACTTTCTGTTCCATACCAAATTTCAACTGGAGAACCTTGAAACATATCATTATTTGTTAAAATAGTTCCTTTTAAACGTGGATCTCTATTTTCAAACGGATTGTTTTCATCATAGCCTGAACCATCTTCAGAAGGTAAAAGTCCCGTACTCAATACTTCATAACTATCTAATAATTGTTTTGTTGGAGACGTACTAGAACCCCAGTCCACTCTATAGCTATAAGGTGTGCTATGAAGGTCATACGAATGTCCTTTTTCATAAGGAAGCCAAACTTTTGCATAAATAGTTTCGTCATCAGTTTCATCTATAAACAAGCGTGCATAATTATCTGATGGATTTGGATATTGATTGAATAAGGTATAACCACCTTCCATAATTAACGCTTCAGAAGCTGCCAATGAAACTTCATAATAACTTTCAGCTAATGAATTAGGAATACCAACCAATCCTTCTAATTGAACAGTTCCATATTTTGCAATACTACCTGCATATAACGCTGCTCTTGACTCTAAAGCTTTTGCTGTCCATTTAGCAGCTCTTCCTTTTTCTGAAGCCCATCTATTTGGTAATAAATCAAATGCTTTTTGAGTATCTGCCAAAACTTGGTCATACACCTCTTGTTCTGTATTTCTAGCAGGCCACAATTCATCTTCTGGAGTTGTTTCTGGATCTTGAGCTTTTAAAATAATAGGTACTCCACCGTAACGTTTTGCCAAAGCAAAGTAACTATATGCTCTTAAGAAATAGAGTTCACCTAATCTATAATTTTGTTCATCTTCTGTTAAAACACCATCGCGTAAAGCATCAATATTTTCAATAGAATAATTAATTTTCCAAATATTATCGTATCCCCAATAATCTAAAGGCCAAGAGTTATTTGCAGTTCCCCAAATTCCAGGTCTAAATGTATTATTAGCCGCAGTCCAAGAATAGGTACTCATTGCCAAATCTGATAAAGCATCTCTATAAGATCCATTATAAGCACTCCAAAAATCCTTTAAATAATCCCAAGGCATATTGTCGTAAATTTTGAAAATATAAGCATCCATTAATGCTTTGTCGTTCCACACATCATTTTCAGTAATTCTATCTAATGGTGGTTGGTTTAAAAAATCATCACTACAAGCTATGTAGTTAAATGATAGTATTGCTAGTAATATAATTTTAATACGTTTCATAATAAGCTTATTTTTAAAGTGATACATTGATTCCAAATGTTAATGATTTTGTTTGTGGATAGTACCATCCTTGTGAAGATTGCATTTGAGGATCAAACTCTTCATCGTAACTTTTAATTACAAATAAGTTATACCCTGTAAAATACAGTCTTAAGTTGTCTACAGTTTTACCTAGCATTGATGATGGAAAAGAATAGCTTACATTCACATTTTTAACTCTTAAATGTTTTCCATCTCTTAACCAATAATCTGAATATTTATAATTGTTATCATTATAACCACCATTGGCTACTCTTGGATATGCTGCTCCAGTATTTTCAGGAGTCCAATAATCTAATTGATATTCGTAACCGTTAAATCCGTTTCTTAAAGGACTTTGTGATTCACCATCTAAATAAAGATCATAACCAGCAGCACCTGTTAATAAAACAGACAATGCCCAATTCTTATATTGACCAACTAAATTCAAGGAATAGTTTGTTACGGCTTTATCTCCGTTTCCAAAAACCTTTTGATCTTTAACATCGATAACACCATCATTATTTAAATCTTGGTATCTAATATCTCCAGGTTTTATAGAAGAATTTGCATTACCATCTTGAATAGGACTCGCATTTATATCTTCTTGAGTTTGAAATAATCCGTTAGAAATATACCCTCTTCTTAAGTTTGTAAAACCTCCTGTTACAGTTAAATTTTGCGCCATAAAAGGATCGGTAATAGCTGCTTCATCAATAAAAATTGCTTTTTCTCTAGATTTTGAAAAATTAAAACCTGCGTTAAAATTCCAATCTTCATTAAATTGTTTGTTATAATTAGCTGTTATTTCAAACCCTTCATTTGAGAATTCATATAGATTTTGCGCGGCTAAACCTACACCAAGTGTATTTGGAACACTCCCTGAAGCATACGCCAAAACATCTTTTCTATCTCTATGGAAAAAATCAAATGAAAATTTAAGATCTCCTTTTAAAAAATCAGCATCAACCCCAACATTATAAGTTGTATTTGTTTCCCAAGTTAAATCTTCATTTGCAAGAGCTGTATTGTCAATAGTTGGTATCGCCGTTTCATTAATAGCATAAAAACCATTATATGTAAAACCACTTAACCATTGATAAGCAGCTGTACCATCATTACCAGCAGTACCTACTGATGCTCTAATTTTTAAGTTTGGAATGTTTTCTTTTAAGTTTTCAAAAAATGAATTTTCAGACAATCTCCAACCTACAGAAACTGATGGGAAGAACCCCCATTCATTTCCAGGTGCAAATCTTGAAGAACCATCGTAACGGTATGAACTTTCTATAAAATAAGTTGATTTAAAGTTGTAGCTAAAACGCCCAACATAACCAATGCGGTTTTCTCTAAACTCACCACCATTGGCATCTTTATTTTCATTAGACCCAGCAAAAAGTTGATCTATTAATGTTGATTGAAAATCTTGACGACGTCCAAAAAAGTTTTCTCCTTGAATTGTTTGTGCCTCAACCAATAATAAACCTGCAACACTATGATCTCCAAATGTTCTATCGTAATTAATAGAGCCACGTAATACATAATGATTGCTGTAATCTGTTGTTTGAGTTAAAACAGTTTCGCTAAATGAACCTTCAGGCGTTGCTTTAAACACATCATAATCTCCTGTTTGTCTATTTAGTGTATACAGGTTATAACTTTTACCCCACTCTTTTCTAAAAGAAGTATCGTATACTATTGATCCGTAACCATTAACACTTAAGCCTTCAACCTGGTTGATATCCCAGTTTAAAGTTATTTTGGCATCTACGTTGTTATTTTTGTTTCTATAATAACCTGCATTAAAATCTTTGATACCTTCTAAAATATGGTTTGGACTAAAACTTGGTTTTGCTGGTGTACCGTCAGGATAATATGCTAAATCTGTTGGTAAAGCACGACTTAATTCTCTAAAAATATTATATGCTGAATATGCAGGAGCTTCATTTAATCTTCTTCTTGTAGCAAGATTGAAAGCAACTTTAAAATTATCGTAAATATCGGCTTCAAGATTAGAACGTAAATTGTACTGTTCATAAGATAATACATCTTCTGTATAATTTGATCCTTGGCTTAAATAACCTGCATTTACAAAATATTTAATTTTATCACTACTACCTGACAGACTTAAATTATGGCGCTGTTGAAATCCAGCATTATCTAACACTAAATTTTTCCAATCTGTATTTGGATAATTAATAGGATCAGAACCAGTTCTGAAAGCTTCTATTTCTTCGTCTGAATAAAATGGAGCCTGATTGTCGTTTCTTAAACCTTCGTTTAAAACCTCTCCATATTGAGCCGATGATAAATAATCAGGCGATTTTGTAAATGAAGTAAATGTGAAAGCATTTGTGTAAGATAATTCTGGTTTTCCATAACCACCACTACGCGTTTTTATAAGTACAACACCATTACCACCTTGCACACCGTAAACCGCTGCAGCCGCAGCATCTTTTAGTACTGAAATGCTTTCAATTTCATTTGGGTCTAGTTGATTGATATCTCCTGGAGAGCCATCTACAATAACTAAAGCACTTCCAAAATTTCGAACTTCAAAAGAAGAACTGCTAAATCCAGGCTCCCCAGAACCCTGTCTTACAAATAAACCAGAAGCCAACCCTTCTAATGCATTACTAACATTAGGTACTGGAATTTCTTTTAACGTTTCTGCATCTACAACAGAAACCGCTGAGATAATTTTAGTTCTAGAGGTACTACCATACCCAACTACAATAACCTCATCTAAGGAATTGGCATTTGCTGTTAGTTTGATTTGAAGATAAGTGATATCACCTATTTGGACTTCCTCTTTATTATACCCTAAATAGGAAATTTCAAGTTTGTCACCCTTTTTAACATCAATGGAAAAATTTCCATCAAAATCAGTTTGCGCTCCCTTACTAGAGCCCTTAATAATAATGTTTGCACCTGGCAGAGGTTCACCAGTATCTGCATCGGTTATTTTACCAGATACAGAAATTTGCGCGAGACCAACACTGGTACATAAAAAAAACACCATAACAAGCAGGGTATTCTTTCCAAGTTTTTTTGAACAATTTAGTAACATTGTCTTCATAATAATCTTATAAATTAAGTTTGGTTAATAAAAATATTTTACAATTACTATTGCAATAATTTTCATCAAAGAAACAAAACACTTAAATATTATTATTTAGATTACACTACATTAAAACCTTTCTAATGTCAATTTAATAACTCATCAAAAACTCTCAATTATATATTTAATTTAATAATAAATCCTTTATTTATAGTATTTTTAGTAGATTCACATAGAATTTATATTTCACATTAATGAAAAAAACAATACTCACAATAATTATATACTTTTTAGTTTATAATTATGTATATGCGCAATTTGAAAACCCTTTAATTATTCAAAGCGTTCCTTTAAAAGAACATTTCGACTCAAATGATTACAATGGAGGAATTCAAAATTGGGCATTTGATCAAAATAGCGATGGCATTTTATACGTTGCAAATAATGATGGTCTGTTGGAGTTTGACGGAGGACAATGGAAAAAATATGAGGTGCCTTTTTCAACTAGATTGAGAGCTGTAAAAGTAGATAAACAAGGTAGAATTTTTGTAGGAGGGCAAGGACAAATAGGATATTTCACGAAAACAAAAAACGATTTGGTTTTTATATCTCTACTAAAGTATTTACCAATTGATAAACAAGATATTGCAGAGACATGGAAAATACTTGAACTTGATGGTAAAATATTATTTAATACAGAAAGTGAGTTGTTTGTTTATGAAGATGGCAATTTAAAGGCAATGACCTTACCTGGTTATATGCGTTTTGTATTTAAAGTTGAAAACAGGTTGTTAGCTCAATTTTATGGACTTGGATTATATGAAATTGTAAATAATAAATTTATCCACATTAAGGGGACAGAAATTAATTATGATATTATAGCTATCCTACCAAAAGAAAATGGATACTATTGTTTTACTCGAGAAGGGGAAATTTATCAATTAACGGACTTGGGTTATGCACCTATTCACCTTCCCGTTAAATTAGGTACTATAAATGAAGCCTTAAAATTAAAATCTGGTGAATATGTTATTGGCACCCAAAGTAATGGAATTTACATTTTTAGTTCAAATTTTACTCTTGAAAATCATTTAACAAAAAAAGAAGGTCTTTCGGACAGAACTGTAAAATCTTTATATGAAGATCAATTTCACAATCTATGGATAGGTTTAAACAATGGAATTGATTACCTAAAAATTAGCCTACCGTTTTCATTAATTAATGAAGAAGTAGGAATTGAGGGTACTGGGTATACAGCTATGAAATATGAAAATAAGATTTATCTTGGAACTAATAATGGGGTTTTTTTTCAAAAAAACAAATTCAACTCATTGCATGGCTCACCAATTGAAATGATCTCTGGTAGCGAAGGGCAAGTTTACAATTTTTCAAAAATTAGAAATGGTCTTTTTTTAAACCACAATCGCGGAGCTTTTGAAATAAAAGGGAATTCCTTAAACCAATTTGAAGAAATTGGTAATTGGAAAATTTTGGATACTAAATTCCCAAATCTTATTTTAGGGACTGGTTATAGAGGCCTTACATTATATCGTAAAATTAATGGAAAATGGGTTAAAGAAAGAGGAATTGAAAATCTTGATGAGAATCTAGGAAGTATAGAATTCGAAAATGATTCAACACTTTGGGCTACGCACATATCTAAAGGTGCCTTTAAAATTGAATTTGATTCAAATTTGAAAGCTCAAAAAGCTATTAAGAATTTTGGCAAGAAAGATGGTCTTCCATCAAATACTATGATTGATGTTTATTCACTAAATAATCAATTGATTTTTACATCAGAAAAGGGTATTTATGATTTTAACACAGATACTCAAACTTTTAGCCCCAATATATATTTTAACAAATGGCTTGGAACAGATTATGTAAGTGATATTATTTCAAACGGAAGTACCTCTATTTATTATATTCAAGACAAAAAATTTGGAAATTTAATTCAAAAAGGATTTGGCTCATTTGAAAAAGAGACTAATATTTTTAAACATATAAATAAATTTATAAGTGATGATTTATCAAATATTTCGATCCTTGACGAAAATAATGTACTTATAGGAGCAAAAGAAGGTTTTATTGATTACAACCCTAACAAGGTTCATCAAATACAAGAAAATTTTCAAGTTTTATTTAGATCTATTGAAATAAAATCTCCTACAAACTCTATTGGTACCTATAATCCTAATACTATAAATAAAATTGATATAACTGAAACGCATTCAATTAAATTTCAATATGCAGCCCCTTATTTTGATGGATTTGAAGACTTAAAATTCTGCTATAGACTATTACCAATAGAAGAACAATGGTCTGAATGGACAAGTTCAGGTGAAAAAGAATTTACACATTTACCTTTTGGGGAATATAATTTTGAAATAAAAGCACAAAATATATACAACTTGGAAAGTGATATATCAACCTTCTCCTTTGAAGTTTTAACACCTTGGTATTACACAAACTGGGCAAAAATGGGTTATTTAATTATAGCTCTAATTTTTTTAACTCTTATACCTTTATTACAGAGAAAGATATATAAAAAAGAAAAATCAATAATTTACGAAAAGAAGAATCAAGCACTAAAAATTAAGGATGAAGAGATAAGTAAATTGGAAAATGACAAACTTAAAACGGAACTAGATCTTAAAAATGACCAATTGACAACAATTACTATGCACTTGGTTAAAAACAACGATTTTATTCTGGATATTCAAAACAAAATCTCTACATCTTTGAATCACACTGATTCTAAAAAGGAATTGTTGAAAATTATTAAATCCATTGATTTGGAGCTTTCAAATAGCGATTCTTGGGATCAATTCGCTTACCATTTTGATCAAGTTCATGGAAATTATTTAAAAAAATTATCAGAAAACAATATTAAATTATCACCAAGAGAAATAAAACTTGCTGCTTTTTTACGTATGAATATGAGTTCAAAAGAAATTTCTAAAATGTTGAATATTACAATTCGTGGCGTTGAGCTTGCAAGATATAGGTTAAGAAGAAAATTAAAATTAGAACGAGAACAAAATTTAGTAGAGTATTTAATTGATTTAGATGATTCTTAGTTATTAAAAATTAAATATTAATCCTTATTTATTTTAATTGATTGATAGCTTTATTGTTTCTGAATAAACTTTATCGAATACCTTATAAGGAATAAATTTCATATTTAATGCATATTCATTTTTGCAAAAAAAAAACCGAACTAATGTTCGGCTTTTAAGTTTATTGAATTAAATTTTAATTTTTAATTAATTTTCGACTACTAGTTCCTTTTTCAGTTTTAATAGTTGCAATATAAACACCTGGCGCTAAACTTAAAGCGTCAACATTAGCTGATATATTATTTGGTTCTAATCTAAGTACTCTTTTACCAATTACATTATATAAATCAATTGCTTGAATTTCTTGACCTCCTGTTGAAATTGTCCAACTACTATTTGTAGGGTTCGGATATGCCGCTAAACCAGGAATTTCATAGTTTTTAATGCTTAATGTACTATACACACCAAAAACATAATCATCTATTTGAAAAACATTTTGAGCAGGGTCGACTCCACCATCAAAATTGGTTTGTATATCAAAAAACAAAGCTATTTTTTTATTATTGTTAGAATTAAAACTTGAAAAATCAAATATTAAGGTTTGCCATACATTAGGTGTTGTATAGTTTGCGGTTACAGAATGCTCCGTTCCACCATCTTCAACTTTTAAAGTAAGTGTTGATGTTCTTGGTCCTTTCACTTTTATTGAGAATCCTCTATCTCCTGAAGATAAGTCTATTCCGGCATTGTTAATATATTTTATCTGAGACCACCAATCATCATTAACACCAGATGCTGTTGCTACACCACTGGCTTCAACATAATTAAGAAGTCTTTCATTTCTGAGTGGCGTCGGCGAACTAAAATCAAAACTGAAATCTGATATAGGCGTATTAACTGCACCAACAAAAATTTCTTTTGTAAATGTATTAGAACCTTCAGTACTTGTGGCTGTTAAAGAAACTAGATATTGCCCCTTAAAAGCATAGGTATGGGCAGCAGGATTTTCATCGGAAGAAGTTGAACCATCACCAAAATCCCAAGAATAGCTTGTTGCATCTGTAGAAGTGTTCGTAAAAGTAGCTGTAAGATTTGATGTAGATGTTACTTCTGAAAAATTTGCGACTGGTTCCGGATTATCAGCAACTAACGACCAATTGTCTAAAGTTATACCAGAGGCTCCAAATGTTCCACCTCCAGTTCTAAATAATATGTAATAAGTCCCGGCAGAAGTAATTTGAAATTTTCCTGGACTGGAAGTATCACATCCAGCAGCAACAGCCGATCCAGAATAAGTTTTGATACTACCACAATCCCAAGCGTTGTAGGCTTTAATAACCTGTTGGTCACCGAAATATTCAGCATTATCAACTGGTTGCACAGATCCAATGTATACTTCACCCCATATAGAATCAATGCCGTCATAAGACATATCCATATCAAATTGATACCACCCTGCTGTTAAATTCACACTTGTATAAAGCCCCATGTGAATCCAACCACCATCAGTGGGGTCAATTTTTCCAATATTCACTTCACCTCCAGTAATAGCTACTGAGCCATTTGTGCTATCGGTTCCATATTGGTTTACAACCGTCCAACCTGAAGCATCATCAAAAGTGCCATTTGTAATTAAATTTTGAGAATACCCAAAAGTAGTTGTTAAAAGAAATAATAATAAAGTAATTTTTTTCATCATAAAATAAGTTTGGTTAATAATACTGCTAAGTAACCATTAACATACCTTAAATGAAGATATTACAACACTTCAAAAATTCATCAAAAAATAAAAAACACCTCATCAAAAACTCACGTTACTAAAAATATTTTACTCAATAAATATTTTTTTAGGATTGTTGCGACATATTGTTGGCTGTTGGTATCTGTTGGCGAGTGTTGCTCGTTGTTGGTGATTGTTGGTGAGTGTTGATTGTTGTTGCTTTTTGTTGTTGGTTCCTCTATAACTGTTTCTGTTGGCTCAATTACAACCCTTTGCGTACCTAAAAATCATTCCTTGTTAACTGAATTATCTTCATACGGATTGAAACCATTTTCCAACAATAAAAATAAATTACGTTGCAAGGTTTTTAAAACAGCTAACCGACCTCTTTTACTTTTAAATCTATTGGCACCTGCTTTGATATATGATTGACGTTTTAACTTCCCAGTTTCTGGGTCTCGAAAGGAATAATAAACAAACCATTCTTTGGAAAGGGCTAGTTTTTGTTCTTTGGAAGTAAGGCTAGTCCACTGGTTAGTATCCACACCTCCGGTGAATATTTTGGGTTCTGAATAGGGTTGATTCATCTTAAAAACGTTTACGGAATCGTTTACGGCACGTAAAAATAAGTAAATTGAAGACATAAAAAAACGGATTGTAGCAAACAATCCGTTTAGTTATAAGCGCTAAGCCTTTGTAGCGGGAACAGGACTCGAACCTGTGACCTTCGGGTTATGAGCCCGACGAGCTACCTACTGCTCTATCCCGCGATTTGGATTGCAAAGATACATCTTTTTTTAAAAAAGCAACAATTTTTTTAAAATAAAAATATTAAAGTTTACCTTTGCAATCTTAAATACTGAAAATGAAACACAAAGCAGGTTTTGTAAATATTATTGGAAATCCAAACGTAGGCAAATCAACCTTAATGAATGCTTTTGTTGGTGAAAAATTATCAATTATCACGTCAAAAGCACAAACTACACGACACCGTATTTTAGGAATTGTTAATGGTGACGATTTTCAAATTATTTTTTCTGATACTCCTGGAATCATAAAACCGGCCTACGAGTTACAAGAATCTATGATGGATTTTGTAAAATCGGCTTTTGAAGATGCTGATGTACTCATTTATATGGTTGAAATTGGCGAAAAAGAATTAAAAGATGAAAAGTTTTTCAACAAAATTCAACATTCAAAAATTCCGGTCATTTTATTAATCAATAAAATTGATAAATCTAATCAAGAAGAAGTTGAAGAAAAATTCACTGTATTGGAAAGAAAAAGTGCCTAATGCTGAAATTACTTTAATTTCAGCACTTGAAAATTTCAATGTTCAAAATGTTTTTAATAGAATTTTAGAATTATTACCTGAATCTCCTCCATATTATCCAAAAGATCAGTTAACCGATAAACCTGAACGTTTTTTTATCAATGAAACCATTCGCGAAAAAATATTGATACATTACAAAAAAGAAATTCCTTATGCCGTTGAAGTTGAAACGGAAGAGTTTTTTGAAGAAGAAAATATTATAAGAATCCGATCGGTAATTATGGTTGAACGTGAAACTCAAAAAGGAATTATTATTGGTCATAAAGGCGCTTCATTAAAAAGAGTAGGTACTGAAGCAAGAAAAGATTTAGAAAAATTCTTTGGTAAAAAAATTCATTTAGAATTATATGTTAAAGTAAACAAAAACTGGCGAAGCGATAAACGACAGTTGCGCAGGTTTGGGTATAACAATGATTAATTTTATTGGCAACATTTATTTTACATCTACCTCTAAAAACTAATGGTTAGTTTTCATTACATTAACTTTAACTTAAAGAAGCTTTTTCATATTTGCAGTTAATAAATAAACTACATATGAAACTTTTAAGTAAAACTATTCTAACTTTTTTAGCAATTGCTACATTTAGTTGTGACAATGACGACAATGAACCTCAACTTCCTCCTGTTGGTTCAGGTGTAAATTTTCAATACCAATCAACCATTCAAGTTGGCGGCAACGGAGCTTCAGAAATATCTGCTTTTGACCCAACAACAAACAAATTATTTATTGTAAATGTTGAATCGCAACAAATTTCAGTTTTTAACATTTCAAATATTGGTGCACCTACACAAGAAACCCCAATTGCGTTGGGTGCTTATGGTGTTCCAAATAGTGTTGATATTAATAATGGTCGTTTGGCGGTTGCCGTTGAAAATCATTACAAACAAAACCCAGGAAAAGTATTATTATACAATACTTCAGACCACTCGTTAATCAATCAATTTACTGTAGGTGCTTTACCCGATATGGTAAAATTCACAAAAAACGGAAAACAAATAATCTCTGCAAATGAGGGTGAACCTAATGACGCCTATACTGTTGACCCATTGGGAACTGTAAGCATTATTGATATTGATAATGCCCTAGTAACAACACTTGACTTTACAAATTTTAACATTCTCCAAATACCTTTAAGTTTGCAAGGTTTTAGAGTTTTTGGTCCAAATGCAACTTTAGCCCAAGACGTTGAACCTGAATATATTGCTGTTTCAGATGATTCACAAATAGCTTGGGTTTCACTTCAAGAAAACAACGGAATTGCAAAAATTGATTTGGTTGGAAAATCAATTGCAGCCATTTTACCTTTAGGTTTTAAAAATCACAATACAATTGAAAATAATTTAGACGCAAGTGATAAGGACAATGTAAAAGCGCTAAAAAACTGGCCTATAAAAGGCATGTATCAGCCTGATGGTATTGTAGCTGTAACTATAAATGGAATGGAATATTTAATCTCAGCAAACGAAGGAGATTCAAGAGACTATAGTGGTTTTAGCGAAGAAGCGAGGGTTGCCGATTTAACTTTAGACGAAACTGCTTTCCCAATTGAAATGGATTATCAAAACGCGGCTAACCTTGGAAGGTTAAAAACCACCACAACAATGGGTGATCTAGACAATGATGGTGACATTGATGAAATTTACAGTTATGGTGCCAGATCTTTTTCAATATGGTCGCCAAACGCAAATTTAATTTACGATAGCGGCAACAGTATTGCAATAGAAACATTGACCGCAACTCCTGACAGATTTAATGACAATGATGGAAGAAGTGACGATAAAGGCGGCGAACCAGAAGGTTTAGACGTTTTAAAATTAGAAAACGGACGTTATTTATTATTTGTTGGTTTAGAAAGAAATGACCAAGTGCTTGTATATGATATTACTTCGCCTACATCACCAATATTTTTAACAATTTTATCTCATAGTGGCGATGAAGCTCCTGAAGGTATTTTAGCAATACCTGCCGCAAATAGTCCAACAGGAAATGATATTTTAGTGGTAACAAATGAAGACAGTGGCACAGTAAGTTTTTACGAAAACAAGTAAAATAAATTTTTATTTATAATATTTAAATCAGTCTACAATTTTAATATTGAAGGCTGATTTAATATTTTTTAACTTTTAATTCTTATTTCTCCAAAGTTTTCATCATAAATTTATACAATTCATCCATTTGTTTGTTTCCTGTACTTTTACCCCATCGTCCTAAAAAATACATTATAACCCATAAAATAGGCAAAGCAATAACCATTTCCAATGCAAATAAATAATCGGTTTTTAAGCTCCATTGTACATAAGCCATTACCGAAAAACCAATAAAAGCAACTGCCACTGCAAAGTGAAAAAACATAAATAAGGTCCATACTTGAGGCTTTGGCCCAAACAGCCCTTTTACAATTGTCTTTCCTTCTTCAACAGGTTCAATTTCTATATTAAGCTGTGGTGACCAAAAGTGATTTTCTTCCTTAGGTACGTCAATAACTATATGACCATCAACAATTTTACTACAATACTTGCATTCTCCATCCTTCAAATTAGCCTCAAACTTTGAAATTAAATCTTGCTGACTTTCAGGAAAGTCCATTTTAAATCGTGGTCGTAAATGTATGTCGCTATTTTTTTGTGCTTCCATTGAAAATCATTTTTAGGTGCTGAAATATACTATATTTTATCAAATGTGAAACATCACAGTTCTAATACCTTCATTTCCAAAATAAAAAAATGTATTTTTGCAAAAAATTAAAAATCACCCATGAGTAATATAGTAGCCATTGTTGGAAGGCCAAATGTTGGAAAATCAACTTTATTTAATCGTTTAATAAAACACAGACAAGCAATTGTTGATTCTGTTAGTGGAGTTACGCGTGACAGACATTATGGTAAAAGTGATTGGAATGGTAAAAATTTCTCGGTTATTGATACCGGAGGTTATGTTATTGGCTCAGACGATGTTTTTGAAGAAGAAATAAGAAAACAAGTACAATTAGCCATTGAAGAAGCTGATATTATCATTTTTGTTGTTGATGTGGAAGAAGGTATTACTCCAATGGATGAAGAAGTAGCAAAAGTTTTACGCAAAGTTAAAAAACCGATATTTATGGCTGTAAATAAGGTTGACAATGCTATGCGTGACGCGAGTGCTGTAGAATTTTACAATCTTGGATTAGGTGAATATTACACTATTTCCTCAATAAATGGAAGTGGAACTGGTGAATTATTAGATGCTGTCGCTGAAAAACTAGAAGCTGATATTGTTGAAGCAAGTGAATTGCCGCGTTTTGCAGTGGTTGGTCGTCCAAACGCTGGGAAATCATCGTTTATCAATGCTTTAATTGGTGTAGAAAGAAATATTGTAACCGATATTGCCGGAACAACTCGAGATACTATTGACACCAAATACAACCGTTTTGGATTTGAATTTAATTTGGTTGATACTGCAGGAATTAGAAAAAAATCGAAAGTTAAAGAAGATTTAGAGTTTTACTCTGTAATGCGTGCCGTAAGAGCTATTGAAAGTTGTGATGTTGCCATTCTTGTTTTAGATGCCACACGTGGTTTTGAAGGTCAGGATGAAAATATTTTTTGGCTGGCTGAAAAAAACAAAAAAGGGGTGGTTATTTTAGTTAACAAATGGGATTTGGTTGAAAAAGATACCAATACTATGCGCGATTTTGAAGCGCAGATTAGAAGAGAAATTGCACCATTTACCGATGTACCCATTATTTTCACAAGTGTTTTAACCAAACAACGTATTTTTAAAGCTATTGAAACTGCTGTTGAAGTTTTTGAAAATAGAAAAAAACGTATTCCTACAAGCAAGTTGAATGATACCATGTTGGAAATTGTAAAACATCATGGACCTCCTGCAATTAAAGGAAAGTTTGTAAAAATTAAGTATTGTATGCAACTGCCAACACCAACACCTCAGTTTGTGTTCTTTTGTAATTTACCACAATACGTAAAAGATCCTTATAAACGATTTGTTGAAAACAAATTAAGAGAGATTTTTGATTTTACAGGTGTACCAATCGTTATTTATTTTAGACAAAAGTAATAAATTAGCATATTGGTGATAAGCCAAACAAACATTTATACCTTCACAGGTTTATTGTAATACCCTAAAATAATACCCAAAACCACACTCCAAATGGCTGCCATCCCTATTTGATATGGCTTGTCGAGCATAAAGGTAATGGTATGAGCAGGAATCCAAAACCAAATTAATGAGAATATACCTTTATCTATATTAATCCAATTGTTTTGTTTGGCTATTAAATTATCTAACAACCTATGAAACATTACCAGAAACAATCCAAATTGTAAATTCATTACTACAGATATTGCAAAAGCATTCCCAAACAAACCTAGTCTTGGAAGAAACTCAAATTCAATTAATTGATTAACAAATCCGGCATAACCGATAAAAGCATATTTAATACTAATTGCTAAAATAGCCCATTCCAACATTTTTAAAATTAAAATTACTGCAGTGTAAGGCATAAATATTTTACCTTGATGTATCCATTTTGAAATAATATCTCCAAAAGTTCCCAAAATAGCAAATTGTAACATTGCTGTGTATATTGGATATAATTTTACAATTTCAACATATGAATTCATGTTCATTCCATTTTAATAATTTCACCCTGTTTTGCAATATTAAATCCGTTTTCATAAACTGTTTTTTGTGCTGTACTTGCGTTAATTAATAATGGATTGGTATGATTAAAGTGAATGAAATATATCTTTTTCTTCTCTTCTTTAGATAAATTTTTAAACAGCTCCATACTTTCTTCAACAAACGGATGCGGAATTTCACTCATAGCCCTCCCTCTAATTTCACCATCTTTAAAAAATGTAGCATCTAACAAAGCAATATCAACTTTTTTAATATAATTAACTATACTTCTATTCCAATTATGCCATTTATCAATATCTGGAATAAATAATACTTTTTTAGCATTTGCATTGATTAAATATCCAACCGTTTCAGAATATTCATCTCTATGCGGGACCTGAATAGGTGTAATAGAAATTCTTTCATTTAAAACTATGGCTGAATCCTTTTGCAAGCTTTTTATTGCGATGTTTTTTAAATCAACTAACTGACTCCAAGGACCATTGTTTTCCAAATAGGTTTTCATTTTAGGCATAGCATAAACGGGCAATGCATTCGTTCCCATAGCCTCTCTTCCTAAGTGCATCAATCCTGTATAATGTCCAATATGTGCATGTGTTAAAAAAATGCCCTTTGGTAAATTTTCAGGTTTCTGCAAATGGTTTGAAAGTAATTTTAACTGCTTTGGGAAGTCGGGTGTAGCATCAAAAATCCAGTTTTCATTTGAAACTGGGTCAACTAGTGCCAATGAAGCAACATATGTTCCATTTTCAGGATTGTTATAAACGCGTTTACAACATTCTTTTTCGCAACCAGCCTGCGGATAACCCGCATCCTGAGCAGTCCCTAAAACAAAAAGATATGGGTGGGAATGGATTTCAGTTATTGCTTGTCTTTCATTCTTTTTACACGAAAAAAAGAATAACATTCCACAAAAAACAATGACTAATTTTTTCAAAATGATTGATAAAACTATTGAGAATTAAAATTAAAATCGCTAAAGTATTCTTTAAAATTGTGGCTTTAAGATTACCAGCTACCGCCAGCACCACCACCAGAAAAACCGCCACCTCCGAAACCGCCACCAAAGCCGCCTCCGCCAAAACCACCACTAGATCCGCCACCAAAACTACCACCTCCAAAGCCACCTCTTCCGGCTCTACTTAAAAGTATTGCAGTTAAAATATCAGTTGCATCACCTCCTCTGTTTCCTCTATTGTTACTTCCTCCTTTGTCTTTTTTAGAAAAAATAATCAATAAAACTATGATTACTATGATAATAATAACACCTTTTGGTATTCCGGAAGTTTGTTTTTTAGCAGGTTGTTCGTTTTTATAAGTTCCATTTAAAACTTCAAAAATAGCATAAGTTCCTTTATTCAGTCCTGCATAATAATCTCCATTTTTAAATTCAGGAATGATCACATCTCTTACAATACCACCAGTTGTGCCTGCTGTTAATTTATGTTCAACACCATAACCAGGTGCAATCCAAATTTTACGTTCTTTAACAGCTAACAATATAAAAACACCATTGTCTTCCTTTGCTTGTCCAATACCCCATTCATGTGCCCATTTTGGTGTTAAAATACCAATATCTTCATTATTAATAGTTTCAACAGTAGCTACAACAATTTGAGTTGAAGTAGAATCGGAATATTGAATTAACTTGTTTTCAAGTGTAACTTTTTGTTCAGCGGTTAATAATTTTGCATAATCGTAAACGCTGGTTTGTAATTTTGGCTTCTCAGGAATGGTAAATTGTCCAAAGACCATTTGAACAAATAAAAGTGCAATTATAACAGTGGTATATTTTGTAAATGTTTTATAAAATTGCATCATTTATCCTTTTGAAATTTCATTAGACAACTCGTTTGTGTCATCTGATTGGTATGGGAAAAATGTTTTTAGCTTTTTTCCAACTTCTGAAACTGCCAGTTCCAGTCCTTTTGAATATGCTCCCTTTTTAAAATAAGAAAACACCAATTCCTTTTCTGAGTCCCAAAAATCTTCAGGCACTTTACTATTGATGCCTTCATCGCCTAAAATTGCAAATTTCTTACTTTCAACAGCAATGTAAAACAATACACCATTTCTTAAATTTGTAGCATCCATTTTTAAGAAATAAAAAACCTCCAATGCTCTTTCCATTGGAGATTTTTCAGTATTTTTTTCTATATGAATTCGGATTTCTCCAGAAGTATTTTTTTCAGCAAGATTAATTGCTGCTACCAAGGTTTGTTCCTCCGCTGCTGTTAAAAAATCTTCTACTTTAGACATTATTCTTTTTTACCAAAATCAAACTTTACATCAGGGGCATTTTCGGCACCAGCTTCAGCATCAAAATAAGGTTTGTCATCAAAATTAAAAAATCCAGCCAAAATATTATTTGGGAATGTTTTAACGTGATTGTTAAAAGGTTTTATTGCTTCGTTATAACGCGTACGAGCAGTTAAAATCTGATTTTCTGTACTTGTTAATTCATCCTGTAATTTTAAAAAGTTTTGGTTTGCTTTTAAATCAGGATAACGTTCAACAGTTACTAACAAACTTTTTAAAGCACCACTTAAACCACCTTGAACCTGGTTGAATTGTGCCAATTGCTCTGGAGTTATATTTGTTGGATCTATGTTGATTGAAGTTGCTTTTGCACGTGCTTCAATAACTGGTGTTAAAGTCTCTTTTTCGAAATCTGCAGCACCTTGTACTGTTTTAACTAAGTTTCCAATAAGGTCATTTCTACGTTGATAAGCTGTTTGAACATTTCCCCAGCTTTCAGTTACATTTTCATTTAATTGAATTGTTGAATTGTAAAATCCTTTTACCCAGCTATAGCCAGCAAAAGCTAAAATTCCAATTATAATTACAGGATTAACCATTTTTTCATTTTTAAAAGTTTTTAATTGTTAGTTTATTTATTAGTTGATATTCAGCATTTTTTGTTACAATTTAAAAACTATTTTTAAGATAATTGATTTTTAATGGTCTTTAATTCTTCCTTGATGGTTTCCAAACGAGCAATAATTTCAAAATTATCTTTTATTTTTTTTGGCTTCTCTTTTAGTTGAATTTTTGCACCTTCTAAAGTAAAACCTCGTTCTTTAACTAAATGATAAATTAATTTTAAATTTTTAAGATCTTCATGAGTAAAATTGCGATTCCCCTTGGTATTTTTTTTGGGTTTTAAAATGTCAAATTCTTTTTCCCAAAATCGAATTTGTGAAGTGTTCACACCAAATGCTTTGGCGACTTCGCCAATTCCATAATATCGTTTTTCTGGTAATTCTATATACATTAATCAAGTGATTGTTCTTCAATTTGAGCTGCTCTTTGCATCGCTTCAAATTCTTCAGGAGATAAATTTCCGTAATAAAAATTAATAGGATTTATTTGCTCACCATCTTTAAATATTTCATAATGTAAATGTGGCGCTTCTGATCGCCCGGTACTACCTACAAAACCAATTAAATCTCCTCTTTTTACTTTTTGGCCTTTTCTAACATTATAATTGCTTAAATGGGCATATAACGTAACATATCCAAAACCATGATCTATTCTAATATGTTTACCATAACCTGCTGCTGTTTGATCGGCTCTAACTATAACGCCGTCACCTGTGGCATAAACTGGCGTTCCTTTTGGAGCTGTAAAATCCATCCCGAAATGAATTTTTCGAGCTTTGGTAAATGGATCATTCCTCCAGCCATAACCAGATGCCATTCGAGTTAAATCTTCATTTTTAACAGGTTGAATTGCTGGTATTGCAGCCAATAACTTTTCTTTATTTTCAGCTAATTTAACAATTTCATCCAGCGATTTAGATTGTATGTACAATTGCTTTGATAAAATATCCATATTTTTTGTAACGTCGATAACCATTTCAGAATTGTCAAATCCTTCCAAATCTTTATAACGATTTACACCTCCAAAGCCAGCTTTTCGTTGTTCCAATGGAATTGGATTTACTTCAAAATACAAACGATAAATATTGTTATCTCTTTCTTGAATTTCACTCAAACAGATCCCAATTGTTCAATTTTTTTACTGTGAAGTTCTTCGTTTAATTTTAAAAATTCCAATTGCCTTTTTAATTCTTTTTCTTTAGGTGAGTCAAATAAAGGCGTAAAAACCACATAACCCAAAACCAAAAACATAAAGCCGATATAATAGCCAATGATATTCTTTTTAACACAACGCTTTTTTGTTCTTTATCTTTTTATAAGAAAGCGTATCAGAATCGTAATAATATTTTACCTTAGTCATAAATTTAAAATATACTATTTTTGCAATTAAAACACATAAATTATCATTTAAATTATGTGTAGAAATAACAAAATTACAAAATATTTTGTAAAGGTGATAAAACACCCATTTTTTTAGTATAAAATTAACGAATTACAAAAATTAAAAAACACTAAGAAGCTTTATTAAATTGTTAATTAAGAAATGCTTTTTACACATTATATAAATAATATTATCAAATGAAATCACAAGAAATACGTCAGAATTTTTAAATTTTTTTGAATAAAAAAAACACACTATTGTTCCTTCGGCCCCTATGGTGTTAAAAAATGATCCAACTTTGATGTTTATAAATTCTGGAATGGCTCCTTTTAAAGAATATTTTTTAGGCAGAAAAACCCTACCGAAAAACGCGTTGCCGATACTCAAAAATGTTTACGTGTTTCTGGAAAACACAATGATTTAGAAGAAGTTGGTAATGATACTTACCATCACACCATGTTTGAAATGTTGGGCAACTGGAGTTTTGGTGATTATTTTAAAAAAGAAGCCATTGACTGGGCTTGGGAATTGTTAACTGAAGTTTATAAAATTGACAAAAACTGCTTTATGTAACTGTTTTTGAAGGTCAGAAGATGATGGTTTAGGTTTTGACCAAGAAGCTTATGATTTTTGGAAAAAATATATTAGTGAAGATCGAATTCTTAAAGGAAATAAAAAAGATAATTTTTGGGAAATGGGTGAGCAAGGACCTTGTGGACCATGTTCTGAAATTCATGTAGATATTCGTTCTGAAGAAGAAAAAGCAAAAATATCTGGTAAAGATTTGGTAAATAAGACCATCCACAAGTTGTTGAAATCTGGAATTTGGTTTTTATGGAATTCAACCGAAAAGCCGATGGTTCTTTAGAAAATTTACCTGCAAAACACGTGGATACCGGAATGGGTTTTGAACGTTTGTGTATGGTGTTGCAAAATGTACAATCCAATTATGATACCGATGTTTTTACACCACTAATTAGAGAAATTGAAACAATTACCAATAACGAATATGGTAAAAATGAAGAAACCGATATTGCTATTCGTGTAATTGCTGATCACGTGCGTGCTGTTGCTTTTGCCATTGCCGATGGACAATTGCCATCAAATACAGGTGCCGGTTATGTAATTAGAAGAATTTTACGAAGAGCGATTCGTTATGGATTTACCTTTTTAAATACAAAAGAACCTTTTATTTATAAATTGGTTAATATTTTGAGTAAACAAATGGGAGATTATTTCCCTGAATTGAAAACTCAAAAACAACTAATTACCAATGTAATTAAAGAAGAAGAAAGTTCTTTTTTAAGAACTTTAGATCAAGGTTTAGTGTTGTTTGATAGTATTATTGAAAATACCGAAGGAAGTGAAGTTTCAGGTAAAAAAGCTTTTGAATTGTTCGATACTTATGGTTTTCCAATTGATTTAACAGCCTTGATTCTTTCAGAAAAAGGCATGACTTTATGAAAAGGGTTTTGCTGAAGAATTACAAAAACAAAAAACTCGATCAAGAGCTGCTGCTGTTGTTGAAACTGATGATTGGGTAATTTTACACGAAGATGATGTTGAAGAATTTATTGGTTATGACACCTTAAAGCAAAAGTAAAAATAACGCGTTACAGAAAAGTATTCATCCAAAAAAGATGGTGATTTATATCAATTGGTTTTCAATATAACGCCTTTTTATCCAGAAGGTGGTGGACAAGTTGGTGATAAAGGTTATCTTGAAACAAGTGATGGAAGCACCATTTATATTGTAGATACTAAAAAAGAAAATAACTTAATTATTCATTTTGCGAAAAATTTACCAAAAAATCCAACTGAGACTTTCAACGTGGTTGTTGATGAAAAACAACGATTTAGAACAGCTTGTAATCACACTGCAACGCATTTATTGCATCAGGCATTGAGAGAAATTTTAGGAACACATGTTGAACAAAAAGGTTCTGCAGTGCATTCTAAACATTTGCGTTTTGACTTTTCACATTTTGCAAAATTAACAGTTGATGAATTAACAGCTGTTGAAAATTTTGTAAATGCCAGAATTGAAAATAAATTGCCTTTACAGGAGTTTAGAAATATCCCAATAGAAAAAGCAATTGAAAAAGGTGCAATGGCTTTATTTGGAGAAAAATATGGTGATACTGTTCGTGCCATTCGATTTGGGCAATCGATTGAACTTTGTGGTGGAACGCATGTGCAAAACACAAGTGATATTTGGCATTTTAAAATTCAGTCTGAAAGTGCCATTGCAGCAGGTATTAGACGAATTGAAGCAATTACCGGAGATGCCACAAAAGATGTTTACTTAGAAAACAATAGGGCTTTATTTGAAATTAAAGATTTGCTTAAAAATCCAAAAAACCCTAGAAAAGCATTGCTTGATTTAATTGAAGAAAATACTACTTTGAAAAAACAACTTGAAAACCTGTTGAAAGACAAAGCTAAAAATGTAATTGGCGATTTGGTGAATGAAGTTGAAACTGTAAGTGGTATAAATTTTTTAGCTAAAAAGTTAGATTTAGACCAAAACAGTATCAAAGATTTATCTTTTGAATTGGGAAATAAAGTTGATCATTTATTTTTATTGGTGGCTACAGAAAATGAAGACAAAGCATTTTTAACCTGTTATATTTCAAAAAATCTGGTTGAAGAAAGAAAATTAAATGCCGGACAAGTAGTTCGTGAATTGGGTAAATTAATTGAAGGTGGTGGCGGCGGTCAGCCATTTTTTGCAACAGCGGGTGGCAAAAATCCAGCAGGCATTGAGCAAGCATTAAAAGAAGCGAAGAAATATATTGCTTAATTACTGTGTAATTGTTTAAAGGTTTAATTGTTGAAAAGATTAACTAATAAACAGTTTCACAATTTAACAAAATAAAATGGATTTTAGAACCAACATACAATTAAAGCCTGAACATCATCAAATAGATTATGGTTCCAAATTGTTATTGATTGGTTCTTGTTTTTCAGAAAATATCAGCAAAAAATTAGGGTATTACAAGTTTCAGATAAAAAGCAATCCGTTTGGTATTCTTTTCAATCCAATGGCCATTGAAACTTTCCTTACCAATGCAATTAACAAAAGAGCATATACTGAAAAAGATGTTTTTCAATTGAATGAACGCTGGCATTGTTTTGATGCGCATTCTGATTTAAGTTCAGTTGACAAAAATGAATTACTACAAAATTTAAATTCGGCTATTCAATTAACAAATAAGCAAATAACTGAATCAACACATATTGTAATCACCTTAGGAACTGCCTGGACCTATCGTTTTATTGAAACTGACACCATTGTTGGGAATTGCCATAAAGTTCCGCAAAAAAGGTTTTTGAAAACATTGCTCTCTGTTGAAGAGGTATTGGCATCATTAGAAAATATGTGCGCCCTTATTAAAGATGTAAATCCTACAGTAAATATTATTTTCACAGTAAGTCCGGTGCGTCATTTAAAAGATGGCTTTGTAGAAAACGCACAAAGCAAAGCGCATTTATTGTCAGCCATTCATCAAATTACAGCACCTCGAAATCAATTGTATTATTTCCCTTCCTACGAAATAATGCTTGATGATTTAAGAGATTATCGGTTTTATGCCATTGATATGGTACACCCAAATGAAACCGCTATCAATTATATTTGGGAACAGTTTAAACTGGTTTGGATTGCTGAAAAAAGCCATCAGATTATGAATGAGGTTGAAACCATTCAAAAAGGTTTGGCTCACAAACCATTCAATGCAAATTCAGTTCAACATCAACTATTTTTAGAAAATTTAAATCAAAAAATGAAACTTTTAAAAACAACTAACAATATTGATTTTTAAAACAAAAAAAGGGAAAAACTACCATTGTTTTTCCCTTTTTTTGTTTCAACTATTTGATTCTTATTTCACAAATTTAGCTACGTTTTGCCAAGGACCTCCGTTGATAACATCAATTCCTTGTTGTTTTAAAAATGACGTTGCCTGTCCGCTTCTTGCACCACTTCTACATACTGCAATTATTTTTTTATTCATTTTTTTTATTTCGGCAACCTTGCCTGGAATGCTATTCAAAACAATGTTTTTTGAACCATTTACATGGCCACCTGCAAATTCTTCTACAGTTCTTACATCAATAACAACAGCGCCATCTTTCAAATATTCCTCAATTGGTGATTCGTTGTTACCACCTCCAAATAAACCAAAAAAACTCATTTTCTTTTTTTTTAAATTTTCAGCAAATATATGGCATTAAAAGCAAATTTTAGTAACACTGGTTACTAATTGTTGTTAGAAATTAACTTTAACCCATTATTTATGAGTCTTGCATATTTTTTATTTTTTTTGATTTCATTTAAATAATTTACAATTTCGGTTTCAATTATTGAATTTGTACCATAAACCAACTCGTACATTTCCAATGGCAACAACCAATCTGTTTTGAAATTACGCTTTAAATTTTCTAATATTTTATGAAGTGTTTCAAAACAAATTGCTTTGCTTTTTCTCATTGCTGCAATTGTACCATACCATTTATGAAGTTCAATTTCTTTTGTAGTATATTTAATTTTATGTGTTTTTTCTTTCGAAACTTCACCAAAATTCTCAAACGAATGTACTGATGCAGGACCGGCATAAGCTGAAATAATTTCCTTCCCTACTGCCATATCATAAATTCCCCATTCAGGTTGAAATAAAATGGTTTTATGATGTGTTACCGTACAATTTTTAAAAGAAATTAATATTATTTTTCCTTTTAAATCTCTTTTCCCAGTAATTACTTCTCCTTCAACTTTTATATTTCCTTCAAAAAGAAGCACTGTTTTTTTACCCTCATAAATACCATATACTTCTAAATCTTTAGGAAACATATCTTCTATGGCTAAATTAATGCCCTTTAATTTACCTATGGGGCTACCAAAACCTGCGGCGTGATAATCAGTTCCATGACCAATTAATTCTTTATCTCTTGAAGCCAAAGCAGTAGGACCTGTTGTTTGAATATAAACAGCATTATTGAAATCGTCCTTAATAACATTTGTAAAAATTCCGGAAATTTGAATCCCTGTGCTCAATTCAATGGTTCCTATATTTTTTGAATCAATTAATTTTTGAACCCCTTTTAATCCGCCTTTTCTAAGCGCCATTTTGTTAGCGAATTCTTCAAGTACAAAACTTAAATGCGCAAAATCTGGCGTCACAAACAATTGCGGCTGTGGTTTGGTGATGTCAAAATTTTGAGTAGCGGCCTCAATTGTATAAGGCAGCTTTTTCACTGCATTGGTTAAACACAATTTACTTTCACCTATTGACGATAACAAACCTGCGCCATAAATTTTAGGATTTTCAATGGTTCCTATCAAACCGTATTCAACTGTCCACCAATGTAAATTTCTAATTTGAGCCATTTCTGATAATTCTCCCAAATCATTTTGCAATGCTGCTACTTTTTTTTGAGCATTTTCAATTTCTTCTACACCAGCATTTGGATCTTCTTTTAAAATAGACAACAGCCTGATTGCTTCATACATTTCATAGTCGTTTTCAGAAGAAATTGCTTTGCAACCAATTTCCCCAAAACGTCTTAAATACTCGGCATATTCTGGGTTTGCAATGATTGGTGCGTGACCAGCAGCTTCGTGAATGATATCAGGTGCCGGCGTATATTCAATATGCTCAATGGTTCTAATGTCTGAAGCTATTACCAATACATTGTAGGCCTGAAACTCCATAAAAGCATTTGGAGGAATAAAACCATCAACCGAAACAGCAGCCCAGCCTATTTCTTTTAAAATTCGGTTCATCCCTTCCATTTTAGGAATTTGATCAACTGAAATTCCTGCTTTTTTCAACCCTTCCATATATGAACCGTGTGCAACTTTACTTAAATAAGAAATATTTACCCGCATTACATAGCGCCAAACAGCCTGATTTTGAGTTGTATATTCATCATAAGGTTGCTTTACCATAAATTTATGCAAATGTTTGGGTAGCTTTTTTGTGACTTCATTCAATTGAATTCCTTTTAACATACACGGTATTTTATGAAGTGAATTTACATGAATTATTTTTGTTGAATCCTATTTTATAAAAATTTAACTTTGTGTTTATTATCACTTAAATCAAACAAAAATGAGCACTGGAAATAGAAAAGTTAAATTAATAATTGGCGCTGGAATTATTTTATTTGCTGTAATACAATATTATATGCGAAGTGAAGTAAATGAGTACACTGGAAAAAAACAACATATTTCATTAACTTCTGAGCAGGAAATTGCCATTGGTTTGCAAAGTGCGCCTCAAATGAAACAACAACATGGTGGTTTATACCCCGATGAAAAGCAACAGCACTTTGTTGATGAAGTTGGAAAAAAGTTGGTGATCAATAGTATTGCAAATCAAACACCTTATCAATTCGAATTTCATTTATTAAAAGATGCTCAAACTATCAATGCTTTTGCACTGCCCGGCGGACAAATTTTTATCACCTATGCTTTGTTTTCAAAACTAGAAAACGAAGATCAATTGGCAGGCGTTTTGGGTCACGAAATTGGACATGTAGTTGGCAGACATTCTGCTGAGCGTATTTCAAAACACGATTTAACGCAAGGTGTTTTAAGCGGTGTTTCAGTTGGTTTTGACCCAAGTACCGCCGAAGGCGTAGCTGCTATTGCGAATGTTTTGAATTTAAGTTATGGTAGAGATGATGAATTGGAAAGTGACTATTTAGGTGTTAAAATTATGATGGATGCCGGTTATGATCCAAATGCCTTAATTGGTGTTATGGAAATATTAAAATCTGCTGCTGGTCCAAACAAAACTCCGGAAAGAATGAGCACACACCCCGATCCTGAAAATAGAATTGAAAAAATTAAGGAAGCCATTGAGGCGTATAAAAAGTAAATTGATTTAGGGCACGTAGAAATTCTATTGTTAAAATAATTTGATTTTAAAATGCATTTTCTTCTTTCTTAAAAAACACAATTAAAACGGTTCTTAAAAGAATTTTTATATCTAACATTAAATTCCAGTTTTCAATATACCATATATCAGCATGGGCTCTCTTTTCCATATCTTTCACTGTTTTTGTTTCCCCTCTAAACCCAAGAATTTGTGCCCAACCAGTAATTCCAGGTTTGGCAAAATGCCTAACCATATATTTATCAACCAATACCCTATATTCTTCAGTATGCTTTAACATATGAGGTCTAGGACCTACCAACGACATGTCATTTAAAAATACATTGAAAAATTGAGGTAACTCATCTAAACTTGTTCTCCTTAAAAACCCGCCAATTTTAGTTATACGTTTATCATCTTTTGAAGCTTGCAAAGTATCTGACTCATTGTTTACAGTCATACTTCTAAATTTTAAACACTTAAATGAATGATCATCTTTACCTGAACGTTCTTGTGCAAAAAATACCGGACCCTTACTTGATAATTTTATTAAAAGCGCAATAATTGGGAATAACCAGGAAAATATAAATACAATTACAAAAAAAGAAACTACAACATCAAATCCTCTTTTTAACATTCTATTTGATAAACTTTGTAATGGTTCTCTTCTAAACTTCATTACTGGAATATTTTCAATATAATCAATTGAAAATATTTGAGATAAATATTCAGAAAATTCAGGAATTACACTCACCCGTATCAAATTATTATCGGCATATTCCAACAATTCATTTATAAAATCAGCTTTGGAATGCGGCAATGAAATCATAATTTCTTTTACAGATTTATTTTCATTTAAAAATTGAATGGAATCTTCTAGATTTCCTTTTTGAAATTTTTTTAAACTGCCTTTAATTGTAGCATCCGTAAAAATACCTACAATTTTATACCCATATTTAGCGTCGGTATAAACGGTTCTAATAAACTTGGTAATATGACTATTCACACCAATTAAAACCATTTCAACAAAATCACTGCTATCTATAGCTCTCTTTCTTTTTATATAAAATAATGACAAAGCCCTCCAAGCGATAATAAATAAACTGAAAAAAAATATAACCGTTAAAAAGAAAATTCTAGAAAACTTATAATCTGTTATAAAATACATGATAGCGGCACTTAAAAATGTAAAAACAATTAAGGCCGTTAAATTTTTTGTGAGATTTTTATCAATATATAAAATACGAGGAACTTCATACAAATTGAATTTTAACACTAATAAAATCCAAATAAATTCCCAAACAATAAAAAGTGTAAAATAAAAACCATCGTTTGGAATAACATTACCAAACTTAATAAAACTTGCAATAAAAAAAGAAATAGATAATAGTATTAAGTCTAAAGAGAATGAAACTATTGGATAAATTTTTGATTTAGCTTGAGGCATACTTTATCAGTAAAATTAATCTAACTTATGTTTACCAAAATTTAAAATTCCAGTAAATAACTTTTTCATAAACAGTAAGGAAATTAATCTTTTTATAACCATATTGCAATTTGTTTGTTCAACTTTCAAATTTACTAAATAAATTTGAAAGTTAAACATTCGCTAATCTATTTATTAGTATGGTTATAAATACTTGTTCTTTAAAGAATCTATAAAAAAATCACCTAAAAATAATCGATTTCTACAAATTTATTTTTTTAGAAAGTTTTAGAAAGCCACCAAAATTATTTGGCAATTTATTCCCTCACCTTAACCAAATAAAGTTCTTATGACAATATATAATGTTAATTGTATCGGTCTTTAAATATCAAATTCAGTAAAATCAGAAATTGTCAAGTGGTAAATATTAAATTAATCCAAATTATTTCTAATAGATTTTACAAATGAATTTAACAATTAATGTTAAAAAATTAAATAAAAAATTAAATCAAATAATGTTGGTACATTAATTTAATTCCTTCATTTAATTCAATAGTATGTTTCCAACCCAACGCATGCAATTTAGATGGATTAGTTAACTTTCTCATAGTGCCATCTGGTTTGCTACTATCAAAAGTAATAATTCCATTAAAATTGAGTTCTTTTTTTATGGTTTCCGATAATTGCTTGATTGAAATTTCAACACCTGTTCCAATATTGATATGGGTGTTTATTATTTCGTCTTTACAAGTTGCTTTTACATCATCAAAATCCCTATTTTCTAATAAAAAAACACAAGCATCAGCCATATCTTCACTCCATAAAAATTCACGCATTGGCTTTCCTGTTCCCCATAACGCTAAAGAAGTTTGGAGTTTGGAGTTTGGAGTTTGGAATTGCTTGATTCCATATTTATTTAATATTGATAAAATTTCTTCATTCGAAGCATTTCCAGCAACACCTTCTATGGGCCTTTTATTTAAATCTTCACGAATAGCTTCCCAATTCGCATCTTCCAAACATTTTGCCAAATGAATTTTCCGAACCATTGCCGGCAATACATGAGATGTTTCTAAATTAAAATTGTCGTTTGGACCATATAAATTTGTTGGCATTACAGAAATAAAATTGGTGCCGTATTGTAAATTATAAGCCTCACACATTTTCAACCCTGCAATTTTAGCAATTGCATAAGGCTCATTAGAATATTCCAAAGTATCAGTTAATAAACAATCTTCTGGCATTGGCTGTGGTGCCAATTTTGGATAAATACAAGTTGACCCTAAAAACAATAATTTTTTTACCCCATGTAAATACGACTGGTGAATCACATTGTTCTGAATTTGTAAATTTTCATAAATAAACTGACCACGGTAAGTATTATTTGCCACAATTCCACCAACTTTAGCCGCAGCTAAAATTACGTACTCTGGCTTTTCTTCATTAAAAAAAGTTTCAACAGCCAATTGATTTGTCAAATCCAATTCAGAAAACAATCTAAAAGCTAAATTTGTGTAACCTTTTTTTTCTAAATTTTTTACAATGGCTGAGCCAACCAATCCGTTATGGCCTGCAACATATATTTTACTATCTTTTTTCATTTGTATTTTATTATTTTACACTTCGACAACACATCGATCCTTCGCTACACTCAGAACAGGCTTAGCTCAGTATGACATTCGGTAATTCATCATTTTTATTCAGCTTGTTTCAAAATTTCATGACCTGCTTTTAACATGTCCACATCCTTTTTCATCAATTGAACATCTCCGCTCATCATATCTTGTACCAACGCTTTTAAATCATATTCTGGCACCCAACCTAGCTGTTCTTTTGCTTTTGTAGGGTCTCCAATTAATAAATCCACTTCTGTTGGGCGGAAATAAGATGGATCAACAGACAACACTTCTTTACCAATTGCTACTTGATAAGCTTTATCATTACATGCCTTAACATACGCTTTTTCATTAACACCTACTCCTTTAAATTCTACTTCAATGCCAACTTCTTCAAAAGCCATCCGAACAAAATCGCGCACTGTTGTGGTAACTCCTGTTGCAATTACCCAATCCTCAGGCTTTTCAGCTTGTAAAATCATCCACATCATACGAACATAATCCTTCGCATGTCCCCAGTCACGTTTGGCTTCTAAGTTTCCAAGAAAAACTTTCTCTTGTAAACCCAATGCTATTTTTGCCACCGCACGGGTAATTTTTCGTGTTACAAAAGTTTCCCCTCTTCTTGGTGATTCATGATTGAATAAAATACCATTACAAGCAAACATATTATATGCTTCACGATAATTCTTTGTAATCCAAAATCCATATATTTTGGCCACTCCATAAGGAGAACGTGGATAAAATGGCGATGATTCATCATAAAAACCTCTTTCATTTTTGTTTTCTGGCATCCCACCATATAATTCTGAAGTTGAGGCTTGGTAAATTCTTGTTTTCTTTTCTAAACCTAAAATTCGTACCGCTTCTAATATCCTTAAAGTACCTAATCCATCAACATTTCCAACATATTCAGGCGTATCAAAAGAAACTGCAACATGCGACATTGCTCCTAAATTGTAAATCTCATCTGGTTGTGCTTCTTGTATAATACGTGTCAAGTTCATAGAGTCGGTTAAATCTCCATAATGTAATTTCAAACGTTGGTCCGGATCGTGAGGGTCTTGGTATAAATGATCAATACGCTCCGTATTAAACAAGGAAGACCTTCTCTTAATGCCATGTACTATATACCCTTTGTCTAATAACAATTCTGCTAAATAAGATCCGTCTTGCCCTGTTATTCCAGTAATTAATGCTACTTTTCTTTTCATGATTTTTATAATTCTATTTTTTACAATTTCAATTAAATGCCTTAGTTTTTAAACTTTATAATTCTAGGCCTCAAATACTGAGGGATTTTTCTACCAATTTTGAATGCTAAAGTAATAAAACCTGCTAACTTATACTGCTTTATAATTTGTAAATCTTCTTTTGACTTTCTTTTTTGAAGATTTGCCGAAGTACTTTTGCCGCCCAACCGCATTTTAACTACCCATTCATTCAAAAAATACTTTTTTATGTTTTCTTCTTTAAACCAGCGCAACGAAATGTCGTAATCACTAGCTATTGAATAAGTCTCGTTGTACAAGCCATACTTTTCAAAAACCTCTTTTTTAACATAAATGGTGGTATGTAAAGGAATCCAACCAAAATTTAAATATTTTTTTTTGTATGGCTTTGCGTCGTAAATCCGTTTAACTTTATGAATGTTATTTTTATCTACAAATACCCCATTGGCGTAAACTAAATCAGCCGATGACTTTTTAAAGGCATCTACTACCTTTTGAATAGCGTTTACATCAAAATATAGATCGTCGGAATGCAAAATACCAATAATATCACCTTTGGCCTGTTTAATACCTTTATTCATAGCATCGTACAAACCACTATCTTTTTCAGAAATATAATACCCTAATTTATCTTTATAAGGTTCAATCTTTTTTTGAGTACCATCGGTTGATCCACCATCAATAATAATGTGTTCAATATCTGAATACGTTTGACTCAAAACTGATTGCATACATGTTTCAATAAAATCTTGGTTGTTATATACAATTGTG
>CAVQGP010000001.1:0-793140 GCA_963712085.1 uncultured Flavobacteriaceae bacterium | reverse complement strand
TTTGTAAACATTGTAGCTACCGATCCAGCAACTCCTGTGGCGCAAGTTTGGTTATTTTTGCTTTTTCCTTTGTTGCTTGTAGGTTTGACTTTCGCTTTTTTTCAAATAGCTCGTAGAGATTTACCGTGGGCAGTCTTAGTTTCTGGTTTATCATATTTAGGGGTGTTGGCAGGGAGTTATCTATTGGATAGTAATCTTGGCAATTTATTAGGTACTATTGTTGCTGTAGTCTTAGCCAATGTTTGGTCTAAACAAACAGGAAGACCTACTTCTATTGTCATGATCCAGCAATAGTATTGTTAGTAAGTGGTACTATTGGATTTCGAGGATTGGCTGCTATGGCGCAAGGAGAATTAATTTTGGGTATGCAACAATTTTTCCAAATGTTTATAGTGGCTATGACAATTGTTGTTGGAATTATGATTGGGTATACCATTATTCGTCCAGAACAAAAATTATAATAATTTTAAAAAAAAGATTATGTTTGTAATAGTTAAAAATTCGTTAATTTTTACCAAAATTTAAAAAAAAATTAAAAAAATGAACAATATATCTTTTTGTTTAATTATATTTGTTAAATCTTAAACAATATGTACTGTAAAAACTAAAAAATATATTTTAGAGCCAACATCAATAAATCTAAAATCTTACAAAGTAGTTATAGATTTAGATACTAAACAATCAAGAAAAATCAAAAACAATTAAAAACAATTGAAATTATGAAAAAAAATGTTAACAACTCAGCAGTATTTATTGCTTTTTATGATGCTATTTTCAGCAGTAATGAATGCACAAGAAGCACAAGAAGATGACCAAACAAAGAGCAATCACAAAACAGCAGCAGAAATAGCGGAAGAATTAGCGAATCCTAACACCGTTTTAGGTACGATGAACTTTAATTTTGATTATGTAAATTATCAGGGAGATTTGCCTAATGCGGGAGGCCAAAATAGCTTTGTCATAGGTTTTCAACCTGTCCTGCCGATACCATTAAATAAGACGATGAATCTTTACATAAGACCTCAAATACCTCTTGTTGTTACGCAACCAACATATGATGTGGTGACTGGGTTTGAAAATCAGAAAGCTGGTCTAGGGAATATCAGCGCCGATGTTGCGGTAGGAAAAACATTTCCATCAAAAACAATTGCTGTAGTTGGTGCATTTGCTAGTTTTCGTACGGCAAGCCATAAGGCCTTAAAATCTCCCTATACCTTTATAGGTCCAGAGTTTGTAATTGCTCAGCTGTTTAAATGGGGTGCAGCTGGAGTCATGGTAGATCATGCGTGGAGTGTTAATAATATTGAACCAACTACTGATGCTGGTGGTATTTATTCTATCATGGGTAACGATGTATTTGTTAGTTCACAAGGAGGCGAAACAGCACAAATTACTGCTGGGCAATATTTTTATGTTGTTAGTATGGGAGATGGCTGGCAGTTTACAGCTTCGCCAACATATTCTATCAACCACAATGCACCAAAAGGAGAGAAAGTAACATTCCCTATTGGTGCTGGTGCGTCTAAAGTTACGTTTTTTGGTAAAATGCCTGTAAAGTTTAATATGCAATATTGGTATTATGTGGCATCACCAAGTGAATTTGGTCCACAACATCAAGTGCGTTTAACAATATCACCTGTTGTTCCATTACCTTGGTAACCATACATATTAAATATTGAATATTAAACGAAAATTTATAAAGCATTTTGCAGATAAGAAGATAAAACGTACCAATCGTATTATCCAGATTTCGCTTGTTATAATTGGTCTCATTGTTCTATATGATGCTTTTATGTATAAAATTCCCCTATATTATATTTTATTTAGTGTAGGGGGATTACTAATTGGTAAATTGTATTATTTATCTCATAAAGTTAGAATAAATCCAGAAAATTTAGAATTGTCGCTTAAGAGTAACAGGTGGAGTATCGTATTTCTAATTGTACTGATTACCTTACGTTTCATTATTGGTAAAAAGGTACTAGAATCGTTTAATGTTGTTTACATTAACGCGCTATATCTGTTTTTTATGGGCATTTATTATTCGAAATGGAAAGTAATTATGCACCAAATAGATAACATTTATTATCGGATTTTAAAGCATTTAAAAATATGAGACTATTAAACATGAATTGCAAAATTTGTAACTGGTAAATAATTAAATTTAATCCATCAAACTAAAAATAAAATAACACAATGACTGTTCAAAAAACATTAAAGCTTTTAGCTTTTTTATGCCTTTGCTCTTATGGTATGTATGGGCAACAATGGCATGCAGGAGACACCATTAACACCGTTCAAAAAGATACAGCACGTATTGATATGTTTAGAGGCAATACCTTGAATTATACAGGCAGGATTTAATAGATGCTTCCTTTCCTAAATCGTGGCCTATTTTTGGTTCTAAGGCTCGAATGGCTATTGGAGGTTATGTTAGGATAGATTATATTCAAGATTTTGATGGAGGCTATGATCGTTTTCAATATGAAATTCAAAATGTTCCTGTGGAAGGAGATGGTCAGACCGGCACAAAGTGGTTATATGAATTTATTTGCCAGAGAGTCTCGATTTAAATTTTGATTTTAGAACTATTACTGAAACTGGTCGCCACTGCAAGTTTTTTTTGAATTTGACTTTTTTAATCTCGATCGTGGTCCTTTTAACCAGTCGCCAAGGTTAAGACATTTTTATGGTGTTTTAGGACGTTTATTAATTGGACGTACTTGGGGAACTCAGTCTGATTTATATGCAGTACCTGCTACTATTGATTTTGCAGCTGGTGATGCACTTACGGGCACACGCCGAGCTCAGGTTAGATTTGAGGATAAAATAAATGATAAATTTAAATATGCCGTTGCTTTGGAAATGTTGGAATTTCCAGGAATTGACGGTCGAAGATTTTGACGGACAAGCGAGTCAAAAATTACCCTTATTGGCAGGTAGAATTACGAAATCAACAAATGCAGGAGGTCGTTTATTTTTAGGAGCATCCTTATTTCAATTGAGATGGGATGGAGAAGATATTATTCCTAATTCAACTAAAGTTGGTTGGGGATTTAGTTTTAGTGGACGTGAATATTTTGGAGATAAAAAACATTGGTTTAGATGGATGGCTTCTTATGGTCAAGGATGGGGTAGTCAAATAGTAGCAACTATTGGCACTCAAAGTTCTGCAGTTTTGAATGACGATGGTAAACTAGAAACCATGCCTGCCTGGAATTTAGGTACTGGTGTATGTTTAAATCTGTCTAAAACATTGGCAACAAATTTAAATTTAAGTTACTTTGGAATAGACCCATCTATACACAGAGATGAACATTATATGAAATCAGGAAGTGCAGGACATTTAAACCTAGTTTGGTCACCTATAAAAAATGTAAATACAGGGGTTGAATTTATGGTTTTAGAACGAGAAAACGTTGATGATAACACTGGTGTAGGTAAACGCTTACAGTTTATGATTAAGTATCTTTTTTAAAAAAAAAGAAAAAAATAACTATTTTATATATTTTAGCAAAAAAAAATTAATAATTACAATAATACCTTTATGAAAACAAACTTTACTTTTATCTATGCGCTTGCAATGATATTGCTTTTTTCTTGTGAAGTGCCAGAAGATAGCGTAATAAAAGCGGTAGGTGATACCAAGGATATATTAACATCAAATACATGGAATCTTGAGCAATTTCAAATTTGAACTTCGAAATGATGACATACCACCTCCTTTATTGTTTAGCGCAACCAGTGCAATTGTAAAAGCTGGAATTTATGATTTGGATGACATGGTTTTTGATGCTTCAGACATGCGAAAATACGAAGTAGAATTTAAAAAGGATGGTACCATCATTACCAGAAATGGCCAAATAGACATACTCTTAGAAGAAGCTATAGGTACTTATTTTGTGTTGAATGAAAGTATCCATAAGAATTAGTGCAGCAGAGAAATTAAATTACAATTACATCTATGATCCCAAAGCTAAGGAAATGTCATTCATAGCAACTGCTGAAACTGCTGAAAGTATTATTAGAAAAATAAATGACAAGCTAGTTGATCAGGTAGCTAATGGAACTCCAAATAAAGTTGGTGATTTGATTGCCAGCCTTTTGTTTAATAATGAAGCTTTAAAAACGCTCATAAATGATGTTGTGGTTTCAGCAATAGCAGGGAAACTTGAATTTATTAATGAAATTGATCCAGATGCGTTAGCAGATTTATTAGCCACTGAAATTAGAAATGCCCTTGAACAAGTTGAATGGCATCCACTTTTGACTCAATTAATTTTAGATCAATTAGATAAAATTTCGAATATAGATAAAGAAGCGGTTGCTGAAGCTATTGCAAACAAAGTTATTCAACTTATAGATGAACAGCTTTCTGAAGAACAGATCAATGACTTTTATACTCCCTTTCATAGAGCAAATTGCCATCAACTCTGAAGCTGTTTCTGAGGCTATTGCAACTTTAATTTCAGACCTCTTTTCAGATGTATTCAATGAAAATAATTTACAACCAATCTTGGTTAATGCATGGACAGAATTTACACGTTTAGATCAATCACAAATAGCCGTTATTTCAGACAAGTTAACAACTGTTGTTGAAGATGCTTTTATCAATGAAACAACAATTTCTGAAGGATTGTTACCTTTTACAACACGTATAGATGAAACATCTATACTTCAAATGGGAACTTTGGCAACTGAAACAACAGCAAAAATAGAAAACATAGTTAATGGTCTTAATCAAGCATTTCCTGATCTTAATTTAACTCCTAATTACGTGAGTATGCAAAACACCATTAAGTTAGCATACATCGCAATTAAACCAGTGATAGCTATTACAGGTCCTGAGCAAGCCTCAAAAGATGTTGCCAATATTATCTTATCACAATTTCTAACTACTGAAAATATAAGCAATACTTTTGGAGCAGCTATTCAATATTTACAAACTATTGATCCTGAGACAGCTGGTACAACCCTTACAGAATGGTTATTAGGTTTTAAAGATGATATTTCTGAAGTGCTTTATACTGAAATTAGAGATTTGTTAAGTCCAATTCTTAACAATTTAGATCCTAATGCAACAGCTTTGAGTATTGCAAAAGCTTTAAATAGTTTTATTTCTGAAAATTTAGACGCTGAATCGGTTAAAAACTTAATACTTCCACTTTTAGATGAAATTACAAAATTGAATGCCGAAGCTGTAGCAAGTTTTTTAGCTGAGTTAATACTTAATTTAGATATTATTAAAGACAATGTTACTAAGGAAGCAATAAGTCAAGCGCTGCTGCCTGTTTTGCAAACTATAAAAGATACCAATGTAGAGGATGTAGCTCAAAACCTTATCAAAGCAATTGTAAATACAGGTATTTTTGAAGACGTGATCACAGAAGAGCGCGTATCTGCAATCATTTCACTTTTAATTTACAAAGCTACGTGGGAACAAGTAATTATTGCAAACAATTTTAAAGAATTATCTATAATATTAAGTCATGACTAACAACATTAAAAAAATTATAGCCAGTGCTGTATTTATAATAGCCTCTTTTACAATGACCTATGGTCAAGTCACTAACCTTTCTATTTCAGAAAGACGTGAAGCCTACACCGACAGTTTAAAAAGAACGCCCTATGAATGGCATTTGCCTGTTATGGGAAAAAAAATTAGAGAAATGGGATTTGATATTCCCTATCCTAATGGGATTTCTTTTACTTATGCCACTTCTAATCAAGACGTCCTTATAAGCAATGCCTTTGTTGGTTTTAGTGAGGATAATCTGCTTCCCATTGATGGTTTAGCCCGCTTTAGTAGTATCAATTCAGATGTTAATGCTTATACCCTACGTTATGATTTTTGGTTATTGCCATTTTTAAATTTTTATGCTATAGGAGGTACTGTAGATGCAACAACTAATGTACAACTGGGACTTCCTTTTGAAATGGAATTTAATACGAAAAAAAATACCGGTCTAGGGTATGGTTGGGGAACTGTTTTAGGAGGTGCTGTTGGACCCATGATAGTTTCAACAGACTTTGCTATGATATGGACCAAAATGAAAAATTTGGATCAGGCCAACAAGTCGATGGTTTTTAATGTAAGGACCGGCTATTTATTCCATTTTAAACGTCCTGAAAGAAACTTAGCCATGTTGGTAGGTGCACAATATCTGGGTATTAACAAAGCAGGTAGTGGGAAATTAGAATTGATTAGTGAGTCTGATTATGAAAAGGTTAGTGAACAATTAGATGGTTGGTATGATAATTTAACTGATAGGGAACAAGAAGTTTTAGAGCCGCTATACACTGGGCTAGACGATTGGCTTTCCGGCGCAGAGTCGACGGATCTTTATTATCAGTTTGATAAAGCATTTATATCGCCTTGGAGTGCGAACGTTGGTATTAATTTTCAATATAACAAACGTTATACTTTAACCAGTATCTATAGTTTTGGAAGTAGAAGCCAATTGGTTATCGGATTAAGTTATCGTTTTGGATTTAAAGGAAAGAATGTATTATCAGGTTTTCAGTTATAATGCAAATTTTGAGAAATATTGTAATTTTTTTTTGTTTGATTGGACTAGATGCCGCCCTTGGAAAGGATGATTTGGGTGTTTATTTTAGAATTGGCGAGTCGTTTGGAAGTTAATAAAAAATAAGAAGATATATGAAATTTAAACTAATCTTAGTCGTGTTTTTTATGTTAGCAGTATCACTTGAGGTAAATGCTCAGCAAGACAGTATAAAAACAAAAAAAAAATTAAGCTTTCGTGATCCTGAAGATGGCGCTTTTGACTTGAGCCAATTTTTATTAGAGGCCAATGGGGTATTGCCTATTGTAATTCCTATCACAGAGCCCGCAGTTGGTTATGGAGGTGGATTAGCACTCTTGTATTTTCACAATCGTAAGAAGAAATATGAGAGCTATGTTCCACCAAATGTATCTGGTGTTGTTGGATTGTATACTGAAAATAAAACCTGGGGGGCTGGTGCTTTTCATAGTCATATTTTCGGTGAAAACCGGATACGTACCCTCACAGCTTTTTTTAAACCCGATGTGAACTATAAATACTACGGTAATAACAGTCCTATTTTAGCTGGTAATCCGATAGGAATTAACTTAGATTCTTGGGTGTTTATACAGCAAGCCGAGGCAAGACTTGGGAAATCAAAATTTTACGCAGGCGCAACTTATATGTATTTCAACACAGATGTTTCCTTTGACACGATTCCTAACCGACCGATCATTAATGCGATACTACAACGGCTAAATGTCAATTCAAAGATTAGCTCAATAAAACCAACCATAACTTACGATAATCTAGATAATATCTTTACGCCTACAAAAGGGATAAAAGCAAAAATTGCGTTGAATTATAGTGCACAGTGGCTAGGTTCATCGGATGATTTCAGCACATTGTCTACAGATTTTTTTGGTTATGTGCCTATTGTTGAAAGACTAAGATCGTCATGGCGCTTTCAGGGTAGTTATTTACTTGGAGACGCACCATTTTATGCCTATCCGTTTGTTAGCTTAAGAGGTGTGCCAGCTATGCGATATCAGGGAGATAATACTTTGGTTGCAGAAACTGAATGGAACTACAACATCTACAAACGTTGGTCTGTATTAGGATTTTTTGGTGGTGGTAAAGCATTTTCAGCATTCAACGATTTTGGCGAGACAGATTGGGCATATACTGTGGGTACCGGTTTTAGATATCAAATAGCTCGAAGACTTGGAGTAGATATGGGGACTGACTTTGCATGGGGTAATGGTGAAGATTTTGCATTTTATATTGTTTTTGGAAAGTCATGGTAGCACCTTTAAAACATGTAATATCTTTCACATTTTATAAGGACCAAGATTGTTTAAAAAATACTGAGATTAGACTTATAGGGATAAATAATCATAAAAAAGAAGGCGTTTTTAAGAATTGGTAAAGTAGCAATCAAAATTAATTGCTATTTTTATTTCCTCAAATTAACACATGGTATTTATTGGAATGCTATAAGAGTTGTTGAAATGGTTTATAGTATGAAAACAAGATTTGCAAATAGTAACCTATCCTAAAAATTAATTTACAATTAATACATCGCATATGAAAATTAAAAGTTACATGGCCATTATTTTATGTGTTTTCTCCGTGATAACACTAAGGAGCCAACAGTTTAATAGCGATAATTACCTGACGATGCCACATGGAACGGGGACATTTGTTTTAACAACTGGAGAGCGGAATTCTGGAATGGTCAGTTCATTTGCTTTGATTGAAAACTTTGAGTTTTTTGTGCAGGCCTTTCTTTTCAGAGATGGAAGAGTTGATGATTATTCCCAGCATTTTACCACAACTGTTTATGCCAAATATATGTTTTGGGTAAACAAAGCGAACACTGGTGGTGCGGCAGTTTTCCTGGGTATGGGCGACTCGCCCGGTTCTTATAACCAGGATGGTTATTCGCCATTACACAAAAATTACTGGACTGCACTTCCGGTAACGATACCTTTTTTTAACAACACCATATCCTGGGATATTATGCCGGGAGCTATGGTCGATCTTGATTATGGCAACAATAAGGAAACAGCCTGGGGTTTTACTTACAGCACTAGGGTAGCTGTTTACAAGGTAATTCCTAAAACAGCTATTGTTGGGGAAGTCTTTGGGACTGAGGGGAAAGCCTATTCTAAACCGGAATACAAAGTAGGATTGCGTTGGGAACCTAATAGTTTTATAGTGCCTGCCATTTCTTACGGAGGCTCTTTCGATGGCAGTCTGGGTGCGGGTTTTGAAATAGGAGTTGTTATTTTCTCTCCTCAGTTTTTGAAAAAGGATTATATAAAAAATAATACCATTGAATACTAAATTCAGCTGAATAATTCAATCATACAAATACAGGACTTACAGTTTAATTGGGACAAATCATAAGTTCCTTTTATCATCATTCCAGCACTTGAATTTTTGAAAAGTGAACATCTTTTAATTAAAGGCGACAGCAGAAGTGGAAAGCCTGCAACTATATTTAAGTGGCCATGGATTTATTTGTAATTGGTATGTAATTTAGTTCCTAAACTTAAAAAAGAAAAAGCTGTTTAAGAAGTAAGTCAATTTACTTCTTAAACAGCTTTTTAATGTTACAAATAGCTTTTAACGCCTTCTCATACTGCTACTTGGCGTTGAAGGTCTTGCCGTAGGTCTTGATGTAGGTCTAGGCGCAGGACGATAAGTAGGTGTAGGTCTACTTGCCGGCCTAGTATTAGGGTTATAAGTTGGTCTAGTACTTGGCCTTGTTGTAGGTTGCGTACTTGGTCTAGTACTTGGCCTTGTTGTAGGTTGTGTACTTGGTCTAGTGCTTGGTCTTGTTGTGGGTTGTGTACTCGGTCTTGTGCTTGGCCTTGTTGTAGGTTGCGTACTTGGTCTAGTGCTTGGTCTTGTTGTGGGTTGTGTACTCGGTCTTGTGCTTGGCCTTGTTGAAGGTTGCGTACTAGGACGTTGAGCAGGTCTCGTGTAATCCTTTATACCATCTCTGTCATTATAAATAGGTCTAGAAGGTCTTGGTCTTGGTCTATTACTTCCATCATTGGTGGTCTATTATGTGGTGGTCTGTGATAAGGAGGTCTGTAATATGGAGGACCCCAATGATGATGATGTCCCCAATACGAATGACCGTACCAACCAAAAGGTGATCCAAATCCAAAGCCAAAGCTCCATCCATACCAAGGATTGTATCTTATTGAAAATCCATAGGTGTAATGGCGTGGATAGTAATATCCTCTATACCATGGATTGTAATAAAATCCAGTTCCGTATACCACTGTTGGGCCATACACATAACTTCCATAATAACCAGGAGTATAACCAACATAAACTACAGTAGGTGAAGTTTCATAAATATAAACATACTTTGTGTTGTATTTTGGGTTGTCTGCAGGTATTTTTTCAACTTCAGAAGGTCTCTCATCGGCAACTTGCCAAGGACCATTTGGAGACGACGACTTAAACCAAACAGCATTGTCACATAAATAATAGGTGTTACTATCTTTAAATACATCACTTTCTGTGTTTACGGCATATTGTAATTTTAAATTTTCAATATTTTTAAATTCAGGATGTACCATTGTAAGTCACCGTTGAGGCTTTGGTATCTCTTTTTACAGCAGCTGTTTGTGGTATTTGCGCATCATAAATTGCATTTTTAGCTTCTTTGGTTCCTGCAACACTACTTAAAACTTCTGCTTTTGTACTATCACTATCTATATTTTTGAAATCTTCAGGAAGCTTTTCTGAAGCAATATAAGTCCATTTTGATTTTAAATCTTTGGTTGTAAACCATCTTCCAGAAAGTAAAATGTAATAAGTTTGGTCTGTAATATTCATAAAAATATCATTTCCTGTGTTTTCAACAAATAACAAATTTGTTTTTTGTAAAGGGGTAAATTTAGGTTCACCTTCAAAAACAATCAACTCTGAAGGTGGACTTGCAACAATAATTTTTGGAGCTTCACCTGAGTATTCATCATTGCTTTTATCATCATTAGATTCAGCTTTTTTTGCAATTTTTTTTATTTTTGAAGGAACATTGTCAAGATTTTCCCAAGGTCCAATAGCCTGTTTAGAGGTGTACCAAAATTCGCCTCCCTTTAAATAAAAGGTGTTAGATTTGACTTCTTTAATAATAAAAGCATCACTATTTTCAACTATTTCATAACCTGATTCGGCTGCTTTTAATTTAGGTTCACCATCAATTAAAATTAAAACAGCAGGCTCATTTGAAAAAAGAATAGTGGGTGCTTCGTTGTTTAATTCGGCAGTATTTACACTTACTTCTTTTAAACCTTCTAAAAATTCATCCAACGGAAATTCAATATTCCATTTAGGAAGTTCATTATTGATAAGGGTTTCAAATGCTTTTTTATCGCTTTCAGAAATTTCATCTGGAAGTTTTACTTCATCTATTTTTACAGAAGCAATAGACGCCATTCTTGTAGCTCTGTCAACATCAAGTATTGATGTAGTCCAAATCATTCCAAATATTGGTTCATTTCCTTCTTTTTTTATAGAAAAAGCAATATTAGAAATAAGTTTGGTATCTATATAGCTTTCATTTTCTGGATTGTAAAGCGTAATGATATAATCACCAGATTTAATATCCTTAGGCCACGTTGAATATGTTTTTTGTGCACTAACTACTATTGAAGTTAGCATAAAAAAAACAAGCATCCAATTATTTTTAAATTTTTAAAAGAAATTCTCATATTAACTATTTTTTTATATAGTTTTGGTATTGCATAAACTATGCCAAATATACTATAAATATAGAAAGGATTTATAAAACCAACACTCGCTGTCCAATTTTTTGAAAAACACCCTATGTAATTTAAAAAAATAAAGCCCTGAAAACAAGTTGTTTACAAAGCTTTAAAGTTTGGTTATTATTAGGTTGTTATTTTAAAAAGAAAACCTTTGATCTATTTTTGTAAAGCTTTTGACCTATTTTTGTAAAGCTTTTGATCTATTTTTGTAAAGCTTTCAATAAAAATAATTAGTTTTTACTCTAAATTTTTTGAATTAGATTTTAACAATTGTTCTATTAATGAAACCCAGTCTTCAGAATAATTTAGTTTAAATATATTCTCTTTCTTTTTACCTACAATGGTTAGTTTGTCCTTCATAGAAAAAATAGGTTTGTTAGATTTTACTAACTCAATTTCATCTAAACCTAATGATATATCATCCTTTGATTTAGCTGAAAAAACAATGCGTTTATTTGTAATTGTTAACTCTCCAGTTATATTGTTTTTACCATTACAATGTTTGGCCTTGGCACTGGTAATTTCATACTCCTCCTCGTTCAAATCATCCGATGATATTAAATCATGATTAACCATATTTTTTACTATTTTTAAACTTTCCCAAAACATAAATTATATCCAATTAAATAATGCGTTGTTATTTTTTTAGAATAATGAATTTTTAAAATATACCAGAGCAATTAAATTGCTCTGGTAATTTTTAACACACGTTATTTCACAATTATTTTAAAACTTTTATATGGTTTATCATCAACGTTTAAGACACAGATATATAAGCCTGGTGTCATTTGCTCAAATGATAGTTCTTCAACATGCTCACCTGCTTTTACGTTAGACTTGCTTGTTGTAAATTGCAATTGACCAAATGAATTGAATATTTGAATAGTTACATTTGCTTGCTCCTCAATCTTATAATATAATTTTGAAAAATTATTTACAACAGGATTCGGTGCAAAAATTGCAGGTACTTCAGCATCATCTAATATAATTTTATTGAAAAATCCATTTGGAACCCCGCTTGCAGTTTCCGAATCGTCAATAACATTTACATAAACCAGATATATCACAAAACCATCTTCTTTACCATCATCGGCTCCAAAAACAAGCTGACCAGTTCCTACTTTTAGCGGATTGATATTGATATAATTAGCACCTAATGCCATATCAACAATTTCGGGATTGTAATTACCTGCCAATACTTGTATAGCATCTCCATCTGGATCATCAAACATGTCGAACGGATCGATAGTTACTGTTTTATTAGAGGCCGCCATATTAAGTGTAATGACTTCATATTTTGTATTAAATACAGGCGCTCTATTTTTATTGAGCACTTTAATAGCAATGGTATCATTTGTAATATTACCAACAGCATCTTTTAATGCTACAGGAATTTTATAAAAACCTTCACTTTCATAATCTGTATTTACCGAAACTTGCGCTGTATTTTTTCCTATTTGAGTTAACTCATATTCAATACCCTTTATGGTTTTGTCTATTGAAATCGTTATTTCATCATCTTCAATATCTTCAAATAAATAATTGAATACTTTCGTTTCGGTTTCAACCATGTTTAAAGTATCGTTATAAATATTTGGATAAAACTTCAATTCCGGAGCACCATTTACGTTTAAAGTTATTGTAACTTCTTCTTTTGGATTGTTGATGTCGTTTGACTTTGCAATGATTTTTCCAATATGCGTTCCTTTTCCTGCAATTTCAGGATTAACGGTCGCATTTACGGCTACCGTGGCACCTGCTGGTATTACACCTTCTAGTGAATCAAGCGTTAACCATTGATTTTTTCCTGAAGCAGTTAAAGGTCTTATTTTCCATATCGAATATTCACTTTGGGTATAACCAGGATACCAATAATACTTGCCATTACCTTGATAAACACCAGTAAAGCAGTTTTTTAAAACATTTTCATCGTATGAATTATCAAAACCTAAATATTTAAAAGTAACTGGGTGTGTTATGATGATATAGAAATTTTCTCCTTCCGGAATAAAAAATGGTTTTTCTAAAGGAAAATAAATCCATTCTTCATCAACTTTTTTGTTGATTACGAACTGTTGTTCATATATTTTTTCTCCATCTTGAGGCAGTTCACCGCCTTTATAAACCATAATGGTTATTAATTCTTCTATTTTATCAAAATAAGAATAGCTTTTAATATGCGTAAGGTTGAAACCACCTTCTGGTGCTGTAAACCGATTTGAAAAAGCCAAATCAACTCCTGAGGTCCAAGGTGTAAAAACACCGTCTCCAATATTTTTGGTATCTATCGCTAATGAATCTACCGTAACTCTATCTTCAAACTCGTACTCACCAATCTTATCAGAAATATAAACAGGTGCTGGTGTAGGGTCTATATAAGGTACTGTTGCAGGTGCTAAAGTATAACGAAGATTTGTTTCACCTTTGTTTTCAATATTAAAAGTATACACTTCTTTTTCAACATTTGTTAACGTATATTGTTGATCTTGTGCATCCCAACTAAAAATTGGAGAATCTACAATTATAGCCTTAACAATAGTTTCTTTGACTTGGAAAATCACCAGAATAGTTTATTTTCCCATTTTGATTTTTATTTTCAGAAACCGTTATTTCAGCATAAATTGTCAGTTGTTTCCCAAGGATCTATACTTATTTTACTAAGCAATACACCTGAACTATTGCGTATAATTTTATTTCCAGCTTCATCAAATAGTGTTAAACCTGTTAATCCTTCAGCATTGATAGTTGCTATTTTTAAATTCGCATATCCCTTATTTGTTAAACGGATTGCTTCTCTTAAAGTTAGATTGTCTCTAAAAACAATTTCGTTCCAAGTTATGGTATCTGTAGCTACCAAAATAGGTGTACCCGTAACATTTAGTTCAACAGGAATTTCAAGTGTTTTTTGATTTTTACTATTGGTAACAAGCATTAAAGTATCTTGATACTTTCCTGGATAAAAAATATCTTCAGCAGAAAGCGTTAAATTAAAGGCCGTTTTTTTTGTGGCATCCATGTTTCCATGTTGTGGTGGTGCAATAATAATAGAAGTGTTATCTTTAATATTTGCCCACATCATTATATTTGCCTTTGGTTCTTCAAGAAACTCGGTTCCATCTGGACTTTTAATACCATATTTTATGAAACCACCCCAAGTTTCAATTTCTCCGTAATGAAATTTAATAGTACCTTCTGCATCAATTTCTACCTGAAATGATACGGTTCCTGGTTCTGAACTTGAATTTTGTCCTTTCATTTCATACCATTGAACAATCAATTTATTGTCTTTTATCTCATAGTTAATACCATCTCCATTGTCATTCGGTTTTATACTTGACCATAAAGGAGCTATTACGCCATAAAATTTATCATCCACTCTAAATTCAAAATCTATAGGTTCATTTTTTGGTTCAATTACAGAAATATATCCTTTTGAAGAAATCCAAATAGTTTTATAATACTTACCGTAAAAAGGAAACTCAAAAGGCAATTCAATAGAAGTATATTTATTTGCTGCTATTTCTAAACGCCCTTCATCTAAGTTAAGAACATCCCATTTGTGAAATATTTTTGAAGCATCACTAAGTGACCATGTGTAACCATAATCAGCAATAACTTTCTTGTTATTTTCTCCAATGGCGATACCAATTTCATCATTAGAAACTGCAATATGTTTGCTGTTTTTAAAAACATATTCTAAACCAACAGCAGTACTTGTATTGGTAATGTTAAACGGAATTGATGTTTTTTCGCCACCAACTAAATTTACAGCAATAGGCAATGTTAAATCATGCGTATATTTAGCATCTTCTAAACCTTTTGCAGTAACAATTGCTTTGTAAAGTGCTCCATCTTGAAAAACAACAGCAATTTGACCAAGTAATTCATTGGAAGCAGTAGGTGTAAATTTAACAGGAATCATAACATTAGATATTCCTTTTACCTCTAATGGAAACAAGGAGTTATCAACTGTAAATTGTGCCAAATTCACCGAAGCTGATGTTAAATGAATAGCCTGCTGCACCTTTATTTTCAATTTTTAAATACCTTGTTTCAGATTGCCCAATAAATACGGGCTCTTTAAAGTTTAAAGAATCTTTAACCGCAATCTCTGAAGCTCCTAAAACATTGATTGTTAAAGGGATGCTTTTTGATTTGCTTATTGTATTGTTATAAACTAAAATAGTATCGTTATAAGTTCCAGCTGTAAACCCAAATGATTTAGGGTCAATATTTAATTTAACTGTTTCAGAATTATCCACTTAAAATAACACCATTTAATTTACTTGCTTCACTAATCATTGAAATTGCACGATCTGGCGTAAACCTCACTACAAATCCATTGTTTATTTGAACAGCATCACCATAATCTCTAAAAATAAGACTATCGGCAGTTTCAATACCTTGCATAAAGATTTTATAATCCTTTCCATTGGCTAAAACATTTACATCTTTATATCGATATTCAACAGTTCCATCTTTAAATAAAACAATTTGATATTTTACACTTTCACCATAGGTAATCATAGCCTTTAGAACCAGATTTCATAAAGATCACAATGAAAGGTAAACACGGTTCTATCTCCAAAAGTATAATAGGTTAGTTCTTTTACATTTAAAGGCTCTCCTTGTATAATAAGCGGTGTCATTGCTCTGTAACCATACAATTGAACATTTCCCAATAAATCAATAGTTCAAAGATGTTAATAGCTGGTTAAAAAATGGAAATTTCATTCCAATGCAATGTTATCTCCTAAAGATTCCCTATAAACTGAAGTACCAAATCCTGAAATATCTTCCCATGTATTTGCAATTGGCCCTCCTAAGTCTAAAGACGAGCTAATTGTATAATTCACTTTTTTAGCTAGCAGACCTGTGCCTTTGTTTACCAAACTATAATGATTAAGATCATAATTTAAAGCGGCACCTGTTGCATCGTTAGAAATGGTTAAAGTAACAGTTCCTTCTTATCACCATAATTTACACTTACATTTGTTGATGATAAACTTAAGGCCATAGTAGGACCTTTTTCACTTAATAATACGTAATGAAAATAGGTAAATCTCCAATATTTGTATGAAGTACAACTTTATCATTTATTAGCTCCTTCAATACTTGGAGTATAGGTAAATGGAACTTTTCCTAAATCTGATGGTTTTACAATTAAAGTATCTGCGTATACTTCTGTATTTCCTGCATTTAGAACTGTATATCCGTAAACTTCAAAGTTTGCCAATCCCGTATTTTCAACTTCCAATTCTAAATCATTTACTTCATTTGCAAATGCATCATATTCGTTTAAAGCGGTATTATCTACAACAGCAAGCTGCCCTACTACCTTTAGTTTCAACTCAATATTTACAACTGGTTTATGAATATCGTTTGTTAACAATGCCTATTGAAGCTAAATGATTTCCATTTGTTAAATTATTTGCATCAACAGTTATCTTAACATTCTGATTTGATTTTTCCTGAATTTCTCCACTATTAGGATTCAGAAAAACAAAGAACCATCCTCACCAGTACTATAAAGCTCTAAGCATTGGAATAACCGATCTTAAGTGCTAAATTTACAGCTTGTTCATAGCTTCTGCCATTATCTCTTGATATAATAAACCGATCATTGTATTCGCTGCTACCAATTTGCATTAAGTAATGGTGTTTGCATTTCTTTAGGAAAATGAAGTACTACCCAAAAAGATTCGTTATCCTTAAATTTTTGAGGTTTGTAAATTGGAATTCTATAATATTTTAATTCATTAATTGTATCAGGATAATACTCTTGAATATAAACCGTTTCGGCTTTTATCATATCATTTCTAGAACCTTTTTTAACTTCTATGGTAATAGGAAATTCTTTTGTTTCAGGTAACAATGCAACTTCAAGATGTGTTAAATTAAATGAATAATCGTAAGGAATGTCAAATCGAGTCGCAAAGATTAATCCGGCATTAGAATTACCAGTACCTGCCAAAAATGCAGGAGGACTGTTTCATTTTCATAAGACAAACCAGCTACATATTCGGTAGTATCATCTTTCCCAATGTTCATTTGCCAATATTGAACTTCCTGCTAATTCAGCTTCAGTTAAATATCTAACAGCTTCAAAAGAAGTGCCTAAATCGTTATTATCTGAAGGCACTTCAGAATGTTAATTTTGATTTATAATTAATTTTGAAACTGTTGTAAGTTTCTACAAGTTCTCTATAATAAGTTTCATTTGAAATTAAACTTTCCCAGTAAATGATACCTTCTGAAATATTTGAAAATGTAACAGGAACATTGGCTAACGGATTATCATTTACATCAATAGTTAAATCAATACTTCTAGTTGATTCCATAAAATGAGGTTCACTAGAAGTAGTTACAGCAAGAATATTAGATATTTCAGAAACATTTTCAAACTGATCTAATGATTTAACTGCAAACCAATAATTGGTTTCTTTTAATCAAACCTCCAATATTTATTTTAAAAGTTTCGCCCGTTTCTATGTTATTATCAATTAAAAACAAGTCCTTGATTTTCAAAATTTGATGCTGTTATAGGCTCTTCTCCTATAGCTAAATAATAGCTACTTGGGCTAAAACCATCTTCATCATTTGGAACTGTCCATGCTAAGCGAATTTCATTATGAAAATTTTCACTAGCTATTAGATCTGTTATCGCATTTGGTGGGATTCTATTATCATCAATAAGTGCTTTTGCAGCATTTAAAATACCTTTACCATATTTACTATTATGTTGAAATCTGTAAGGTGTTGTAGAATTTAAGAATGATTCTTCTTAAATCATCTGGAGTAAGGTTTTCATTTCCAATTTTAGAAAGAATTAATGCCGCAACCCCAGATACATGTGGACAAGCCATTGAAGTTCCTTCCATATAACCATATTGATTGTCTGCAATTGTACTTAAAATTCCTCCTTCTTCTCCAAAGTTTGTCATATCACCACCTGGAGCAGAAATATCTACCCAGTCTCCAAAATTGGTATAAGGTGCAGGTAAACCTGTTGGACCTGTTGCAGATACAGAAATAACTTCGTCAAAAGCACCTGGATAACGCGTTGTATTCTATACCATCATTTCCTGTTGCAAAAAAAAGAATTCCACCTTTCATTGGGCTACCAGGATATTGACCAGCTTCGCTTAATAAAATATCGAATTGCATCCAAGTACTTCAGGTTCATAATAATCAGGTCTATTGTATCCCCAAGAGTTTTGAGAAATTACAGCACCATTATCTGCACCGTAAACAATAGCTTCTGCAAAATTTCACCACCACTATTTGAACGGTAATCAAATACCTGAGTTGACATTAATTTAACGCCATTTCCTGAACCATCTCCACCAGCAACACCCGCAACACCTATACCATTGTTGCCCACCGCACCAACCGTTCCGGCAACGTGCGTCCCGTGGTCTCCAAGAGTAGTAGGACCTGGAACATTAAAATTTGTTCCGTGAAAATCATCAATATAACCATTTTGATCATCATCAACACCTTGCTACACCATTCATTTCTGCCTCATTGGTCCACATATTCGCTTTAAGATCTTCGTGGTTGAAATCAATACCTTGATCTACAACAGCAACAATAATATTTGAACTTCCTGTTGTTGTTTCCCAAGCTTCAAACAAATCAATATCAGAACTAAATTCACCAAAACGGCCATTACTTTCATAATGCCATTGATCTTTTAAATACGGATCATTGGTTTCTAATATAGCTCTGACTATTGTAAGACATTAGTATTCTTTTTAGGTTCAGGTTTAAACACAACCGGTTTTTTATTGCCGTCAATCCTAGTTTGTTTTATAAATAGGTTTGATAATCTCTATTTCAGCTCAAACCTTCATACTGGCGCATGACCTCCTTTGCCGATTTAGTGCTATCAAACTCTACTTCATACCATAAATGAAGTCCATATTTTCTATGCTTAGCTTCAAATTTAGGTGAAAAAGGAAATACCCTTTTTATTTTATAAATACCTATTTGATTACTAACTTTATCAACATTTTGCAGACCAACTTCTTTAGAGTTTCAGTTTTGCTTTCAGAAACTTTTATCTCCTTTGGCATTAATTAAGCGATTCTTGCTTAAATTTTAGTCTTATTTTACCTTTAACAATATCATCTTCAGGATAATCTACCAACTTGTGCATTCAAAACACCAAAGTGAAGAATACCCAAAATAAGAAACATATATATTTTAATCTTTTTCATTTTTGTCTATTTTTTATTCTAGAATCACACAAATTGAAATATTAATTTTGAATCGCTCTAACATAACGTACAGGCAACGCATAATAACTTGCAAACAAAACTATTAAGTCTATAGACTCGCCATTTACAGAAGTTGAAATATGCTACACTAACATCATTTGAAGGACTATAATCACTAGTCCAGTATTGGGCAGTTTTATCTTGTCCTCTAAAAACATTTCGATAAGCAGGATCAGAAGCCACTTGAAAATTCTAAATATCCTGGAAAACTAAGATCAAATCCTGTTTTTCCTCCAGTTGTTAATTTATCTTTTGCATATAATGATACCACCTTGTGAAACAATTAAATCATACACTTCGTTGCGATGTTGGTAATCTCCATCCTTCTGGAGCAAAATCTACAGCAGTTTGTATGAGTATAAACACGTCCATATTTTTTACGATCTTCATTCGTTTCTAAAGGATAACCATCTTCAATGATACCTCTATAAGCACTTCCATAATACCAAGAACCATCTCCTGGGTTCTGCAGCATAATTATAATTTTCCGACATCCATTCTAATCCATTCATTTCTGTAAATCGATACGTTTGATTATCTCTGACTATCTTTCCACATACCCCATTTACCTCTAAACCTAATGTCTACACTATCTGTTGAAGTCATATTCATCTAAAACAACCTTCCATTTAAGCGTATAAGTGGTATCTGCAATTCCTTTTATCAAAGAATTTGGATTATTTTTAGTGTAAACAGTCGCTGAAGATCGTTTTTTACAACTTCCCATTCGCAGTAGATCCTGCAGGTAAATAGGCTTCTAAAGTAAAGTATTTATCGACTGCTTCTTTTTGATTTTTCATATCCAATTGATCTGGACCAGCATCAGCATTTAAGTACATCGGTAACAAATGCAATTTCTTTAAAAACAGCTTTTGAACCATATTTTAGTGTCCATCGTAATTTATAATCTGACTTTTCCTTACCTATAAATTCGGCTTTAAAATTGTCAGCTATTTTCAATTCTTCCATTATTTCCACTCATAATTTCCCATACACCTGTTGCTCCAAATTTTGGTTCTTCAGCTTTTAAATATGCCGAAACATTATTTTTTAAGGTATCTACAGCAGCATTTAGGAGCTACAATTACTGGATTCAGAGGTTTAAAAGATACCGTAATACTTGCTGCACCATAATCATTCACCATTACCAATTTCCCAACCCAAAGTATACGTTTCACCAGGTTCACCATAAAATTTTGTATTTGGATCATTTACATTTTCAAACGAACCATTTTCTCCATTATAAATTCGCCATGTACCAATAAGCGGTGCCTTAACAGGTACAGCATTTAATTGTACAACATAACCATCGTTCTCAATATCTATAAAACTAGGTCCTGCATTGGGATTTAATTCTCAATAGGCTCATCATCCTCTGGTGAGCAGGCATGCACAAAAAATGCCATAACCAAAAGCAGTATGATACCCGCTTAGTATTCCTTTGGTATTTAAAATTTACTATTGTATCTTTCAGCATTTTCTAATATTTATTAATACCCTATATTTTGATCTGAATTATCTAATGCATTGATTAGCATCAATTTCAGATTGTGGTATAGGAAATGTTAATCTAAAATAATCTGGATCTTGAGCTGTAAATGAATACTTTACCCAATGATCTCCAGTTCTAACAAAAGGTAATTGTCTTCTTTTAATATCTTGCCATCTAAATCCTTCACCAAATAATTCTTTTCTTCTTTCTAATAAAACTTCATCAATTAAAGCTTGACCAGTTGCTGTACTTTTTGAAACTCCTGGATTTGCTCTTCTTTGAATTTAAGTATAAAGCATCTTGAGCTTCCGTATAGTTTCCTAATTCAGCTTCACATTCAGCTTCAATTAAAATCATTTCAGAAGCACGAATACAAATTCTTTCAGCATTTCCTACAGCATTATTATGGCCAAACTTTACAATAAGATATCTATCTTTATCTATTTCATCTAGTTTTAGAAAGAAAGATTTTCTAGAATCTGATGCTGAAAATTTACTTACAAAATCATTATTTGCACGCATCGAACTATACCCGTCAACTGGCCAATAAAATGAAGGTAAAGATAAGATACGTATTATTATCTTCTTGAGTATATGCAATGGTATAAATAGTTTCTGAATTTCTATGTACTAAAACCAGCAAACATATCATTTAAATCCATTAAAATTAGGTCTTTAGAAGCCAATTTTGCATGATCTCTTGCCAATTCCCATTTACCCATATCTAAATATAATCTGGCTAAAATGGCATTTGCAGCACGACTATCAAAAAAGCCTTTATCATCATTCTCTTTAAGCTGACTTGTCGCCGCTAATAAATCACTTTCAATTTGTGCATACACCTCAGATAGTTTAGCACGTTCAAAACCTGAATATAGATCTGATCAGAACCTGTGTTTAGCAAAATTGATGGTGCTTCCGGATCTTTAGCATATGCCGGGCTATACATTTGTGCTAATTTCAGCATAGCATAAGCACGTAACACTCGTGCTTGACCTACCAAATTATCTAATTGTTCAGGTGTTGCATCTGGTATATAAATCGAGTTATTAATAATTTTGTTTGTATCATAAATTAATTTATATCCAGCCCACCAAGGACTATCAATATATACATAATTTGGCAGCACATTCCATTTGATAAACAGGAATAAACCAATTCCAGTTATTTACCGAATTAATCATAACATCTTCTCCTATGATATCAGCCATAATAGGATTATAAAGTCCACCAAAATTAAAACTACTTAACTGATCATAAGCACCCATTAATGCTGCATTTGCAGTTACATAAGAATCAAAAACTTCATCTTCAGAAATAGAATCTGTTGGTTCTAACTCTAAAAAGTCATTACTACATCCTGCTAAAACTAATACTAGAAAAGCAGCTTTTATTAGATTTATTACTTTTGTCTTCATTACAAATATTTTCATTTTTCTATAGCTCTAATTTTAATCCCATGGTCACAACCTTAACACCTGGAATATTGTTATTGGTAGTACCGTTAATGGCTACTTCAGGATCAAATCCTTTAAACTTTGTAAATGTTAAATAAGTTCTCTGCAGAAACAAACGCTTTTAAACTATTTAACTTCATAAGCATTACAAGTACGTTCTGGGAAATTGATATGATATGTTAATATTTTTTAATCTTAAATAAGAGGCATCCTCAATAAATCTGGAAGACATTTGTTCTGATTGATCTGTATTGTTTATTACATATCTTGGCACATTGGTATATCTGTTATTTGGTGTCCAAGCATTGGCAGCATCTACAGCAAGGTTGTTTCCAGATTGCGTACCATCGTGCATATTTGCTAGCATAATCACCATTATAAACCTTACCACCTAACTGTAATAGAGGTAAAAATTAAGGGAAAATTTTTATAACTTAAATCATAATTAAGTCCACCAAATACTTTTGGTAAAGAGTTTCCTAGTCGTTTTCTTTCAGCATCCGTATAATCACTAGTAACCTGTCTTCCTGTTCCTAAAGGATCATCAAAAGCAGAATCTGGTATTGTATTATCTTCTTTATCATCTGAATCTGCATTTACAAACCACATTGGTATTACCATTATCTGGATTTACACCAGCCCACTCACGCATATAAAATTGATAGATGCTACTTCCTTCTTCCAATAATTTAGTTCCAGATACAATTTTATCAGTTGTTAAATCAACAATTTCATTGGTATTTGTTGAAATATTAAACCCTATTGAACTATAAAATTTGTCATTATCAATTAAATTGTATTTAAGAGAAGCTTCAATACCTGAATTTTTCATAGCTCCCAGGTTAGATAAAATTGATCCAATTCCTGTACCTGCCGATAATGGTCTTGCAAATAACAACCCATCAGAATTACGGTTATAAAATTCAAATGAAGCATCTAATTTATGGAAAAAGCCTTAAATCAAACCAATGTTTGAAACTTTGAATTTTTTCCCAACTTAAATCTTCATTTGCTAATTGAACAGGTGTTAATCCAGGAAAGCCACCATAATTAGCACCACTTCCGTATAAACCTAAAGACGCATAATTACCAATATTATTGTTTCCAGAAGTACCGTAACTAGCTCTTATTTTCGCATTGTTTAACCATGACCATTGCGGCATCCAATTTTCTTTTGAGATTTGCCATCCTGCACCAACAGAGTAAAACAATCCGTATTTGTTATTTTTACCAAATCTTGAACTACCATCAGCACGACCACTTGCAGATAAATAAATACGACTATCATAGTCGTATTTTATTTGCGACAAATAAGAAACCATATTCCATGAAGAAGTTAAACTACCTGGTTGTTCTGGTTTTGCACCCCAAACTAAATCTGGTTTACCTGGCACAGCAAAATCTGTGACACCTGCAGATAATACCGAATAATCTGAACCTAAAGCTTCTTGCCCTAGTAATACTTCAAAATAAGAAATATCTTTTGAGCGCGAATAGGTTAAAATATTTGAAATGTTCCAAGCTAAATTATCTGATCTTGAAGCTGTACTTCGACCGTTAACACCAGCCCCATTACCATGTTCTGGATTGTAATAATTCAAACCTTCATCTAAGCTATCATCAATACCAGCTGATGTGCGGAATTTAAAAGAAGGTGAAATATCAACATCTAAATAAATATTTACTACCGCTCTTTTGGTTTCATAAATATATTTATCTAAAGCAGCTAAACCTACTGGGTTAAAGTCAAAAATTGCTTTGTTACCCCATTCGTAATTTCCAGCACCATCGTAAACTGGAGATGCAGCGTTAATCACTTCAGCCGATCTAACAGGGTTTGCCCCTCCTGAACCACTTGGGGGAGCATTGGTTTTTGAATATGATAAATGAGAATTAATTCCTGCTTTTAAAAAGTTATTTATTTGATGTGATACATTAATTTTGTTTGTAATTCTTGAAAAATCAGATCCTATGGTCGTTCCTGAATCGTCATAATAACCTAACGACATAAACACCTTAGTAGATTCTGAACCTCCTGAAATATTTAAATTGTATGTTTGAATGATACCAGTTTTGTAAATTTCATCTCTCCAGTCCGTATTGGTAACCACCTGAGTACCTGGTATTAATTTACCATTACTATCTAATGGGTTTTCAACACCAAATGGGTTGTAACCTACAACTTCTTCAACTGATTCGTGCGCATAATCTTGCGCTTGATCAACTGTTTGTCCGTCTAAGATTGCTTGATTGTATAGTCCCATCCAAGACTGTTCGTAAAATTGGGTTGAATTCATTAAATCGTACCCTTTTGAAATTCTTTGGGAACCTCCCAATTGAGCACTAAAACTAATTTTTGTAGTGCCAGATTTTCCTTGCTTTGTAGAAATAAGGATAACACCATTGGCTGCTCGAGAACCATATAGTGATGATGCGGCCGCATCTTTTAGAACTGTAACACTTTCAATATCATTTGGATTGATATCTGAAATTGATCCTGACATAGGTACTCCGTCAAGAACATATAAAGGTGCACTTCCTGCACTTAAAGAACCAATACCTCTAATTCTTACAGTAGCCCCAGCTCCTGGTTGTCCAGAACTGTTTGATACCATAAGTCCCGGAGTTGTACCTTGTAGCGCTTTTTCAAACGAACTTACAGGTCGGTCTTCAATAATTTCATTATCTACAACAGCTGCAGCTCCTGTATAAGCTTCCTTTGTTGTAGTACCGTACGCCACAATCATAACGGTTTCTAATGCTTCTAAATTTTCTTGCAACACAACATTAATAACTGACCTGTTATTAACTGGAGCTGTTAAATTTTGCATTCCAACATACGAAAAAATAAGCTTCGCATCTCCACTAGGCACAGTAATTGAATAATGACCATCAAAATCTGTAAGTGATCCTTGGCTTGTTCCAGCTACAACAATTGTTACCCCTGGTAATGGTTGTCCGTTCTCATCATTCACATTACCTTCTACTGTTATGGATTGGGCAAAGGTGATAATTTACCCCCATAAGGCAGAATAAAATAAGGCAGCCTATTAGTCTTTTCATTCTTTATTGAATTAATATAATATTATAATTGTGTTGGATTACCAACTATTTAAGAAGGTATAAGTGTAATTAACTTCTCAGCACCCCATTTAAGGGGTACTGAAAAATTAATTTTTATAAATCTATTTAGATTTTAAATTATACTCCACAAGGAGCAAGTAATTGATCAATAGCAGTATCTCTATCTACTTCTAGCTGCAGACCAATCCCTAATCGTTAAGACCGCCTTTCTTCAAACTTCCTGTTTTAGTATCAAAATCTCCACTGTTTTAACTCTCGTTAAAAATGAATCCATTGAACACATTCCAACAGTTAGATCTAGCAGGCATTAGAATGTAAAGTACGTCCCGTAATGTTTAAAATTGTATAAGATGCAAAAGCATTAAAATCTGTTACTTCAGTATACGTTAATTCAAGTAAATTTGAAACTCTGGTTAATTTACCAAAACCTTCAAACTTAACAGCGTCACCTAACGTGTTCAGATGAATTCGCTGAGAAACCTCATCAAACCCACCATCAGTCTGTTGAAAGGGCGTTGATCTGAACTTTAACATTCAGCAGCTTCTACTACGTCATCCAAACCCATTAAACCAAATAGTTTTGACATTAAATCAACTTGAAGTGAATAATTCCGTAATTGTGTCTAATTGCAGTATTACAAAGCATTAAAAATATTCATACTTTCAAAATTTCCGTTTCCAGAAATCATTATTGTTTCTCCTGTACTTCAGTAACAGCATTAAAGGCTTCAGCTAAAGTTAAATTACATTACTACTAATAGTAAACTTCTCCTCCAATATATGTTAAAGCAGCGAAATGAAGGCATAATTCTGTTAACGACCTAAACCCTAGAAATGAATCACCAACATTTCCAGAAATATTCTTAACCACCTTCAATTCTTGTAAGTTTGGTGTTTCAATACGTTGATATTAATTTAGCATTGTATTTCACTGTAAAGTCATCACCAATTGAGCTCACCAACTATAGAAATGTTTTTTGCATATGAATATTACAAAGTAAAGTCTCCTCTAACATTACCTAAAGAAAGGTCATCTCAACAGTCTCCTACACATTAATATATACATCTCCATTCACATTTGTATAGATAATTCTAATACAGTTAACATTCCTATATTTATATAATTTGGATCACTTCGCTAAAAATTCATCAATATAAATTTCATTTACCTGATCTAATTTTGCAAAAGATAAAGTAGTTAAAGCTAGAATTTTGCATAGTACCTAAACCACCACCTATTAGCAATAAGCTCATTCGCATTAAACTCGGTAAGACCCGCATTATTCATAACTTCAACATCACCTCCTACTGAAGATAATTTTGATAAGTTTAATGTAGCTGTTCCGCTTAAACCTGAAACCATTAAGTTTTCGCCAACACTTGTTAAAGCATTTAAAGTAATTGTAGAACCACCTTTAATTTCAAGGTTTTTTCCAATTAATTTAATGTTAGATAGCGCAGCAACATGTGCATCACCTGCAACAACAACTCTACCAGTAATAATAGTAGCACCATCTTGTGCAGCAAGTGCAGTGTAATCTGCTTCAGTGATTACATTTCCGTAAAAAACAGCCTTTGCATTGTTTTTTACTTCTTCATCTAACAAACCTAAATCTGCCAATAAAGCATCATAATCAGCTCCTAAGCCACCTAAATCACTTTCTAAGTCACCTAAATTAGCTTCTAAGACTGCTAAATCTGCTTCTAAACTAGCAATTGCAGCTAATAAAGCTTCTTGTTGTGTTTTTTTAAGGGTTTCGACTGTAGAATTTAAGTCGTTTATTTGATCTTGTAGTTCGTCTAGATCTCCATTGTTGACACAACTACTAAAAGTTAACATAGCTGCTAACATTAAACCGGATAAGGTTTTAATTCTCATAATTTCTAAGATTTAAGTTAATTATTATTTAATTTTTTGTTAAAATTATTATTCGCTATTGCATAATTAATTATTTACTTCATATTTAGCGTACCGTTAAGTATTTTTAGGTGTCATTGCATGTGTTGATACGAAGTATTCAATGAAACTCCCACAACAATAGATTGATTTATAAATATTTAAGAAATATTTATATTATATATAAAAAAATGAAGTTTTGATTAAAAAAACTGAATTTGATAAGGATTACGGGGGGTCTTTCGTTCTACATCTGATTAAAAATGCACTTAAGAAAAAATATATCTTGGAAGCTTAAACTGATAACCATTTCAATGTTCAATAAAAATTAAATGCTTCGGTTATTTGATAAAAAAAATAGACGTAATCCTTATTTAGATAGAAGACTCCTCTAAATTCTGAATATAATCACTCGGCGTTTGATTGGTATATTTTTTAAAGATTCTATTAAAGGTTGTTTTAGAATTGAATCCAGCCTTTTCGGCTAAATGACTTATGGTATACTCTCGATGAAACCCTTTATTAATTAAAACCTTTGCTTCTTCTAACCTGAACTCATTCATGACTTCATAGAAGGTTTTATTGAAGTTTTTATTGAATACTTCTGATATTCGTTTGTAAGGGATACCCGTGGACTCGACAAGATCTTGCATTTTAAGATCATTCTTTAAATATGGTTTTTCGCGTTCGATAAATTGAGATAGCACTTCAAAATCCTCATTATTTTGATCAGAGCTGGTTTTAGCGCCCGAAGTTTTATTATTACGAACCAAGTTTATAATATCTTCTGATTCAGAAAACAATTCAGGTCTTTTTATTGTGAAGATTGCCAGCATTATGGTAAATAGGCTTAGACCTGCATAAAATATTTTAAAAAGGTCTATAAATAATCGTATACCCAACAGGTCTAAAATGGCTCCGGTTGTTCCAAACATCCAAAGGACAACATTTATTAAAACAAACATTCTTAGCCAATGAAGGGTAGCTAATTGAAATTGTGAAAGGTGTTTTTTACGAAAATATTGAAATCGGTGTATTTCTCTCAAACAAAAAATACTGTAAAAAATCCCTTGAAGAATAATGATTATATTAAAACCCGATTGTAAAATTCTATACCACAAAGGAAAACCTACTTCCAGCATTTTAAGTTTTGCATCTCCCGATTGAAGAAAGAACGGCATAAATACTAATAAATAGAGAATTGCGGGTAAGAAATGAAAAAACTGACGGCCTGGGTTTTTAATATCTCTATATAAGTAATTCCTTAAATACAAAAACATTAATGGAAAAAACATCAACACAAAAACATCGAGTACTGCATATAAATGGACATATTTCGTGTAAAAATCGGTTGAATACAAAATAAAAACAAAAACTGTGACTGTCCATGAAAACACCAAAGCACCTAAAATTCTATTTGGAAAAAAATTACCGGGGTAGAAAATGAGATACACGGATAATAGAAAGGATAAAACCCCTCCCATCAATAAAATCAATTCAAAATAACTTTCAATAATCATTCAGTGATTTTCAATTAGTATTCAACATATTAAACTACCATGATACGTATTTAACGTAAGTTCGACTTAAAAAGAATGTATTTAGTTAAGAAAAAAAGATGAACTTAATATGTTAAAACGCTGTTAATTAAACGCATAACTACAGTCTTCACTTATGATTTCTTCTTTCAAATTTACTGAAATATTTGGTTCTATAGATAGTTTTCACAATGAATTTGTTGCTTATAGGTAAAATAAGTCTGATTTCCAATAATTGCTGATGAGGATAAAAAAGTAGCTATGTTATATCATATGATTCATCCAAATGCATGTCTAGTCCTAAAATATGGCTACAGGTTAAAAATAGTTTTAAGCTGATAATTGATATACCATATTCGGTGTTTTAAAGTTTAAAGATAAGTGTAATCTTATTTTTTTAGTTTTGAGATTAATCCATTTTTTTATAAATTAGTACTTCATTGTTATTGGATTTTGTGAAACCGCATCATTGGCACATCATTAAGCATCAAGTTTAATTTACCATCAGCATCAATGTTAAACTTGTTTATCTTTTTCATCATATCCAAAAAGACTTTTTCTCCCTCGCCACAATACATCATTGTGGTTGGTCCAGGTTCTCCAAAAGTTATGGTATCTCCAGTAATAGTGTAATCTGCCGAATAGCCATTGCAACTATTAGTACCTTCCGCTTTTTTGGATTCTTTATTAAATGCTATTTGAGGTTTTTTATTAGGATATAATCCATTAAAGGTAATACGTGGTCCTGTAATGTATTCTAATTCCCAAGTTGCATTATACAATTTGTCATTTTCAGTTGATGTTTTAGTGCTTTTGGTCGAGCCACAAGAAGCGATTACAAGGCTTAAAATTGTGATAAAAATAATTTGCTTTATTTTCATAATTATGGTTTATTTTTGATTATTATTTTTCCGATTAATAGTAGTGAACCTACTGCAATTTATGCTACACCAAATATAATACCAATTATTTCGGTTTTTTGCTTCATTCTAAATTCAATCAACTTTTTTGTTATATTCCAATACGTTCAATGCGGAGAACAATTCCTTACATAGCAAGGGTATAAAGCAATAAGGCAATAATGAAAAGAACGTCCGAAGCCACTTCATTCAGTTGAGGTGGCTTTATTTATTAATGATTAAATAATTTTTATTCAATTTTATTAAAATGTAAATCTGCAAAACAACTCAAAAAAAGCTGTCCATCAGCATTAATATAATAAGAAGAATTTATTATCTCACGAGAATTTGGGTCGAAATCATCCCTAATTATTAACGTTTTTGGATTGTCAGTTACCATCCAATAAACACTTTGAGCAAGACCCAAACAATAATCTTCTGATTGACAAGATGAGATACCATACGCCCCGAAGTTGTCAGGGAAAAAATTTAAGGTGTATAACATCGTATCGCTAACATCGCTTCGTTGCCAATAACCTAATAATTCATCACCCTGATTAATTTCTTCATCATCACTATTGCAAGATAAAATTACAATGATAAATATAAAATAAAATGTCATTTTTAGTATTCTCGAATTTTTCATAGCTTTTGAATAAATATTTTACTATCTATTTTTCACTGATAAACAGATATTTACATCCATAAATTTACTGATATAAAAATTAAGAATCATTCTAAATTAACGAAATCAGCAGCAATTTTTTTTAAATTCAAGGTCAAAGTTCACATTTTAAGAAAAGCCATTTCAATAAGTTGAGGTGGCTTTTTTTATTGACGACAAATGTCATAGAATTATATCAATAGATGCTCTAAATTTGCAGTATTGGTTAATAGAAAAATGAAAACAGATAAATTTATTCCACACAAGTTTTGGATTGACGGAGTTCTATATAGAGATATTGAAACTTATCGAGATTTAGCGACGCAGATTATTAAAGACTCTATGAAATCTAATGGGTTCACATTTAGGAAAAAGAACAAAAAAGAATATGTAGCAATATGGTTCAAATATTTTGAATTAATTGGAGAAGATGCTCTTAATCCATATAGCACTATTGCAGAAACTTTATTTTCAGAGAGAGCTATTTGCCATAAAAGCCCGAATCACAAAATGAATTCAAGGCATTCGCATACTGTTAGATTCAGAATCATGAAACAATTAGAACAATTCAAAGGGAATGATGCTTGTCTAACTGAGAAAAACCAATTAGAGATAAATATTTAATAGTTTTTTTGCACTTTACTACATTTTAATACAAGCCATTTCATTAAGCTGAGGTGGCTTTTTTTATAATTTCATCGCAATCTAATATACTTTCATTTAACTAATATTACCTTTTGTATTCTAGAATTTACTATTTGCATAGAAACATATTAATACTAAATATTAATAAGTATTTTACGTAATTTTGAGAAGGGAAAATTGCATAAGAACCCACATTTTTAATGTAACAAGTAAAACCTATTTGATAGAAATATTTAGTGGGTTTTTTTATTTTGCTAATTTGGTGGGCAATACTTTTTAAAATACTGTTTTAATTTTACAGTATGAAATACACTAAATATTTTGAGTTGTTAATTAAGGGACATGGTGCATTAAATTTATCCTCCCGACAGTTTCAAAGGATGATGAATATTGTGCATTTAGAAGGTGTAAATTTAGGTTTTAGCCGTGCCAAAGAGACCTACAAAAACACTAACCAATACTATAAGTATGATACCATAATACTTAAAAATGAAGTTAAACTCGCTGACCTAACAGGTAACTTAACTCCTGATTTGTTAATTGAGGAAATGGTGGGGTTTGAGGATTGACATTAGAACAATTTACAAATGTGTTAATTGCAATAATTACATTCACTACTGCTGATAAAATTATGCTAGCATTGGACTCGGAATTGGAGTTTCGGGAGTTTGAAAGTTTTAAATCTGATTATATTAGTTAGATAATTAGCAAAAAAACTGCCCAATCTTATGACAAATTGAGCAGTTATAACTAACCAAACTTTATTATGAAGTAATTAAAACCCCTCCTAATTACACTACAAAGATAAAGCAGTAAAATGGGTTATAACGCGACATGGCGTGTCGTAGACGCAAATTATAGATGATTTGTATCAGATTTTATTACTGATATTAATCATTGCTTATGTATGTTTACATGAATAATTTTATTACCTAACTAATAAATGAAATTATGAAAACAATTAAGATTCACTTAAAAATAGTAGCCTTTCTAATTTCTTTAATGATATTATTACAAGGCTGCACAGTGTACAAGTCAACAACAGCATCCCTTGAAGAAGTTTCAAAATCACAAACTAAAGCAAAGGTTTTAACAACAAACAATGAAATTTTAAAATTCAAACGGATAGATTTTATAGATGGAAAGTATCTCGGTGTTATATCTAATGATATGGAAATAAATCCTAAAATTAATTTTATGCCTTTAGATGAAAATAATATTCAGTCGATTAAAGTTAAAGATAAAACTACATCGTTAATAATAAATATTGGAGTCCCAATAGTTGTGCTAGGTGGAATATTATGGATTGTTGCTGATTCTGTAAGTCCAACCTTTAATGGCATTTAATTTTTTTCAAATTGCTAATTATATAAGCCATCAAATGATAAGTTTCATAATAACGTAGCTGTATGAAATACACTAAACACTTTGGAGCGATTACAAGGGAGCATGGTACATTAAATTTGTCCTCCCGACAATTTTTCAAAGGATGATGAATATTGTACACTTAGAAGGTGTTATTTTAGGTTTGAACAAAGTAAAAGAGACCCTGTTCTTTAGTTGGTTTTTTGCCTTTATACAGCATGTAAATATCATCTATAGTGAAACTGTTTTCCTGAATTTGAAGCAATAAAAAAGCCTTATTAATTTTGGATTTAATAAGGCTTAGTTGTGTATTGATATAATCATTTTCATCATTAGGTGGCTTGGTAATTTGGTGTTTGCTATCCCAAAATAATGGATTGGTAAAAATTCCCGTTGAAAATTCTTTCCTTTTTTTATTGTAGGTGATTCTACATCTAATGGGGCAAATTCCCTTTCTATTTGTTTTTGATATTTATAATAGAAATCTAATATTGATTTTCATAATTATTAAGTTTAATTGATTTTTAAAAGTGGGTACCTTATTAAAAAAAGGTACACCTTAAATCGCCCCCTTTTTCTTATCAAAAAAGTTGACAACTTGGCATTTTGAAGTAGAAATGCAATGAATGCATACAATGCAATTAGTTAAAAACCATATTGCACAAAAAAAAGTTACATTTCTGTAACTCCTTAAAATATTTTAACTGCACTATTCTTTGAAAATTTAAGGCATTGCAAACAGGGTTTGCATTTCAGATTTTGTATAAAATATACTTGTTCCAAAAGTATTCATTGCTAAATTATTCTGCATAATCTTAAGCATTCTTTGTCCTTTTATATCTCTAAACTCTAATTTAACAATGGTGTCATTTGTGGTATGTAAAATAATTTGATATGTTAAATCTGAGCCAAATCCATTCATAATTATTTCGTAAACAGTTTCTTTGAAGGAAAATTGTATGGTGTTTTCTAAAAGATTTGATGAGGAACTAACATCTGAATATGCCAGTGAATACGTATCCTTTAATTTCAATAATGCTATAGAATGATTCCCTTTTTTAATACTTCCAACCTCTTGGGAAAATATTGTGCTTGTTATTAATAGGAAGCAGCCTAAAAGCAAAACTCTATATGAAATACTAGGTTTAATCACGTTTGATATAGATTTGAGTGATATAATAGTTTCTTGAAGCATTTATTTTAACAAAAATTCCAAAGTTAGTAAAATATTTTGCTTCAATATTGGTATTACATTTCAAAACCATCTGAAAGTTGAAACAAAAAAGCCTTAACAAATTAATGTTAAGACTCGTTTTGCTCCCCTTATTGACAAAAGCTGCAGCTGGAATTCACTTTATAAATTTATAACTACTACAAAACTAAAGAGTTAACTATTATATGTATTTGTTCTTTTAAGTTGTTTTTAGCTTTCCGTAAAATTACTGGAGGTTATAATATGTTTAAATTTAAAGAAATACATTTAGCATTCTCGATCCACTTTCTGCTGACAGCTTACATATTTCTTTTTTGGTTTATATAACGAAGTGGTAATTCTTCTTTCTTTTTATTTACCTTGTGTTTGCGCATAAAAACGACTTACTTCATCCCAATTGATAATGCTCCAAATCGATTGTAAATAATCGCCGCGTTTGTTTTGGTATTTTAAATAATAGGCATGCTCCCAAACATCAATTCCTAAAATAGGCGTTCCCTTTACTGGAGCATCATCCATAAGTGGATTGTCCTGATTTGGCGTTGAGCAAATAACCAGTTTATTTTCTGGTGTCACAACCAACCAAGCCCATCCTGATCCAAAACGTGTTGCGGCTGCTTGCGTTAATTGAGTTTTAAAAGCTTCTATGCTGCCGAATGTTGTTTCAATGGCAACAGCCAATTCAGTAGATGGCTTCAGTATTTTTGTTTGGGGTGAGTACATTCCAAAACAAGGTATGGTTGTAATGGCCTCCGGCATTATTTCTAATGGCCATTGAATACTTGGAAATATTTCCTAAAATAGCATTTAAATCGGTGCTATTTTCCATTCCTCCTTCTTTCAAAGCTTTATTAAGGTTATTAACATAACCCGCATGGTGTTTTGAAAAGTGAATTTCCATAGTTTGTCCATCAACAAAAGGTTCTAGGGCATCATAGGCATAAGGCAAAGGTGCTTGTGTAAATTGCGCAAATGTATTGCCGGAAATTAAGGCAATAATCAAAAATTTAAGAAATGTTCTCATTTTTATATTTTTTTAGTATTTGGCCAAAAATAATATTCTAGCCTTACAGACACAATTTATTCATCTTAAAAAAAACAAAAAAGCCTTAACAAATTAATGTTAAGACCTGTTTTGCTCCTCCTCTTGGGCTCGAACCAAGGACCCTCTGATTAACAGTCAGATGCTCTAACCAACTGAGCTAAGGAGGAATTTTTTTCGCTTTAGCGAGTGCAAATATACAAGGATTTCTATTTATTACAAGAATTTTTAAAATATTTTTCTGTTTTTTTTCAATCTTTTTTACATTTTAAATTTAACTCGCTGTTAATTACATAATAACGGCATCAAATAATAATTCATTTTTTTGATAGTTTTCTATTATTCCCTTTAAAAAATAACGCTAAAACAATTCATTATTAGTGTTGTTAGTTAATTTTTATTAATAATACAATAATTGTAAAAATCAATCAATTAAAACGGTTGTTATTGTAAAAGTTGTATTTTTGTCCAGCTAACTAAAATATAGAATATTAACACAAATATGGATAAATTTTCATTTTTAAATGCTGTACATTCGGGTTATATTGCCGATTTATACGATCAGTATTTAATAAATCCAGACGCTACTGAACCTAGTTGGAGAAGTTTCTTTCAAGGGTACGATTTCGCAAACGAAAAATATACTTTAACCGAGACCGAAGAAAAATCATTTTTCGAGGTTCCCGAAAATGTTTTAAAGGAATTTAAAGTTATTGATCTTATCAATGGCTACAGAACAAGAGGCCATTTATTTACCAAAACAAATCCAGTTCGTGAACGAAGAAAATATTCACCAACACTTGCCCTTGAAAACTTTGGATTGTCTGAAAAAGATTTAGATACTGTTTTTGATGCGGGACAAATTATTGGTACTGGAAAAGCAACATTACGTAAAATTATTGCGCATCTTGAAACTATATATTGTGATTCTATTGGGGTTGAGTATATGTATATTCGTAATCCAGAAGAAATAAAATGGATTCAAAAGCAATTAAACAAAAATTCAAATCACCCAAACTATTCAAAAGAAACTAAAATCTATATTTTAAAAAAATTAAATCAGGCTGTTACGTTTGAAAATTTTTTACAAACAAAATATGTTGGTCAAAAACGTTTTTCATTAGAAGGTGGAGAAGCATTAATACCTGCAATTAGCGCTATAATTTGGAATGCTACTGAATATTTTGACGCTAAAGAATTTGTTCTTGGAATGGCACATCGTGGCCGATTAAGTACTTTGGTTAATATTTTTAGAAAACCAATCCTAGATTTATTTAGCGAGTTTGAAGGTAAAGATTTTGAAGATGAATTTATTGATGGTGACGTAAAATACCACTTAGGTTTAACCACTAAAAAAACACTTAAAAACAATAAGGAACTTACTATGAATTTGGTTCCTAATCCTTCACATTTAGAAACGGTTGGTCCAATAGTTGAAGGAATTGCACGTGCTAAAATAGATAAAGATTACAACGGAGATAATTCAAAACTAATTCCAATTATTGTACACGGTGATGCTGCAATTGCCGGTCAAGGATTGGTGTACGAAGTAACTCAAATGAGCCAATTAAATGGTTACACAACTGGTGGTACTATACATATTGTAGTAAATAACCAAATTGGTTTTACAACCAATTATTTAGATGCACGTTCAAGTACTTATTGTACAGATGTTGCTAAAGTAACCTTATCACCTGTGTTACACGTAAATGCTGATGATGTTGAAGCCGTTGTGCATGCTATTGAAATGGCTTTGGCTTTTAGAATGGAATTTAAACGTGATATTTTTATTGATTTACTTGGTTATAGAAAATATGGACATAATGAAGGTGATGAACCTCGTTTTACCCAACCAAAATTATACAAAGCAATTGCAAAGCATCCAAATCCAAGAGATTTATATGCTCAAAAATTAATTGCTGAAGGCACTATTGACAATACTTTTTTAAATAATATTATTGATGAGTTTAAAAACTTATTAGAAGTTGAATATGAAAGCTCAAAAGAGGTAGAAAAATCAAAAGTACGTGAGTTTATGGAGGAAACCTGGAAAGGTTTTACCCGACGAGATTCCAAGGCAATGTTACAAACTACCAATACGGCTTATCCAATTTCAAATTTAAAAGAAATAGCCAAAGTTGTTTCTACAGTTCCAAAAGGTGTGAAATTTTTAAGAAAAGCTGAAAAAATATTAAAAGATAGAAACACCATGGTTTTTGAAACCAATCAAATTGATTGGGGAATGGGAGAAACTTTGGCTTACGGAACTTTATTAGAAGAAGGTTTTGACGTTCGAATTTCAGGGCAAGATGTTGAACGCGGTACATTTAGTCACAGACATGCTATTTTACGTGATGAAATTTCCGAAGAACGTATCAATTTATTAAATACAATAAGTAACAATCAAGGAAAAATGAGTATTTACAATTCCTTGTTATCTGAATATGGTGTGCTTGGTTTTGATTACGGCTACGCCATGGCAAATCCAAATGCCTTAACCATTTGGGAAGCACAATTTGGAGATTTTAGCAATGGTGCTCAAATTATTTTTGATCAATATTTATCGGCTGCAGAAGATAAATGGAAATTGCAAAACGGACTTGTAGTATTGCTACCTCACGGGTATGAAGGTCAGGGATCTGAGCATTCTTCAGCGCGAATGGAACGTTTTTTACAGCTGTGTGCAATTGACAATATGATTATTGCCGATTGTACAACACCAGCAAATTTTTACCATTTACTGCGTCGTCAAATGAAACGCGATTATAGAAAACCTTTAATTGTATTTACACCAAAAAGTTTATTGACGTCATCCGTTAGCTGTTTCTTCAATTGAAGAATTTTCAAATGGATCATTTCAAGAAGTAATAGACGATACCATAGATCCAAAAAATGTGACTAAATTAGTGTTTTGTACTGGTAAGTTTTATTATGATTTATTAGCTGAACGAACAACCTTAGACAGAAACGATGTCGCTTTGGTTAGAATTGAACAATTGTTCCCACTACATTTAGAGAAATTACAAGAAGTAATTGATAAATATCCAAATGTAAAAAATTATGTTTGGGCACAAGAAGAACCTGAAAATATGGGGGCTTGGAGCTTTATGTTGCAACGCTTTAGATTGGTAAATCTTGAAGTTGCTTCTCAACCATTAAGAGCTGTTCCGGCAGCAGGTTCATCGGCACGATTTAAAAGAAGACATCAACGCATAATTGATAAAATATTTAATCCTGAAAAAATTAATTTTGAATCACTAGAAAATGATGCATAGCAAATAGCAATTGCTACCGTATATATTTAAAATTTGAACATATACAACTAACTAAAATAAAATCTATAAATCCTTCTTATGAAAAGGATTTAGGGTAGAAAAAAAATAATAAGATGATTTTAGAAATGAAAGTTCCCTCTCCGGGAGAGTCTATTACAGAAGTAGAAATTGCAACTTGGTTGGTTCAAGATGGCGATTATGTTGAAAAAGATCAAGCCCATTGCTGAAGTTGATTCAGACAAAGCAACTTTAGAACTACCAGCTGAAGAAAGTGGTATTATTACACTAAAAGCTGAAGAAGGTGACGCCGTTGCTGTAGGTGCTGTTGTTTGCCTAATTGATACAGACGCTAAAAAACCTGAAGGCGAGGCCAATGTAAAAGAGACTTCCAAAACTGTTGAAGCTCCAAAAGCTGAAAGCAAACCTGTTGAAACTAAAACCTACGCAAGTGGTTCAGCTTCTCCTGCTGCAAAAAAAATATTGAACGAAAAAAGCATACAACCTGCTGAGGTGAAAGGTTCTGGAAGAGATGGCAGAATAACCAAAGAAGATGCCATAAAAGCAACACCAAGTATGGGAACTCCTGCTGGTGGTTCTCGTGGTTCTGAAAAAACCAAACTATCTATGCTTCGCAGAAAGGTAGCAGAAAGATTGGTTTCTGTAAAAAATGAAACTGCTATGCTTACTACTTTCAATGAAGTAGATATGAAACCTATTTTCGATTTACGTGATGAATTTAAAGATGCTTTTAAAGCAAAACACAATGTTGGTTTAGGCTTTATGAGCTTTTTCACTTTAGCAGTGGTACGCGCCTTAAAAATGTATCCTGATGTAAATTCTATGCTGGATGGTGATTATAAAATTTCACACGATTTTCAAGATATTTCTATAGCTGTTTCAGGGCCAAAAGGATTGATGGTTCCAGTAATTAGAAATGCCGAAAATTTAACTTTTAGAGGTGTTGAATCTGAAGTAAAAAGATTGGCTATTAGAGCTCGTGACGGTCAAATTACAATTGATGAAATGACTGGAGGAACTTTTACCATCACCAATGGTGGTGTGTTTGGCTCTATGCTTTCTACGCCAATTATCAATCCACCGCAAAGTGGTATTTTAGGAATGCACAATATTGTTGAAAGACCTATTGCTGTGAACGGACAAGTAGTAATTAGACCAATTATGTATGTAGCTTTATCTTATGATCATAGAATCATTGATGGTCGTGAATCGGTTGGATTTTTAGTAGCGGTTAAAGAGGCGCTGGAAAATCCTATTGAAATTTTAATGGACAACAATCCTAAAAAAGCATTGGAATTATAAATTTCAATTTAATACAATAAAAGAGCCGGATAATTTATTCGGCTTTTTGTGTTTAAGAATATGAACAAAGCATTGTTTCCAAAAAAGTTTTTCTTACTCTGGATTAATACTCAAAACGTCAAAATCATCTGATTTTTCTTTGACTACTTTAACAAAACTTGGAAATAGCGTGGGAGCTAAATTTTTAACTGGTTTATATAATACAGCCTCTTCTTGTACTTCTTCAGAAACAAAAGGAAGTTTATCATTTAATTTTGAAAAAATCAATAAAACAATGCTTAAAATTACAGCTGTTTTTAGCATCCCAAAAACACCACCTAAAATTTTATTGAACAAACCTAAAGAAGCAAAATCTGCTATTTTAGTTAAGGCTTTTCCTAACAATGCAATTACAACCACAATAATTAAAAAGGTAATGGCAAATGAAACAATGGTCATATACCGCGCTTCCCATGAAACATAATTTGACATTAAATTTGCAATGAAAAATGAAAAATGAATAGCCCCGTAAATTCCAGCAATCAAAGCCACAAGAGATGCAACTTCAACAAACAAACCTTTCCATAAGCCTCTTGCAAATCCAAAAATTAAAAGTGCAGCTATAATAATGTCAAGAGTATTCATGTGATAGTTTTTGTAAATATACATGAATCGATTTGTATATTTGCGGTCTAACTAAAAAATTCAAATGTCAAGAGATCAAAAATTAAAGGATGAATGGGAGCAAATTTTAAAAATTTTAGCTTCAAAATTTGGCGAAGGGGAACAACTGAATTTAGATGCTATTATTTATTTAATTGGTGTTCAGGAACTAGGAAAGGGTGCAGTAGAATTTAGAAAAGACGACAAGGTTAATTTAATGCACATAGCTATTTGTCGTTTGCTGGAGCCTTTCGGATATTACGAATTTGATTTTTTTGATGATGATGGCTGGCCACATTATAAAATATTAGAGGAATTGCCTATTCTTAAACCTGGAGAACAAACAGTCTTAATAAAAGAAGCCATTGTTCTATATTTTAAAACACAAGAATTAATTTAAGTTACTGCCATTTTTCGAATCATCACTGAAAGTAGTTTTGGAAAAAAACGTTTTACATAAACTGCCAATTTTTCTTTAAAACCGCCAATATAAACTTCCTGCTTATTATTTTGTACCGCTTTAAGCAAATGCAAAACAAAAGCTTCACTTGTTAGTCCATTATTGGTAGCAGCATCCATTTTATTTTGAGGTGTACCATCACCAGTTAACGCATTTAAAGAAACATTGGTTTGTACAAAACCTGGACAAACCAATGTAATTTTAACATTATTTTGAAAAACCTCAGCTCTTAAACTATCAAAAAAACCATGCAATGCATGTTTGGAGGCTGAATAAGAAGACCGTAATGGTGTAGCAACTTTCCCAACAATGCTGGTTGTTACCACAAAATGCCCACTATTATTTTGAATAAAATGAGGTAAAAGTGCTTTTGAAAGCGCCACAGTTCCAAGGTAATTAATATCCATAATGCGTTTATCAACATCAATTGAAGTGTCTTTTGCTAAAGACCGCTGACTAATACCACCATTGTTAAATAAAATATCAATACTTCCGTAAAAATTTATTGCAATTGCAGTTTTTTCAAATAAACTATTATAAGCTTCTAAATCAATTGGTAAAATTTGAACATTTTCTGAATTTTCACAAAGTTCCTTTACGTTTTGAAGTTCGGTTTTATTACGAGACGAAAGTATTAATTTTGCATTTTGCCTTGAAAGTTCAATGGCCAGCGCTTTTCCAATTCCCGAAGAAGCCCCTGTAATCCAAATAATTTTATTGGTAAAATACATACAATCGTTTTAAACAAAACATAAAAATAGTTACTTTTGGCCTGATATTTGGATAAATTAATCAAAAAAATTAAGATGCTTAAAAAACCAATCCTTTTCTTGTTTTTAATTGCTTTCACCGCTAAAAGTCAAAATATTGTAACAGGCACCATGATTTCAGAAAACGATGAGTTTAGCTGGATAGCTTTGTATCAATTAACTGGTTCAAAACAATTTTTTATAAAAAGTACAACCCTTGAAAATGGAAAGTTTTCAATAGAAATTCCTGAAAATTCACCTGAAGGAATGTATCGTTTAAAATATAAAATGGACAATGAAAGTTATGTGGATTTTATTTTTACAAATAAAAATATTGATTTACAATTCAACGCTTCAAATCCTTCTCAAACCATTGAATTTTTTGATTCAGATGAAAATATTTTATTTACAAATTACCTAGATCAAACTGATGAAATAAGGCAACAATTAAATGCAATTCAATATTCATTTTTTAAATCACAAACTGAAGATGAAAAGAATACTGCCATAAAACTGTACGAAATATTGTATTTTAAATATGTTGAAATTCAAAAACAATTTGAAGAAAATTCAAACCATTTATTAGCAAATCACTTTATTAAAGCCAGTAAAAAATATTATACACAAAACTTATTTGAAAGTCCACAAGAATATTTAAATAGTGAAAAAAATCACTTTTTTGATTTTATTGACTTCTCAGATAATGCCTTAATCAATTCAACATTCATTAGCCAGCATGTATTGGATTATGTTTTTTATTTAAACTTTTCAGAAGATGCTGAAGTTCAAAATATATTATATAAAAATGCCATAAATGAAGTTTTTGACAATTCAATTGAAAATACCCAGTTAAAAAAGGATATTATCACCACTTTATTGAATGCATTTGCTCAAAACGAGAATTTAACTATGGTAGATTATCTTCAAGAAAATTACTACAATACACTTCCAATAGCATATAAAAGCGACGCGGAAATTAACACCCTTTTTGAAAGTTTGGCTTTAGCAATAGGCAGAAAAGCACCAGATTTTAGTTGGGAAGAAAAAGGAATTACCAAAAATTTATATGGCTTAAAAAATGCAGAAACTTATATCTTGGTTTTTTGGAGCACAAGTTGTTCGCACTGTATAGATGAAGTCCCACAATTATATGATTTCACTAAAAATAAAACAGATATTCATGTTGTAGATATTGCACTTGAAAACGATACTGCTGAATTTGAAAAATACAACGAACTGTTTGAAAAATGGAGCAACGTTTTAGGCTTAGGAAAATGGGAAAATGCTATTGCCCAAAAATATAAAATTGTAAGTACTCCTACCTATTTTATTTTAGACACTCATAAAAATATTATCAAAAAACCTGAACTTTTGGAAGATGTAAAAGCTTATTTTGAAAATTAAAGTCGGCCTCATTATTGAAGACCGACTTCAATTAACTTTTTTATCAATGATTGCATTGATGGCCATGCTCATGTTGGTGATGCGCACAGCTAATACCACTATCTAAAATCTTTCCTTCTAAATATTGCTCAACAACATCCTTGGTATTTCCCGAACAACCTCTAACAACTTCAACATTACAGCTGTTTAACACATTTATGGCACCATTTCCAATGCCGCCAGCGAGCATTAATGTTATGCCATGTTCAGCTAAAATACTTGCAATATTAGATTTACAACCACAACCTTGTTCTGATGCCAAAGTTTCAATTTCAATAATTTCATTTTCATTTGATATTGTGTAAATTTCGTAATATTCACATTGACCAAAATGATCCTCCAATTTGTTGTTACTGTTAACAGGTATTGCTATTTTTTTCATGATTTAATTATTTATTTAATGTTATTAATTCTCTTTGATTGGGTTCATTGCTTTTCTCACAATTCAAATGCTTTTGTTCAGATCCTTCAACCAAACCGTGACATTTTCTACATCTAAACCATTTATTGTCTAATTCATAATTGCCGCCATCAATTACAATGACTGCTCCTTCTACAAAAGCTTGTGCGATTTTTTTTAAGGCTTTGTTATAAATTCGGGTAAGTGTTGGTCTTGAAATAAGCATTAAAACAGCTGCTTCTTTTTGCTGAAGGTTTTCGTAATTAACAAGCCTAATACTTTCGTATTCTTCAAAAGATAATTGAACGCTTTCTAATTTGCATTTTGGTATTCCAAATGGTTTAAACCCTTTCATTTTAGGGGGTTCAGCTATTTTTCTGCACTTTTCTGGTCTTGCCATTTTCCAAATTTAAGCACAAATATAATGAACCTGCGTTCATAATAATGTGCCTTTGGTTACTAATAAAGAAAAATATTTAAAAATGAAGAAAAGCGTCTTCTAAATGTTCAATATCAAATTTGTTTTGGTTTTTTGTAATGGCTACAATATCAAATCTAACATCAACGTTCAAGTTTTTTGAAACAACGTAAGCGTCAACCGCTTCAACAAGTAATTTTATTTTTTTCTGATTTACAAAATCTTGTGGATTTCCGAAATAATCACTTGAACGGGTTTTTACCTCTACAATTGCCAAAATATTGTTTTTTTGTGCAATAATATCAATTTCTGCTTTTTGAAATCGCCAATTCCGTTCAACTATTTTATAGTTGTTTTTTTGAAGAAATTCAACAGCTAGCTCCTCTCCTAACGCCCCTAACTCATTGTGCTTAGCCATTTTTAAATTTGATTATAAAAATTTTCGCGATATTAAATTCATCAATCTTTCTTCATATTCTGCAACTGTGTTCCAATTATAGTCTGGTTTCACAAACTTTTGAATGAAATTTTTAGCTTCATCTTCTGTTTTAAATGAATTTAACTGCGATAAAACCCTATTAAAATCTTCCTGACTTCCTTCAAACAGATACTTTACAAATGCAATCCTGTCATTTAAACCAACTTGCAAATTTGAAGTAAACAAACTATCATTCAACGAACGTGGTTTGATTTCCTTTTTTTCTTCAACTACTGGATTTTCTTTTGTTACTCGTTCAAAAAGCTGGGTAGCTACATCTGATGAAATTGCATCTTTAAATTCCTCCTCCAACGTAAATTGAATGGTAGACGCATCCTTTTTATGCTCTTTATCAATGTCTTTTTTAGTTTCAACTATTTCGTTAACTTGTTCCAGTGTTGGCTTTTCAATAACCTGCTCTTCTGCTATAATTTCAATTTTTTCTTCTATTTCAATAATTTCTTCGTCAACAAAAACTACTTCCTCAACAAGCTCTTCTGAAACAATTTCTTCCGAGACAGGCTCTTCAACTTCAACCATTAATTTTGATTTTTTGAGTGTCTCATCAACTAATGCATTTTCAATAGTATCATTTATTTCAACATCCGTTTGTAACGTTTCAACAATTGTTGTATCGATATATCCTTCAACAAATTTTAACAAGGTTAATTTTTCGTACAAACCCTGGGCCTTTTTTTGTAAAGCGTGCACATCATCTTTGTTTTCCATTTGTAAAATACTGTGGGCCAGACTAACCAATTCAGCTTCTAATTTTTTGTGCATAAGTTGAGATGTTAAATAGTTTTTAATGTATTATTTTTAATAAATTTGTATGATTTCAAAAAGTGCTATACCAATTTGAAATATACAATAAACGAAAGTAAAAAATATAACTATATATTTGTTGCTTTTATTTGAAAAATACAATAACCTTTCAAGCGTGAAATTACAAAATGTTTCTTGAAAATACAGTAAATCATACCGAACAATTTGGCTGGATTGAAGTAATCTGTGGCTCTATGTTTTCTGGAAAAACAGAAGAACTCATTCGCAGGTTAAAAAGAGCCCAGTTTGCCAAGCAAAAAGTAGAGATTTTTAAACCTGCTATTGATGTTAGATATGATGTTGAAAAAGTAGTTTCACATGATGCTAATGAAATTAGATCTACTCCTGTTCCTTCTTCAGCAAATATTCGCATTTTAGCGAGTGATGTTGATGTGGTTGGTATTGATGAGGCGCAGTTTTTTGATGATGAAATTGTAGCCGTTTGTAATGATCTGGCTAACAGAGGTGTACGCGTAATTGTTGCAGGATTAGATATGGACTTTAAAGGAAATCCGTTTGGTCCAATGCCTGCTTTAATGGCAACTGCTGAGTACGTTACAAAAGTTCATGCTGTTTGTACCCGAACAGGAAATTTAGCACATTATAGCCACAGAACAGCCGCAAGTGACGCTTTGGTTTTACTAGGTGAAACTCAGGAATATGAACCTTTAAGTAGGGCAGCTTATTTTAAAGCTATACACGATGCGAAAATTAAAAAAGCCGAGCAAACCAATAATGGAAAATAACCACGTTACTGTTTTAAATATAGATTTAAGTGCTGTAGATTTTAACTTAAATTACTTTAAATCCAAACTTAAAAGCGCAACCAAAATTTTAGTTGTTGTAAAAGCTTTTGGTTATGGAAGCAGTTCAGTAGGTATTGCAAAACATATTGCCAAAAAAGTTGATTATTTTGCTGTTGCCTATTTAGATGAAGGAATTGCTTTGAGAGATGCAGGTATAAAAAATCCAATTTTAGTTTTACACCCGCAAAAAACCAACCTTGAAAAAATTATTGATTTCTGTTTAGAACCTAACATTTATTCAATTAAATTATTGAATGATGTAATTGAAATTGCCAAAAGTAAAAACCTTCAAAATTATCCAATTCATTTAAAATTTAATACTGGCTTGAACAGATTGGGGTTTTCCCAAAAAGATATAGCAGAAATTTCATTTCTTATTAATAGTCAGGATGCCGTTGAAATTTCTTCAATTTTCTCGCATATTGCAGCAAGTGAAGATCTAAATGAACGTGAATTTACAATGCATCAAATAAATAGTTTCAAGGCTATAGCTGATGAATTAATCCCGAATTTGAAAAATATTCCTTTTAAACACATGCTAAATACTTCCGGTATTATAAATTATTCTGAAGAGGCTCAATTTGATATGGTGCGACTTGGAATTGGGTTATACGGCTTTGGGAATGAAAAAAAAGAAACTAAAAAGCTAAAAAATGTGCTTACCTTAACTTCTGTAATCTCTCAAATTCACACAATTGAAAAAGGAGAAAGTGTTGGTTACAACCGTGCTTTTATGGCTAACAATACTATAAGGACAGCTACTATTCCTATTGGTCATGCTGATGGAATTTCAAGGCAATTTGGAAATGGTATTGGTTATGTTTACATCAATAATCAAAAAGCGCCAATTCTTGGAAATGTTTGTATGGACGTAATTATGGTAAATGTAACCGATATTTACTGTAACGAGGGTGATGAAGCTGTTATTTATAAAAATCAAGAACATATTGAAGATTTAGCAAAAAGAATAAAATCGATTCCTTACGAATTGCTTACTGCCATTTCACAACGTATAAAAAGGGTTTTAACAATATTTTAACAAATCTATTTTTTTTATTACATTAGCATCATTATTAATTCAAACAAGAATAAAAATGGGAATGCTTAAAGAATTTAAAGATTTTGCAATGAAGGGAAACCTTGTTGACATTGCAGTTGGTTTTGTAATGGGTGCAGCTTTTAACAAAATTGTATCTTCATTTACAGGCGGAATTGTTTCACCTCTAATTGGCCTAATTTTCAAATCTGACTTTAAGGACTTAAAATATGTTATAAATGAAGGTGTTTTAGATGAAGCTGGTGCTGTAACAGGAGAAGTTGCAGTATTGTATGGGGAATTTTTAACCAACCTTATAGATTTTATAATTGTGGCATTTGTAATGTTTATGATGATTAAAGCTATTAATAAAACTAAGAAAAAAGAAGTGCCTGCTCCGGCGGCCCCTAAAGGACCTTCACAAGAAGAGTTATTAACTGAAATAAGAGATTTGTTATCTAAGAAATAAACCAAACTTTCTTTGATTTACTGAAAAGGGTTCGCAATTGCGAACCCTTTTTTATTGAATTTTTTTCTTAGTTAAAAATACAACTGTTTTATTTTTTTGTTTCGTAAACTTCAGCAATCGTAACTGAGTTTTCACTTCTTTTAATCAATGTTAATTTATCACCAACATTTACTTTACCTATTTTTAAAACTTTAAAATAAATGCCACTTTTAGTAGTATTCCAAAATTGTTTTAAAATAGCCTGAGTGCCAAATCGCAATCCAAGTTTAAAGCATGGTTCTCTTGGTTTTGTTACTTCTAAAATAACTTCTCCCAATTGATAGGTATTTCCAATATAAATCTCTGTTTCCTCTAAATTTGAAATGGTTAAATTTTCACCAAACATTCCATATTGCCAATCTAAATTAGGGTATAACTTTTTCCAATATTCGTAATGATTTTCTGAATAACCATAAACGGCCTGATCTAGCCCTCCGTGATATTTTCTATCAATAACTGCATCTCCAACCACATCTTCTTCTCCTAAAAAAACAGCATGATTTACAGGAAATTTAAAAATGCCCGTTTCAACAATTTTACCTTTATACTCAATTGTTTTTTTCTCTCCAATATTTACCGATTTCACAATCATTTTTCTTGAAATTTAGAAAGTTCATTTGCTATTTTTCTATCATTAGCCAATCGAGGCACCTTATTTTGTCCACCTAATTTTCCAACAGATTTCATATAATTATTAAATCCGCCTTTTTCAATAGTTGTTATTTTTAATGGCTGCAAAACTTTACCAACAATCAAATCATAATAATAACTATTTTGTTCTTGTAAAGATTTGTCTATATTTTTTGCAAACAATGCCAAATCGGTTGGTTTGTTTTCAAATTCTATAAACCATTCATGGTAAGGCAATCCTACCTCTGGAGTAATTTGAGGTGCAACAGTAAACTCATTAATACGAACGTTGGTATTTTCAGTTTGGGAATTCAGGGCGCTTTCAACTTCCTTACCAATTACATGTTCTCCAAAAGCTGAAATAAAATGTTTAATTCTGCCGGTTACTATAATTCTATAAGGATTTAATGAAACAAATTCTACTGTATCGCCAATATTGTAACCCCACAAACCTGCATTTGTATTTAATATTAATACATAGTTGATGCCTAATTTTACATCACCCAATGAAATTCGTGTTGGATTTTCATTGTAAAATTCTTCTGCAGGAATAAACTCATAAAAAATACCATTATTGGTTAATAACAGCATTCCTTTTTCATCTTGCGAATCTTGATATGAAATAAACCCTTCAGAAGCTGGGTAAAGTTCAATAGCATCAACTTTTCTGCCTATTAAATTTTCAAATTTATTTCTATATGGTTCATAATTTACACCACCATAAACAAAAAGGTTAAAATTTGGAAATACCTCACCAACTTTTTTACCGGTGCGTTCAACAATTCTTTCGAAATACATTTGTACCCATGATGGAATACCTCCAATTAAGGTCATGTTTTCATTGATGGTTTCGTCAATAATTGCTTCAACTTTTGTTTCCCAATCTTCAATACAGTTTGTTCCCCAACTTGGTAATCTGTTTTTTTGAAGATATTTAGGTACAAAATGAGCTGAAATACCTGAAAGTCTTCCTGTTTTAATTCCGTTTTTTTCACCCAATTCAGGACTTCCTTGTAAAAAAATCATTTTACCATTTAAAAAATCACTTTTTTTGGTTTCGTTTATATAATGTAACAGCGCATTTCTGGCAGATACAATATGAGTGGGCATTGAATCTTTTGTTAACGGAATGTATTTTGTACCAGAAGTTGTACCTGAGGTTTTTGCAAAATACAATGGTTTACCTTTCCATAATATATTTTTTTCGCCAGCAACAACTTTTTCAACATAAGGCTTTAACCCTTCATAATCTTGCACTGGAACTTGACTTTTAAATTCGGAATATGATTTTATTTTACTAAAATTATGATCTTTTCCAAAAGATGTATTTTTAGCTTCCTTAATTAATTTTTTCAATAAATTATTTTGAACTTTTACGGCATTGTTGCTTTGCCTATAAATTCGTGAAACTATTTTTTTTGCAAAAGGTTTCGCTAAAATTGATTTAATATTCATTAGTCAAAATCTATATAGTTTATTGGATTTACTGGATAGCCTTCATTCCATAATTCAAAATGCAAGTGTGGTCCAGTACTTAATTCTCCTGTATCACCAGCTGAGGCAATAGCTTCACCAGATTTTACCAACTCTCCTTGCGATTTATGCAAAGCTGTGTTGTGTTTATAAACAGATATAAATCTACCAGAATGTTCAATAATTATTACATGACCTGTTTGGGCAGTCCATTCTGCAAAAATAACAGTTCCATCGGCAACTGCTTTTACAGGAGTTCCCATTTCAACTGCAATATCAACTGCAAAATGTTTTGTTTTTGGATTATACCCATCCGTTAAAATTCCTGAAACTGGAGAGAAAAATACAATATCAGTATTTTTAGTAGCTTCATTAAAAATACTATATCTATCCTCACGCTCAATACTTTGCCTAAATTCTAAATCGGCAGCAGAAGGAGTTAAATTCATGGTGTCTTTATTGTACTGAATTGATTTTAATACTGAGTCTCTATCAAAAAGAACACCCGTAACTTTACCTGTTAGCACCTCTTTAACTTTTTCAATATATAAATTGTTAAGTTTTAAAACTTCAACTAACGAGTCGGTTTTGTAAACCAATTGGGTGGCCTCTTTTTTTAATTTGGTTGAAGAATATCCAGGAATGTATTCTCTTAAATTGGTAAATGCAATTAAATAACTGGTGCCAATAATTAACAGAATAGAAAAAAGACCTCCATAAATAAACACATTCAATCTGGTTAATTTAAATGTTAACTTTTCTTCAAAAGTATCTTCATTAATAACTACCAATCGGTATTTATTGAACAACTTTCTTTTAAATGTTTTTTTTGTATTTATTTTTTTCTTCATATATAGTAGGCCACAAATATACAACGAAATTTAGTTTAGTTAATTTCATTAAATGGATTTACCTATGTTAAAACTAAGCTAAATTTACGATTTGTAAAAATTCATTTCATCAATATACTTCCACACATTTGGCGGTAACATTGAACTAATATCCTTTTTATTACGAATTGCCTTTCTTATAAATGTTGAAGAAATTTGGACTATTGGTGCTTGCACTGAGTGAATTTTAGGGTGATTTATAAATTTACTTTCCGTTTTTCCTTCAGAAATTCTCGGATACACATACAAATCATAATTTTGAAGAATGTTTTCGTAATTTTTCCATTTATGAAATTCTTTCAAATTATCTTCACCCATAATAAGGCAAAACTGATGATTTGGAAATTTTTCTTCTAAATGAGTAAGGGTATTTATGGTGTAATTTGGTTCAGAGAGTTTAAATTCTATGTCTGAAGTTTTTAATTTCGGGTAATTTTCAACAGCAATATTTGCAATGGCCAACCTATGATGGTTATCTAACAGTGAATTTTTTTTCTTAAATGGACTTCTGGGGGTTATTACAAACCAAACTTCATCTAAATCTGAAAATTCAGCCAAATAATTGGCTATAATCAAATGCCCAATGTGGATTGGGTTAAAGGTTCCAAAATAAAGTCCAATTTTCATGTGTCTTTTTTATTTTTTTTAATTGTCACATGCCGTTCGCTAATAATCATATCTTTAAACGATACTATTTTTAACATGCTCGGTTCATTTATTTTATAAAATTTTCAACCAATTTATAGGCTTCATTTTTAGCTGTTTCTAAATTATCATTTACCAAAATAACATCAAAATCTTTTGCATATTTCAATTCCTTTTCAGCTTTTGATACACGTTCCATAATTTTTTCTTCACTGTCGGTTTTTCTGTTTCTAAGGCGACGTTCCATTTCATCAATTGATGGCGGTTTTACAAAAATTGCCAAGGTTTGGTCAGGAAATTTATTTTTAATATTCAAACCTCCAATAACATCAATATCAAAAATCACATGTTTGCCTAAGCTCCAAATACGCTCAACTTCCTTTTTAAAAGTTCCATAAAAATTATTGGTATAAACTTCTTCCCATTCAATAAAATCATTGTTCTCAATATGTTTTTGAAAATCAGTTGAAGAAATAAAATAATAGTCCTTCCCATTAATTTCTGTTCCACGTTTGTGGCGAGAAGTTGCTGAAATAGAAAAATCTAAATTTAAAGCAGGCTGTTTTAATAAATGATGCACAATAGTTGTTTTACCAGATCCTGAAGGTGCTGAAAAAACAATAAGTTTTCCTTCTTTTTTCAAAATTGCTGATTTTATAAAACGTTTAATCCTTGCTCTTTAATTTTCTCCAATTCATCTTTCATTTGAACTACTAATTTTTGCATATTGGCAAAATTGGCCTTTGACCCAATGGTATTAATTTCTCGACCAATTTCTTGTGTAATAAAGCCTAGTTTTTTTCCGTTTGAATCTTCAGATTTTAAAGCCGATTTAAAATAATCTAGATGGTTTTTTAAACGAACTTTTTCTTCTGTAATATCAAGTTTTTCTATATAATAAATTAGCTCTTGTTCAAAACGATTTTGGTCAACTTTCACCTCAAGTTCGTCGATTCCCTTTTTTAGTTTTTCCTTAACCAGTGCTATTCTCTGTGGATCTAATTCGATAACTTGCGTTAATAAATCTTCAATATTTGTAATTCTGAACATAAAATCGTTTAAAAGCACAAGTCCTTCGTCTGATCTATACTTATTAATTTCCACAACAGCCTCCTTTATACCCATTTCGATTTGCTCCCATTCTGTCTCATCCAACTCTTCACGCTCCGTTTTTAGGGCATCCGGTAAGCGAACAGCCATTTTCAACAACTCAATATCATTTTCATTTGCATCAACAATACTTCGCAATTGTCTCATATATTCTTTTACCGTGTTTTCATTCACTTTTGATGAAACTTCTCCTCCGTTATTTTCAATATAAATTGAAAAATCAATTTTTCCTCTTTCTAAATCCGAAGCCAGCATTTTACGAATATCCAATTCCTTTTCTCTGTAATAAGAAGGAATTCTAACATTTAAATCTAAATTTTTGCTGTTTAACGATTTTAACTCAATCGTAATTTTTTTTGTTGAAAGTTGCAATACGGTTTTTCCGTATCCTGTCATGGATTGTATCATCTATTTTTGAAATTTAAGCAAATTTAATGCATTTTAAATTAAGTAACCCCTTTCGCTTATTTTTTTGATTTATATGTTTAAATCCTTTTTCAAAATCAAAAGTATTATATCTGTATTCAACTAAAATATGTAATATTATTGTCTTATTTTTGTGCAAAATAACTTCATAATGAACATTCAGATTTTAGATAATAAAAATTCAATTTTAAATAAATTTATTTCAGAAATAAGAAATAAGGAAATTCAAAAAGATGCGATGCGTTTTAGAAGAAACATTGAACGTATTGGTGAAATAATTGCCTACGAATTAAGTCAATCTTTAACATATAAAAGCGAATTAGTAAGCACTCCTTTAGGTAGCAAAATTATTCAATTACCTAAAAAAGATGTTGTTTTATGTTCTATTTTAAGAGCTGGCTTGCCATTGCATAACGGATTGTTAAATTATTTTGATGATGCTGAAAATGCATTTATTTCAGCTTATAGAAAACACATCACAGAAACTGAATTTGAAATAATTGTTGAGTATTTTGCATCACCAAATTTAGATGGTAAAACTATGATTTTAGCTGATCCTATGTTGGCAACCGGCCAAAGTTTGGTGAGCGTTTATGAAGGCCTGAAAAAACACGGAACACCAAAAGAAATTCATTTAGCCTGTGTAATAGGTGCGCAAGAAGGTATTGAATATGTTAAAAAACATTTTCCTGAAAACACCACATTGTGGATTGCTACTGTTGATGAAAAACTAAACAATAAAGGCTATATTGTTCCTGGTTTAGGTGATGCCGGTGACTTATGTTTTGGTGAAAAATTATAAAAAATAAACAACTATTGAAATTATTAATATTAAATATAATATTAAATTTTTAAAATTTTTAGAGTTACTCTTTTTTAAAAAATTAGCTACTATTACACTTAAAGGAAATACAATAAAAAACATTTCAGACCCATTTTTTACTGGTGATAAAAAAATAATCAATGCCGAAATTAAAAGGTGATTTATAACCAATCTCCAGGTGCGTTTTACATTTATACCCTCTGATCCTATTTTTGGTGTTAAAACTGCAATAGACCAAATTACAAGTGTTAATAAAAAAGCAATTGGTATTAAAAATTTAAACTGATTGTAATTTTCAAAATTCAAATTTGGGTTAAAGATCCATCTAGCATTAAACAATTCCACGCTGTCAAAGTAAAAACAGTAAGTAAAATAAATAAATATTGGCGCAGCAACCCCAATAAACGGGATGAACATATTTCTAAAATCCAATCTCTGATAAATTACAATTGCCAAATAAATTAGTGCAATATAAAAAATACTCCAAGGGTAAATTAACGCTGATATTCCTACCCAAAAACCAGCATCAAAAAGTTTTTGTTTTGTACTTTTTCCGGACCTTAGACTATATATTTTTCTAAAACTTAAATACAAGGCAATGTTTGTAAATAGCAATTGGTTACTAAACATTGTTTCGTAAAAAGTACCAAATAATAAAGCCACAATCAACAAAGCATAGGAATTGTTTTGTGTTAAATTGTTTTTTTGAATAATAAAATTCAAAATTAACATCAACAAAACCAAACCTAAAAATATCCCAAATCTCTCCGCTAAAATTAAAGCAGAAATCGCTTTTAAATTAAACAAAAAATTTGCCGAAATAAAGTATATAAATAAGCCTAAAGTAATAATGAAATGAACTATGGGTTTAGTTTTATTAAAAAAATTGGCTATCATTACTATATTTTATACTTTTGCCTGTAAATATAATTAAGATATGATTGCAAACAATATTTTTAAGACTATAGGTGATTTTTTTACAAATGTTTTATTTGCCCCTTACCATGAAATTAGATCTATGGATAATTGGTGGTTACAAAACACAGCAAGCTGGATATTTATTGTAATTACTTTTATTGCTTTTTTTTACTGGTTAGGTGAATTAAAAAAATACAAAAAGTCAGGAAACGAATAGATTCCTTTTCTTAATTATCCATAATTTTCCTTTTTAAAATACACTACCAACTGTGGGAAGTAAAAACAAACTCAAAAGATTTCGTGAAAACGAAACATTTTCTAATGTCATTCAGCCTACACGAGAAGAAGTGTTAAATGGCTTTTCATTAAAGGGAAATTGGAACAATCATTTTAATAATAACAATCCCGTAGTTTTAGAATTAGGTTGTGGAAAAGGAGAATACACTATTGCATTAGCCCGAAAAAATCCAAACATAAATTATATAGGTGTTGATTTAAAAGGTGCTCGTTTTTGGCGTGGTGCTAAAACTGCACTTGAAGAAAATTTAAAAAATGTTGCTTTTTTAAGAACTCAAATTGAATTGATTGATTTATTATTTGCAGCAAATGAGGTTGATGAAATTTGGATTACTTTCCCAGATCCTCAAATTAAATATACACGCACAAAACACAGATTAACAAATGCTGAATTTTTAAAAAAATACCATACTGTTTTAAAACCTGATGGCGTAGTGAATTTAAAAACCGACAGTGAGTTTATGCATGGTTACACCCTAGGCTTGTTGCACGGAGAAGGCCATGAAGTAATTTATGCACATCACAATGTATATAAAAATTTTGAAGCACCTAAAGAGGTAACTTCAACCCAAACTTTTTACGAAAGTCAGTATCTAGAACAGGGAAAACCTATTACTTATATTAAATTTAGAATTAAATATTAATTATTGATTAAAACAAATAACTACTCTATTTTCCCTACTTCTTATTTGCAAATTACTATTGCCTCCTTTTATCCTATTTTTAAACAATGCCAAAATCAGATAATTTTTTCGAAAAAGTTTATGAAGTCGCAAAACTTATTCCTTACGGAAGGGTTACAAGTTATGGAGCAATCGCAAAATATTTAGGAGCGGCTCGCTCTGCTCGTATGGTAGGCTGGGCTATGAATGCCTCACATAATATGGAAGAAATTCCAGCACATAGAGTGGTTAATAGAAAAGGTTTATTAACTGGAAAGTTTCATTTTGATGGTAGCAACTTAATGCAGCAACTGTTGGAAAATGAAGGAATTATTGTAAAAGACAATCAAATTCAAAATTTTGAAACTATTTTTTGGGATCCTTTTAAAGAATTAGAACTTTTGTGATTTTCTGATGTAACAAGTCAAACATTTCTTTTTATTACTAATGTTTTAATATTCATACTAAGTCTGTATATTTGTTGTTTAGAATGATTTTATATAAACAACATGACATATAGCAAAAAAGACATTACAAAAGCCCTTGAAAATATTACTGCTCCTGGAGAAGGTAAAAATTTGGTTGAAAGCGGAGCCATTAAAAATATTGTAACTTTTGACAAAGAAATAATAGTTGATGTAACAATCGCAAACCCTTCATTACAGGCAAAAAAGAAAGTTGAAGTTGAAATTATGAAAATAATTCATCAGTTGGTAGACCAAAAAGCTGATGTAAAAGTGAATGTAACTTCCGACACTAAAAACGAACCATTTAAACCAGAAAAACCAAAAGTTCCAGGAATTCAAAATATAATTGCAATTGCTTCTGGAAAAGGTGGGGTTGGTAAATCTACCATTACTGCAAACATGGCCGTTTCCTTACAAAAAATGGGCTTTAAAGTTGGTATTTTAGATGCCGATATTTATGGACCTTCTATACATTTAATGTTTGATGTTGCCAATGCAAGGCCTTTATCAATTGAAATTGATGGACATGCAAAAATGCAACCTATTGAAAGTTATGGCGTTAAACTATTATCGCTTGGCTTTTTTACCGATGCAAATCAGGCTGTAATATGGCGAGGCGCAATGGCTTCAAAAGCATTAAACCAAATGATTTTCGATTCTCATTGGGGAGAATTAGACTTTTTATTGATTGATTTACCTCCAGGAACAGGAGATATTCATTTATCAATTGTACAAGCTGTTCCGGTAACTGGTGCTGTAATTGTAAGCACTCCACAAAACATTGCTTTGGCTGATGCTAAAAAGGGTGTAGCTATGTTTCAACAAGAAAACATTAACGTACCTGTTTTAGGTATTGTTGAAAATATGAGCTACTTTACACCTGCTGAACTTCCTAACAATAAGTATTATATTTTTGGAAAAGATGGAGCGAAAAATTTAGCTGCAGATATTGATACTGCTTTTTTAGGGGAAGTTCCATTAGTTCAAAGTATTAGAGAAGCTGGTGATGTTGGGCATCCTGTAGCTTTACAAGACAACACACCTTTAGAAATTGCTTTTTCTGAAATTACAAAAAATGCACTATCACAATTGGTAAAAAGAAACACAGACTTGCCTCCGACTGAAATTGTTAAAATTACAACAATGAGTGGATGTAGCACAAAATAATTAAGTTATGAGCGAACAAGAATTAAGAGTTAGTGTTGAAACTGCATTACAAGAAATCAGACCTTTTTTAGAAGCTGATGGAGGCAATATTTCATTGGTTGAAATAACTGATGATACTGTAAGTGTACAACTTGAGGGTGCTTGCTTGGGATGCTCAGTAAATCAAATGACTTTAAAAAATGGCGTTGAAGCAACTATCAAAAGACACGCACCACAAATTAAACGTGTTATTGAAGTTAACGGGATTTCATTCTAATTTTTATTGAAATATTTTTTAAAAAGAGCGACTTAAGTCGCTCTTTTTAATTTAGTTAAACTTCCAAAAAAAAGTCTATATTTGTAACTATGACACAAAATTGGGTAGGTTTATTATCACTTCTTAAATTCTTAATAAAGAGAAATCCTGAATGAATTTGTTCATTTTAAAGATACATTTTGCATTTAATAATTGCGTATCTTTAAATAAGTCCAGCAAAATTATTTTTTACTCCAAGCTGGAACACTTTTAAAACTAATTTCGCCCTTTTTGGGAAGTTTATAACTAAAAATTTCAATAAATGCCTAGATATTACACATTAGGAGAAATTCCGCCTAAACGACACACAACATTTGAAAAACCTTCTGGAGGTTTGTATCAGGAGGAGCTTTTTGGAACTGCTGGCTTTGTAGGAATGTCTTCATTAATTTATCATTTATATCCACCAACTGTAGTTTCAGAAATAAAAAAATTAAGAGATGTTACTCCTAAAATTGCTATTGAAAAAAACATGAGAGCTCTAAGTTTTAAAGGATTTTCTTTAAAGCAAGAAGAAGATTATTTAGAAAGTCGAAAAACTCTTTTTGTTAACAATGATTTGCATATTGGATTGGCAGCACCAAAAACATTTTCCTCAACCTATTTTTATAAAAATGCTGACGCAGATGAAATGCTTTTTGTTCATAGTGGTTCTGGAGTATTAAAAACCATGTACGGAAATATTGATTTTGATTATGGCGATTATTTAATTATTCCTCGAGGAACCATTTATCAGATTCAATTTAATTCAGAGGAAAACAGGTTGCTTTATGTAGAATCATTCAGCCCAATACTAACACCAAAAAGGTACAGAAACAATTTTGGCCAATTATTGGAACATTCCCCATTTTGTGAACGCGATTTTAAATTGCCTAAAAATTTAGAAACTCATGATAAAAAAGGAAGCTTTAAAATTTTAATAAAAAAACAAGGTGTTTTATGGGAATATATTTACGGAAATCACCCGTTTGATGTTGTTGGATGGGACGGATTTAATTATCCTTATGCATTTTCAATTCATAATTTTGAACCAATAACAGGACGTATTCATCAGCCACCTCCAGTACATCAAACATGGGAAGCAACTGGTTTTGTAGTTTGTTCATTTGTACCAAGATTGTACGATTATCACCCAAAATCTATTCCGGCACCTTATCATCACAGTAATATAGATTCAGAAGAATTGCTATACTATGTTGACGGAGATTTTATGAGTAGAAACAACATTGAAAAAGGGCAAATTACCTTACATCCTGGAGGCATTCCTCATGGACCTCATCCAGGCGCTATTGAAAGAAGTATCGGTAAAAAATCAACCGATGAGCTAGCGGTTATGATTGATCCATTTAAACCATTAATGATTACAGAGGAAGCTCTAAAATTGGAAGTAAATGATTATTACAAATCTTGGTTAAACAAATAAAAAATATTAAAAATGTCAGATTTAAAAAACAAACAAAATTTTAATTACGGATTGGAAAAAATATTTTCAGAAGCCGAAGATTTTTTACCATTACTAGGAACTGATTATGTTGAATTATATGTTGGCAATGCAAAACAGGCTGCCCATTATTACAAAACTGCATTTGGATTCCAATCTCTGGCCTATGCCGGCTTAGAAACTGGTATAAAGGACAAAACAAGTTATGTTTTGGTTCAGGATAAAATTAGATTGGTACTAACAACACCAATGCCAAATATTAAAAATAAAGAAATTTTTGAACATATAGAGAAACATGGAGATGGGGTAAAAATAGTGGCACTTTGGGTTGAAGATGCAACAAAAGCCTGGGAAGAAACCACAAAACGTGGAGCAAAATCGTACTTAGCACCTACTAAAGAAACCGATAAAAATGGGGTAGTTGTGCGTTCTGGAATACATACTTATGGAGATACTGTTCATATTTTTGTAGAACGAAAAAATTACAATGGTGTTTTTCTTCCAAAGTTTGAAAAATGGGAATCCAATCACAATCCTACAGATGTAGGGCTTCGTTATATTGATCATATGGTTGGAAATGTTGGCTGGAATGAAATGAATGTTTGGGCAGAATTTTACGATAGAATTATGGGTTTTGCCAACTTAATTACATTTGACGATAAAGATATTTCAACACAATACACTGCTTTAATGAGTAAAGTAATGACTAATGGAAATGGTCGTGTAAAATTTCCAATAAATGAACCTGCTGAAGGTATAAAAAGATCTCAAATTGAAGAGTATTTAGATTTTTACAATGGTCCAGGGGTTCAGCATATTGCGGTTGCAACCAATAATATTTTGGAAACTGTTAACGAAATGACCAAAAGAGGTGTTGAATTTTTATATGTTCCAAATTCTTATTACGACACTGTATTGGATCGTGTTGGTGAAATTGACGAAGATTTAATTGAATTAAAAGATTTAGGAATTTTGGTTGACAGAGATGAAGAAGGCTATTTACTTCAAATATTTACAAAACCCGTTTCAGACAGGCCAACGTTGTTTTTTGAGATAATTCAGCGCAAAGGGGCACAATCATTCGGGAAAGGAAATTTTAAAGCACTTTTTGAATCTATTGAGGCTGAACAAGAACGACGAGGAACATTATAACTTTCAAAACAAATAAAAATATTTAAACAAAGCTTAACTTCATTCGTTAAGCTTTTGCTATTTTTGGAACAATAATTGTAAATCCTATTCAAAAATGAATTTATAAAAAATGCATAAAAAAATATTGATATTGTTTCTTCTTTGCTCTATTGCCTTATTTGGGCAATCGGCCAATAATAAATATTCCCCTTCAAAATTGGCGTTTCAAAAAGGTGAATCTCTGAAATTCCGAATTAGTTACAGTAATTTTTTAAGTGCTGGTTTTGCTTCCATAGACATTAAAGATTCAAAAAAGAATGGAATCGATGCTTTCCATGTAAAAGGGGTTGGAAAAACTACAGGCGTGATTAGTTGGTTTTTTAAAGTTGAGGATGATTACCAAACTTATTTTTCTAAAGAGTCCTTAAAGCCTTATCGCTTTATTCGAAAAATTAATGAAGGTGGTTATACAAAAGACAAAGAAATTTTATTTAACCATGACCAAAATTTAGCCACTGTAAAAGATTTCAAAAAAAATACAGAAAAATCCTATCCAATTGGTAATGACGTCCATGATATGCTTTCAGCGTTGTACTATTTAAGAAATCAGGATTTAAGTAAATTAACACCCAATGAAGAGATTGAAATGAAACTTTTTTTTGATGAAGAAACTTATGTATTTAAACTATTATATCTGGGGACAGAGGTTATAAAAACTAAATTTGGGAATGTAAATTCATTGATATTCAAACCAATGGTACAGTCTGGCCGTGTATTCAAAGAAAAGGAAAGTGTAACAATTTGGGTAAGTGCCGATAAAAATAAAATTCCACTTCGCATCAAAGCCTCTTTAGCCGTTGGGTCACTTCGAGCAGATTTAGACGAATTTAAAGGATTGGCACATCCTTTTAACATTATTTTTAACAATTAAATTGTATTTTCGCATTTTAAATTTTTACCCTATTAACTCGTAAACCTCTAATCTGTTGAAAAAAATTATTCTCCTCTTTGTTATTGTTTTAGTTGCATCTTGTGGCGATAAAAAAAAATCTGAAGAAAATACAGATTTTGTTGAGCCTGAAATAATTTATAAATACGGGTATAAATTAAATGATTATATGGTAATTCATGATACCATAAGGAAAAATGAAAACTTTAGCGAAATTTTAGGTAAACATCATGTCGATTATGCTAAAGTTTTAGAAATTGCAAATAAAATTAGAGATACATTTAATGTTAGAAAAATAAAGGGTGGTATTCCCTATACTATTTTAGCTAAAAAAGATTCAACAGAGCAAGCCCAGGTTTTTATTTACAAACACTCATTGGTTCGTTATTCTGTAATTGATTTTCAAGATTCCATATTTGCATATAATGCAGAAATTCCCGTAAAAAAAGTCACCAAAACAGCTTCTGGGGTAATTAAAAGCAACCTATCTGAAGCTGTTGAAAAGCAAGGTTTAAGCCCATATTTAACCTATACAATGGCTGATAATATTTTTGCCTGGACAATTGACTTTTCTAAACTTCAAAAAGAAGATAAATTCAAAATAATTTACGAACAATTGTATATAAATGATTCAATTCCTGTTGGTATCGGAGAAATAAAAGCTGCTTATTTTGAACATGGTGGAAAAGATTTTTATGGTTTTAAATTTTTAGCCGATTCAATTAACGGCAAACACGACTATTATGATGATCTTGGAAATACTTTACGTCGCCAGTTTTTAAAAATGCCAGTACAATTTAGTAGAATATCATCTCGCTATAATCTAAATAGAAGGATTGCATTTTATGGAAATAAAGTAAAGCCTCATAAAGGAACAGATTACGCAGCACCAGTTGGAACTCCAATTATGTCAACTGCAAACGGAACTGTAATTGAATCTCAATATAAAGGAGCCAATGGTAATTATGTAAAAGTTCGTCACAATGGTACCTATACAACACAATATTTACACATGAGTAAAAGAGCAGTTAAGGTTGGACAGTTTGTAAAACAAGGAGATGTGATAGGTTATATAGGGATGACCGGAAATACATCAGGACCGCATGTATGTTATCGTTTTTGGAAAAACGGAGTCCAAGTTGATCCTTTAAAAGAAAAACTACCGGCATCTGAACCGCTGAAGGAAAATATTAAACCAACCTATTTAAATTATATAGAACCTTTAAAAATAAAATTAGAAAAAATAACATATACTAAATAATTAGAACACTAATAATTATCAATATGAAAAATATAAATCCAACTGAAACAAAAGCTTGGCAAAAACTTACCAACCATTATAATAGCATTAAAAACATACATCTAAAATCACTTTTTAATGAAAACAGCAATCGGAAAAATGATTTTACATTAAATTTTAATGATTTTGAATTCGATTTTTCTAAAAACAGAATCAATCAAGAAACTTTAGATTTACTATTGGAGCTGGCAAATGAAGTAGACTTAAAAAATGCTATGGATTCCTATTTCTCAGGAGAAAAAATAAATCAGACTGAAAAAAGAGCCGTTTTACACACAGCTTTAAGAAATCAATTAAACAATGAAATTTTTGTTGATGGCGAAAATATTATGCCAAGTGTTAAAGAGGCACTAAGTAAAATTGAAGTTTTCACAAACAAAGTAGTTTCGGGCAACTGGAAAGGATATACCAACAAGTCCATTACCGATATCGTAAATATTGGTATTGGTGGTTCAGATTTAGGACCAGATATGGTGGTTGAATCTTTAAAGTTTTATAAAAATCATTTAAATGTACATTTTGTTTCAAATATTGATGGTGACCACGTTCAGGAAGTCATCAAAAATTTAAACCCAGAAACAACTTTATTTGTGATTGTATCTAAAACATTTACAACGCAAGAAACACTTACCAATGCAACTACCATCAAAAAATGGTTTTTAAAATCTGCTTCAGAAAGTGATGTAGCCAAACATTTTGTAGCTGTTTCTACAAATCTAAAAACTGTACGTGAATTTGGAATTGCATCAGACAATATTTTCCCAATGTGGGATTGGGTTGGAGGACGATTTTCCCTATGGAGTGCAGTGGGGCTTTCAATTAGTTTAGCCGTTGGATTTAAAAACTTTAACGATTTATTAATTGGTGCTTTTGAAATGGATGAACATTTTAAAAACACCCCTTTTGAAAAAAATGCTCCAGTAGTTTTAAGCCTAATTGGTATATGGTATAACAACTTTTTTAATGCTGAAAGCGAAGTAATTTTACCATATTCTCAATACTTAAGTAAGTTAGCACCTTATTTACAACAAGCCATTATGGAAAGTAACGGTAAAAGTGTTGACAGAAATGGCAACCGAGTAAACTACCAAACTGGTAACATTATTTGGGGAGCACCAGGCTCAAACTCTCAGCATGCTTTTATGCAATTACTTCACCAGGGAACCAAACTGATTCCTGCCGATTTTATTGGTTTTAAACAATCACTATATGGTGATAAAGATCATCATGAAAAATTAATGGCAAACTTTTTTGGTCAAACTCAGGCCCTAGCTGAAGGAAAAACCAAAGAGGAAGTACATTTAGACCTAAAAACTCAAGGTAAAATGGATGAAATTGAAACCCTTTTACCATATAAAGTTTTTGAAGGAAACAAACCAAGTACAGCAATTTTAATTGAAAAACTAACTCCAAAAACATTAGGAAGCTTAATTGCTTTTTACGAACATAAAATATTTATTCAAGGAATTATTTGGAATATTTTTAGTTACGATCAATTTGGGGTTGAGTTAGGTAAAGAATTGGCTCAAAAAAACCTTTTAAAATAAGAAAAAAAAGCCCAAAAAAAGCAACTATTTAAAGTTAATAACATCTACTGTTAATAAACTGTATATATAAGATAATTATATTTCAATTTATTAGGGTAGATTTTATTATTTTTGGTTGTCTTAATTTTTTGTTAAAAATTAACATGTTTTAACATCTATTTGTTAAAATTTAACAATTCGTTAATGGCTGAACTGGTAAAAGGTACCATTTTTGTACAACATTTAATTCAAACTCAAATTAACAAATGAAAAAAATTAAAAATTGGCTAACGGTAATTATGTTAATCACATCTGTTACTGTTTTTTCTCAAACTACACTTTCAGGGAAAGTAGTAGATGACATTAATCAACCATTGCCAGGGGCATCGGTTATTATTAAAGGTTCAAAAATTGGAGCTACCACAGATTTTGATGGAAACTTCACTTTCGATTCTTCTATTAGTAAAGGAACACTTGTTGTTTCATTTATTGGGTATTACTCAAAATCAATTTCTTTTGAAAGTTCAAGTAATTTTGGTTCTATTGTTTTAGATCCTTCTTCAGAGGCTTTACAAGAAATTGTAATTACAGGTACAATTGATATTGCAAAAGATAGACAAACGCCTGTTGCAGTTTCAACAATTAAAGCCGCTGACATTATTGCAACTTTAGGAACTCAAGAACTTCCAGAGATTTTAGCAACAACTCCTTCGGTTTACGCTACAAAACAAGGTGGTGGTTTTGGGGATTCACGTATTAATATTCGAGGTTTCGATCAAGCAAATACTGCTGTAATGATTAACGGTCAACCAGTAAACGATATGGAAAATGGTTGGGTTTATTGGTCAAACTGGGCTGGTTTATCAGACGTTACAACAACCATGCAAGTGCAAAGAGGTTTAGGTTCTTCAAAATTAGCAATCTCTTCTGTAGGTGGTACAATAAATGTAGTTACAAAAACTTCATCTGCTCGTGAAGGTGGAACTTTAGCTTCAACTTTTGGTAATGATGGTTACATGAAATTTTTAGGATCTTATAACACTGGTTTATTAGATAGCGGTTTTTCAGCTAGTATATTATTAAGTACTACATCTGGAGACGGTTATGTAGATGGTACTAAATTTGCTGGTTCAAATTATTTTATTGGTTTAGGATACAAAATAAATGACAAACACGATTTACAATTTATTTTTACAGGTGCTCCACAATGGCATCACCAAAAAAGCTTTGCACCTTCAATTGCTGATCATCAAAAATACCAGGAAGATGGTCCAGACGCTTCAGCTACTACTCCAAACAGAAAATACAATAGCGATTGGGGTTATTTAGACGGTGAGGAATTTAGTATGGTGAGAAATTTTTATCATAAACCTGTAATGTCATTAAACTGGGAATGGGTAATATCTGACGCTTCAAGATTGTCAACAGTACTTTACGGTTCATGGGGCCGTGGTGGTGGTACGGGAGAAATTGGTGAGATTAACAACAAAAGAAGTTTTGCTTTACCAAAAACAGCAGATGGTCTACTTCCTTTCGATGATATTGTAGCTTGGAACTCTGGTCAAAGCGTTCCTGCTTTTGGTGTAAACAGAACAACTTTTGATGGCGGTTTCTACAACACTGGTAATAGTGGTCATCCAACTGGTGGTGGTGGAAATGGTTCTGACAATGGTATTTCAAGAAGAGCCTCTATGAATTCACATAACTGGTACGGTACTGTTATTAACTTCAATCATGAAATTAACGATAACTGGAATTTTGATGTAGGTGCAGATTTAAGAACTTACAAAGGAATTCACTACCGTGTTGTTAATGATGTTTTAGGTGCTGACGCCTATATTGATTATGATGATATTAACAATCCAAATCACGTAATTGAACCAAATCAATTTGTTGAAGCAAAAGCAAGCTGGAATCCTTGGGACGCAATTGACAGCCAACAAAAAATTGATTATTACAATGACGGACTTGTAAATTGGGCTGGTCTTTTTGGTCAAATAGAATATACTAGCGAATCACTTTCAGCATTTGTACAAGGTTCATATTCTAATCAAGGATTTGAACGTGTTGAATATTTCAATGAAACTCCAGAAAATCAAAAATCTGGAAATGAAAATATTGCTGGGGGTAATATTAAAGGTGGGTTAAACTACAATTTTAATGAAAAACACAACGTATTTTTCAATTCTGGTTATTATTCTAAACAACCTAATTTTGATGCGGTTTATATCAACTTTAGTAATACTTTAAATCCAGATTTAACAAATGAAAAAATTATTGGTTTAGAATTTGGATACGGATTTAGAAGTGCAAAATTAACTGCAAATGCGAATATATACAGAACTTCATGGGAGGATAGATTTATGTCAAGAAGTGTTACATTAGATAATGGATTTAGAGGATCAGCTAATTATACTGGTATAAAAGAAGTTCACTCTGGTTTTGAATTAGATTTTGTATATAGATTATTAGATAATTTATCTTTTAATGGAATGATGTCTATTGGTAATTGGGAATATGATGGAAATGCAAATGCTGACCTTTACAATGAAAGTCAAGAGTACCAAGGTAGCTCAACTTTATTTCTAGATGGTGTAAAAGTTGGAGATGCCGCACAAACCACTTTTGCATTAGGAGCTGATTATTCTTTCTTAAAAGGATTTAAAGTTGGTTTCAACTGGAGAGCTGCAAACGATTTGTATAGCTATATCAATGCTACAGATTTTACAAAAGAAGACAACAAAGGTTCTCTTAATTTACCTTCTTATGATTTATTTGATTTAAGAGCTTCATATAAATGGGATTTAGGAGGTCGAAATAATTTAGTTTTTAGTGCAAATGTTAATAACTTATTTGATGAGTTATACATTTCTGAATCTGACACAAACACTTTTGCTGATCCAGGTGATAAAACATGGAAAGGTATTGATACTGCCAACAGAGTTTACTTTGGATGGGGTAGAACTTTCAATGCTTCTATAAGATTTAATTTTTAAGAAATTAAAAATTGAAATTCAGATGAAAAAAACCTCGCAATTAGCGAGGTTTTTTTGTTAAATATAAAAAGGAATATTGATCCAACCTTTTTAATTCTTCACTATTTTTAATGCTACAGGTTTCTCTAAATAAATTTTTGCAATATAAATTCCTGCTGAATTATTTTCAATATTTAATTCAACTTTTCCATTTAAAATAGGGTGAATTTTTGAAGAAATTAACTGAGAAAGCATTCCATAAATTTCAATTTTAACTTCTTTTTGACCTGTTGGAACCGTGATTTCAAAAATTCCTGAGGTTGGATTAGGATAGGCTATTATTGATTTTAGTAAATCAATTTCTTTTGAAAAAACACCTTCACAATCAACATTGGTTTTTACTTGTACCAAATCTCCATGATTTACATCCAATGAAAAAGAAGTAGCCGATGTTTCCAAAACCAAGATTCCGTTAATTAAAACATCAAATGGTGCCGTTCCCTGTGTAATATCAATTGTAACTTTGTTGTCTATAATAGTTGATTTTCCACTAACAATTATTCCTTCTTCAACAACTACTGAAAAACATTGTTCGAATGTTTTATTTTCATCTGCAACAAAAACACCAATACAAAAATTGTAAGTTCCAGATGAAAGGCCTGTAATGGTTTGGTTATTCGTAAAATTATAAACTGTACCATTAATGGTTGTGGAATAGTTATAGGTTTTATTAGCTGAAATCTTAATCTCTCCATTAGATTTATTCGGACAAGTTTCTCCGATAGCTTCAATTTCAAAATTATTTTCAGGAAATTTAAAACACCCTAAAGTATCAACACTATTTCCAAAAACTGTTTCTGGACATAGATCAACATCATTGGTTACACCATCGCCATCATCGTCTGTACTCACCTGCGGAATACCACAAATTTCCACACTCCAAGAATTTATGGTTCCTGTATCAGCTTCACCTGAATCCACTACTTTTAAAGTCCAAGTTCCTTGAGCGTTTGAATTGTTTAAATACGACAATGGCATTTGTGGTTTATACGTACCCGTAAATGGCGGTAATCCGTCCGAAATACTTGTAACAGCACTGTCATCAAAAATAGTATTTGTATAATTATTTCCAGAACCACCGTTCTCAACTGATAACAAAATAGTAATTCCGCTAGGACTTATAAGTGATAAAGATAAATCTTGAATATACGGGTGCGAAATATTTACCCTAACATTTACATCAGTAATTAATTTATTATTTGTAATATTAATTATTGAGCTTATACCTATAGAACTGTTATCTGGAATATTTTTAGGTATGTCTGTTGAATTGTTAACTTCACAAATTTCATCAGCCGTTGTAAAATTAAATACTGTTGAATAACTGCTTGTTCCACAATTATTAACAGATTGAACTCTCCAGTAATACTGTGTGTTTACAGCTAATAATTGAGGTGAAAATGTGTTGGTAGAAACATTTGTTGATTGCTCAACAATATTAGTAAAACCAACATTTGTAGCTATCTGAATTTGGTAAGAAACCGCATTTACATCAGCCAACCAATTTAAAGTATAAGGTTTTTTAAATTCCACGGTATTGTTAACTGGGCTTGTTAAAACCGGACTTGCAATTGCCGCATCAAATACAGCCAACGTCAATGTTTCATTCCTTACTATTGAAGTAGTGGCCGAAGTGCCAACTACATTAAAAGTGTAATTTCCTGCAGCAACCGAACCTAAACCACTAACCGTAACTTCAACATTTGTATTATTTGTAGTTGCATTTGCTGGATTAAAAGTAACTGATGTACCAGCCGGATTTCCCGTAGCTGAAAAAGTTGTCACCTCATTAAAACCTAAAAAAGTATTATATGTAAAATTGTAAACAGCATTGGTTGGTTTGCAAATATTTGCAATATCAGTTGCAAAATTCATTTTAAATTCCTTAGCCTGAACGGTTATGTTTGCATCGTTTATATCATAAAATATATTATTTGCACTTTGCACTTTTACTCTACCCATACTGGTAGTAACATTTGGAACAGTAATATTAGCCGTTCCATTATTTGGCACATTTGAAGCCAAGGTAATAGGAAAAGTATAACCACCATCTGTTGAAAGTAAAATATTTACATTGGCACAGTTTATTGGGGCGGTATTTGTATTGGCAACATCCCAAATAATTGTTTTTGTTTCTTCTGAATTCCAAGAAGCTGAAGCTGACTGAGAAGTTATTTTAAAAGGACCGGCAGTTGAAACAAAAGTAAGCGTCGTTTCCTGACTGGCAGTTTGCCCTCCATTTACATTATTATCTCTCACATTTACACCAAATTTCATAGTTCTTGCAACCGATGGTAAAACCTCCCAAGTATTCAATATCTGTCCGGCAATTACCGTAGCCTGATTTGGAAAATACCTCATAGAGGAGGTGCTTGGAGCGACTGATCTAAAAGCTGGCCCGCCAACAGCGGTTGAAACAGGTGGTGCTAATGCTATTTCTTTATCTAACTGCTCCCAAGTATATGTTAACATATCTCCATTGGAATCTGTTGCCTCAGCATTTAAAACAAAAGGTGTTGAAATTGGCAAAGAATAGGATATTAGAGAATTTACAATTGGAGCGGCATTTCCTGTGTTTGTTGAAACAGCACATGTGCTAAAACCACTTGTAATATTTGCCCACATTTCCCTGATACTTACCAAATGAAAATAATCGTCACTTTGTGACTGTACATTTTCTGGAGAACACAAACCTGCATAGGCCATAATTGTTGAACCACTACCTGGTTCAATGGCTGTTGCATCATTTCTATTTCCGTCAGCGCAACTGCCTTCATCACTATTAAATGTATGGTTTGCCCCAAACTGATGTCCCATTTCATGTGCTACAAAATCAATATCATAAGCATCCCCAATTGGGTAACTTGACCCTGTAATTCCTTTTGCTTTGCTTGCAGTACAAGGTGATCTTAAGGTGGCCAAACCACCTCCACCAGTGCTAAATGTATGGCCAATATCATAATTTGAAAAACCAATATTCGCATCAATAACAGCCTGACTTTCATTTATTAAAACATTGCCATCATCATTTGTAAACCCATCAGTATTTGGGTCTAAAAAAATAATATTGGTATTATTTGCAACCAATTTCATAGTTAATGAAACATCGCGTTCAAAAATAGCGTTCACTCTTGTCATTGTTGCATTTATAGCAGAGAGCACAACTTCTTTTTTAAATGCTTCCGTTGCATTTGCACTTATCCCATTGTAAATTAGTTGAAATTGAGAATATTCTCCAGTAGTTGCAATTGCCAACCTAAATGTTCTTAGTTTTCCATCGTTGGCATTTTCTGATTTGGCAGCTGAACTTGAAATTGATTCTTTTGAAACTACTTTTAACTCCTCAACTTCACATTCAAATGAAGCAATTGAAGGTAAATCCTTTTTGGAATAAACAATATACGATTCTTTATTTGATGTAAATGGATCTATATAAACAGCTCCATTGTTACTCTGTAAAATCAAGGCGTGTAAACCAAATTTTGAAAGACTAAATCGTATAATAGTTTCTGGGTTTTCAACACTTTTTCCAATATAAGATTTGATGTCAGGATATTTTTCCTGAAGGCTCTCATCAAATATTGAAGATTCAAAAACTTCATATTTTTCAAAATTTCCACTTGCAGTTGGAAAACTTAAAACTGTATTAGATTTAGCTAATTTGCTCTTATTTTTTGGCGTATTTTGTAGTTCTTGTTTTAATAAACTTACATTTAAATTATAAACGGAAAATTCTTTTGGAGTAGTTCTTCTTTCAATTTTATTAATACCATCAACTTCTGAAATAACCTTTTTTTGCCAAAATTTATCAGAAATTTGGGCTGATACAGAAATAACCATTAAAAACATGAAAATCGCTAAAATAAAGTATCTGTCAAATTGGTTTTTCATAAATAATCTCGGTTAAAAATAAGTCTTATATAACAAATATAATTGATATTATGCTGACAGCAATTATAATACCATTTTTTAATTAATTCCAATGAATGCAATTTTAATTAAATAGCCTATTTTTACAAACAATTTAACACAATACTGTTTTCTAATTTTGAAAATTTATAAAGACTTATCTGAATACAATTCATCCCAAAAATCATTTGTTACTATTGGCTCTTTTGATGGTGTTCATATTGGGCATCAAAAAGTTATAAAAAAATTAATAAAAAGTGCAAAAAAGAAAAATGCAACATCTGTTTTGTTGACGTTTTTTCCACATCCAAGAATGATATTACAAAAAGATGTTGATATTAAATTGATAAATACCATTGACGAGCGCATTCAATTATTAGAAAAACTAGGACTTGAAGCAATTGTTATTCAACCTTTTACAGAAAATTTCTCGGAGCACACAGCCACCGATTTTATTAAAAATATTTTAATAAATAAATTAAATATTTCAAAACTTTTTATTGGCTACGATCACCACTTCGGAAAAAATAGAGAAGGCAATTTTAAACAATTAGAGAAATATGGAGATTTGTATAACTTTAAAGTTGAAGAAATTTCACAACAGGATATAAACGATATTGCTGTAAGCTCAACTAAAATTAGGAAAGCTATTGAAAAGGGTGAAATTGAAAAAGCCAATAATTATTTAGGGTACCCTTATATATTAACAGGTGTGGTGGTGAAAGGCAAAAATTTAGGAGAAAAAATAGGTTTTCCAACTGCCAATTTAAACATTCAGGAAACGTATAAACTTATTCCAAAAACGGGGGCTTATGTTGTAAAATCTACTATTGAAAACAAGCCTGTTTTTGGCATGATGAATATTGGTTATAGACCAACTGTTAGTGGTAAAAATCAAACTATTGAAATTCATTTTTTTAATTTTAATGAAGATTTATACGGTAAAATTGTTCAGGTTGAAGTACTGCATTTTTTGCGAAATGAACAAAAATTTGAATCGGTTGAAGCGCTTCAGTTACAATTAATTAAAGACCGAGAAAAATCGCTAGAAATTATTCATGGCACTTTTTTTGATTAAATTTTTTAGTAATTTACCGCAATGAGAACTTTAATGATAATTGGTTTGCTGTTTTTAATATCGTGTAAAACTGCACAAAAAGCAGTTTCACAAGAAAATATTAACAATCCTGTAAGCATTCAAACTGACAATTGCCCCGAAAATGGCACTTGTACTTTAGAATTGATACCAAACAAAACAATTGATTTTAAAACCGATGAATTTGGTAATTTGTATCCTGTTATAACTGATGGTGACAAATTGATTTTAAAGTATACATTTAAAAAAAATCCGATTGAAAATACTGCTGATAGCAATTATACAGAACTAATTTATGCAGAATTGCAAAACCCAATTTCGGAAATAAATCTTGAAAATATCCAACTTCAAACTATAAAACTCCACTATGGTCGTTTGTGTTATTGCAAAGGAGAAAGTGGTTATTTCCCTATAAAAAATGGTGTTTTTAAGCTTTCAAAAGAGCGTGAAAATTCTATAAAAATTGATTTTAATTTTGCAGTTAAAAAAATCCCACAAATCACTACCGAAATTCACGAAATTGTTTCTTTAAAATCAAATGAAACTAATTAGCATCTTTTAACAGCAATTTCTTAAATTTGCCCACAAATTATAAGGATATAACAATGTTACAAGTAGCTTTTATTAGAGAAAACAAAGAAACTGTTTTAAAAGGTTTAGCAAAAAGAAATTTTAAAAATGCTGAAGATTTAATTGCTAAAACTATTTTAGCCGATGAAGAACGAAGAGCGATTCAATCAGAATTAGATGCAGTTTTAGCCGAATCTAATAAATTATCAAAAGATATTGGACAGTTATTTAAAACTGGTGAGGCACAAAAAGCAGCAATTTTAAAACAAAAAACTGTTTTATTAAAAGAAAAATCGAAAGATTTAACTGAAAGTCTTCAAACAAAAGCAAACGAATTACAAGAATTATTGTATTTAATTCCTAATATTCCAAATAAAATTGTTCCTGTTGGTACTTCAGCAGATGATAATTTAAACGTTTTCCAAGAAGGAGAAATACCTGTTTTACATAAAAATGCATTACCTCATTGGGATTTAGCAAAAAAATATGACATTATAGATTTTGAACTTGGAAATAAAATTGCAGGTGCGGGTTTTCCTGTTTATAAAGGAAAAGGTGCAAAATTACAACGTGCTTTAATCAATTATTTTTTAGATAAAAATACGGCCGCAGGTTATGATGAAGTTCAGGTGCCTCATTTGGTAAATGAAGAATCGGGGTTTGGAACTGGTCAATTACCTGATAAAGAAGGTCAAATGTACCACGATGCTCAGGATAATTTATATTTAATTCCTACGGCTGAAGTGCCAGTTACCAATATTTTTAGAGATGTTATTTTAAAGGAAAGTGAATTTCCAATATGTAAAACAGCCTATACACCTTGTTTTAGACGTGAGGCAGGTTCATACGGAGCCCACGTTAGAGGATTGAATAGATTACATCAGTTTGACAAGGTTGAAATTGTAAGAATTGAGCATCCAAACAATTCATATACCGCTTTAGACAGCATGGTAAATCACGTAAAAGAAATATTACAAGAATTGAAATTACCTTATCGTATTTTACGCTTGTGCGGTGGAGATATGGGATTTACCTCGGCATTGACATACGATTTTGAAGTATTTTCAACTGCCCAAGACCGTTGGTTAGAAGTAAGTTCAGTTTCCAACTTTGAAACTTTTCAGGCAAACCGACTAAAACTTCGTTTTAAAAATAGTGAAGGAAAAAGTGAATTGGCACATACATTAAACGGAAGTTCATTGGCTTTACCTCGTATTTTAGCTGGGTTGTTAGAAAATTGCCAAACACCGGAAGGAATTAAAATTCCAGAAGTTTTAATACCATATTGTGGATTTAAACTTATTAATTAGCACTTACTGTAAGCATTAATTTTTTATAGTGATTCATTTCAATTAATGCATCAAAATATGCATTTAACTGACCTTTTCTCATAAATATGAATGCATTGCTTTTAGCTTTCTGATATTGTTTAATTAAATCTTTCATTTGGTTAGTTTTTAATTGTTTTATACAGGTAAGACAATTTCTGAGCCAAAATGTAACAGTCGCAAGATCAAAATAAGCATTATTTATAAAAACATTAACACTTGTTTGGTTATCTTTGAATGAATAAAAAGTTAAAAATGCGCAAATTACTGGTTTTATTTTTTTGTTTTATTTCTTTGCAAGTATTTGCACAGGAGCAGCAATTGGCACATCAATATTACAGAAATGGCGATTATGAAAAGGCTATTTCTTTGTTTGAGATTTTACAACAAAACAACCCTTATAATACTTCCTACACCAATTATTTAATTGATTGCTTTCAGCAATTAGAAAAATTTGAAGAAGCAAATACCCTTATTAACAACCAATTAAAAAAGTTTCCAAATCAGGAATATTTGTATGTTGATTTAGGTTATAATTTTCAATTACAACATATAGAGCCTGAAGCCATTTTATATTACGAAAAGGCATTAAACGCAATTGAAAAAACACCTAATTTGGGTTATTTAATTGGAAAATCATTTCAAGACAATCATTTATTGGATTATGCTTTATTGGCTTACAAAAAAGCAATGGAAAAAAAATCCTTCAGCAAATTACAACTTTCAAATTGCTGAAATTTATGGTGAAAAAGCTGAGATTTCGAACATGTTCAACACCTATTTAGACCTTATTGAAATTGATGAAAATTATTTACCAAATACAAAAAATTACTTAGGAAAATTTATTACTTCCGACCCTGAAAATGAGAACAATATTTCCTTAAAAAAGCTACTATTAAAAAGATCACAAAACAATCCAAAAAATAGCTGGAACCAATTACTTAGCTGGTTGTATTTACAACAAAATGAATATGAAAAAGCCCTGATTCAGGAAAAAGCCTTGTTCAAAAGAAATGGAGAAAGTTTATCACCTATTATTGATGTTGGGAAAATGGCTTTTGAAAATAAATCGTACGAATCAGCAAAAAATTGTTTCAATTTTGTATTAGAAAATACAAATAATGTAGAAACTGAGCTTACCGCAAAATTGTATATGCTTCAAATTGATATGGAAATGAATGCTGCTATCAATGATATTGAAATTCAATTTCAGCAACTTTTTAATCAATACGGTAAAAATGTAAATATGCTGAATATTAGAGTTGCTTTTGCTGAATTTTTAGCTTTCAGAAAAAATGAGCCAAACAAAGGTGTTACTGAATTAAAAGAGTTATTAAAATTGCCTTTAAATGAATTTCAAAATGGTTATGTAAAAACAAAACTAGCCGATATTTTAGTTTTTAACAATCAATTTAGTACTGCTTTAATTTATTACACGCAAGTTCAAAATGAGTTAAAAAATCATGAGATAGGTCAAACAGCAAGATTTAAAATAGCTCAAACCTCCTATTTTAAAGGTGATTTTGAATGGGCCCAATCGCAATTAAAAGTGTTAAAAAATTCAACTTCTCAACTAATTGCTAATGATGCTTTGGCTTTAAATTTATTAATTACAGATAATATTGTAAAAGACAGTTTAAAAATTGCCTTGAAAAAATATGCCGCCGCCGATTTATTATCGTTTCAAAATAAAAACAAACAGGCAATTGATACATTACAAACTATTATAAATGAATTTAAAGGACATCCAATTGAAGATGAAGCGCTATTTAAGCAAGCTCAATTATTTGAAAAAATAAATGAATTTGAAAAAGCAGAAAACAATTATATTCAAATTATAACTATTAAAAGTGACGATATTTTAGTTGATGATTCTCATTATTATTTGGCTGAACTATATTTAAATAAATTCAACAATACTGAAAAAGCACAAACATATTATCAAAAAATTATCTTCGATTATCCATCAAGTATTTATTTGGTCGATGCCCGAAAAAAATTCAGAACCTTAAGAGGAGATGGGATCTATTAAACGATTTACGATTTTAGATTTACGATTTTTGAAATTTGGCTTTTAAATAATAAAGAAGAACAAGTAAAGTTTACTATATTAATTTTTAACTTTATCCGTTCAAATTTAAACCCTTAAACCTTAAACTTTAAACCTTTAAACCTTTAAACCCTTAAACCTTTAAACCTTTAAACTTTTAAACAAAAAAATGTATATCTATAATGTAACTACAAATGTAGACGAATCCATTCACGAAAAATGGCTGCATTGGATGAAACAAAAACACATTCCTGAAATGTTGGCAACAGGAAAATTTATAAGTGCAAAAATGAGTCAGGTAATGATTGAGGAAGACATGGGTGGCGTAACTTACGCTGTACAATATACAACCGAAAGTATGGAAACACTTGAGGCCTATTACAAAGAAGATGCTCCTAAATTAAGAAATGATGCTATGCAGTTATTTAGTGATAAAATTGTAGCTTTTAGAACTGAATTAAAAGTTATTGACGAGCAATTTTGTATGAGTGTAAAAAACTAATTTTATGAGTGTAAAAGCAAAAAAACACCTTGGGCAACATTTTTTAACAGACGAATTAATTGCACAACAAATTGCAGATAGTTTAACGGAAAAAGGTTACAAAAATGTTTTGGAAATTGGACCAGGAATGGGTGTTTTAACAAAGTATTTGCTTAAAAAATCGCTTAATATTCATGTAATTGAAATTGATACCGAATCGGTTGAATATTTACAGGCACATTATTTGAATTTAGCAGATAATATTATTTCAAAAGATTTTTTAAAAATTGATTTAACCGATTATTTTGGCAATGAACAAGTAGCAATTATTGGGAATTTTCCTTATAACATTTCAACACAAATTGTTTTTAAAACCCTTGAAAACAGACATCAAATACCAGAGTTTGCCGGAATGTTTCAAAAAGAAGTTGCCTTGCGAATTGCAGAAAAAGAAGGTAGCAAAGTGTATGGAATTTTATCAGTATTAACTCAGGCTTTTTATGATGTTGAATATTTATTTACAGTACCTCCAACAGTATTTAATCCGCCTCCAAAAGTTGATTCAGGCGTAATAAGATTCATTAGAAAAGAGAATTACACCTTACCCGTTGATGAAAAATTATTCTACAGAGTTGTTAAAACTGCTTTTCAGCAAAGAAGAAAAACATTGCGCAACAGTTTAAAAACATTGAATTTGTCTGATAATTTGCGGGAAGATAGTATCTTTGCAAAACGTCCAGAACAACTATCTGTTCAAGAATTTATTAGTCTTACTTCTAAAATAGAAAAAGATGCCGTTTGAAATTACAAATGAATACATTCAACAAATTCAACAATTTATTGCTGAAAAAAATGATGATACGCTTCTAACTTTATTAGAACCGGTTCATTATGCTGATGTTGCTGAAATTATTGAAGATCTTGAAACAGAAGAAGCCATTTATTTAATAAAATTATTGGAAAGTGATGTTACTTCAGAAGTTATTGCCGAACTAGACGAAGATACACGTGAAAATATTTTAAAAGGACTTTCATCTAAAGAAATTGCCGAAGAGATTTCTGAATTGGATACTGATGATGCTGCAGATATTATTTCTGAACTATCCGAAAAACAGATAAAAGAAGTAATTTCTCATATTGAAGATGAAGAGCATGCCAGAGATATTATTGAACTTTTACGCTATGATGAAGACACTGCCGGAGGTTTAATGGCAAAGGAATTGGTAAAAGTAAATGAAAATTGGAATGTACTTACCTGTGTTAAAGAAATGCGGGCTCAGGCCGAAGAAGTTTCCAGAGTTCATTCAATTTATGTGGTTGATGATAACGATATTTTAAAAGGACGCTTGTCTTTAAAAGATCTATTAACAACCTCAACAAAAACAGCCATAAAGGATGTTTTCATCAAAGAAGTAGATTCTGTATCAGTGAATGATGATGCTGAAGATGTTGCTAAAATTATGCAGAAATATGATTTGGAAGCCATCCCTGTTGTTGATGAATTGGGTAGACTGGTTGGAAGGATTACCATTGATGATATTGTTGATGTTATTAAAGAAGAAGCTGAAAAAGATTACCAAATGGCTGCTGGTATTTCACAAGATGTTGAAGCGGATGATACCATTTGGGAGCTGACAAAAGCACGTCTTCCTTGGTTAGTATTAGCCCTTTTTGGTGGCTTCGTGAGTGTTTCTATTTTAGGAGGATTTGAAGAAGCAATGACAAATTATCCTGTATTATTCTTTTTCACACCCTTAATTGCTGCAATGGCTGGTAATGTTGGAGTGCAATCGTCTGCTATTATTGTGCAAGGTTTGGCAAATGATAGTTTGAGGGGGTCATATTGGAACAGATTAATAAAGGAAATTTTGCAGAGTTTGTTAAATGGATTTGTTTTAGCTGTTTTGTTAATGTCTGCTGGAATGTTTTTTTTAGGATTCGAATTAAAAGTAGGAATTACAGTTGCTATTTCATTAATTTCTGTGATTATAATAGCAAGTATTATTGGAACGTTTATCCCTATTATTTTAGACAAACGTGGCATTGACCCAGCTTTGGCCACAGGACCTTTTATCACTACAAGTAATGATATTTTAGGAATTTTAATTTATTTCTCAATAGCTAAATTGATTTTAGGTTTTTAATTTTGATTGATGGTTGTTAGTTTTTACTTTTTAGTATTAGGTAGAAGTACTTCCAACTTAAACTATTGAACCTTTCAGCTCATAACTATCTCAACTTCTAATATTCAATATTAAGAATACCAAAATCTGAAACTAATACCTAAACTGCTTAAACAAATCCCAAAGTACAACGCCAACACTTACCGAAATATTCAACGAATGTTTGGTGCCAAATTGTGGAATTTCAATACAATAATCACTTGCCGAAACCACTTTTTGCTGCACCCCTTTTACTTCATTCCCAAAAACAACCGCATATTTTTGATTGGCTTCTATATTAAAATCTTGTAGCATGGTACTGTTCGCAGCTTGTTCAATCGACAATATTTTCACCTTTTCGCCTTTTAACCTTTCAACTAATTGAAGTGTATCTTCAACATATTCCCAATCAACCGATTCGGTTGCTCCCAAAGCAGTTTTATGAATGTCTTTATGTGGTGGTGGGCTGTAATGCCACACAAATATATTTTTTCAATTAAAAAAGCATCACTTGTTCTAAAAACCGAACCAATATTGTTTAAACTTCTAATATTATCCAAAACTACTATTAACGGAATTTTAGTTATTTCCTTAAATTCTTCAACACTTAATCTGTCCAATTCGCTATTTTTTAGTTTTCTCATGTTGTTATTTAATTGTGAAGTGCTACTTCTGCTGAAAATTCGCAAATCGAAATTCGTAAATCCTAATTAAAAATGTAACTTCGCAAAACTAACTTAATTTCCTATAAAATTGGCAGCAAAAACCGAGAAAGTCACTCCTTTAATGAAACAATACAATGCTATTAAGGTGAAATATCCTGATGCCATGTTGTTATTTCGAGTGGGCGATTTTTACGAAACCTTTGGCGAAGATGCCAAAAGAGCTTCCAAAGTTTTAGGCATTATTTTAACCAAACGCGGTGCTGGTAGTGAAACCGAAACTGCATTGGCAGGTTTTCCTCATCATTCCTTAAATACCTATTTGCCCAAATTAGTAAAAGCTGGAATGCGAGTTGCTATTTGCGACCAGCTAGAAGATCCAAAAATGACCAAAACCATTGTAAAACGTGGTGTTACCGAATTGGTAACTCCTGGAGTTGCTTTAAATGATGAAGTTTTACAATCCAAAACCAATAATTTTTTAGCCGCCATTCATTTTGGAAAAAAACACCTTGGAATTTCATTTTTAGATGTTTCTACTGGTGAGTTTTTAACTGCACAAGGCAATGGTGAATACATTGATAAATTATTGCAAAATTTTAATCCAAGTGAAGTTTTGGTTCAAAAACAATTCAAAAATAAGTTTAGCGAGTTATTTGGAGATCATTTTTATACATTTTATCTGGAAGATTGGATTTTTCAGCCTGAATATGCCAATGAAACCTTAACCAATCATTTCAAAGTAAAAACATTAAAAGGTTTTGGGATTGATGAATTGAACGAAGGAATCATTGCATCCGGCGCTATTTTGTATTATTTATCCGAAACACAACACAATAAACTGGAGCACATTCAGGTTATTAACCGAATTGCAGAAGATAATTATGTATGGATGGATCGTTTTACCATTCGCAATTTAGAATTGTATCATTCGACTTCAGTAAATGCTGTGACACTTTTAGATGTGATTGATAAAACCATTTCGCCAATGGGTGGGCGTTTGTTAAAACGTTGGTTGGCATTGCCTTTAAAAGATATCAACCGCATTAAAAAACGCCATGATATGGTTAAATATTTAATTGACAATGACGACTTTTTTGAGCTCACCAGTATCACATTAAACAAATAGGTGATATTGAACGTTTGATTTCAAAAGTAGCAACAGGTAAGGTAAATCCGCGTGAAGTAGTATTGCTTAAAAATTCGTTAAACGCCATTATTCCAATTAAAGAAGCTGCAGAAAAAAGCGATAACGAAAGTTTAAAAATTATTGGTGAGCAGCTACAAAGTTGTAATGTCCTTCGAGAAAAAATTACCAAAACTTTAAACGAAGATGCACCTGTAAATATTAAAAAAGGAAATTCAATTGCCGAAAGTGTTTCTACAGAACTGGACGATTTAAGAGCTATTTCTACGAAAGGAAAAGATTATTTAGATGCAATGTTGGCTCGTGAAATTGAACGTTCTGGTATCACTTCCCTAAAAATTGCCTTCAACAATGTTTTTGGCTATTATATTGAAGTGCGAAATACACATAAAGATAAAGTTCCAACCGATTGGATTCGAAAGCAAACTCTTGTAAATGCTGAGCGTTATATCACCGAAGAATTAAAAGAATACGAAACCAAAATTTTAGGTGCCGAAGAAAAAATAAACAAATTAGAGCATGAACTGTTTGCCGATTTAATTAGCAGTTTGTTAGATTATATTCAACCAATTCAAAAAAATGCACATTTAATTGGTCAATTAGATTGTTTGTGTTCCTTTGCTGAAATTGCCAAACAAAACAATTATGTGCGTCCGCAATTGGATGAAAGCACCGATTTAGAAATTAAAAATGGACGTCATCCCGTTATTGAAAAACAATTACCAATTGGTGAAGAATACATTGCTAACGATGTGGTTTTAAACAGTGATCAGCAGCAAATAATTATGATTACCGGCCCAAATATGTCTGGTAAATCAGCTATTTTACGACAAACTGCATTGATTGTTTTATTGGCACAAATGGGAAGTTTTGTGCCAGCTCAAAATGCTCGCATAGGCATTGTAGATAAAATATTTACGCGTGTTGGCGCAAGTGATAACATCTCAATGGGCGAATCTACCTTTATGGTGGAAATGAATGAAACGGCGTGTATTTTAAATAATATTTCAGAACGAAGTTTGGTATTACTAGATGAAATTGGACGTGGTACAAGTACCTATGACGGGATTTCTATTGCTTGGGCAATAGCCGAATATTTACACGAACATCCTTCAAAAGCTAAAACGTTATTTGCTACACATTATCACGAATTAAATGATATGACCAATACTTTTGATCGTATTAAAAATTTCAATGTTTCAGTTAAAGAGTTAAAAGACAAAGTGATTTTTTTGCGAAAATTGGTTGCAGGAGGTAGTGAACACAGTTTTGGTATTCATGTTGCAAAATTGGCCGGAATGCCTTCTTCAGTAATTCACCGGGCAACAAAAATGCTGAAACAATTAGAAAAAAACCACACCAATACCGATGTAAAAGAAACTTTAAAAAATGCACAGGAGGAAGAAATGCAATTGAGCTTTTTTAAGCTAGACGACCCATTGTTAGAAGATATCAAAGAAGAAATTTTATCGACCAATATTGATACTCTCACCCCTGTTGAAGCCTTAATGAAATTGAATGAAATTAAACGAATGCTTACTAAGAAAAATGGTAAATAATTTGGAACCGGACTTTTTTGACATTTATTTGCTAACTGATTTTCTCAAAGCAGCCAATTAAAAATCACATTTTTTAGTAAATTTTAACTCTATATTAAGTTTGAATGTTTCTGTAGCATGAAGTATTGTAATGTACGACAGACAAGCAAAATTAACAATTTAGCCTTTCATATTTTTTATATTCTTATTCACTAATTAACATTTTATTTAGATGAACCGTTAAAAAATCGCCAAATAATAGTTATAAGACTAATTTGTATTAATTATTTAGCTAGCTTCGATTAACCAACCTACGAATGTAATGAAAACCAAGATTCAGTTTAAACTTATAGTCTTATTGGAAATATTTTCAAGTTGAAAATCAATATAAATAACCAATTAAATCAAGCTTCATGAAAAATTTAAGCACCCTACTAATCTTACTTACTGTTAATATTATTTTTTCTCAAAGTGGAAAAATTTATCCGAAAGACAACCTAATTATTGGAGTTGAAAACACATTCATTTACGAACCTTCTGAAAAAATTGAAGTTCCAGAAAATATTGTTGCGAATATATTAATTGATAGAAAGACCACTTCAATTCCACTAACAAAACATATAAATAAGTTTCATTTCACATTAGAAATACCTGAAAAAATAAATGTTTTGTTTATCACTATTTCAAATGGTGGAAACAAAATTATAGACAATAATGCTGAACAGGGATTTGTAGTTTATATGAAATCAACTACTGAAAAAGAAAAACTGGAAGCCCAATTATATTACCTTAGTTCATGCCAAATGGCTAATTATTTTTTAAATCTCAATATAAATACAGAAAATATGATTGAGAAATTTGATGAAATTTATGCCAAAGATGAAAGTTTGAAGCAAGGAGAAACTTATATAAACTATCTATTTATAAAATATCAAAAATTTCCTTTTGAAACAAAACCTGAATTAGTATTACAAGCTGAAAAATTGTCGAGAAGTGATAAGGAAATAGATTTAGTTATGGCATCTACTTTTTATGCTATGATGCAAATGCAGCCAGAAAGTGATAAAATAAGTGCATTAGCTACTTTAAAATTTCCAAAAGGTGAGATGGCTCAGCAAAAATTTATGAGTAAATTCTACAAAACAGAACCAAAAACGGAGGCCTATATTTTAGCTGTTCAGAAAGAATTCAACGAAAAATTTGATAATACAACTCCCCAATCAAATGATGCTTTTTATATGATGCTTATTAAAGTTTACTTAGAAAATGAGGACGTGCCAAAAATTGAGAAGTATGAAAATTTATTGTCAGACAATTTAATGGCGGCTTCTTTTTATAACAATTACGCTTGGGGTTTAAGTGGTCAAGATCTAACCAGTTCAGGAACTAGTCTAGATTTTGCCGCAATTGTTTCAAAAAAATCTTTGGATATTGTGGAAAAAGCGATGGAAAAAAATGGTTCAGCATTGTTGCAAGGAACACACAATATGTTTGCAGACACCTATGCTTTAATACTTTATAAACAAAAAAAATTCGATTTAGCCTTTAACTATCAAGACGTTGTTGAAAAAAATGGAGGATTAGATACTGGTGGAAAAGAAAGATACGCAGCAATTGCTGAAAAAGCCAAAGGCCCAGAATTTGCAAAAAATTATATAGAACCACAAATGTTAGCCGGGGTGGATTCAAAAATAATGATTAATCAACTTGAAGAGATTTACAAAACACTAAATCTTCCAATAAGTGAGTTTGAAAATATTAAAAATCAATCATTACAATTAGCTATGCAAAAATCTCAAGAAGAGATTACTGAAATGCTTGGAGCCACAAAAGCAATAGACTTTGAGTTGCTAAATTTAAAAGGTAAAAAGGTTAAACTATCAGATTATAAAGGGAAATTAATCATCTTAGATTTTTGGGCAACCTGGTGTGGACCTTGTCGTTCATCATTTCCAAATATGCAAAAATTAGTAACTAAATATAAAAATGACGATGTTGAGTTCTTTTTTATCAATACTTGGGAAAGAGAAGAGGATCCATTAGTTTTAGAAAACGTATCAAAATTCATAAAAGAAAATAACTATACTTTTAACGTATTATTTGATTTTGATGATGAAATAATAACAAAATATAAAGTTCAAGGAATTCCTACAAAAATAGTAATTGACAAAAATGGTAACATCATTTCAATTAATAGCTCGGAAGATAATATAGACGCTTTAATTAAAGAAAGTATTGAGTAATATTGTTTAAAATAACACTTAAAAACAACCTTTTAAAACTTCTTTAAATACTAAATTTTGAAAATATTTAGGTCTAATTCTTTTGAATTTATGTTTTTAAGTATCTTTGTTACCTAAAACAATCTTTTTTATGTATCTATTTATTAGCGGTGCCGAAATTTTTGTAATTCTACTAATAACTGTAATGTTATTTGGTGCAGATAAACTTCCTGAAATAGCACGCGGATTAGGTAAAGGTATGCGCCAAATTAAAGATGCCACCAACGATATTAAGCGTGAAATTAGAAATAGTGCAGAAAAACACGATATAGATATTGATATTGCGGCTAAAGTTAGAAATGAAGTTAATAAAGTGACCGATAATTTTGAGGATATTACAAATCCTGTTAAAAAAGTGAAGGATACTATAATTGATGATATTACCGGTCCTGTAAAAAGAACCAAATAATTTTGGATTTACTCAATATACTTATTGATTACGACAAACAACTATTACTTTTTTTGCATTCACAAGGATCTGTTTTTTGGGATAATCTATGGCTTTTTATCACAAACCCACTACATTGGATTCCGCTGTTTTTTTTACTATTTATTTTGGGGTTTAAAGCTTTTGGATTTAAAAAGGCTTTTTTTGTTGCTATTTTAACAGCAACTAGTGCCCTTACTGCATTAACAGTTGTTAATCTTATTAAAAATTACATCCAAAGGTTAAGACCTATTAATGATATTTCCATTAACAAATCAATTAGAATTATTGTAGAATATAATGATTTTAGCTTTGTTTCAGGGCATTCAACTGTTTCTTTTACAATTGCTTTTTTATCATATTGGATTTTAAAAAGCAAGTACAAATATGCTTTTTTAATCTTTTTATTTCCAATATTATTTGCTTATAGCCGAATTTATTTAGCGGCTCATTTCCCTGTAGATATTTTAGCAGGTATGGTTTTAGGTTTTTTAATAGCCATTGGATTTTATAAAATAATGCTACTTTCTATATTTAAAAAGTAAGTTTATTTTACTCGGCTTATGGTTAATCCATCTCTAATAGGTAGTAGCACTGTTTCAATTCTATCATCATTATTCAACAATTTGTTATAAACTAACAGCGCTTTGGTATCCAAATCCTTAGGATCAAGTTTCTCCACTATTTTTCCACTCCATAAAACATTATCAGATAAAATAACACCACCACTATTCATTTTATCAATAATTAAATTAAAATAGTTTACATAATTGGATTTATCAGCATCAATAAAAACCAAATCGAATTTCATATTAATGGTTGGTATAATTTCCATAGCATTGCCAACCAATTGTTTTATTTGATCTTTATAATCTGATTTATCAAAATATTTCCTTGAAAAACTTTCCAACTCTTCATTTTTATCTATGGTTAAAAGCAACCCAGATTTTTGCATCCCTTCAGCCAAGCACAAAGCCGAATACCCTGTATAAGTACCTATTTCTAATATATTTTTTGGCTGAATTAACTTTGAAATCATCGATAAAATTCGCCCTTGAAAAGCACCACTTAGCATCCGAGGGTTTAAAACTTTTTGCCAAGTTTCTTTGTTTAATTGTTGTAAAAGTGGTGGTTCCTGTTGTGAATGTTTTACAACATATTGATCAATATTTTCAGGTATAAATGACATTTATTTTTTGGTGTAAAAGTAAAAATTTGAAGATAATTATTGACTAAAGAAAATAAAATTATAGTTGTTCTTTTATTTTTTGATCCATACAATTTTTTTCATCGCTTGTTAAGCAGCATTTTTTTTGCCCTTCAAAAATTTTCTGATTTTTGTAGCATTTAGACATAATGCCATTTTGTTTTGAATACATGCCGCATTTTTTACACAATAAAATATGTATATTTAATTTTACCTTTTCCAAAAAAGAGGACGCTCCATATTGGCTTTTATCGCAAATAGCAGTGGCTTCATCACAACTTAATTTCATCACAAAATTCATTTAATTTTTAAACCAATTATCTTCCATACACCTTCTTAATTGAGTTCTGGCTCTATGAATCATTACCCATAAATTTGACGAGGTAATGTCTAGTTCCTTACAAATTTCTTCTGTATCAAACTCCTGTATGGTTTTCATTCTAAATACAATAGCATATTTTTCAGGTAAATTATCGATACATTTTTCTAAAACAATATTTAGTTCTTCGCTTTCAAGGTTTTTATCTGTTTCATTATTCCAATCTGTAGGAACTCGCTCTTCAATCCATTCCCCTTCTCTTTCTCCATCTTCATAAAAATTCATTCTAACTTCGGCTTTTCCTTTTGTTGAATTTATTTTCCGGTAGTAATCAATAATTTTTCGTTTTAAAATAGCAATTAACCAAGTTCTTTCACTGGCCAATCCCTGAAAATTTTCCATAGCTTTCAATCCGGCAAAAAAAGTTTCCTGCACTAAATCCTTAGCCAAATCGTGATCATTAATTCTACTAATTGTATAATTATATAAATAATCAGCATGTTGGCTTACCCACTTATCAGGATTTAAAGTATGCTTTTTTTCTTGATTCATTCAACTTAATCTTTTAGTAAAATAGCTTTAGAACGGATTTTATTTTGTGTATTTATATATTAAATCAAACAGTAACTTTTTATCAAGAGGTTTCGATAAATAGGAATCAAAGCCTGTTGATAATGCAATTTCTTTGTCGGATTCCATTGCAAAAGCAGAAAGCGCTATTATTGGCAAATCGGGCCTAAATTTCTTTATTTCTTTCATTGCTTCTTTTCCGTTCATTACTGGCATTTTAATATCCATTAAAACCAAATCAATTTCTGGATTTGACTGTACCATCTCCAATGCTTCTTTACCGTTGTTTGCCTCAATAATTTTATAAGTTGTTTTTGAAAACAATTCATTGATATATAACAAATTATAAACTTCATCTTCAGCAACTAAAATTGTAATATTTTTATTTTTCTCTTTTATTACTGGTTTTTTCTCTATTACTGAATTTATTATTGGCGCATTCACTTTAACATAAGGAATTGTAAAATAAACTGTAGTTCCCAGATTGTTAGATGTTAGCCAAATTTCACCTTGAAATAATTCAATAAACTTTTTTGAAATTGCCAAGCCCAATCCGGTTCCTTTATTTTGCTTTTCAAAATTAACATCAGCCTGCATAAATCGATCAAATATTTTGTTGTGTAACTTTTCATCAATACCTGGTCCTGAATCTTTTACATAAAAACGGAGTGTATTCTCAATAAGTTCATACCCAAATTCAATACCTCCCGTATCCGTAAATTTAAATGCGTTAGAAAGCAAATTGGTAAGTACCTGATTTAATTTTGTTTTGTCTATTTTTATTATACTATTGCCATTGTCAAGTCCTTTTACACAGGTTAATTTTAAACTTTTTTCATTTGCAATAGGCGTGTAAAAAACCAATAGGTCATTTAACATTTCGTTAATTGCAACATTTTCATAATTTAACTGAACAACGCCTGCTTCAATTTTTGAAATATCTAAAATATCATTTACAATAGTCAATAATTGTTTGCTGCTATTAATTACAATTTTAGCATATTCTTTTCTTTCACTATAAGAAAGATCTGGGTTTAAAAACAATTCTGAAAACCCAATAATACCATTCATTGGGGTTCTAATTTCATGGCTCATATTTGCTAAAAACGCCGATTTCAATCGATCAGATTCTTGCGCCTTAACCAGTGCTTTTTTCAATTCAACATCTATATTTTTTCGTAAAATAGCACTACTTATTTGATCGGCAACAAACTGTAGCAATTGAACATCATTTTTATTATACGCCTTTTTATTGGTATAACTTTGAACCACAATCACACCAAAAACTTTGTTTTGAGATTTTAATGGAACACCTAACCAAATTTCTGAATCAACTCCAATCAACTTTATTTGTTCACTTTCCTTTAATTCAGGGTGGGAATCTTTCGTGAATAAAAGTGGTTTTTTTGTTTTTAACACATAACCTGTTAACGTATTTTCAGCTGAAAACTCAGTTATATCATCCATTTCATCAACAACCACAGGCGTATAAAATGTGTTGTTTTCTTCGTTATATAAGGCAATATAAAAATTATTGGTATTGATTATTTTATGCAATTCATCTTTGATAAAATATCCAAATTCATTAAAATCTTCACTTATTAAAGCAGCCTTTGAAATATTGTATACAATATTTTCAATTTCTTCCTTTTTTACTCTTTCACTAATGTTTTTTACAACTGCATGAATCGTTGATTTATTATCATCTTCCTCTATTTTAGTCAAAGTAACTTCCGCAGGAAATACGTGTCCATCCTTATGCTTGTGCCACCACCTAAACCTGTGGCTTCCTTCAACCATTACAATTTTCATCATTTGTTCTGCTTTCAAAAATGATTCAGTCCCATCTGGTTGAAAATCAGGAGATATGTTTGAAGGATGATTATTTACCAATAAATCTTTAGAAGCATAACCAAACATTTTTAATGTTGATCTGTTACAATCAACAAAACAGCCATCTTTAATAATCAATACAGGATCAATAGATTTTTCAAAAATATCTCGGTATTTTTTTTCAGATTTTTCAAGTAATAGTTTCGAATTATTTCTATCAGTTATATCATCGGCCAAAGAAGCAACTCCTATCACATTTCCATCAGCATCTTTTAAAGTAACGTTGTACCAGTCGCAAATTATCATTTTACCACTTTTGGTAATGTTCTCATTTTTACTTCTATTTCCTGATTTTTGAGCTAATAAATTATGCCAAATCTCATCAATAATTACCTCAACATTAGGCGGAACAATTAATTCTTTTGCATGTTTTCCTTTGGCTTCTTCCAAAGAATATCCAAATATTCTTTGAGCAGAATTATTCCACTCCAACACTTTAAAGTCTAAATCCCAAATAATTGATGCCAAAGGTGTATTGTTAAACTGGTCTTGTAACCGCTGATTACTTTTAAAAAACAAATCTTCAGTAGTTTTTCGTTCTGTAATATCTTCAGCAATTCCCTGAACATGTGTGATAATATTTTTACTGTTTTTTATAATATCAATACTTGTTTCAATCCATTTAATTTCACCTGTTTTTGTAATTATTCTGAAAGCTTTTGGTTTTGATTCAATTTCATTGTTACTTTTTAAAAGATTGAAGAAATAATCGCTAATAAATTTCAAATCTTCTGGATGTGTCAGCTCGTAAATCTTAATTTGGCCATTTAATAATTCTTCACTTGTATAGCCAAAAAGTTTTTCGCTATTTTCAGAGGCAAAAACAATTGGAAAATCCCATTTATTTTCACATAAAATTGCGACTGACGAACTTTTATTTATAATGTTGTAGGCCTCTTTAATTTTATTTTCAGTTTCCTTTTTTTCAGTAATTTCATGAAAAAATATCAGCATTGTATTATTTGAAGGAATAATTCTGTTTTCAAACCAGCGATTCCATGGAGCAAAATAATTTTCGAAACTTATTGGTTTTTTTGTTTTTAATGCTTCTTGGTATTTATCATAAAATATATCTCCTTCTTTTTCGGGGAATTCATTCCAAATATTTTTCCCTATAAGTTCATCGTCATTTTTTCTTAATAAAGATGCAGCTACATGATTAACAAATAAATAATTAGAGTTTTCATCTAAAATTACAAAACCATCCTGAATGCTTGAAAGTGTATTTGACAACAGTTGCTTTGTGACACTTAAACTTTGACCTGAAATTACTCTTTCGGTAATGTCTTCAATAGTTACAATAACATTTTTAAGCGTTTCTTCACTTCCTGCTTCAACATTGTATTTAATTGAAACGTAAATCTTCTCACCTTTCAAATTTTTGTTAACAGTTTCTATAGCAGTTTCTTTAATGCCACTCAATATATCGCCAACCAATTTTGAAAATCCAATAGATGATTCAGGTGTAAAAACTTTTTCCAAGTTTTCTAATAGTTCACTTTTACTTGTTGCCTTGTATAATTTTACAGCAGTCGCGTTCACTTCATTTATAATTACCAATGAATGAAGATTTGCTAAAATTTCCTGATTATCCCTTAAAAATAGTGCTATTGTAGTATTGTTTTCTTTTGCTTTTTGTAATACAAATTCCTTTACTTTTGAAAAATCTTCAATATACATTGCAACCGGAGCATGCTCAAAAAAACTAAAATATTTTTGATTAAAAGCTTCTTTGGCAACATTTTCAGAATCTGTAAAATTAGATTTTGTAGTTTCTTTTTCTTTCATTTCAAGCTTTCTTGGGGTTATTTAGCGTATAAATATACATAATAATTGCAATTCAAATCGCACTTAAAATTTTATTGTAGAACTTTAGAAATTGTAAAGTTAATTGTAGTTCCTTTTTCTAAGTTACTAATTGCTTTGATCTCTCCATTGTGATAATTCACAATTATCTTTGCAATTGACAATCCCAATCCAACACATTTATTGTTATTTTTACAATACGTATTTACAACCGAAAATTCATCAAAAATTGTATTTAAATGCTGTTCTGAAATTCCTATTCCTTCATCTGTAATTTTTGTGTCAACAGAATTTTCATTTTCAGAAACAGTTATGGTAATTTTTGAATTACTTGAAGAAAAGCGCATGGCATTGCTCAATAAATTATAAATAACAAGCGTTATTTCATTTTTATCAAGATTTAAACAAATAGTGTTTTCTGGAAAATTCTTTATGATAGAAATATTTCTATTACCTGCTTCTGCTTTAAATTTATCTATAACATTGTTAATCAATTGAAAATAGTTTGTTTTTTCGCAATTAAGTTTAAAATAAGGTGATTTAAGCCTATTAAGATTTGCGAGTGAATTCAATATTTCTATTGAAAAATCTGTAGATTTTAGAATAATATCATTGTATTTTTCAAGTTTCTCTTTCGAAATGTTTTCCGTACTTTCTGCAATCATTTCTGCAAATGAATAGGCAACACCAATAGGGTTTTTTAAATTATGAACTAGCTTCCTAATTCTTTCATGAATATCCCTTTCAACATTTTCTAGTTGATTGGTTTTGCCTTTCAATTTTAAACTTAGATCAACAATTTTGTCCTCTAATTCTTGAATATATTTAGCCGAATTTTTGTTGGTCTTTTCCAAAATAGTCTTACATAAAAAGTAAATATAATTGTTATATGTAGTATTGTCAAACTTTTAGTTCAAATTTTAATTTTGAATCAACTTTTTGATAATTTTTTCAAAAAATTGGTATTTTAAAAACACCTCTGGAAACTAGTTTCAACAAAAGTGTTTTTTCATTACTTTTGCTGTTACTTATAAAACAAACTTGAAATGTCAACCGCAAAAAAAGATTACAAAAGAATTACTACCAAAAGTCATTAACCGAAATGAAAAACAATGGCGAAAAAATAGCCATGTTAACTGCTTATGATTATACCATGGCAAAAATTGTTGATAATGCTGGGATTGATATTATTTTAGTTGGTGATTCAGCATCAAATGTAATGGCTGGTCACGAAACCACCTTACCAATTACTTTAGATCAAATGATTTATCATGCAAGTTCAGTTGTTAGAGCAATTCACAGAGATCACTTAGTAGTAGTAGATTTACCTTTTGGTAGTTATCAAGGAAATTCAAAAGCAGCATTAGATTCGTGCTATTAGAATTATGAAAGAATCTGGTGGACATGCAGTAAAATTAGAAGGTGGAAGCGAAATTAAACGAATCCATTTCAAGAATTTTAACTGCTGGTATTCCTGTAATGGGACATTTAGGTTTAACTCCTCAATCTATTTATAAATTTGGAACTTATACTGTAAGAGCAAAAGAAGAAGAAGAAGCCGAAAAATTAAAAGAAGATGCTAAATTGTTAGAAGAACTAGGTTGTTTTGCTATTGTTTTAGAAAAAATACCTGCAAAATTAGCCAAAGAGGTTGCTGAAAGTTTATCAATTCCAGTGATTGGTATTGGTGCGGGAAATGGTGTTGATGGTCAAGTTTTAGTTACGCATGATATGGTTGGAATGACGCACGAGTTTAATCCACGGTTTTTAAGTAGATATTTAGATTTATATGACAGATATGAATGATGCTTTTGAAAGTTATATTTCTGATGTAAAAAGTAAAGATTTTCCAAACGAAAATGAGCAATATTAATGAAGGTTCTGTTAATAGATACCAACCATGAAATTCTCCAAAATGGTCTTGAAAAACTAGGCTGTATTTGCGATGAAGATTATACTTCTTCAAAACAACAGATTGAAGAAAAAATTGCAAATTACGAAGGTATTGTTATTAGAAGTAGATTTAAAATTGATCCTCAATTTATAGATAAAGCCAACAACTTAAAATTTATTGCTCGTGTTGGTGCCGGATTGGAAAGTATTGATGTCGATTATGCAGAAAAAAAAGGAATTCATTTAATCGCAGCACCCGAGGGCAATAGAAATGCCGTTGGAGAACATGCGCTAGGAATGCTATTGGCTTTGTTCAATAATATTAAAAAAGCTGATTTAGAAATCAGACAAGGAAAATGGCTGCGCGAAGCTAACAGAGGTATTGAATTAGAGGGTAAAACAGTTGGAATTATTGGTTATGGAAATATGGGTAAGGCCTTTGCTAAAAAGCTGAAGGGTTTTGATGTTACTGTACTCTGTTACGATATTAAAAATGGTGTTGGCGATGAAAACTGCAAACAGGTTTCATTAGAAGAATTACAGAAAAAAACCGATGTTTTAAGTTTGCATACACCTTTTAATGAACTTTCTCAGAATATGGTGAACGCAAAGTTTATCCAAAATTTTAAGAAGCCTTTTTATTTAATTAATACAGCAAGAGGATCTGCAGTTGTAACAGATCATTTGGTTGAAGCACTTATTAGCAAAAAAGTTTTAGGCGCCTGTTTAGATGTTTTAGAATATGAGAAATTATCGTTCGAAAATTTATTTGAAAATGATAGTTTACCTGAAGCCTTTGAATATTTAATTAAGGCTGAAAACGTATTACTTTCACCTCATGTTGCAGGTTGGACGGTAGAATCGAAAGTGAAATTAGCACAAACAATTGTAGATAAAGTTAAAACAATTTTCTTTTCAGTAAACAATGAAATTCAACAAGAAACATTAAAAAGAGTAACTGGTATTGGTGGTTTGTTTTTTAAAACTGAAGATCCTGTTAAATTAAAAGAATGGTATAAAAATCATTTAGGGTTTAATGTTGATAATTGGGGCTGTACATTTTGGTGGAAAGATAAAAACAACAACGATGCTAGTACGCAATGGAGTCCGTTTAAAAATGATACCGATTATTTTTCTCCTTCTAAAAAGGACTTTATGTTTAACTACAGGGTTGATAATTTAGAAGTTCTATTACAAAAACTAAGATCCGAAGGAGTAACCGTGGTTGGTGAAATTGAGGAATATGAGTACGGAAAATTTGGCTGGATATTAGACCTAGAAGAAAATAAAATTGAACTTTGGGAACCAATTGATGCTTCTTTTAAGTAAAATTTTATACTTTTATTTAAAAAAAATTCACAATGGAAGTAATTGATGAAAACGGACATATTGTTCCAAAAAGTAGTATGGAAAGTAAACGCGTTTTAGCTGGTGTTTTGGCTATAGTTTTAGCTCCTTTTGGTGTGCATAAATTTATTTTAGGTTATACAACCCAAGGTATAATCTACTTAATTTTATCAGTTTTTACTTGTGGTACAGTTACCAGCGTTCTTGGTTTAATTGAAGGAATTATTTACTTAACCAAAACCGATGAAGAGTTTGTTTATATGTACCAAATCAATAAAAAAGAGTGGTTTTAAAAAGTATTAAAGGTCAGCTTCTTTTTCCTTTTCTATTTCATTATTTCCGTTTTCCAAACTTTTTTCCAATTCAGCCTGTAATTCTTCCATTACCGGTTTTACTGAACTTTCTGGAATATCAGCGATTCTGATATACATTAAACCGTCAATGGCATTGTTAAATTTAGGATCAACATTAAAAGCAACCAAACGGGCATTTTGTTTAACGTATTTTTTAATTAAAACTGGAATTCTGAGAGCACCCGGCTCTAACTCATCAATTATCTTATCAAATTTGTTTAAATCGGCTTTGGTAGCATCAAAAACAAAATCTTTATCGGCATCTTTTAATTTAACTTTGTATTCCTTTTTGGGATGAACGTATTGTGCAATATAAGGATCGTAATAATGAGATTTCATAAACTCAATCATCAACGATTTTGAGAAATTTGAAAACTTATTACTAATACTTACACCTCCAATTAAATACTTATACTCTGGATAACGCAATGTAATATGGACAATTCCTTTCCAAAGTAAAAATAAAGGCATTGGTTTTTGCTGATATTCACTAATTATAAAAGCCCGTCCCATTTCAATAGAATTTTCCATCATTGAATATAATTCTGGCTCAAATTTAAAAAGTGTATGCACATAAAAGCCTTCAATACCATATCGCTTATAAATATTTTTTCCCAAACCCATTCTGTAAGCGCCAACTAATTTTTGGGCTTCATTGTCCCATAAGAACAAATGGTGATAATAGCCATCAAATGCGTCTAAATCAATCGATTCATTGGTTCCTTCTCCTACTTCTCTAAAAGTAATTTCTCGCAAACGTCCAATTTCAAATAGTAAATTTGGAATGGCTTTACTAGGTGTAAAAAACACTTCATAGTTTTTACTTGTTAACAAACGGCAATTATTACCTCTTAGTTTTTCAACCTCTTCAATAATTTTATGATTGTTTTTTTGTCGAACTATTTCCCGTGGTTGTTTCGGCTTTTTTAACGATGGCTTGCTCAATGGTTTAAATTCCTTTTCAAAAGGATTTGCCAACATATAGGTTTTTTTTCGAATAAAATCACAAAAATCTTGCGTATCACTATATTCCTCCTGATCTTTTACTGAAATTGGTTTTCCTATTCTTACCTTTATTACACGTCCTTTTTGAGTAAACAATTCAGATGGTAATTTTGCAGTTCGCAACATTGGATTTAATTTTGCCAAAAAGTAAAATAATTTACTGTTTCGTGCGTGAAAATAAATAGGTATTACAGGAACTTTTGCATTTTTAATTAATTTTATAACGCCTTCATCCCAAGGTTTGTCTACAATTAATTTTCCGTCTTTATATGTTGAAACTTCTCCTGCAGGAAAAATTCCAAGAGGATGACCTTCCTTTAAGTGTAAAATGGAGCTTTTTATTCCAGCCCAACTTGAAAAAATTTCTTTTTTATCTTCAAAAGGATTTACCTGTAACATATAAGGCTTCAGTGGCTCTATTCTATTTATTAAAAACGTAGAAATAGTTTTATAATCGGGACGTTTCTCAATCAATAGTTTTAATAATAAAATGCCGTCAATTCCTCCAAGAGGATGATTAGAAACTGTAATAAATGCACCGTCTTTTGGTATTCTAGCCAAATCCTCTGGGGGTAGTTCAAATTTAATTTGAAGATCGTCCAGAAGAACAGTTAAAAATTCTAAGCCTTTTAAATGTTTATGCTTATTATACTTTCTGTTGATTTTTGAAAGTCGAAGTATTTTCATTACCATCCAACCAAAAAAAGTACCAATAAACCCATACTTATCAAGGTTTATTACTTTTGCAACTTCTTTAGGGGTAACTAAGCTCATTTAAAAAAGAGTTAAAATCTTCGCAAAAATACATAAAATTATTGCATAACAACCTGCACAGTTCCCTTTGTTGCTTGCTTTAGTAATACTTCTCCTTTTTGTTCAATTTCATCAATTGCCTTTTGATTGGCATGTCTAATGGTATATAACGAAACATTTTCAACATAACTCACTTTATATTTCAATTTAATTTCCGAAATAAATGCTTCAAAATTATTGAACTTATCTTCAATACAAACCGAAAAACTTAAGGCTGAATTTTGAATTAAATTTACTTTCAACTTATAATTATGCAATAATATAAAAATGTCACTCAAATTATGTTCAACCATAAATGAAAAATCCAGTGCCGAAATTGACACCAGAATTTGGGCTTGCTTTACAATAAAACACGAAATTTCAGGCACCAAATCAAGGCCTTTACTTACTCGCGTTCCTTCTTTTTCTAAATTAAAAAATGAACGAACAAACAAAGGAATATTTTTATTTTCTAGTGGTTTCAAAGTTTTTGGATGGATAACAGAAGCGCCGTAAAATGCCATTTCAATAGCTTCACTATATGAAATTTGTTGCAACAAGGTTGTGGTTTTAAAATAACGCGGATCAGCATTTAAAACACCATCAACATCCTTCCAAATTGTTAAACTTTCAGCATTTAAACAGTATGCAAAAATTGCAGCTGTATAATCTGAGCCTTCACGGCCTAAAGTTGTTGTTTTATTGTTCGATGTTGCACCTAAAAAGCCCTGCACAATATAAAGTTGATTGACATCCAATTCCGCTATTTGTTTTATGGTTTCATTCCAATTTACGTGAGCATCTCTATAATTAGTGTCTGTTTTTATAAAATCTCTTACATCAATCCACTTGTTATTAACTCCAATCTGATTTAAATAAATACTTACAATTTTTGTTGAAATCAATTCACCAAAACCTACAATCTGGTCGTAAATATAATTGTAATCTTTAGATTTATTTGTAATAAAAAATCCACTTAATCTGCCAAAAAGCTGCTCAACTTCAAATAAAATGTTTTGTTTTTCATCAGAAAATAAATCATTGATAATATTCAAATGGTAATTTCTTACAAACTCAATTTTTTGAGGTAATTCGTTCGAGTTTTGGTAATAAGCATTTGTTATTTCCTCAAAAGCATTGGTCATTTTTCCCATTGCTGAAATAACAATTAAGGTGTTTTCAAAGCCCTCATGTTTTAAAACATTGATAACATTTTTAATACTTTCAGCATCTTTTACTGATGCCCCACCAAATTTAAAAACTTTCATTTTATTTATTTAAATAGCTTTTCATTTCATCCCAATGAATTTGGGCTGTATCCCAATCACGCAAAACCTTAGCCCCAGTACTTTCATAAAATGCAATTGCAGGCTCATTCCAGTCTAATACTGCCCATTCAATTCGTTTTACACCTTTATTATAACCGTATTCAATTACTTTTTTATACAAGGCACTCCCTATTTTTAATCCTCTTTTTTGTTCGGTTACAATTAAATCTTCTAAATGTATTGTGGGACCTTTCCATGTTGAATATCGTGGATAAAACAATGCCATTCCAACAATTTCATTATCTATTTCTGCAACAAAACTTTTGAATAGTGGAGTACTTCCGAAACCATCATTTTCTAAATCGGACAAGGTAACAATCACTTCGTTTGATTCTTTTTCAAAATAGGCTAGTTCTTTAATTAATTCTAAAACAGAAGGCATATCTTGCTTTCTTCCTTCTCTAATTGTAAAACTCATTTTAACATTTTTATTATTGCTAAAGTAAAAAATCTTTGTTCAAACTATCTTACAAACTTTCGTTTTTTAAAAATAATTTTCTCGATATTTGTAAAAATACAATCAATCAATTCTATGGAAAACAATAATTTAACACTGGGTGAATTTATAATTGAGAATCAAAAACATTATAAATCTACAACTGGTGAGTTTAATAGCCTTATTAGTTCAATTAAATTAGCTGCTAAAATTGTAAATTACAAAGTAAATAAAGCCGGCTTGGTTGACATTACAGGTAATGCAGGAGAAAAAAATATTCAAGGAGAAGATCAACAAAAATTGGACGTTTATGCCAATAATGTGTTTATGCAAACATTGATAAACCGTGAAATAGTTTGCGGTATTGCAAGTGAAGAAGAGGACGATTTTGTTACAATAAAAGGCAAACATGAAACCAATGAAAATAAATATATTGTATTAATGGATCCTTTAGATGGTTCATCAAATATTGATGTAAACGTTTCGGTTGGTACTATTTTTTCTATTTATCGAAGAGTAACTCCAATTGGAACCCCTGTTGAAAAAATAGATTTTTTACAACGAGGAAATCAGCAGGTGGCAGCAGGTTATGTAGTTTACGGAACCTCAACAATGTTGGTGTTTACCTCTGGAAGTGGGGTTAATGGTTTTACATTAAACCCTGCCATTGGTTCTTTTTATTTATCACATCCAGATATGAGATTTCCAGATATTGGTAAAATCTACTCAATAAACGAAGGGAATTATGTGCATTTTCCACAAGGAGTAAAAGATTATTTAAAATATTGCCAGGAAGAAAAGGATGATAGGCCTTACACTTCGCGCTATATTGGCTCATTAGTTTCAGATTTTCATAGAAATATGATTAAAGGCGGAATTTATATTTACCCAACAAGTTCAATTGGACCAAAAGGTAAATTACGTTTATTATATGAATGTAATCCAATGGCTTTTTTGGCTGAACAGGCAAATGGAAAAGCTTCAGATGGGTATAGAAGAATCTTAGACATTAAGCCAACTGAATTACATCAACGTGTTCCTTTTTTCTGCGGAAGTACAAAAATGGTTGAAAAAGCTGAAGAATTTATGGCAAAATATCCAGAAGATGGAGATTATTAATTGCAGAAATTGAAGTAACAATTCATAAAAGATCAATTGGGAAAAATTAAATATTTTTATATTTTATTCACGTAATTAAATCTGAAAAATTCCAATTTCATCAATTACCAATAACATTTAACAATAACACTATAAATAGATTCGATTTTTTAGATTTTTTAAAATGAAAATCGTTCGTTACCTTTGAAGTATATAAGTTAAATTTAAAAATTACAACTATGGCTTTCGAATTACCAAAATTACCGTACGCATACGATGCGTTAGAACCACATATTGATGCTAGAACAATGGAAATACACCATACAAAGCACCACGCAGCATATACCAACAATTTAAACAATGCAATTGCTGGCACAGCTTTAGAAGGAGAATCTATTGAAGCAATCTTAGGAGGATTGGATATGAACAACGCTGCAGTTAGAAATAATGGTGGTGGTTTTTACAATCATTGTTTATTTTGGGATGTAATGAATCCTGAAGGAAAAGGATATTTAACTGGAGAATTAAGAGATGCTATTGAGGCAGAATTTGGTTCTGTTGATGCTTTTAAAGATGCTTTCGCAAAAGCTGCAGCAACACGTTTTGGATCGGGATGGGCTTGGTTATGTGTACATAAAGGCGGAAAAGTTGAAATCTGTTCAACTCCAAATCAAGACAATCCATTAATGCCAGGTGTAAGTTGTGGCGGTTTTCCAATTTTAGCTTTAGATGTTTGGGAGCACGCTTATTACTTACATTATCAAAACCGTAGACCAGATTATATCAATGCTTTTTTTAATGTTATTAACTGGAATCACGTTGAAAAATTATACGCTGAGAATAAATAATAAGCGTACTACTTACTAATAAAAAGCTCTCAAATTTTTTTGCGGGCTTTTTTTTATTCAAATTTTAGTGGTCCGTAATACCCCATTTGGCGAACAATCCAATTTTTTCTTTTTTCAATATAGTTTGAAGAATTTATCGCTTTATATCTTCTGGGATTTGGTAAAATTGCCGCAATTGAAGCCGCCTGATATGCATTTAATTTTTCGGCAGGTTTTCTAAACCAATATTGTGATGCGGCTTCGGCACCATAAATACCATTACCCATTTCAATGCTATTTAGATAAACTTCTATGATGCGTTCTTTACTCCAAAAAACTTCAATTAAAAGAGTAAAATAAACTTCAAAACCCTTTCTAATATAACTGCGTTTTGGCCATAAAAAAACATTTTTAGCTGTTTGTTGCGTTATTGTGCTACCTCCTTTAATCCTTTTTCCTTTTTTATTCCCTTCATAGGCCTTTTCCATTGCTTTCAAATCAAACCCAAAATGATCCATAAACATTTGGTCCTCACTTACAATTACCGCCTTTGCTAAATTTGTAGAAATTTTATCCATCGAAACCCAATTGTGTTGAAATGCAGCACTTTCACCTTTACTCCATTGTTCAATATTTCTAATAAGCATTAGGGGGGTAAAGGGCACAGGAACCCATTTAAAGAGTATTACTAAAAAAATTGAAACTATAAAAAAAGCCAGTATTGCTTTTAAAATAAATCTTTTAATTTTTTGAAAAAATCCCTTCATTTTAAAAAATAATATTGACAAAAGTATTGTTTTTAAAAATGAAAATTACATTTTTTACAGTTTCAATTTTTATAATTCATAAAAACAGAAAATTAAATATTACTTTTCAAAGGAAAATAATTAATCTTTGCATAATTTTAAAACTTACGAGACTTTTAAAATTCTCTGATATAAATTATATGCATAAAATAAAAAATTTACTAAATCAATTTTTGACGAAATTAAATTTTAAAAACTTCAATCTTATAAAAAGTATAAAGTATCTTTTTATTGGCTTTATTTTACTTTTCATTCTCTTTTTAATTGCAATATATAATGGTTATTTTGGAAGGGTTCCAACAAATAAAGAAGTAAAACTATTCCAAAATATGGAGGCATCTGAAGTTTATTCTGCAGACAATGTTTTACTGTATAGATTTGATAAAGAAAACCGTTTAAACATCCCATACGATTCAATTCCAAAACATTTAGTAAATGGATTAATTGCAACAGAAGATGCGCGCTTTTTATACCACAGTGGTGTGGATGTTAAAAGTTTAATGCGTGTTTTAGTTAAAACAATTATTTTAAGAGATAAAAGTGCTGGTGGCGGAAGTACCATCACCCAACAATTAGTAAAAAATTACTTCCCAAGAAAATCGCATCGCTTCCTTTCAACCCCAATAAATAAACTAGAAGAAATGGTTGCTGCTTACAAATTAGAAAAGCATTTCACTAAAGAACAATTAATTGAATTTTATTTTAATACCGTTCCTTTTGGCCAGTCTGCATTTGGTTTGGAAAGTGCATCACAAAGATTTTTTAGTTGTTCAGCTTCTAAATTAACCATAGAACAAGGCGCAGTTTTAGTAGGTATGTTAAAAGCCAGTTACACTTACAATCCGATAAAGTTTCCAGACGCTTCAAAAAAACGAAGAAATATTGTGCTGAATTTAATGATGGAAGGCAAATATATTACAAAAGCCCAAGAAGATTCAATTTCAGATCTTCCACTAATTACTCAAGAAAAAAAATTGTATCGCCACTCAGGAAAAGCAAAGTACTTTTCAGAATACATTCGCTCTGAAATGAAAAAGTGGTTAGAAGTTAATAGAAAACCTAGTGGTAAAGAGTATGATTTGTACAAAGATGGTTTAAAAATATACACCACTTTAAATTATGAAATGCAACAATATGCTGAGAAAGCAGTTGCAAAACAAATGAAACGATTACAACGAGAATTTGATTATGAATGGCGTGGTGAAGAGCCTTGGAAAGATGTGCCGGTTGTATTAGAAAATGCTATAAAAAATTCAAGTAGATACAAAAGATTAAAAACCAAAGGTATTTCTGAAACTCAAATTCAGGCCAATTTTAACACTCCAATTCCACTTAAAATTTTCACATGGGATGGAAATAAAGATGCTTTAATGTCTCCTTTAGATTCTATTAAACACTATTTAAAGTATTTACACGCTGGTTTTATTGCTATTGAACCACAATCTGGCCATATAAAAGCATATGTTGGAGGTATAAACGAGCAATACTTTCAATATGATCACGTAAAAACCAAGCGTCAGGTTGGAAGTACTTTTAAACCTTTTGTGTATGCCGCTGCCATTGAAAAAGGGGTTTCTCCTTGTGATATGTATCCAAATATTTTAATTAAATATCCACAATATGAAGACTGGGAGCCTAAAAATTCAGATTGGATTTACGGCGGAGAATTTAGTGTTTGGGGTGCTTTAGCAGCTTCTACAAATACCGTTACTGTGCAATTGATGGAAAAGGTTGGATTGCCTAAAATTATAAAATTGGCAACAAGTATGGGTATTGATACTGAATTGCCTGAAATACCATCACTATCACTGGGTACTGCTGAACTTTCCTTACTTGAAATGACAAGAGCATATACCACTTTTCCAAATTATGGCAATCCCAAACGTGAAGTCTCCATCTTAAAAATAATAGACAAAGAAGGTATTTCTCTTCCTACTTTTCCTGAAAATGAGAATGAAAAAGAAGTATATTCATCTAAAACAGCTGAAATAATAGTTGAAATGCTTAAAAAAGTTGTGAGAAATGGAACTGCCGCTTCATTAACTTATGATTACAGTTTGTATAACGATTTAGGTGGCAAAACAGGCACATCTCAATCACAAGCTGATGGTTGGTTTTTTGCTTTTTCATCTAATCTTGTTACAGGAACTTGGGTTGGTGCTGAAAATCCTTCTATTCATTTTAAAAGTATGGATAAAGGGCAAGGTTCGCATTCAGCACTTCCAATAAATGGTGAGTTTTTGAGATCTTTAAATACAAATCCTTCTTTTAAATATTATTTAACCGGCAAATTTAGAAAACCTTCCAAAGACGTTATCGGCTTAATGAACTGCTTATCTCGTAAAAATGTTCCATCTCCTAAAAAAGACACCTTGGATATTGTGGTAAAAGACACCTTATTAACTGAACCAGTAATTGACAGCATTGCACCAATAAATTAATGTAAAGAACAGAATTATTCTAAATTTACCTTAATAATTGAGATGCCTTGCTTTTCATCCAATTTCTTTTTTGCAATTTCAGGTCCAATTGAAAATTGAACACTTTCTACTTTAGCAATATCAAATTTTGAAGTTAAATTATGCTCTAAATAATAGGGCAGGAAACTTGGATATGGACGTGGCAAAGTAACTGTTTTAACAGGCTTTAAATTTTTAACAGGTAATTTATAGGCTTTCAATTCGGTTCCTATTTCCAACACATCTCCAAATGAATTTCCATCATCCATCACAAAAGCGATTTGAAGTTTACAAGGTTTATTGTTCAAAGCATATCCATAAAAAACTATAGATTCTTTTGAAGAAAGATCTGCTTTTCTCCCTTTAATTTCTTCAATTATAAAATGTTTAAAAGAATAATCATAAATTGGTTCGGCTTCCGTATTTTCATTATCCTGAACAAATAATTTCTCTAAATTTACTTCAAAAGCTGCTTCGTTTTCAATTTCAGTTGGTAATAATTTAAAAGTATCTCGCCATTCTTTAACCAATAAATCGGCATCGGTTTTAGCGTTAAAAAGGTTTATTGGATACATTTTTGGTACTACTCTAACTTCAAACGGATTTCTTTCATAGAAATCCCATTCTAAAGGTTCGCCTTCTAAATTTGCCGGATAAGTAATTGATTTATTGTTAAACTTTGCTATGATATAATATTTTAAATAGCCATATTCAATCATATTTTCTGGTACAATGGTAGTGTAATTATACCCTTTCCTTTCCATTTTAAGAACTACTCTCTTAAAACCTTTATAAACCCAAAGTTCAACGGTATTTGGTGATTGTGGCGCAACAATTTGGGCTGTAACCGTCAACGGATTTCCTTCTGAAATTTCTTTCGTAGGCTCGTGTTTAAAATAGGTTTTATCAACAGTAGTTTCAGGAGCAACATAATCGCTTAATTTTCCAGTTTTCCAAGCGTTAGTTGGCAACCAGTTTTTTTGAATTCCTTTTTTACTTACAATATAAGTCCCTGGTTTAATTGAAAAAGTAGTTTCATTAACTTTGCTATTGAAGTTATTTCCCTCATTTATGGCTTCAATAGCAAAATCTGAACCCAATTCTTTTAACTGAATATTCATTTCCCATGAGTCCCATTTTATAACACCTACCGTTTTTTGTAGGCTATTTCTACCGAAAGGATTTGCTACCCAAATTAAATCAGGCAATACTTCTAAACGCCATAAACCTTGTTCAATTTTATCCAAAAAATAAGCACCTGTTCCTTCATATTTAACAATTTCAGAATTCCCAAAACCAGCAACTTGGGTTAATTTATCTTCATTTTTAGGTTTTGAATTGGTGTTGTTGGTATAAATAAATGTTACTTCTGAATTAAACTCTGCCAAATCATTTAAATAATGAATGCTGAAATCTCCAAAAGTGTTGTTTTGAGGAAATTTCCCAAAATTTTGGTTCATTGAAATTTCATGAAAAACTGCATTACAAATCATCAAGCTCAATGCTTTTTGAGGAGTGTATACCAAATTCATATAATGGGTATTGTACTCGGTATTTGCATATGCTAAAAAAGTTGGATCATATGAAAAATGAGTGGCAATTTGAATGCCTGCAGCTCTAAAACTTCTCGCCATAGCAGGATAAATATACGATTTACCAACATCGGCAGCATCAAATTCATAAACCAGTTTAGCTCCCTTGTATTTTTGAATGGTATTATTAAATGGAATGTTATAATCATTTACATTTGGTAATAAATTCCCTGAAAGTTCTCGCTGATATCCCAAACCTGTTGGATACCATTGAAAAGTTCCGCCTTGAATATCCGCTTTAAAATAAGCATCATTTAACTGAACTGCGTGCGTAATATTGTAAAAAATAGGTTTTTTAGTACCTGTTGAATTTATTGCTGTAACCATGCCTTTTATAAGTTTAGTTACTTCATCAGGTTTCCCTCTATGGTGAGGCTCATTACTTACTTCAAAAGCTATAATATTGGGCTCATTTTTATAGGCAACTTTTGTATAAGGATTTACGTGATTTAAAAACTGAGCTAAATAATTTTCTTGCGCTTTTATGGCTTCTGGATTTGTTAAACAAGCATCTTTACCATATTTATATGAAAACCCAGGTGAATAAGTATCAGGTTCTGGCCATCCATTTCCCCAAAAAGCAATAGGTGTTATAACAAAATTTATGTTTTTATCTTTTAGTTTTTTCAGCAAATAATCAAAAGTATCCAAATGTTCGTTCTGAATCAAATTTCCTAAAGTATCGCTTATTTGTGTGTCCCAGACATGAACGCGAAACAAATCGAAACCCAATCGCGAAAAATGGTAAACATCATTATCAATTGCTTTTTTAGGGTCTATTCCCATTTTTTGAGCTGAACGATAGGCATGTGCAAAAGGAACAGTATAATTTACTCCAAAACCTTGCACTTCTTCGTTTGAATTGCTCCACCGCAAAATGCCATTTTCGTCAACAAAAGCATCCCCTCTTTCAGATGAATTTTGTGCAAAAAACACGCTGAAACTAAATAGGAAAACAACTAATAAAAGGTTTGACAGTTTCATTATACTTTAATTTAAGTTTTAAAGTATAAATATAACCAATTATCTAATAAGCTCTTTTGTTGTTCCCTTCGTAAAAATTAATAAATGAATCGTTTACCACACGGTTTCCTCCTGGTGTTGGATAATCTCCAGTAAAATACCAGTCTCCCAAATGATTCGGACAAGCTTTATGTAAATTTTCAACCGACTGAAATACAATTTCAACAGCTGAAGTAATGTCTTCAGTTTTTAACATTTCAGCAATTTTATTTGAAATTTGTTCATTTGAAAAAGGTGCATAAATTTCTTTTACTGAATTTTGAATCTCGGTATCTTCTAATGGTTGTTGCGTTTTACAATTTTTATAAACTTCTTCAACAATATGATATTGATTTGTTTGTTTTAACAATTCCAAAGCTGCTCTAAAAGCAATAAAATCACCCATTCTTGCCATGTCAATTCCATAACAATCCGGATAACGAATTTGCGGCGCTGATGAAACAATGATTATTTTTTTTGGATGCAAACGATCCAAAATCTTAATAATACTTTTTTTCAAAGTTGTTCCACGCACAATACTATCGTCAATAATTACCAAATTGTCGTTTGGTTTTACAATACCATAAGTTACATCATATACGTGAGCAACCAAATCGTCACGACTATTATCATCGGCAATAAAGGTTCTTAATTTGGCATCTTTAATGGCAAGTTTCTCAATTCGTGGCCTTTCAGATAAAATTTGAGTTACATTTTCAGCAGACAATACTTTTTTACCACTTAAAATAGCTCTTGTTTTTTGAAGATTTAAGAAATCTTCAGCAGCTTCGCGCATTCCGTAGAATGAAGTTTCAGCAGTATTTGGGATGAATGAAAAAACAGTATTTTTAATATCATTATCTATTTTTTCTAATATCTGCGGAAATACAAATTTTCCAAGATTTTTTCTTTCGTTATAAATATCCGCATCGCTACCTCTTGAAAAATAAATACGCTCAAACGAACATGATTTTTTAGGCAATACTTCTTTAATTTTATTCATGGTAATTTTACCATTTCTCTTAATAATTAAAGCGCATCCTGGTTCAATTTCTTTTACATCTTTAATGTTAACATTGAAAACAGTTTGAATAACTGGTCTCTCAGAAGCTACCACAACTACCTCATCATCTTTATAATAAAATGCAGGTCTAATTCCTGCAGGATCACGTAAAACAAAAGAATCTCCATGACCTAACAAACCAGCCATAGCATAACCACCATCCCAGTTTTTAGCAGATCTTTTTAATATTTTTTTAATATTTATTTTCTCTTCAATTAAAGGGGAAGCATCTTTTTTATTTACCCCATGTTCCTCTTTTATTTTCTTGTATAATTTAGCAACTTCATCGTCAATAAAATGACCTATTTTTTCCATAACAGTAACAGTGTCAGTCATTTCTTTTGGATGCTGACCTATTTCAACCAAATCGTTAAATAAACGTTTTGAGTTGGTCATATTGAAGTTACCTGCAACAATTAAACTTTTATGCATCCAGTTGCTTTGGCGTAAAAAAGGGTGAACACTTTCAATACTATTTTTTCCGAAAGTACCGTAGCGCACATGGCCTAAATACAAATTCCCAATGTAGGGTGCATTATTTACTTGCCAATCTACATCATTAACTTTATCGGGAAACTCATCATTTAAATCATTTAAACGACCATTAATTTGCGCAAAAATATCTTGAATTGGCTGATCGGCATTGGAACGAATCCGACTAATATATCGTGTACCTGGATTTACATTGAATTTTATACTTGCCAAACCTGCACCATCCTGACCGCGATTGTGTTGTTTTTCCATTAACAAATACATTTTATTTAAACCATAAAATGCTGAGCCATATTTATCTTTATAATATTGCAGTGGTTTTAACAGTCTAACCATTGCAATTCCACATTCATGTTTAATAGCGTCGCTCATTGTTTTAATTTTAGTATAGTAATAAAAAATAAAAAATTCCGCACACTTGCGGAATTCCTTCTAACTTAATTCAATATCAAATTGAGTTAGAGATTTAAATTGTAATAATCTGTTTTGAATTTCTTCCTGAGTTAAACTCTCCATGCGCTCTGTTCCAAATTTCTCTACACAAAATGAAGCTAAATTTGAACCAGAAATTACCGCTCTTTTCATGTTTTCAAACGAAATATCTTGCGTTTTTGCCAAATAACCAATAAATCCCCCGGCGAAAGTATCTCCGGCCCCTGTTGGATCAAAAACCTCTTCCAAAGGCAATGCAGGTGCAAAAAACACATCGCCATTGTTAAATATTAAAGCGCCATGTTCCCCTTTTTTGATTACCACATACTTTGGTCCCATTTTGTGAATTTTTTGCGCGGCTCTAACTAAAGAATATTCACCCGATAATTGACGAGCTTCTTCATCATTAATTGTAATTACATCAATTTTAGCAATTACCTGCATCAATTCATCCAAGGTATTATCCATCCAAAAATTCATAGTATCTAATACTACTAGCTTTGGTCTAACTGGAATTTGTTTAATTACAGCCATTTGCACTGCCGGATGTAAATTTCCCAACATTAAAAATTCCGTATTTAGGTATTCAACCGGAACAATTGGATTAAAATTGGCCAATACATTTAAATCGGTAATTAAGGTATCTCTTGTATTTAAATCGTTGTGATATTTTCCTTTCCAAAAAAAAGTTTTTCCATTTTCTACAATTTCAACACCATCGGTATTGATGTTTCTGGTGTTTAATTTTTTTAAATATTCTTTCGGAAAATCGCCACCTACAACTGAAACAATTCCAGATTTTATGCCAAATTGTGAGGCTGAAAGTGAAATATAGGTTGCAGCTCCACCTAAAATTTTATCTGTTTTTCCAAAAGGAGTTTCAATAGCATCAAAGGCAACAGTTCCAACAACTAGTAATTTACTCATATTTTATGGTATGTGCACATCATTCAATTGGTTTTAATTGTGTTATTATTTTTTTTAAACCTACGATGTGATTATTTTTGCAAAAATAAGTTTAAAAAATGACTATCAAAGAAATACAAGAAGAAATTATAGATGAGTTTTCCATGTTTGATGATTGGATGGAACGATATGAATATATTATTGAATTGGGAAAATCACTTCCACTTATAAATGACACCTATAAAACAGATGATAATTTAATTGTTGGCTGTCAAAGTAAAGTTTGGTTACATTCTGAAATTCAAGATGGTAAAATGATTTTTACTGCTGATAGTGATGCTATTTTAACCAAAGGAATTGTGGCTATTTTGTTACGTGTTTTTAACAATCAAAAACCTCAGGATATTTTAGACGCCGATTTATATTTTATTGATGAAATTGGTTTAAAAGAACACTTGTCTCCTACCCGAGCAAATGGTCTGGTTTCAATGATTAAACAAATAAAATTGTACGCATTGGCTTTTCATTCAAAATTAAGTTAATATTTGTATATTTGCCCTTATTTAGAATGAATATAAAGAAAGGTTTTTGTAATGAATAGCAAACGTGTAGAAGATTTAGGCGATAAAATAGTAGAGAAATTAAAAACTATTTACGATCCGGAAATCCCTGTAGATATTTTTGAATTAGGATTAATTTACGATGTTTTTGTTAGTGAAAACAACGATGTTAAAATATTAATGACGCTTACTTCACCCAACTGCCCTGTTGCAGAAACTTTGCCCGTAGAAGTTGAAGAAAAAGTAAAAACAATTGAAGAGGTTAACAATGCCGAAGTTGAAATTACTTTTGATCCGATGTGGACACAAGATATGATGAGCGAAGAAGCCAAATTAGAACTTGGTTTTTTATAAATGGCTAATGAAATTGTAAATAGAGTTGCCAATAGTCAGCTAAAAACGATTGATCTTGAAGATTTTTATCCAAAAGGTGAAAGAGTAATTTTGGATATAAAAAATTGGTTGTACCACGAACTTATTTTAAAAGAAAACGATTTTCGTGAACATTTAAAAAATCATGACTGGAGTCAGTATCAAAATAAATATGTTGCTTTGACCTGTTCTGCAGATGCTATTATACCTTCTTGGGCATTTATGTTAATTTCAACTTACATTTCGCCCTTTTCAAAAAAAGTTATTGTTGGTAATATAACCAACTTAGAAACCTCTATTTTTCAAGATATTATTAACTCAATTGCTATTGAGGAATATATAGAAAAACCAATAATTATTAAAGGTTGCTCAAATAAACCAATTCCAGAAACAGCCTATCTTCAATTAATTGAAAAATTACAACCAATTGCTAAATCAATTATGTTTGGCGAAGCTTGTTCAACCGTACCCCTTTTTAAACAAAAAATATAGTTTTTTTGTTTTTTAATTTATTAAAAACCACAATATTATATATTTGTATTGATTACTTAAACATTAAAAATTATGAAAAAATTTACTTTAATTGCAATTGCCTTATTGACTTTCACATTCACTTTTGCTCAGGAAAAAGTAAAAGACACTAGTTATTGGGCCAAATCTGGAAAAATTACCCTTTTAATTAATCAATCATCCTTTTCAAATTGGCAGTCAGGCGGTGACAATAGTTTTGCAGGAAATCTTGATATTAATTATGGTTTTAATTATGCAAAAGGAGTGTGGTCTTGGGACAATAAACTTATTGCTGCTTATGGATTAACAAAAACTCAAGACGATGGTGTTAGAAAAACAGATGATAGATTTGAATTCAACTCTGTTGTAGGTAGAAAATTAACTGACACTTGGAGCGCATCATTTTTTCTAAATTTAAAAACCCAATTTTCTAATGGTTACGACTATGAAGATGATTTTATTGGAGACAATGAAGACTATCCAACATCAGGATTTTTCAAACCAGGATATTTAAGTTTTGGACCAGGTTTTTTATGGAAAAAAAGTGATAACTTTTCAATTAACTTTGCACCAATAACCTCAAAAATTACTTTTTTAACTAGTGAAATTTATTCATATAACGAAGATACTGATTCTTATGATTCTAGTAATGATATAGAAACTTTTGGTGTGGCGCCTGGTGATGCTATTTTGTACGAATTTGGGTTTAATGCTAGAGGATATTATAAGTTTAATATTATGGAAAACGTATCCATGGAAAACATATTAACCTTATTTTCAAATTACTTAGACAAACCACAAAATATTGACTTAGATTATACTATGAACCTAGATATGAAAATTAACAGCTTTTTATCAGCAAAATTAGTTTTTCAAACTATATATGATGACAACGCTTACAAAGGATTTCAAATTAGAGAAGTATTTGGTTTAGGACTAAATTATGGGTTCTAAAAACCATTTTTAATTAAAAACATAGAAACGTCCTTTTTTTTAAAAAAAGGACGTTTCTTGCTTATATTTATTAAATAAACACACGTATTTTATACTTTTTGGCACAATATTTGCATATTTTAGCGTTTTGAATTAAAAAATTTTTAATGAAAAATCATCTCTTATTAATTGCTTTAATTTCAAGCTTTTCAGTAGTTTTTGCACAGAAAAAAGATTACATAAACAAAGAAGGTTGGACAAATATTGGAAAATTTACCTTTTTATTTAATCAATCTGCATTTTCAAATTGGGCTTCTGGTGGTGATAATACAATTGCCGGTAATGCAACTGCAAATTACACCCTAAACTATAAAAAAAATAAATTTATTTGGAATAATAAATTAATTGCTTCCTATGGATTGACTAAAAGTGCAAATACCGGATTCCCTAAGAAAACCAACGATGGTATTATGTTAAATTCTATGCTTGCTTACGACGCCGACAATTATTGGTTTTATTCATTTTTTGCAAACTTTAAATCACAATTTACTACAGGATATAAATACAAAAAAAATTCTGAAGGAAAAGAAATAAGAACTCCACATACCGATTTTATGTCACCTGGATATTTTTTAATTGGACCAGGAATGCTTTGGGAAAAAAGCAACGATTTTAAAATAAACTTAGCACCGGCAACCTCAAAATTTGTTTTTGTTGATGAAGATTTCACCTTACCAAATGATGCCTATTTTGGCGTTAAAGAAGGAGAAAGTTTACGTTATGAAATTGGATTTAGCGCATCCTTACTTTATAAATTTGTAATTATGGAGAATATAAGTATGGAAAATGTATTTGCACTTTTTTCAAATTATATTGACAATCCACAAAATATTGACCTAAATTATCTAATGGATATTGATTTGAAGGTCAATAAATACTTTACAGCAAATTTTATTTTTCAAACTATATACGACAACAATGCCTACAGCGGCTTTCAGGTTAGAGAAGTAATTGGCATAGGTATTAACTACAACTTTGAGCATTCGAATAATAAAAATAAGTCTTAACACGTAAAAAATAATACAATCACATTTAAAATTCAAATCTACCTCATCGCTATTTAAGTAAACCTTTTGCAGAGATTTGCTTTTTATGGCACAATTACTAATTTTAGTTGTTTGTTTTTAAACTAAATTTTACATTTTTCAATCGAGCAAAAACCTTTAAAATTTCAGTGAATTTTTTATATGTTTCAAATTTGAGTTAATATTGACTAAATTTGTCAACTAAAACAATCATAAAATGTCGCTACTGCTTTTTTTTGCTGCAATCTCTATCTTTTTTTCATTTTTGTGCTCTATTCTTGAAGCAGTATTATTGAGTATTCCTTCAACATTTATCACCATTAAAAAACAAGAAGGTAAAAAATATGCATTTATACTTGAACGTTTTAAAAATGACATTGATAAACCTTTAATTGCCATTTTAACAATTAACACCATTGCACATACTGTTGGTGCCATTTTAGTTGGGGTACAAGCTGAACATTTAGACTATGATATCAATGTGTTTGGAATAAATACAGTTGGAATAGTTTCAGCTTTAATGACAATTTTAATATTAGTGGCATCAGAAATAATCCCAAAAACAATTGGAGCTACCTATTGGAAACAATTAGCCAATTTTACATCAATTACATTAACTGCTTTAATTTTTCCTTTAAAGTATACTGGAATTTTATGGCTTTTGCAATTAACAACTAAACTTATTGGAGGAAAAAAGGGGCATGGATCTATTCTAAGCAGAGAAGATTTTCATGCCATGGCCGATATTGCCCAAGAAGAAGGTGTTTTTGAAAAAAATGAAAGTGCTATTATAAAAAATCTACTTACGTTTAAAGAAGTTGAGGTTAAGGATATTATGACTCCCAGAACTGTTATGATTAGAGCTTCCGAAGATGTCACAATTCAAAATTTTTTTAATAAACATCCTAAATTACGTTTTTCAAGAATCCCAGTTTATAAAGACAATTCAGATAATATTACTGGCGTTATTTTAAAAGATGAAATGATGGAAGCCATTATAAATGGGAATGGTGAACAAACACTTTCAACTATTAAACGTGAAATAATAATAACCAATCGTAATTTACCTATACCTGATTTATTTGAAGAGTTTGTAGCGCAACGAGAACATATTGCATTGGTTGTAGATGAATATGGAACAACAAGCGGCATTGTTACCATGGAAGATGTAATTGAAACTTTACTGGGTCTTGAAATCATGGACGAAAGTGATAATATTGCTGATTTACAACTATTAGCTCGAAAAAATTGGGAAAATAGAGCTAAAAAAATCGGTTTAATATTTGATCAAAAAAAAGGTAACCAAGCCGGATTATAAAAATATTATGAATCTAATATCTAAAAAAAAGATTCAGCCTAAGTTTTAAGCTAAATCCTTTTTTAAAACTCCAATAATTTACAATATTATATTTATTTAATGACTTCAGGATTAACAATCACAAAGTCAGCTCTTCTGTTTAGTTGATGTTGAGCATCAGTACATTTTACACCATTTGAACACTCATTTACCAATTGGGTTTCTCCGTATCCATTTCCTGAAATTCGTATTGGGTCAATACCTTTGCTAATTATCCAGGCAACCGTCGATTTTGCTCTTCTCTCTGATAAAATCATGTTATATGCGTCTGGAGCCCTTGAGTCTGTATGTGACCTTAATTCAATAATTAATTTTGGATATTTATTCATTAAACTAACAACTTTTTCTAGTTCATCTGCAGCATCTTTTCTAATGTCAAATTTATCCAAGTCAAAATAAATTGGCTTACAGTTTATCATCAACCCATTTAGAGTAATAACAAACTCGCTTGGTATTAATTGAAATGCCAATGGAAATTTTAAATTGAATTCATTTGAAGTTTTAAAATCATATTGAATATTGTCATATTTTTCTTTAGTAACAATTACTTTATATGCAGTTTCACAATCTACTTTAAAATTAAATTCCCCTAATTTATCCACAACTGTACTTTCAATGATTTTTCCGTTTTTATCAAGTAATTCAACAATTGCTTCAGGAATAATTAACCCTGTTTCCCTATCTTTTATAATCCCTTTTACTATTTGACTGCACAATTGTTCTTCAAAATAATAAATATCATCATCACCTTTTCCGCCTGGTCTATTTGATGAAAAATAACCTATTCTTTTTCCTTGTTGAAAAACCAAACTAAAATCATCTTCAGCGCTATTTATTGGATTTCCCATATTTTTTACCAACGCTGTGATTCCATTTAAACCCATTTGAACAGCGTAAATATCTAGCCCTCCAAAACCGTCCAAATGGCCATTTGAAGAAAAATACAATACGTCATTTTCATCAATAAAAGGAAACATTTCTTTTTCCATGGTATTCACATTTGGGCCTAAATTTATTGGGTCTCCATAAGTTCCATCCGAATGAATATCAACAACATAAATATCTGTTTTACCAAATGTTCCTGGCATATCTGAAATAAAATAAAGTTTATCCTCTTTTTTATTTAAAACGGGGTGTCCAGTTTGATAATTATTACTGTTAAATGGCATTGGTTGAATATTTGTCCACTCCCCATTTTCTGAAATTTTGGCTTTATAAAGCTGATTTAAATTCCATCCCGTGGAATCTTTTTTGAATTTTTTATTCAAATAATTATTTCGAGTAAAATAAATAGTTTTTAAATCCTTGGTAAAAATTATATTTGCATCATGAAACCTCGAATTGATGGTTTTTGAAAAATTTTCAACTTCATTAATTTCGCCTTTTTCATTTAAAACACCTTGATACAGCTCTAAAAAAGGTTGCTCATTTCCAAACCATAAATTTTTACGAATTGTTTTTTTATTTCTTGTTGATGCAAAAACAGCTTTATTTTCACCATAATATACCATCCCAAAATCCTGATATTTGGTGTTTGCTGCAATATTTTTTATGGTAAAATTTTTGCTCTGTGCATTTATAAAACCTGTACAAAACAACAGTAGTATTAAAGTAACTTTTTTCATTTTTATTTACTTTTTAATTTAAAAGAATCTTGGACTTTTAATGTTTCTTCGGTTAAATTCAAATAATAAAATTATTTCATGTGACCCTGAATTAAATTCATTATAATAACTTGTTGTATAATCATAAGCATATCCAATTCTGAAATCTGGAGTTGCCTGAAAACCAACCATACCACTTAAAGAATCATCAAATCTATAGGATAAACCTATCTCAAATTTTTCATTCACTAATAAATTTGCTGAAAGATCAAATGAAACCGGAGCTCCTGACGTAGCTTTAATTAAAGAAGATGGTTTTAATTTTAAGTTATCATTTAGGTCAAACACATAGCCACCTGTTAGAAAGTAGTGCATTTTTTCGGAAGCTGTACTTACAACACCACCGTCATCTTCCAAATGGCGAGTTTCTAAAAAGTTTGGAGCCGATAAACCAACATAAAAATTGTTGGTGTAATAGTAAACACCCGCACCAAAATTTGGCGATAGCTGGTTAATTGGTTCATTTAAAGGATCAGGATCAATAGTATTTAAATAAGCAACATCTAAAAAGCTAATTCCTGCTTTTATACCAAAAGCCAATTTACCTTCTTCTCCTGTAAATATAGTATAAGAGAAGTCTCCATATATGTTACTTTCTCTAACAGGTCCAATTTCATCATAAATTATTGACAATCCTAAACCAGTTGCCTGACCAACAGGTGAATTGAAAGAAAGGGTTGCTGTTTGTGGAGCACCATCAACTCCAACCCATTGAGTTCTACCTAATATTCCAATAGCCGGAACACCTCTTGACCCTGAATATGCAGGATTAATCACACTCATATTGTACATGTATTGAGTATATTGTGGGTCTTGCTGTGCAAATATGGAACTAATTGATAATAATGTTAAAGCCCCAAAAAGTAATTTAATTTTTTTCATAAACTATGCTTATATATGATTTAAAAAGAGAAATATTTGTTCTTTGATTGTGTCTTTCTCTTTTATTGTTATTACCTTTTTAAATATATCCAACCCGTTTCAGGCTTTCTATCGTTTTTGTTAAAATAAATAGTGTAGAAATAGGTTCCTACAGGCAACTCGAGATTGTCAAAATTCCACTTACCATCAGAGAAACCATTCCACCATTCAGGGGTTTGATTTGAATTTCCAGAATGCTTGTATTCAAATACTTTATTCCCCCATCTATTTATAATTACCATCGAGAAATTTGGATAAATTACTTCCAAGTACTTAATCTCAAATAAATCATTGAGGCCATCTCCATTCGGCGTAAATTCTTCAGGAATAACTATAAGTTCAATAGGAACTGTTGTAACTTCATCTTGATCATTTTCTGAAGGATTTCCATTTCTAGGAATAGAATTTGGATCTACCTGATCAGCCGAAAATATTTCAGTAATATTCGTGTAGTTTCCAAAAGCATTAACCTTAGCTGTAATAGTTAAAATTTCAGTTGAATTGTTATTAATAGATCCTATTGCCCAAATTCCACTAGAACTATCATAAATCCCAGTTGATGCATTATAACTAACATAGGTGTAACCAGATGTTATCTGATCGATTACTTTAACATTTGTGGCATCACTAGGTCCGTAATTTGTTACTTCGATAGAAAATGTTACATTGTCTCCAACATTAGGTCTTTCATTATTTACCGTTTTAATAATTGCTAAATCTGATGAATCGGCTATTACTATTACTGTAATTGTTGCTGAAGCTAAAGCCCCATTTCCATCAGATATTGTATAATTTACAATAGCTTCACCTTTAAAATCAGAATTTGGTATAAAGGTTATTGTTCCGTTTGGGTTGATTACAACTGTTCCTAATATGGAAGTTGCTACGGTTACAAATAAATTATCTCCATCTAAATCAGAATCATTCTCTAAAACTGGTATCATTACCGAAATATTTTCATTTGTTGTCGCAACATCATCGACTGCAACTGGGGCATCGTTTACTGCAACTACTGTGATGTTTAATGTGCCAAAACCTATTAAATTGCCGTCTGTTACCGTATAATCAAAACTGTCCGGACCATAATAATTTGGTGCAGCTGTATAAGTATAACTACCGTCGGTTTCAATTATAATGGTTCCACCTTGTGCAGTGGTAAATGTTCCGGCTACAACGGTCAAAGCATCTAATTCTACATCTGTATCATTGAAATCTAAATCTACTGTTGAGGTAAATAAAGTGTCTTCGGCAACTGTAATGTTATCATCAACTGCAACTGGGGCATCGTTCACTGCAACTACTGTGATGTTTAATGTGCCAACACCTGTTAAATTGCCGTCTGTTACTATATAATCAAAACTGTCCGGACCATAATAATTTGGTGCAGGTGTATAAGTATAACTACCGTCAGTTTCAATTATAATGGTTCCACCTTGTGCAGTGGTAAATGTTCCGGCTACAACGGTCAAAGCATCTAATTCTACATCTGTATCATTGAAATCTAAATCTACTGTTGAGGTAAATAAAGTGTCTTCGGCAACTGTAATGTTATCATCAACTGCAATTGGTGGATAATTTGTGATTGATTCACATACATCTCCAATACCATTTCCATCTCTATCTTCTTGTAATGGATTCGGAATATTTATGCAATTGTCTAAATCATCACATATACCGTCTCCATCAGTATCATTGAATGGGACATTTTCCCATAAACAAGTTGTGGTGTTGAAAACAAAATTATCCCAACAGTTGACTACTGCTGGTTGTGGATCTTGTGAGCCTGTATTTTCCCATAAACAAGTTGTGGTGTTGAAAACAAAATTATCCCAACAGTTGACTACTGCTGGTTGTGGATCTTGTGAGCCTGTATTTTCCCATAAACAAGTTGTGGTGTTGAAAACAAAATTATCCCAACAGTTGACTACTGCTGGTTGTGGATCTTGTGAGCCTGTATTTTCCCATAAACAAGTTGTGGTGTTGAAAACAAAATTATCCCAACAGTTGACTACTGCTGGTTGTGGATCTTGTGAGCCTGTATTTTCCCATAAACAAGTTGTGGTGTTGAAAACAAAATTATCCCAACAGTTGACTACTGCTGGTTGTGGATCTTGTGAGCCTGTATTTTCCCATAAACAAGTTGTGGTGTTGAAAACAAAATTATCCCAACAGTTGACTACTGCTGGTTGTGGATCTTGTGAGCCTGTATTTTCCCATAAACAAGTTGTGGTGTTGAAAACAAAATTATCCCAACAGTTGACTACTGCTGGTTGTGGATCTTGTGAGCCTGTATTTTCCCATAAACAAGTTGTGGTGTTGAAAACAAAATTATCCCAACAGTTGACTACTGCTGGTTGTGGATCTTGTGAGCCTGTATTTTCCCATAAACAAGTTGTGGTGTTGAAAACAAAATTATCCCAACAGTTGACTACTGCTGGTTGTGGATCTTGTGAGCCTGTATTTTCCCATAAACAAGTTGTGGTGTTGAAAACAAAATTATCCCAACAGTTGACTACTGCTGGTTGTGGATCTTGTGAGCCTGTATTTTCCCATAAACAAGTTGTGGTGTTGAAAACAAAATTATCCCAACAGTTGACTACTGCTGGTTGTGGATCTTGTGAGCCTGTATTTTCCCATAAACAAGTTGTGGTGTTGAAAACAAAATTATCCCAACAGTTGACTACTGCTGGTTGTGGATCTTGTGAGCCTGTATTTTCCCATAAACAAGTTGTGGTGTTGAAAACAAAATTATCCCAACAGTTGACTACTGCTGGTTGTGGATCTTGTGAGCCTGTATTTTCCCATAAACAAGTTGTGGTGTTGAAAACAAAATTATCCCAACAGTTGACTACTGCTGGTTGTGGATCTTGTGAGCCTGTATTTTCCCATAAACAAGTTGTGGTGTTGAAAACAAAATTATCCCAACAGTTGACTACTGCTGGTTGTGGATCTTGTGAGCCTGTATTTTCCCATAAACAAGTTGTGGTGTTGAAAACAAAATTATCCCAACAGTTGACTACTGCTGGTTGTGGATCTTGTGAGCCTGTATTTTCCCATAAACAAGTTGTGGTGTTGAAAACAAAATTATCCCAACAGTTGACTACTGCTGGTTGTGGATCTTGTGAGCCTGTATTTTCCCATAAACAAGTTGTGGTGTTGAAAACAAAATTATCCCAACAGTTGACTACTGCTGGTTGTGGATCTTGTGAGCCTGTATTTTCCCATAAACAAGTTGTGGTGTTGAAAACAAAATTATCCCAACAGTTGACTACTGCTGGTTGTGGATCTTGTGAGCCTGTATTTTCCCATAAACAAGTTGTGGTGTTGAAAACAAAATTATCCCAACAGTTGACTACTGCTGGTTGTGGATCTTGTGAGCCTGTATTTTCCCATAAACAAGTTGTGGTGTTGAAAACAAAATTATCCCAACAGTTGACTACTGCTGGTTGTGGATCTTGTGAGCCTGTATTTTCCCATAAACAAGTTGTGGTGTTGAAAACAAAATTATCCCAACAGTTGACTACTGCTGGTTGTGGATCTTGTGAGCCTGTATTTTCCCATAAACAAGTTGTGGTGTTGAAAACAAAATTATCCCAACAGTTGACTACTGCTGGTTGTGGATCTTGTGAGCCTGTATTTTCCCATAAACAAGTTGTGGTGTTGAAAACAAAATTATCCCAACAGTTGACTACTGCTGGTTGTGGATCTTGTGAGCCTGTATTTTCCCATAAACAAGTTGTGGTGTTGAAAACAAAATTATCCCAACAGTTGACTACTGCTGGTTGTGGATCTTGTGAGCCTGTATTTTCCCATAAACAAGTTGTGGTGTTGAAAACAAAATTATCCCAACAGTTGACTACTGCTGGTTGTGGATCTTGTGAGCCTGTATTTTCCCATAAACAAGTTGTGGTGTTGAAAACAAAATTATCCCAACAGTTGACTACTGCTGGTTGTGGATCTTGTGAGCCTGTATTTTCCCATAAACAAGTTGTGGTGTTGAAAACAAAATTATCCCAACAGTTGACTACTGCTGGTTGTGGATCTTGTGAGCCTGTATTTTCCCATAAACAAGTTGTGGTGTTGAAAACAAAATTATCCCAACAGTTGACTACTGCTGGTTGTGGATCTTGTGAGCCTGTATTTTCCCATAAACAAGTTGTGGTGTTGAAAACAAAATTATCCCAACAGTTGACTACTGCTGGTTGTGGATCTTGTGAGCCTGTATTTTCCCATAAACAAGTTGTGGTGTTGAAAACAAAATTATCCCAACAGTTGACTACTGCTGGTTGTGGATCTTGTGAGCCTGTATTTTCCCATAAACAAGTTGTGGTGTTGAAAACAAAATTATCCCAACAGTTGACTACTGCTGGTTGTGGATCTTGTGAGCCTGTATTTTCCCATAAACAAGTTGTGGTGTTGAAAACAAAATTATCCCAACAGTTGACTACTGCTGGTTGTGGATCTTGTGAGCCTGTATTTTCCCATAAACAAGTTGTGGTGTTGAAAACAAAATTATCCCAACAGTTGACTACTGCTGGTTGTGGATCTTGTGAGCCTGTATTTTCCCATAAACAAGTTGTGGTGTTGAAAACAAAATTATCCCAACAGTTGACTACTGCTGGTTGTGGATCTTGTGAGCCTGTATTTTCCCATAAACAAGTTGTGGTGTTGAAAACAAAATTATCCCAACAGTTGACTACTGCTGGTTGTGGATCTTGTGAGCCTGTATTTTCCCATAAACAAGTTGTGGTGTTGAAAACAAAATTATCCCAACAGTTGACTACTGCTGGTTGTGGATCTTGTGAGCCTGTATTTTCCCATAAACAAGTTGTGGTGTTGAAAACAAAATTATCCCAACAGTTGACTACTGCTGGTGCCAATGGTATTGAATTAACAGTTAATGTTGCTCCAATAGATGTTGTACTACCATTTACGTTTGAAACAATAGCTCTATATAAATAACCATCAAATCCTGTTGTATCTGAAATATTTAATATTTCAGTAGTTGCATTTGAATAAACGCCACCATCAGAAACTAGAGACCAAATAGACCCCCCATTTGTACTAATTTCCCAAATATAACTTAGAACATCTGAGCTAGTTGCAATGATTTCAAAGGAAACTGGGGCCCCTGAGCACACTGAATTACTTGATGGCTGTGAACTTATTATTGGTGGACTAGAAGCCGAGTAGACCGTTATTGATATTGGATACGTACTTGAACAGGCTGTGCCTCCTGTAATAGTTAAAATTACATTATAAGTTCCAACGGCTGATGCCACAGGCACTGCAATATTTATTGGACTGGATATTGCCATGTTACTAACATCTAAAAACCCTTGGTTTTTGGCTGCTATTGAAAAAGCAATACTATAATTTATGGGTGAGTTAATAGGGTTTGTATACCCAAATACTGCAGGTGAATTACCTTGTAAAACAGAAATATTTGAATTTGTTAATGTAATCTCAGGAGAATTTAATTGAACATCAAAATCAATTTGTAAAGAATATATTACTGAACAATTAGGATTCAATAATTTATATGCCTTTACATAAACATCTATTAAATTAGCTGTTAAAGCATTGGTATATAAATTTATAGAACTACCTGTTCCCACATAAGATGGTCCAACGCTATTCCCAGCACTATTAACCAATTCATAAATTACACCCATCTCAGATGAGTCAAGGAGTATTGATCCAGCCTGACCATAACAATAACTATAACTACCTCCGGTATATGTTTGAAGCAAAGGATTTATGCATTGTACTACTTTTGAACCTGACGGATTACCTTCGCAGAAACCTGATGTTGTTGCTGTTACATAAACAATTGCATTGGTATAAAACTCATCACTTAGAATAGAATTAATAGTCCAATTCCCAAGGTTATCAACAGTAGTTGAATAAATTGTTTCAAAATCATCAATGTATAGTTTAATGGTATCACCTTCAACCCCTGTTCCAGAAATAATAGTATCACCTTCTGTAATTACAGGCGTAGAAATGTTGACAGAATTGGCAGTCTGATCTCCAATTGTTGTGTTTGAAGAATCTGATGTAATGCCTCCGTTTAAGGTAATTCTGGCATATATTTCATCACCTGATCCCAAACTTAATCCATTAACCATCCAACTTCCATTTAATGAAATAGAAACTAATGAGCCAATAGCCACATCAGGAGTTCCTACTTTATATAATTGAATTGTTCCTTCAGTTGCAGAAACATTTCCATTTACAGTATCTATAGCCCCACAATATGATCCTAAAATAACAGGTATTGGCACTGAAATAACTGTAAATGTGCTACTTAAAGAAGCCGTACAAGCTAATGCTTCATTTGCAAATACATAAACTGATTGACCTGTAGAAACAGCTATTGAAGCAAACGTCCAATTTCCAACCCCGTCAGCCGTAGTTGTTGCTCCCGTAGAAACTCCATTAATAAATAACTCAATTGATGCTCCAATTCCAGATGTTCCAGAAATTGAGGTGGTTCCTGCATAGATTTCACTATTAATTACAGGGGTTGTGGCGGCACCTGTACAACCAGTTCCATTATCATAGAAAACTTTTGGCCCCTCACACCCTCCAATTGTTTGTGAAAATTCATAATAACCTATCGGTAAATTACCCCCTCCACTTGTGCAATTTGAAAAACTTCCATTTGGCTTGTATGACCAACTAACTCCTGTAATATTAAGTACTGAAGTAGAAGTCATTGTAGATAAAATTAATATTCCATCTTTGTATATATTCATATTAGCACCAGCAGTATAACCATTTCCACAAACTCCTTTAGTACCACCATCAGTAATAGTTAAAGTTGATGTAACACAAGGTACGTCTACCGCAACAGAACTACAATTATCAATAGAAACTCCCTCACCTGGGGCTTGTGCAGTAGCATTAATAATATCTCCAGAAGACAGCAAGGCAGTTAAAGTTATGTTTAGTGTTTCAGGGCTCGTTGTGGTTGCCGCAGAAGTTCCAATTAAAGTTGTCCCGTTATACACTTTAATAATTGTTCCTATAGCTTCAGCAGTTGTTACATTTATAGTTGTTGCCGAACCATCAATAGGTCCGATAATTGTTGGACAATCCGAACGATCAGGGCAAATCTCTCCTGGAGGACATGGAGTATAATTATCAATAATATCAGTAAAACAATTTTCAAGTGTACCACAACTTTCATCAACTCCAGCGATATCAGATGCAGAAGAAGGATTACAAATTGTTGATTTTAGAGCACCCATATTATCAATCATAGCCATCCGAACAGCAGTTGTTGCATCAATAGTTACAGCATTTTGAGCAAGTCCAGAAAATACGGTTGTTAAATCACTCATTTTTACGTAGAAATCGTAAAAATAATCTGGATCTCCACAAGATTCTGTCAACGCAATAGATTTTTGGTAATTAGTTGTGCCTAAATACGAAATAACTGGATTGCAATTCTCATTATTTACATCATAAACATACACTCCAAATTTTGTAGCCAATACAATTTCTATTTCAAATCCTGGATTAGCACTTGAATATTGAGGATCAACGTTTGGCCCTGAACCCCCGAATAAACCATCAGTATCAATTAAAATACTATAACTTTTTGCATTGGGAGCTGTTTTACCCATTCTCATTCTAAAAAGCCAATTACCGCTGGCATCCAAATAGGCCTGAACTGGATCTTGATCTCCTTGATCAACAAAGTCTGTAAAACTACAACTTGGACCAGCGCTAAGGTCACTAACTGGTTCAATAGATGGAAAAACCAATGATGAAAAAGGAATTTCACTTTCAATCTGATCGTCAGTAATAAAACCGCTACTAGTGGCTGATGTATATCCATCACCATTTGGGTCTAATACAGCTTTACCAGCACCTGTCGCTGGTTCAAAAATCAATCCTTTTGTTTGTGAATAAGAACTGTTTGATAAACTTAAAACAAATAGTAGGCAAACTATTCCTTTACTATAAAGTGAAAATTTTATTTTTTTTTGAAATGAGTAATTGTTTTTCATATATACTTTATTAATTCTTTGTCTGACTGTAAAATAGATTGCTGTTGAATAAATTAGGAATGGTCTTGAATATTAAAAAAAAAGTTGTGGTAACTATTTTTTTAACTTCTAAATAAAGTTGAATAATTTTTGAAAAATTACAATTGATAATTACACCTAAAATGGTGGTTTTGAAATTAAGACAAACTGAAATTACTGATTTTAAAAAAACAGCAATAATTTTATTGGGATTTATTGGGGTCAACTTTTAAACATTTATTTTTCAAATAACACTGTTTTTTTGATATTTCTGGTGTTATTATTGCAAAATTTTGAGCAAATATAATACTTTTCTTAACAAATTATTAACAATATTTATTTTTTTAAACTATTTATTAAAGTAGTAATTTAATGTGGTTAAACACCAACCAAAAGAGCCTCAATTTTCAGTCAATCCAAACCCGGAAGTTATCATTTTTTGAAGTAATAACATCAACTTGTTAAACTGAAATACTTTGCACGAAAAATAAATAAATAGGTAAATTTGATACTCTTCGTCTATTATAAAATTGTGAATTACATTTCATGTTTAATAGTTGATAAAACATCTTTTATCAAATTATTATTATCTAAATTATTAAGTTCAAATTCAACAACATCTTTATTTTCATCAGGTTTTATTTCTCTGTTTTTCAACTGCTCATTTAATTTACTGTAAGTAACTCCTAAGCGTACAATAACCAATTTCTTTTGAAGGAATAATGATAACACGTTGCCCCTGATAACCATCTGCAAAAAACATATCTTTTGGTACGTCAGGCATATGTCCACCCGCATTTAACCAAAACTGGGCTCCATACACACCTTCTGAACCATTTGTAGGTGTAGCGGTATATTTAACCCATTCTTCACTAAAAATCTGTTCTCCATTCCAGTTACCTCTGTTCAAATACAAAAGTCCGAATTTTGCCCAATCTCTGGTATTGGCCCAACCATAGGATGATGCCACATAATTCCCTGCTAAATCGGTTTCAAAAATCATAGAATGCATACCAATTTTATCAAATAAATCCGTGTACCAAAAATCCAGATATTCTTGATGTGTTTTAAATTTATCTCTTATAATTCCAGACAATAAATTTGAAGTGCCAGAAGAATAATTCCAAGTTTCGTTTGGCTTACCAATCAAGGGTTTATTAATTTGAGATTTGGTCATATCTGTTTCCTTATATAACATATTCGTAACATCCGATATTTTAGTATAATCTTCTAACCATTCTAATCCGCTATTCATTTGTAGCAAATTACCAATCGTAATTTTTGAACGATCATCGTTCTTCCAGTCATTAATTCGTGTAAAATCTTCAACATTTAATTTACCTTGAAAATTTAAAACCCCACAAACAGCACTCATTAAACTTTTACCCATAGACCAACCTAAAAATTTTGAACTTGAATCAAAGCCGTCCTCATATTTTTCAGAAATTATCTGATTTTTATAAACTATTAAAAAAGATCTGATTGTATTAGCTTCAGTATTTTCATTGAAATAGGCATCAACAACTTCATTTAGTTTCTTATAATCTATATTCGCAAAAACCGTATCTTTTTGCGGTAGATCTCCATATGGAAATGGCAAATTTTTTGACGTTAAATTTCTCTTCGGAACTAAAATTGGTTTAGTTTCATCATAATCTTCATTAATCACTACAGCACCAACTCCTTCTCTATAAACAGCAGTTCTACTTTTTAAACCAAAAACACTACTTATTACAGATTTATTTTCAAAATTCACACTGTTTTTAGCTAGTGAAACTGGAGAAAAGCCATTGTCATGTTCCTCTAATAATTCTTGAGGCATTTGAGCAGTAAATATTCCTGAAGCAACACTTTTTGCCGAAAAACCAGATATTAACACTAGTTTTTGAAAGTTGACATACCCAAAATAAACAACAACTATTATAAGAATTGCAAAACTAAACTTTAGTATTTTTTTCATTTAAAATCAATTTAATAATATAGCTAAAATAATATATTTTGAAAGTTAAAAAAAATATTTTACTTTTATTAACCATTTGGTTAAACTATATAGTTACATATGCTCATAAAAAAAACAAATACAACTACTGAAACTGAAATATTAGATGCTGCAAAACGCATTTTTCAACGCAAAGGTATGGAAGGTGCGCGTATGCAAGAAATTGCCAATGAAGCAGGAATCAATAAGGCATTGTTGCATTATTACTTTAGAAGTAAACAAATGCTTTTTGAAGCCGTATTTAAAAGTGCATTTTTACTTTTAGCACCTCAATTAAATAAAATTTTGAACGATGACTCTTCTCTTTTTGATAAAATTAGCAACTTTACAAACAACTACATTTCATTTGTAATTAAACATCCATATTTACCCAATTTTATCATTCAAGAATTAAACCGAAATCCTGAATTTGTATCAAAACTAACTTCTGAAAAACATTTTCCAACACTTGATAAATTTAAAAAACAAATACAGGTAAATATTGAAAATGGCGCGATTAAACCCATTAGAATGGAACAATTATTTATAAATATATTGGCTTTAAATATTTTTCCATTTATAGCTGCACCTCTTTTGAAAGGGTTTTTAAATATTAATAATGAGGAATACATGCAGTTATTAGAAGCTCGAAAAACAGAAGCTTCAACGTTCATTATCAATTCAATTAAAGTATAATTCAATGAAAAAAATACTGTTATTAATACCTTTTTTTATTTCTTTTGGTTCGCTGGCTCAAGAAAAAATTAACCTAGAAACTTGTTATATACTGGTTCAAAAAAATTATCCGCTTGCCAAACAAAACGACTTATTAGCCAAACAAAACCAACTAGATTTAGAAGTTATAAATACTGAAAAACTTCCTAAATTTGATTTTTTGCTTCAAGCTACTTACCAATCTGATGTAACTCAAATGCCAATTGCAATTCCAGGAACAGCTTTTGAAGCTCCAAATTTAGATCAATACAAATCAAATATTTCTGTAAATCAATTAATATATGCCGGAGGAAAAATTGATGCTTCAACAGCAGCAAAATCTGCGCAACTAAAAACACAGCAAAAACAAAATGAGGTAAGTTTGTACTTACTTAAAAATCAAATCAATCAACTTTATTTTTCAATTCTAAATTTACAGGAAAAGTATCATTTACTTTTAAGTAAAAAAAATCAATTAGAAATTCAATTAAAGGAAGTAAAAGCTGGTATTAAATTTGGAACTATTTTGCCAAATTCTGACGCTGTTTTAGAAGTCGAAATTCTAAAAATTCAACAACAGATAATAGAAATTGAAACAAACAAAAAAACGCTGATTGAAACACTTTCAAAATTAATTGGAAGCGAAATTAACACATCTTTAATTTTTGAAAATCCTGAAATTATAACTTCTTCAACAAACAAAATTAACAGACCTGAACTAGAATTATTTCAATTAAAGAAAGATCAGATTGAAACTTCAGAAAATTTAATCTCAAAGCAAAATGCACCACAAATTGTTGGGTTTGCAACTGGTGGTTTGGGAAATCCTGGCTTAAATATGCTCGAAAATGCATTTAAAACTTATTATTGGGTTGGTGTAAAACTAAATTGGAATGTTTTTGATTGGAATGCTACAAAAAAAGAAAGGGAATCTTTACTAATAAATAAAGATATTGTAGACAATGAAACTGAGATTTTTAATCTAAATACAACTATTGAATTGAATGAGCACAAGTCTGAAATCAATAAAATTGAATCCTTTATAAAAATCGATCTAGAAATTATATCACTGAATAAAAAAATATTAAATACTGCTGTATCTCAATTACAAAACGGCGTGATTACCTCTTCGGATTATATAACAGAACTAACCAATTTATATGAAGCCGAAAACAATTTAAATACGCATAAAATTCAACTTTTATTGGTTAAGGCAAATTACAATGTAGCAATGGGAATCGCCCCATAACATTCAAAGAGAGAAATCTTTCTTTAGAAATTATAAATTAACTAAAAATAATAAATAGTATTTCATGAAAATTATAAATATTATAACAGGAATAGGAATTATAACAACATCATTAATATCTTGTAACAACAACAATAAAGCCGATGGCTATGGTAATTTTGAAGCTACTGAAATCATTGTTTCAGCTGAAAACAATGGAAAATTAGTTGAATTTTCAGTTGATGAAGGTCAACCTTTAAAAAAAAATGATTTTGTAGGTTATATCGATACCATTTCACTGGCTTTAAAAAAAGACCAATTATTGGTTTCTAAAAACGTTGTTTCAGAAAAATCTAAAGGCGTTTTATCTCAAATCCGTGTTTTAAATGCCCAGTTAAAAACAGCGAATATTTCAAAAAACAGAATTGAAAATCTACTCCAAGAAAGCGCTGCTACACAACAACAATTAGACAATATAAATGGTGAAATTGATGTAATAAACAGTCAAATTAACAGTATCGAAATTCAAAATGCCCCTGTTGTAAATGAATTAAAAAGTATTGATGTTCAAATTCAACAAATAGAAGATCAAATAAAAAAGAGCATTATTAAAAACCCAATAAACGGTATCGTTTTGGCTAAATATGCAGAGCCACACGAAATTACTTCCTTTGGAAAACCATTGTACAAAATTGCAGATTTAAATATTATGCAACTTCGTGTTTATATTAGTGAAACACAGCTTTCAAATATTAAAATAGGACAAGAAGTAATTGTTAAAATTGATGATGAAAAGGGACTAAAAAATTTTCCTGGAACTATTTCATGGATTGCATCTGAAGCAGAATTTACACCTAAAATAATTCAAACAAAAGAAGAACGTGTAAACTTGGTATATGCAGTAAAAATTGATGTTAAAAACAACGGCAGTTTAAAAATTGGTATGCCTGCTGAAATGTGGGTTGAATAGTTTTTAGTTTATGATTATTAGCAAAAAAAAATGAGTATAACCATCCAAAATATTAGCAAATCATTTAAGTCAGTAAAAGCCTTGAAAGACATTTCTTTTGAAATAAAAGAAGGTGAGTTGTTTGGGCTTATTGGTCCTGATGGTGCAGGAAAAACAACCCTTTTCCGAATTTTAACCACACTGTTAATTGCTGATGAAGGAACTGCAACTGTTGCAAATTTTGATGTGGTAAATGATTTTAAAAAAATAAGAAATAGTGTGGGTTACATGCCTGGAAAATTTTCGTTGTACCAAGATTTAACTGTTGAAGAAAACCTTAATTTTTTTGCAACTATTTTCGGAACAACAATTGAAGAAAATTACGATTTAATAAAAGATATTTATATTCAAATTGAACCTTTTAAAAACCGTAGAGCTGGAAAATTATCGGGCGGAATGAAACAAAAACTTGCGCTATGCTGCGCTCTTATTCACAAACCAAAAGTGCTTTTTTTAGATGAACCAACAACAGGTGTTGATCCGGTTTCGAGAAAAGAATTTTGGGAAATGCTAAAACGATTGCAAACCAAAGGAATTACTATTTTGGTTTCAACACCTTACATGGATGAAGCTGAATTATGTGATAGAATTGCACTGATTCAAAATGGAAAAATTTTAGAAATTGACACACCTCAAGAAATTGTAAAACACTTCCCAAAAACATTTATAATGTAAGCGCAAACAATATGTACATGCTTATTGAAAGTTTAAAAAAATATGAATATAGTTATGCGGTTTATCCTTTTGGTGAATTTGTACATTATTCTGATAAACGAACTGATTTTAATCCTAATAATTTAAAGGAATATTTGAAAAACAAAACCTTCATAATATTCAAATCAACAAAACCAAAGCAACCATTGAAGATACTTTTATGGAGCTTGCAAAATAAAAAATGACAAAAGAAATTATTATAAAAGTTGAAAATTTAACAAAAAAATTTGGTGATTTTATCGCTGTAAATACCATTTCTTTTGAAGTAAAAAAAGGAGAGATTTTTGGTTTTTTAGGAGCAAATGGTGCAGGGAAAACAACCGCCATGAAAATGCTAATTGGTATTTCAAATCCCACTTCAGGAAACGCAACTGTAGCTGGTTTTGATGTATCCAAAAATCCAGATTTAATAAAAAAAAATATTGGCTATATGAGTCAAAAATTTGCTTTGTATGACGATTTAACTGTAAAAGAAAACATCACTTTTTTTGGAGGAATTTATGGTTTGTCTCGCAAAGAAATTAATATGAAAAGAGATTTATTAATCGAAGAGCTGGGTTTAGAAAACATTGTAAATAATTTGGTTGGTTCTTTGCCTTTAGGTTGGAAACAAAAAATTGCGTTTTCTGTGGCTTTTTTACACAATCCAAAAATTGTTTTTTTAGACGAACCAACCGGTGGTGTTGATCCAATTACCCGACGACAATTTTGGGAAATGATTTATAAAACAGCAAATAAAGGAACCACTATTTTTGTGACCACTCATTATATGGATGAAGCCGAATACTGCGACCGAGTTTCAATTATGGTAAATGGTAAAATTGAAGCTTTAGATAGTCCAAAAAATTTAAAAGAAAAATACAACTCACCCAATATGAATGATGTGTTTTTGAAATTGGCAAGAAGTCCTTCGTAGCTATAAATTAAAAAAATAATCAAAAAACGGAAATTGATTTGAATTCATCCCTGATAACTGATAACTGATAACTGATAAAATGAAACGATTTATTGGCTTTGTAAAAAAAGAATTTTACCATATATTTAGAGATAAAAGATCTTTATTTATACTTTTTGGAATGCCAATTGTTCAAATATTATTGTTCGGTTTTGCAATTACAAATGAAATAAACAATGTTAACATTGCCATATTAGATCATTCAAAAGACCATACAACTGAAGAAATAATCAATAAAATTGGAGCTTCAAAATATTTCAGCATCAAAAAACATGTTTGAAATGAAGCTGATATTGAAACTGTTTTTCAAAAAGGTAAAATAAAAGCTGTACTTATTTTTGAAAAAGATTTCGATACAAATTTAGGAAAAGAAAACAGTGCAAGTATTCAAATTATTGCAGATGCAACCGATCCCAATACAGCAAATACCGTAAATAATTACATCAGTGCGATTTTACTTAATTATCAAAAAGAACTCAACAAGACTATAAAAACACCTTATCAAATAATTCCTAAAACACGATTGGTTTATAATCCCGAATTAAAAAGTGTTTTTATGTTTGTTCCTGGAGTTATGACTATTATTTTAATGCTGGTTTCAGCGATGATGACCTCCATTTCAATAACCAGAGAAAAAGAATTAGGGACCATGGAAATTCTTTTGGTATCACCTTTAAAACCATTTCAGGTTATTATAGGCAAAGTTGTTCCTTATATTTTTCTATCCATCATTAATGCAGTAATTATTGTTTTATTAAGCATTTTTGTATTTAAAATGCCAGTTGAAGGAAGTTTATTTTTACTGGCTTCAGAAAGCATTTTATTTATAATAACATCACTTTCTTTAGGAATTTTAATCTCAACTATTTCTGCGTCGCAACAAACAGCTATGATGATTTCATTAATGGCTTTAATGCTGCCAACAATATTATTATCAGGATTTATTTTTCCAATTACAAGTATGCCACTTCCGTTACAAATAATAAGTAACATTATACCAGCAAAATGGTTTATTATTATTTTAAAAGGCATTATGTTAAAAGGAGTCGGATTCCTCTTTATTTGGAAAGAAACAATGATTCTTTTAATTATGACATTGTTTTTTATTGCGCTAAGCGTTAAAAAATATAAAATTAGATTGGAATAATATGAATATTAAATTCTTAAGCAAACTTTTGCAAAACCTCTTCAAAAGCATCATATACATCCTGTGCTGAATCTGAAGTTACCATCTTCATCCTGTATTCTTTAAAGTCTGGAATTCCTTTAAAATAATTTGTGTAATGACGACGGGTTTCCATCACACCAACAATTTCACTTTCTTTCCAGTCAATTTCCATTTGTAAGTGGCGTTTTGCCATTTCAACACGATCGGCAATGGTAATTTCCGGCAAATGTTTTCCTGTTTCAAAAAAGTGTTTCACTTGTTTAAAAAACCAAGGATTTCCAATACTTGCACGACCAATCATAGCGCCATCTAACCCATATTTATCGCGCATTTCCATTGCTTTTTCCGGTGAATTCACATCTCCATTCCCAAAAACAGGAATATGCATCCTCGAGTTATTTTTCACCTTAGCAATTGGAGCCCAATTGGCTTCACCTTTATACATTTGAGCTCTTGTTCTTCCATGAATTGAGATTGCCTTACACCCAACATCCTGCAAACGTTCAGCCACTTCAACAATTTTAATTGAATCTTCATCCCAACCCAAACGTGTTTTTACGGTAATAGGTAATTTGGTATGTTTTGCCATTGCTTCGGTTAAACTCACCATTAAATCTATGTCCTTTAAAATACCTGCTCCAGCTCCTTTACTAACTACTTTTTTTACTGGGCAACCAAAATTAATATCAATAATATCAGGATTTGATTGCTCCACAATTTCAACAGTTCGTAACATTGATTCTAAATTAGCACCAAAAATCTGTATCCCAACTGGACGCTCTTTTTCATAAATATCCAGTTTTTTTCGGCTTTTGGCAGCATCCCTAATCAATCCTTCACTCGAAATAAATTCGGTATACACCACATCAGCGCCTTGTTCTTTGCACAGCGCTCTAAATGGTGGGTCACTCACATCTTCCATTGGTGCTAACAACAATGGAAAATCACATAATTCTATTTCGCCTATTTTTACCAAACCTCAAATTTTTGCCTGCAAAACTACTAATTATTTTTGATTCGCAGCTGTTTAAGTATTTATCTAAAATTGAAACTTTTTAGCAATAAGCCACCAAATAATTATAAAATTAAACAAAAACTAAAATTATTACTTATTTAAATCTTTTCTAAATAGCTGATTTACTGTTTTTTAAATTTAACATGTATTATTTTTTAAAAAATATTTGCAATAACAATAGTAATACTATTATATTTGCACGTATTATTTTTAAACGTATGAAAAATTTACAAATTCAAATTGAAGTAAGTCCGGAATTGTTTTCAAAAAACCCTACTTCTTCAGAATTGGGGCAAAATATTCTAAGTAAAAGTATTGAAATGATAAGTGAAATGGGCTTTGAAGCTTTTACTTTTAAAAAACTGGGTGAAGAAATTCAATCTCCTGAAAGTTCTATTTATAGGTATTTTAATAACAAACATAACTTATTGGTTTATTTAACAAGTTGGTATTGGTCATGGATTGAATATGAATTGGTTTTTGCAACAACAAATGTTCAATCGCCAAAGGAAAGGTTGTTAAGATGTATACATATTTTAACAAAACCTACTATGGAAGATACTGAAATACCTTACATAAATGAGGTGCTTTTAAACAATATAATAATTTCAGAATCTATAAAATCATATCACACAAAAAATGTAGATGAAGAAAATAACAAAGGATATTTCAAATCATATAAAATGGTTGTGAAAAGAGTAAGTGACATTTTACTAGAAATTAATCCCAACTTTGCGTATGCACATATGTTAATTTCAACAGTAATTGAGGGTGCTCACCATCAAAAATATTTTGCAGAACACTTACCATCTTTAACCGATAGCAATAACGAAAACAACACCATTGAGGGATTTTATACAGAAATGGTTCTAAATTTTATTAAATAAAAATTATGAAAAAACTATTTAATTTTAAACATTTAAAAGGAGATTTATTTGGAGGTATTACCGCAGGAATTGTGGCTTTACCCCTAGCTTTAGCATTTGGTGTTAGCTCTGGATTAGGGCCAAGCGCAGGACTTTACGGAGCAATTTTTGTAAGTTTTTTTGCTGCCCTTTTTGGAGGTACAAATACGCAAATATCTGGCCCAACAGCCCCAATGACAGCCGTAAGTATGGTAGTTATTGCCGGAATGATAGCCGCTTTTGATGGTGATGTTTCAAAAGCATTACCTGCAATTTTAACCGTATTTTTATTAGCAGGATTAATCCAAATAGGCTTAGGGTTTTTAGGCATTGGTAAGTACATTAAGTATATTCCTTATCCGGTTGTTTCAGGTTTTATGACCGCCATTGGTGTTATAATTCTTGTTACGCAAATAATGCCAACAGTTGGGTATTACCCAAAAGAAGACATGCAGTTTGTGGAGCAGTTTAAGCCTCAGGCTGAAGAAATAATTTTAGATAATATTTTAAAAGAAGAGGCTGCTGAAGGTTTTCTAGTATTGGAAAATTTTCAAGAAACTATAAAAAGAGCTGAGACCATAACCCCAGAGGTGATTGAAAAAGAATCTCAAACCTTAGCAGGTAAAGAGGCTTCAGGTGTATTAGGTGCGCTTAAAGTGTTGCCACGCGCTTTGCAAAGCATCAATTGGCTTGAGTTTATATTAGCGATGGGAACAATTTTTATCATTTATGGATTTAAGCGAATTACTACAAAAGTTCCAAGTACTTTAGTTGCGTTAATTGTTATGTCAGGAATTGCTATTGGATTTGGTTTAAACTACCGACCAATTGAAGAAATACCTAGTGGGTTACCAATTCCAAACCTTGAAATTTTCACAGGATTTAGTTTAGGCAGTATAACACCTTATATATTTACCGCCTTAACTTTAGCGTTATTGGGAGCCATTGACTCGTTGTTAACATCGGTAGTGGCAGATAATATGACTAAAACTAAACACCAACCAAATAAAGAATTAATTGGTCAAGGCATTGGAAATAGCATCGGTGCCATTTTTGGAGGTATACCGGGTGCAGGAGCTACTATAAGAACCGTAGTAAATATAAATGCTGGAGGAAAAACTAGATTATCTGGAATGACGGCGGGTGTGTTATTATTTATAGTTTTACTAGCATTGGGACCAATTGCCTCAAAAATCCCAGCAGCAGTGCTTGCAGGAATTTTAATAACAGTTGGTATTGGCGTTATGGATTATAAAGGCTTAAAAGCAATCCCTCATATGCCTCGTGCAGAAGTTGCTATTATGCTGATAGTGTTGGTTTTATCATCAGTATGGAATTTAGTATATGCCGTGGGTATTGGATTGGTAATTGCTTCATTAATGTTTATGAAAAAAATCGGAGATGTAACAGCCGAACACTCTAGCATTGAGTCGTTTGACAGATCAAAAGCTTGGCCAGACGAGGTTGATTTTCCAGAAAATTTAAAAGATAAGGTTTTTATTAAACACATTAGAGGTCCACTGTTCTTTGGTTCTACAAGTTATTTTCAACAGTTAGTAAATCAAATTCCAGATTCAACAACTACCATTATTATAAGAATGGGAAGAATGCAGTACATAGATCAATCTGGATTATATGCATTGGAAGATGTTTTGGTAGACTTAGTAAAAGGAGGTAAAAAAGTATTATTAGTTAAAATTATAAATCAACCTAGATATATGATGGAAAGTATTGATATTATTCCAGATTTAATTCCAGAAGAGCAAATTTTTGAAAATTTCACAGACTGTTTAGCCTGGGTTAAAGAAGATATAAAGAATGGAAATTTAAAGTTAGAATAGATATATAAATAGTCTAAATCCAATTAATTTAAAAAATAAAATAACATTAATAATATAAATAATGAGAACGCAAACTAAAGAAATTCAGGATAATTTAACACCTAAATGCGCTCACGACATTTTGGTAGAAGGTAATAAACGTTTTGTTGCAAACTTAAAAGCGCAACGAAACTTAAAAGATCAGGTTTTAGCAACAAGTGAAGGGCAATATCCTTTTGCTGTTATTTTGAGCTGCATCGATTCTCGTGTGCCAGCAGAGTTAGTTTTTGACCAAGGAATTGGTGATATTTTTAGCATAAGAGTTGCTGGAAATGTTATAAATCAAGATGTTTTAGGATCCATGGAATATGCCTGTAAAGTTGCCGGTTCAAAAATAGCAGTTGTACTTGGCCACACAAAATGTGGTGCCGTAACTGCAGCCTGTAACAATGTAAAGCTAGGAAATATAACAGCTTTATTAAATAAAATTAAACCTGTAGTAGACAAAGTTCAACCAGAAGAAACTCATAACGTAACCGATGCTGAAATTGAGGCAGTATCTTTAGAAAATGTTGTTCACTCAATAGATAGAATTAGAGAAGAAAGTCCAATTTTAGCTGAAATGGAAAAAAATGGTGAAATTGAAATTGTAGGCGCCACTTATGATGTAGAAACTGGTATTGTATCTTTTACTTAAAATTTACAAACATTAACTTTCTAAAATCTCATTTCTTTGTTAAAGAAAATGAGATTTTTTTTTATATTAATAAATTGTATTTTTGAAATTCAACAAATAAAACTATATGAAATTAAAAATCGCTTTTTCTCTTTTAATTATTGCACTTATTTTTAGTTGTAAATCTCATCAAAAAGCCAGTTATGATGCAAAATCGGGTGCTACAAAAATTGTAAATACATTACATTACCCACAAGAAAAACATTTAAAAAATGTAAAACAACTTACCTTTGGTGGCGACAATGCTGAAGCCTACTGGAGTTTTGACAATAAAAAACTGGTATTTCAAGCCTCAAATATTTGGGATTTAACATGTGACCAAATCTTTACTATGAATATTTCAGACGATTTAAGTAAAGGTGCAAAACCTCAAATGGTAAGTACTGGAACTGGAAGAACTACTTGTAGTTATTTTTTACCAGGAGATTCTACCATTGTGTATTCATCAACGCATTTAGCTAGTGCTAACTGTCCGCCAGTACCAAAAAAAGAGGATTATGGCAACAAATACATATGGCCTGTTTATGAAACTTATGACATTTTTATTGCCGACACAAAAGGCAGCCAATTAAAACAACTAACTTTTGAAGAAGGTTATGATGCTGAACCAACCGTTTCTCCAAAAGGTGATAAAATTGTTTTTACTTCAACAAGAACTGGTGATTTAGAATTGTTTACTATGAACCTTGACGGAAGCAACGTGCAACAAGTTACCAATGAATTAGGGTACGATGGCGGTGCTTTCTTTTCACCTGACGGAACGAAATTAATTTTCCGGTCTTCACGTCCAAAAACAGATGCAGAAATTAAAGAATATAAAGATTTATTAGCCCAAGGTCTGGTACAACCAACTAATATGGAATTATACATTTGTAATGTTGATGGCAGTGAATTAACAAAAATAACCAATTTAGGAAGCGCCAACTGGGCACCATTTTTTCACCCATCAGGTAAAAAAGTAATTTTCTCCTCTAACCATAAATCCAAACACAGTTTCAATTTATTTATGATAAATATTGATGGCACTGGCTTAGAACAAATTACATTCGATGCTGTTTTTGATGCTTTCCCTATGTTTTCGCCAGATGGAAAAAAATTAGTTTTTTCTTCAAACCGAAATAATAATGGAACGCATGATACTAATTTATTTATTGCAGATTGGGTTGAATAATTTATGAAAATGACAAAAAGATACAACTGGGCCATTTTAGGATGTGGACGAATCGCTGAAAAATTTGCAATTGAATTAAACGATTTGCCAAATGCAAAACTTTATGCTGCGGCTTCTAGAAATTTGGAAAATGCACAACAGTTTGCTTCAAAATTTGGGTTTGAAAAAGCATATGGCTCTTACCAAGAAATGGTTGATGATAAAAATGTTGATGTTGTATATATAGCAACACCTCACACTTTTCATTTAGAACATACATTACTCTGTTTAAATCATCAAAAAGCGGTGTTATGTGAAAAAGCATTTGCCATAAACACCAAAGAAGTGCAACAAATGATTGCTGCTTCGAAAAAAAACAACACTTTTTTAATGGAAGCTTTTTGGGTACTTTTCAGACCTAAACTTGCCAAAGTTAGAGAAATTATTGCTTCCGAAAATTTAGGAAAACTCAAATTTGTAAAGTCCGACTTTATGTTTAATGGTGAATACAATCCAAATAACCGATTGTATAACATTGATTTAGGTGGTGGTTCTTTATTAGATATCGGAATTTATTCCATTTTTACTGCCTTAATTTTTTTGGGAGTTCCAGATGAAATAAAAACCTTGGCACATTTTAGTCCAACAGGTTCAGAAGAAAGTATTTCTCTGCTATTTGGTTATAAAAATGGGGCAACTGCAGTTTTAACTTCAAGTTTCGATTCCGATTTTAAAAATGAGTCGGAATTGTGTTTTGAGCACGGCATTATTAAATACGATCGCTTTTCAACTGATCCCATTGTGCTTATAAAAAATAAAATTTCTAGAGAAATTACTTTTGAAAATGGACCACATATGGGCTATCATTTTGAAGCTTCACACGTAATGGAATGTTTAGATAATGGCCTTAATGAAAGCCCCGTTTTACCACATTCTTTAAGTTTAGATTTAATGCAAATTTTGGATAATGTTAGAAAAGATGCCGGAATTATTTACCCAAATCACGACTAATTTTATTTTAATACTCCAAACAAATATTTGGTTATCTTTGCCGCAAAATAAGTAGAAAGGAATACGAAGCATGAAAAACATTAGAAATTTTTGCATCATTGCACATATTGACCACGGTAAAAGCACCTTGGCCGACAGGTTATTAAGTCTTACAGGTACCACAACCGCTCGCGAAGAACAAGCCCAGCTTTTAGATAATATGGATTTGGAGCGTGAACGTGGTATTACCATTAAGAGTCATGCCATTCAAATGGACTATGTTTATGAAGGTGAAAAATATGTACTAAATCTTAATAGACACTCCGGGTCACGTTGATTTTTCTTATGAAGTTTCAAGATCTATTGCTGCCTGCGAAGGCGCTTTGTTAATTGTTGATGCTGCACAAAGTATACAAGCACAAACCATTTCAAATTTATATTTGGCTTTAGAACACGATTTGGAAATTATTCCTATTTTAAATAAAGTTGATTTGCCAAGTGCCAATCCTGAAGAAGTAACAGATGATATTGTTGGATTTACTTGGATGTAAACCTGAAGAAATTATTCACGCAAGTGGTAAAACTGGTTTTGGTGTTGAAAATATTTTAAAAGCCATTATTGAAAGAGTTCCTGCTCCAAAAGGTGATGAAAATGCTCCTTTACAAGCTTTGATTTTTGATTCAGTCTATAATTCATATCGTGGTGTTGAAACCTATTTTAGAGTTTTTAATGGAGAAATTAAAAAAGGGCAACGCATTAAATTTATGGCAACCGGCAAAGAGTATAATGCCGATGAAGTTGGAACTTTAAAATTAACACAAGTTGCCAAGCAAAGTATAAAAGCAGGTGATGTTGGTTATTTAATTACAGGTGTTAAAACTGCAAGCGAAATTAAAGTTGGTGATACCATTACTGATGTTGAAAATCCAACAAAAGATAGAATTGATGGTTTTGAAAACGTAAAACCAATGGTTTTTGCGGGAATTTATCCTGTTGATACTGAAGAATATGAAGAGTTACGTTCTTCAATGGAAAAATTGCAATTGAACGATGCCTCGTTGGTTTTTATTCCTGAAAGTTCAGCAGCCCTTGGTTTTGGTTTCAGATGTGGTTTCTTAGGGATGTTACATTTAGAAATTATTCAGGAACGTTTAGAACGTGAATTTGATATGACTGTTATTACAACAGTTCCTAACGTATCATATCACGCGTTTACAAATAAAAATCCAGATACCATATTATTGGTTAACAATCCATCAGATTTACCTGAACCGTCAAAATTAAACAGGGTTGAAGAACCATATATAAAAGCAACCATTATTACCAAATCTGATTTTGTTGGGCCGGTTATGAGTTTGTGTATCGAAAAACGTGGAATTGTAACCAATCAAACTTATTTAACCCCAGAACGTGTTGAATTATCTTTTGATATGCCTTTGGCTGAAATAGTTTTTGATTTTTACGACCGTTTAAAAACTGTTTCAAAAGGATATGCTTCTTTTGATTACCATCCAATTGGGATGAGAGCTTCAAAATTAGTAAAAGTTGACATTTTATTAAACGGTACATTCAGTTGATGCACTTTCAGCCTTAATTCACGCCGACAATGCCTATCATATTGGTAAAAAAATGTGTGAAAAATTACGTCAGTTAATCCCTCGTCAGCAATTTGACATTCCTATTCAGGCTGCTATTGGAGCTAAAATTATTTCAAGAGAAACGGTTAAAGCCTTAAGAAAGGATGTAACTGCAAAATGTTATGGTGGTGATATTTCTCGTAAACGTAAATTATTAGAGAAACAAAAGAAAGGTAAAAAACGTATGCGTCAGGTAGGAAATGTTGAAATTCCACAAGAAGCATTTATGGCAGTTTTAAAGTTAAACGATTAAAATGCCAAATATAATTATAAAAAAAGCACCGAATTTCGGTGCTTTTTTTATTTGATTTAACGAAAATTACTCTCCGTGCAACCAAGCTTTTTTTGCTAACAATTGCTCTTCAGTTTCTACGTGATCTTCATCAGGAACACAACAATCAACTGGACAAACAGAAGCACATTGAGGTTCATCATGGAAACCTTTACACTCAGTACATTTATCTGTTACAATAAAATAGAACTCATCAGAAATTGGTTCATGCATTTCTTCTGCATCAGCAGTACCTCCACCTGGTAAAGTAATTGTTCCGCTTAAAGCAGTTTCATCAGCATACGCCCACTCACTATCTGGTTCGTATATTGCATTGTTTGGACACTCTGATATACAGGCGTCGCAATTAATACATTCATCTGTTATTTTAATAGCCATATTTACTTAATTTAAGTTTTAATAATTCTTACAAATTTAATACTTTTTAACTAACTAGATGTGACAAAAGTCATTTATAGATATAAAAACAAACTATAAATTTGATTAATTTATCAAGAAGTAAAAAAATTTCTATAAATTTAAATAAATTTTTCTAATTAACATTAATTATGATTTCAGATAAAATAAAATTACAACCAGAAGTTATAGAAGCAGTTGTTATTAGGTTTGTTGGTGACTCTGGAGATGGGATGCAACTTACTGGAACGCAGTTCTCTGACACCTCAGCTATGTTTGGAAATGACATTGCAACTTTTCCTAATTATCCATCAGAAATTAGAGCTCCTCAAGGAAGTTTATATGGCGTTTCTGGATTTCAGGTACATATTGGTAGTGTAGAAATAAGTACACCAGGTGATAATTTAGACTTATTGGTTGCTATGAACCCCGCTGGTTTAAAAACCAATTTATATGCTGTTAAGCCAGGGCATACAATTATTGTTGATACCGATGCTTTTTCAAAAAAGAATTTAGAAAAGGCTCAATATGAAACCAATCCTCTTGAAGATGGTAGTTTAGAAAATTACAGAGTAATCCAGGTTGATATGACCTCTTTAACCAAAGAAGCTTTAAAGAGTGTTGAAGGTTTAGATAATAAATCTATTACCCGAAGTAAAAATATGTTTGCCTTAGGGATGGTTTATTGGATGTATGGTAGATCTAAGGAACATACTATTGATTTTTTTAATAAAAAATTTAAATCCAAACCAAACCTAATTGAAGCCAATACCAAAGTGCTAAATGCTGGGTATTTCTTTGCTGAAACTTTGGAATTAATTCCAAATGCTTATACTATTTCACCAGCAAAAATGAATCCGGGAACCTATAGAATTATTATGGGTAACACTGCAACCGCTTGGGGGTTTTTAGCTGCTGCTGAAAAAGCCAGTATGGAATTATTTTTAGGTTCGTATCCTATAACCCCAGCAACCGATATTTTACATGAATTGGTAAAACATAAACATTTTGGCGTAAAAGCTTTTCAGGCCGAAGATGAAATCGCAGGAATCGCTTCTGCTATTGGCGCTTCCTTTGCTGGTGATTTAGCCATTACTACTACATCGGGTCCAGGATTGGCCTTAAAAGGTGAAGCTTTAGGTTTGGCAATGATAATGGAGTTGCCTTTAGTAGTTGTAAATGTACAACGCGGAGGGCCTTCTACTGGATTACCAACAAAAACTGAACAATCCGATTTATTACAAGCCATGTACGGAAGAAATGGCGAAAGCCCTGTAATTGTAATTGCCGCAAGTACACCCGCAAATTGTTTTCAATATGCTTTTGAAGCTTCAAAACTAGCGTTGGAACATATGACTCCGGTAATTTTATTAACCGACGGTTATATAGCAAACGGTTCAGCACCTTGGAAAATAAAAAGTGTTGATGACTTGCCTGAAATTAAAAACAGACTTTCAAAAGGAAGTGCCGAAAACTGGCATCCATACACCAGAGATGAAGAAACTTTAGCTCGTAATTGGGCCATTCCAGGAATGGCTGGATTTGAGCATCGAGTTGGCGGTTTAGAAAAGGATAGCATTACTGGTAACGTTTCTCAGGCTCCTGAAAATCATGAAAAAATGACTAGAATTAGAGCTGAAAAAATTAAGCGTGTTAAAAATTATATTCCTGAAATTAAAACTGAATTTGCAGAATCAGGTGATTTATTGGTAATTGGTTGGGGAGGAACTTATGGATCATTACATTCAGCAGTAAAACAAATAAATGATGAAGGTTATAAAAATATAGGCTTGGCTCATTTCAACTACATTAACCCACTTCCAAAAAATACGGAAGCATTATTAAAAAAATTCAAAAAAATTATTGTTTGTGAATTAAATGATGGGCAGTTTGCTAAAATTTTAAGAATTAATTTTGAAGGATTTCAGTTTTTACAATACAATAAAATCCAAGGATTACCATTTGGCAATAATGAACTAATAGAAGAATTTAAAAAATTAGTAGATTAATTATGGAAGCAACTACAGAACAAAAATATACATTTAAAGATTTTGCAAGTGATCAGGAAGTACGTTGGTGCCCTGGCTGTGATGACTACGTGATTCTGCGTTCTATGCAAAAAGCACTTCCTGATATGGGCGTAAAAAGAGAAGATGTGGTATTTATTTCAGGAATTGGGTGCTCATCTCGTTTTCCTTATTATATGAATACCTATGGTATGCACACCATTCATGGTAGAGCGCCAGGAATTGCTTCAGGTGTAAAATTGGCAAATCCTAATTTAAGTGTTTGGGTTATGACCGGAGATGGAGATGCTATGGCAATTGGAGGAAATCACTTTATTCATGTGTTAAGAAGAAATATAGATTTGAATATTGTTCTTTTCAACAATGAAATTTATGGTTTAACAAAAGGACAATTTTCTCCTACTTCATTGGTTGGTCAAAAAACAAAATCATCCCCTTATGGAAACACGCAACCTCCTTTTACTCCTGGTGAATTAGCATTAGGAGCCAGAGCACGTTTCTTTGGAAGAATTGGTGGAAATGTTCCAAAAGACATTACTCAAATGTTAATTGATGCACATAAATTTAAAGGAACATCACTTATTGAAGTTTTACAAAACTGTGTTATTTTTAATGATGGCTGTTATAGTAATATTACCGATAAAGACGTAAAAGAAGACAAACAAATTTTCTTAGAACACGGAAAACCAATGATTTTTGGTAAAAATCAGAGACAAAGGTTTAGTACTTAAATAAATTAAAACTAGAAGTGGTAACTATTGGCGAAAACGGCATTACACAAGAAGATTTATTGGTACATGATGCCAAAGAAAAAGACCCAACCATTACATCAAATGCTGGTAAGATTAGAATATCCTGTTGCAACAGGAATTATTAGAAGTTTTGATGATGTTACATTAGAAGAGCGCGAAGATGCACTTACAAAACAAGTTAAGAGCAAATTCAAAATTCAAAAAAACAGATGATTTATTCTTCTCTGGAGAAACATATTCAGTTAAGTAACAAATATTACTTAAATCACTGATTTTTGTCATTTTAAAACCAAAAGTATTCAGTTACTTTTGGTTTGTTTTTAAATAAAATGGATATCATTCATATTAAACCAATTAATCTACTATTTTTGTAGACTAATAAAATAAAAGAGTATAAAATGGGTTCAGAAGCTATTATTGTATTTCTACTTGCTGGAATTGTTTTAGTTGCAGGTGCAAATTTTTTATCTAATTTAATTTCACATAAATCAGACAATCCGCAAAAAAGAGAACCTTATGAAAGTGGTATGACCACAGTTGGACCAACTTGGGTACAATTTAAAGTTGGCTATTATCTTTTTGCAATCTTATTCTTAATTTTTGATGTTGAAGTTGCTTTTCTAATTCCTTGGGCAGTTGTTTTTAAGGACGTTGGAAGTGTTGCTTTTATTGAAATTATCATCTTTTTAGTGATATTGGGATTAGGGTTGTTATACGCTTGGAAAAAAGGAGCATTAAAATGGGAGTAGATAAAAAAAGATTTATAAGTGAGTTGGAACCTAACTTTAAAGTTCCAGAAGTGCCTGCAGATTTTCCAGGAAAAGTAATTCCAGCAGGAAATGGGGCAAACGTAATTGTTACTTCATTAGATCAAATTATTAACTGGGGGCGATCAAATTCACTTTGGTCACTTTATTTTGGAACAAGTTGCTGCGCTATTGAAATGATGCAAACTGGAGCTGCACGTCATGATTATTCTCGATTTGGATTTGAGGTAGCAAGGCCTTCACCTCGTCAGGCCGATTTAATTATTATTGCAGGAACAATTGTGAATAAAATGGCACCTGTATTACGTCGTTTATACGATCAAATGGCCGAGCCAAAATATGTGATTGCTATGGGAGCTTGCGCCATTTCTGGAGGTCCGTTTTTTTACAACACATATTCTGTAGTTAAAGGTGCTGATCACGTAATTCCTGTTGATGTTTATGTGCCTGGATGTCCGCCACGCCCAGAAGCTTTATTAGAAGGTATGTTGATGCTTCAGGACAAAATCAGAACAGAAAACATGAAACACAAAGTAGAATCCTATTGATGGATTTGATGAAGGTAAATAAAACTGCATTTATGACCAACGAAGCATTACAAAATTTAATAAACACCTGGTTTCCTGAACTGGAATTTACTGAAGAAGGCTCTCAGTTTTTAAATATAATCGTAAAACCTGAACAATTACACCAATTATTATCTCAACTCAAAAGCAATAACGAAACTAATTTCGACTATTTATTTTGCTTAACCGGAATTGATTATGAAAAATCATTAGGTGTAATTTACCATTTAGAATCCACTACTCATAGACATATTGTTGTTGTAAAAGTTCAAACGGAAGACAGAGAAAACCCAACATTTGATTCGGTTTGTAATATATGGAAAACTGCCGAATTTCATGAACGGGAAGTATTTGATTTTTTCGGAATAAAATTTAATAACCATCCAAATTTAAAACGATTGTTTTTAACCGAAGAATGGCAAGGCTTTCCTTTAAGAAAAGATTATGTAGATGAAATTAATATGGTTATTAAATAATTATGGATACAACTACAGTAAATAATTTTAAATCTGAAGAATATTTCATTAATATGGGACCTCAACACCCAGCTACTCATGGTGTTTTGCGTTTATTATTAACCATTGATGGAGAAATCATAAAAAAAGTTGAACCAGATTTAGGCTACATACATCGTTCAATTGAAAAAATGAGTGAACGAGACAGCTATCAGCAAATTGTTCATTTAACTGATAGAATGGATTATTTGTCGTCACATATAAACAATGAGGCTGTTTGTTTAACTGTTGAAAATGCCCTTCAAATAGAAGTTCCAGAACGTGTAAAAGTAATTAGAACTATAATTGGTGAATTAACCCGAATTGCTTCACACTGTTTATGGTGGGGCGTTATGGGAATGGATGTTGGGGCTTTGACTACTTATTTTTACGGTTTTAGAGATCGTGAAATGATTAATGATATTTTTGAAGAAACTTGTGGTGCAAGATTAACAATGAACTACAATCTTCCAGGCGGTTTAATGTTCGACATTCATCCTAATTTTGTAAAAAGAACAAAAGATTTTATTACACATTTTAAAACAAAATTACCTGAATACGACACATTGCTTACTGGAAATGTTATTTTTCAAAAACGTATGAAAGGTGTTGGAATTTTAACTAAAGAAGATGCTATTTCATTTGGAGCCTCGGGTCCTGTTGGACGTGGCTCGGGATATTCTTGTGATGTTAGAAAACACCATCCATATAGCGCTTTAGATAAAGTAACATTTAATGAAGCGTTAAAAACTGAAGGCGACAGCTTTGCACGTTACCAAGTTAGAATTCAGGAAATGTGGGAATCAATGTCTATTATTGAACAGTTGATTGACAACATCCCTGAAGGTGATTATCAAACTGCAACTAACGCAGTAATTAAATTACCAAAAGGTGAGTTTTACCAAAAAGTTGAAACTGCTCGTGGGGAACTAGGTGTTTATATAAACAGTTCTGGAACAAAAAATCCATACAGGTTAAAATTTCGCTCTCCAGGTTTTTCAAACTTATCATTGCTAAATCACATTGCAGTGGGTGGTAAAATTGGAGATTTGGTAGCCTCTATGGCAACTTTAGATCTTGTAATTCCTGATATTGACAGATAAAATTTATACAATGAATATATCATTAAACATCACAAAAACCATTACTGACTTGCTGTTAGGTTTTATGCCAGAAGGCGCTGCAAACATTGGAGCAATGGTTGTAATAGCATTGATTTATTTAGCCATTTTTGCTGTTGCAGGGTTGTATTTGGTTTTGTTAGAAAGAAAAGTAGCAGCTTGGTTTCAATTGCGTTTAGGACCAAATAGAGTTGGACCATGGGGATTGTTACAAACTATGGCTGATGCTTTAAAATTGGTGTCAAAAGAATTAACAGGCACCGTGAAAGCTGATAAATTTTTATACAATTTAGCGCCCTATTTTGTAATCGTTTCTTCATTAATGGCCTTATCAGTTTTTCCCTTCACACAAGAATTTCAGGCTTTTGACATCAATATAGGTATCTTCTTTTTAATTGCAATTTCATCTATTGGTGTTATTGGAATCTTATTGGGAGGCTGGGCAAGTAATAACAAATTTGCTTTAATTGGTGCTATGAGAAGTGGTGTTCAAACAATTAGCTACGAACTTTCTGTAGGACTATCGTTACTTACTATGATATTAATAACTGGCACATTGCAACTTTCGGAAATTGTTGAAGTTCAAAAAAATGGATGGTTAATTGTCCAAGGACATATTCCTGCCGTTATTGCTTTTATGATATATATGATTGCTGGAACTGCTGAAACAAACCGTGCGCCTTTTGATATGGTGGAGGCTGAAAGTGAATTAGGTGCCGGATTTCATACAGAATATTCAGGGATGAAATTTGCCTATTTCTTTTTAGCCGAATTTATCAATATGTTTATTATTGCAGCTATAGCAACTACTGTATTTTTTGGAGGCTGGTTATCTCCCTTTGGAATTACCGAATCTATTCCTTGGCTTGGCATTTTTTGGTTTATTGGAAAAACTTTTATACTAGTATTTTTAATGATGTGGTTTAGATGGACTTTCCCAAGATTAAGAGTTGATCAACTTTTAACCTTAGAATGGAAATATTTACTTCCGTTGAACTTACTAAATATCATTTTAATGGCATTAATTGTTTGGCTTAACCTTACAATTCAATTTTAGAAATTATGAGTTATTTTGGAGATATATATAAAGGAATAAAAACATTACTAACCGGTATGGGTGTTACCGGAAAGTATTTTATTACTTCGCGAAAAGGAGCAATTACCCAACAATATCCAGACAACAGAGACACTTTAAAAATGTTTGAACGTTTTCGCGGTGAAGTAGTAATGCCTCATAATGAAAATAATGAACATCGATGCACGGGTTGTCAGAAATGTGAATTGGCTTGTCCTAATGGATCAATTGAAATTATTTGGGACCGCCAGATTGATCCTGAAACAGGAAAAAAGAAAAAAATGATAGACAAACATATTTATCATTTAGGCATGTGTACTATGTGCGGCTTATGTATTGAAGCCTGCCCAACGGATGCTATTTTATGGGCTCAGAATTATGAAAATTCTGTATACAACAGATCAGCATTAACTAAAGTTTTAAACCAGCCAGGTTCTAAATTAATGCCTGGTGTAGAAGATTAAAAATATGGAAAGATATATATTTTACATATTAGCACTTGTAATGATTGTTTTTGCAATGGCTTCAGTTACCAGCAAAAAAATGCTTCGTTCTGTTATCTATTTATTATTTGTGCTTTGCGGAATTGCAGGAATTTATTTTTTAATAGATTATAACTTTCTTGCAGCAATTCAACTTACCGTTTACGCAGGCGGAATAATTGTATTAATCATATTTTCTGTAGTGCTAGTGCATCATATTGAAATGGAATTGGAATTAGCAAAACGATCTAAACAAGTAATAGTTGGATTGGCATGTTTAATTGGTTTAGGAATATTTTTAACTACCATTTACCAACACCCATTTAATGTTATTGAAAATTCAGTAAGCACAACAACCGAAGCTATTGGACTTGGATTATTAAGTTATGAAACTGGTGGATTTATTTTACCTTTTGAAGTAATTAGTGTGCTATTATTAGCTTCTATGATCGGTGCAATTGTAATTGCAAAAGGGAAAAAACTAACCGACAAAAATGACACAACATTATGATAGCCGGAATTAGCATATACGAAATTTTAACCGTCACCTCTATCCTATTTTTTATTGGTGTGTACGGTTTTATTACAAGAAAAAACTTGATTTCAATTTTAATGTCTATCGAATTAATTTTGAATGCATCGGTTATAAACTTTGTTGTTATTAATAAATATTTATATCCCGATATGTTGCAAGGTGTTTATTTTTCAATTTTTATTATAGCTGTAGCTGCCGCAGAAACTGCATTGGCTGTTTCAATAATAATTAATTTATATAGACAAATTGCTTCTGTAGAAGTTAAGGATACTGAAATTATGAAATATTAATAGTTAAGAAATTATGGATTTTACTTACGTAATATTAATACCACTTATTCCACTGGCAGCATTTTTATTGCTTGGAATTTTTAATCAAAAAATAAAACCAGCTGTTTCTGGATATATTGGTGTTGCAGGATTATCTACTTCAGCTGCTTTGTCATTTTATACAGCATATCAATACTTCTATGTAGTTGGAAAAGTTGATGGTGTTTATCAAACTTTTGTTGAAAAAACAACCTGGATGAACTTTACTGATACTTTGGCAATAGATATGGGAATTTTAATTGATCCTATTTCGGTAATGATGTTAATTGTTGTTTCCATCATATCACTAATGGTGCACATTTACAGCAGAGGTTATATGAAAGGCGATGATGGATATACCAAATTCTTTGCATTCTTAGGATTATTCTCTTTCTCTATGTTTGGATTGGTGTTAGCCACAAATTTATTTCAAATTTATATTTTCTGGGAATTGGTTGGGGTTTCATCTTATTTATTAATCGGCTATTATTACACAAAAACCTCTGCAGTTGCAGCTGCAAAAAAAGCCTTTATTGTTACGCGTTTTGCCGATTTAGGTTTTTTAATAGGAATTTTAATTATTGGTTATTATACTGGAACTTACGATTTTCAAACTTTAAATAACCCTGAAGGAAATGCCATTTTAAGTTGGGCATCTACTTCATTTATGGGATTATCTGTAGTTACTTGGGCACTAATTTTAATTTTTATGGGAGGCGCAGGAAAATCAGCAATGTTTCCATTGCATATTTGGTTACCAGACGCTATGGAAGGTCCAACGCCTGTTTCAGCTTTAATACACGCCGCTACCATGGTTGTGGCTGGTGTTTATTTAGTAGCTAGATTGTTCCCAATGTATTATTTTATTGAAGATGGATTTGCATTAAATGTAGTTGCTTATGTTGGTGCCTTTTCATCATTATTTGCTGCCATCATTGCAATTACGCAAACAGATATTAAACGTGTGTTGGCATTTTCAACAATGTCGCAATTAGGATATATGATGCTTGCTTTAGGAGTTTCTGGATACGACGGACACGAAGGTGTTGGGTACATGGCTTCTATGTTCCATTTGTTTACACATGCAATGTTTAAAGCATTATTATTCTTAGGAGCAGGTTCTGTAATTCACGCTGTGCATAGTAACTATTTAAAAGATATGGGTAGTTTACGCAAGTATATGCCAATTACGAATATTACTTTTTTAATTGCTGCTTTGGCTATTTCAGGTGTATTTCCATTATCAGGATTTTGGAGTAAAGATGAAATTTTAGTGGCCGCTTTTGAACATAACAAACTCATTTATTTTGTTGGTGTTTTTGTCGCTGGTTTAACTGCTTTTTATATGTTCAGATTATACTTCGGAATTTTCTGGGGAAAAGATACACAATACAAACATGCACCACACGAATCGCCTATTTCAATGACTTTCCCTTTAATTATTTTAGCTTTTATAAGTATAATTGGAGGTTTTATTCCTTTTAGTGAATTAATAACTGCTGATAGGGCTGGGTTTGAAGCACATTTAAATATTCCTTTAGCAATTGTAGCAACCATTGTAGGTTTAACTGGAATTGGATTGGCATTTGTATTCTATAAAAAAGAAAATGATTTAGCTGATAGATTTGCCAATGCTTTTGGATTATTTTACAAATGGGCAAACAATAAATTTTATTTCGATGAAATTTACATGTTTGTTACAAAAAAAATTATTTATAAAAGAATCGCTTGGCCAATTGCAATTTTCGATAAAAAATATGTTGATGGAACTATGGAAGGAATTGGTAATAAAACGGTGGTTATTTCAGAAAAAATCAAAGGAATTCAATCTGGAAAAGTACAGGATTACGCTTTCGGTTTTATAGCTGGTATAGTAGTTTTGGCAATGGTTTTTATTTATTTATGGACAAACTAACAAATTAATATGGATATTTTATCACTTTTTGTAATTGTACCTGTTTTAACAATTTTAACTTTGGCTTTTACCAAAGACTTAAAACAAGCACGATTGGTTTCAATGGTTGGAAGTATTATTCAACTTGGAATGGCCATTAATTTAGTTTTTGCTTATTTTAAAGAAAGAGCTGTAAACAACAGCATTATGGTTTTTACCAAAGATGTGGTTTGGTTTGAAAACTTTAATATTCATTACGCTATTGGGGTTGACGGAATTTCTGTGGCACTCTTATTATTAACTGCAATAGTAGTATTGGCGGGGGTTTTTATTTCGTGGAGAATGAGCGACTTACCTAAGGAATTTTTCATTTCATTATTAGTTTTAGCAACTGGTGTTTACGGATTCTTTATTTCAATCGATTTGTTTACCATGTTCGTTTTTTATGAAATTGCTGTAATTCCAATGTATTTATTGATAGGAATTTGGGGTTCAGGTCCAAAAGAATATTCAGCAATGAAATTAACCTTGATGTTAATGGGAGCTTCTGCAGTATTATTGGTAGGAGTTTTAGGAATTTATTTCAACTCAAATGCTGACGGCGGTGCTTTAACATTCAATATCTTAGAAATTTCACAAGTTAACATTCCTTTTGAAGCACAAAAATTATTTTTCCCTTTAACATTCATTGGTTTCGCAGTTTTAGGTGCTTTATTCCCATTTCATACCTGGTCACCTGATGGTCACGCATCTGCCCCAACAGCAGTTTCAATGTTACACGCTGGTGTTTTAATGAAATTAGGTGGATATGGTGTTTTTAGAGTTGCTATGTTTTTATTGCCTGCCGGTGCAATGCACTGGGATTGGTTCTTTATTATTTTAGCTGCAACAGGCGTAATTTATGGCGCATTTGGAGCTTTAAAACAAACCGACTTAAAATATATAAATGCATATTCTTCAGTGAGTCATTTAGGAATGGTGCTTTTTGCCTTATTAATGTTAAACAAAACTGCGTGGAATGGAGCCATTATGCAATCACTTTCTCACGGGTTTATGACTGCTCTATTTTTCGCCCTAATTGGGATGATTTATGGCAGAACACATACAAGAGACATAACTAAATTAGGTGGTTTACTAAAGGTGATTCCTTTTATATCTGTGATTTATGTAATTGCTGGTTTGGCTTCATTGGGCTTACCTGGTTTTAGTGGATTTGTTGCTGAAATGAACATATTTGTTGGTGCCTTTGAAAATGAAGGCATGTTTTACAGAGTTGCAACAATTATTTCTGTTTCAGCAATTGTTGTAACCGCAGTTTATATTTTGCGTGTGGTTGGAATTATGTTAATGGGGCCAGTTAAAAATAACGAATTCTTAGAATTAGAAGACGCAACCTGGTTTGAAAAAACCGGAATATTATTGTTATTGATTCCTATTATTGGAATGGGTGTAGCACCTCTTTGGTTAAGCGATATGATATTGGCAAGTTTGCAACCTTTTATTCAAGGAGTGCTTTAAATAAATTTGAAAGTTAAAATTTAGAACTTAAAAAATTGATCACAGCGCGGAGTCGAAGTGATATAAAAACATAAAATATAAGAAAAATGAATTTAAGTAGTTTTTTAGTAATGCGACACGAAATTTTACTTTTAGCAATAACAATGTTATTACTAATTGGTGAAATTTTTATAAATAATAACAAAAAAAATAGTCTGGTTCATTTGGCTATATTTTTATTTGGAATCCATACAGCTGTTGGTTTTTTTGCTTTAGATGAAAGCAGCTTGTTTGGAGGATCATTTCAAACAAACAGTTTGATTCATTTCTTTAAAAATGTATTGAATATCGGCGTGTTTATATTGTTATTACAATCGGCAGACTGGATTGAAGAAAAAATAGTTGGTGAAAATAGAGGAACTGAATTTTTTATTCTTCTATTTTCTTCTTTATTAGGAATGTATTTTATGATCTCAGCAGGAGATTTCTTGATGTTTTATATTGGTTTAGAACTCTCTACTTTACCAGTTGCTGCTTTGGCAGCCTATGAAACTACTAAAAGAATTTCTAGTGAATCAGGTATTAAATTAATTCTTTCTGCAGCTTTAGCTTCAGGAGTTTCATTATTTGGTATTTCGCTTTTATATGCAACATCTGGTTCTATATTTTTTAACGATATCATTCCAGTAATTTCATCAACGAATTTAACTATTTTAGGGTTTATATTGTTTTTTGCTGGCTTGTCTTTTAAAATATCATTGGTGCCATTTCATTTCTGGACTGCCGATGTGTATGAAGGTGCTCCAATTAGTATTGCTTCCTACTTATCAGTTATTTCAAAAGGTGCTGCTGTTTTCATTTTAATGATTTTAATGTTTACAGTTTTTAAACCTTTGATACACGTTTGGGAAAACATTGTTTATGTAATTGCATTAGCAACCATGTTTATTGGTAACTTATTTGCACTTCGTCAGCAAAATATGAAACGCTTTTTAGCATTCTCATCAATAGCACAAGCAGGTTTTATTTTATTGGGCTTAATAACCGGTACTCAATTAGGTGTTACTACAATTGTATACTTTGTATTGATTTATATATTTTCAAATTTGGCAGCATTTGGAGTTGTTCAGGCAATTTCATTAAAAACGGGAAAAGAAAATATGGACGATTATAATGGCCTGTACAGAACCAACCCAAATTTAAGCTTGGTAATGATGCTGGCATTGTTTTCATTGGCAGGAATACCACCAGTTGCAGGATTTTTTGGTAAATTCTTCCTGTTTACAGCCGCAGCAAGTAAGGGTTATTACTTACTGGTATTTTTAGCTGTTGTAAATGTTACTATTTCATTATATTATTACTTGTTAGTAATAAGAGCAATGTTTATTAGAACCAATGAAAACCCTATTCCGTTTTTTAAAAATAAACTTTATATGCGTTTAGGGTTACTAATAACGGTTATTGGTATTCTGGTGTTAGGATTGTACAGTCCGTTATATGATTATATTTATGAATTAAGCAGTGCTTTTAATTAAGATATTATGGGTTTAGATGGAAAACATTCATTTGGAAGTATTGGTGAAACAAGAGTAACTTTTGTTGAAAAAAATGTTGATGAAAATAGAAAAGATTTCTTAACAAAATTATTGGAACATAATGGTTTTGAAGTTGTTATTGAGGAAGAAAAAAGAAAAACTGAAGATGACCCGAAATTGTATACTGTAGCGGTTACCGATATGGTTTTTAACCCAACTATTTGGGTTTTTGAGCGGAAATTAAAAACGTTTGACGGGCATAAGGTAACACAAAATTACTGGAATCAAGTTTCGGAGGAAACCAACCCTATGTATTGGAAAAACTCTTAATTATTTACATAAAAAAGCACCGAAAATTCGGTGCTTTTTTATGTTTTATTTTGAATCTTAGTCGGCAAGCACAATAACTCTGTTTGCTTTCATTTCAATAGTTCCGCTTTTTATAGGTAATGTAAACTCACCTTTAATAGCTGTAAATCTATTTTGAAATTGTTCTTCAATTTTCACATCATTTCCCTTAAATCGTACATTTCCTTCAACAAGTAATGAAACAATTGGCGCGTGATTGTTTAACATTTGAAATTCACCATTGACTCCAGGAACCGATACTAAATCAACTTCCGAATGTAATAATGTTGCTTCTGGTGTTACTATTTCTAAAATCATAATTTTATAATTGATAATTGATAATTGATATTTATCAATTGAATTACGCTTCTGCTAACATTTTTTCACCTGCATCAATAGCATCTTGAATTGACCCTCTTAAGTTAAAAGCCGCTTCAGGATATTTATCTAACTCCCCATTTAGAATCATATTAAAACCTTTAATGGTATCTTTAATATCAACCAATACTCCAGGTATTCCTGTAAACTGTTCAGCTACGTGGAAAGGTTGTGACAAGAAACGTTGTGCTCTACGAGCTCTGTGTACAGCTAATTTATCTTCTTCAGACAATTCTTCCATACCTAAAATTGCAATAATATCTTGTAATTCTTTATAACGTTGTAACAACTCTTTAACACGTTGTGCACAATCATAATGTTCTTTTCCTAAAATATCAGCAGTTAAAATTCTTGAAGTAGAATCTAATGGATCTACCGCAGGATAAATACCTAACTCAGCAATTTTCCGAGACAATACAGTTGTTGCATCTAAATGCGCAAACGTTGTTGCAGGCGCAGGATCCGTTAAATCATCTGCAGGTACATATACCGCTTGTACTGATGTAATTGAACCGTTTTTTGTTGAAGTAATACGCTCTTGCATTGCACCCATTTCAGTTGCCAATGTTGGTTGATAACCAACAGCTGAAGGCATACGGCCTAAAAGTGCAGAAACTTCAGAACCAGCTTGTGTAAAACGGAAAATGTTATCTACGAAAAATAAAACGTCTTTTCCTTGTCCTTCACCAGCACCATCTCTAAAATATTCAGCAATTGTTAAACCAGATAAGGCAACACGTGCACGTGCTCCAGGAGGTTCGTTCATTTGACCAAACACGAAAGTAGCTTTAGACTCTTTCATTCCTTCTTTATCAACCTTAGATAAATCCCATCCTCCATCTTCCATAGAGTGCATAAAATCTTCTCCGTATTTAATAATTCCTGATTCTAGCATCTCTCTTAAAAGATCATTTCCTTCACGAGTTCTTTCTCCAACACCAGCAAATACTGATAAACCACCGTGACCTTTTGCAATATTGTTAATTAACTCCTGAATTAATACTGTTTTACCAACTCCGGCACCACCAAATAATCCAATTTTACCACCTTTTGCGTATGGTTCAATTAAGTCAATTACTTTAATTCCTGTAAATAATACTTCGGTTGAAGTAGATAAATCTTCAAATTTTGGAGCCAAACGGTGAATAGGTAAACCATTTTCACCTTCTTTAGGTAAATTTCCTAAACCATCAATAGCATCTCCAATAACGTTAAACAAACGTCCATAAATATCAGCGCCAACAGGCATTTGAATTGCTTTTCCAGTAGCGACTACTTCTGTACCTCTACTTAAACCATCAGTAGAATCCATAGAAATAGTTCTAACAGTATCTTCACCAATATGTGATTGTACCTCTAAAACCAATAATGAACCATCTTTTTTAGTTATTTCTAATGAGTCATATATTTTTGGAAGTTCAGTTCCTGATTGAAATTCAACGTCAATAACTGGACCAATAATTTGTGCAACTTTACCTGTAACTTTTGCCATTACTTTAACTATTTATTTTTTAGTAGTTTAACCTTTAGAGGCAAGCCTCCTTTTTCAGGTTGCAAAGATAGTTTTTTGATTTTATTTTGAAAAATATTAACGCTTTTTTTTCAAAAAAGAAACGCGCTATAAAATACAGCGCGTTTCTTTACAATTATTTTTAAATTTTTATGGATTAATTGTCCAAGACATATAGTATTGTGAACCAATACTTCCGTTTCCTGGAGCAACCATATATTCTTTTCCACCAATATTAGCACCACCAATTTTAAATGTTGATTTTATATTTGGAACAGTGTAATTGATTTGCATATCAACAACCGTTCTAGCATCAATAATAGCATCAGCGAAAGTAGACTCCCATAAATACTCATCATTCCAACGTACATCTAAATTAAATCCTAAGTTTTCAAAGATGTTTGGGTTTCCAAAAGAGAATTTCACTTTATTTTCAGGAGTATTAAATCCTGCTTCATAATCTGGGTCAGAAGATTGATCGAAATCAAATTTTGCAAAAGTATAATTCAATCCAACATTGTAACTTCCAAAAATTCTGCTAGACAATCCAATACTACCACCATAGGATGAAATGTCAGCATTTGAGTTTGTATACACTTGGAATGGTTGATAATCACTGTTTATAATTGCTAATAAAGCCGTTGGTATTGGACCACCTAATGCTGGAGGTAATAGTGTAATATCAGAAAAATCAACATTCCCATAATGAGGCGCTACTACTGTTTTGTTTCCAATAAAATCTTCATATTTATTGTAATAAGCACTTGCGTCTAAAGCAACTCTACCAAAACCAGCTCTATAACCAACCTCATAAGCTGTTACTTTTTCAGGCTTCACATACTCAAAATTAGCAATTTCTAATAATCCAGGGTTTGGAGCACCTGCTGCTGCACTAGCTCCAAATGCATACAATGAAGCCAGTGTAAATGAATTTTCATAAGCCACTCTACCACTTAACTGAACAGTACTTGGAAAACCTAACAATTGTGCATTTGCACTATTTGCTAAAGGACTAGAAGTATACCTGTCTAAGTTATCAGGAGCAGAACCAACTAATATAGCTTGCGCTGCGTCTAAACCAATGTATTGATCTTGGGTGGTTGGGTTTCTAAATCCAGTTTGAAATGATGCTCTTAAATTACGTGTTTTATCATGTCCTAAAGAATAAGATACCGAAATTCTAGGTGAAACATTTCCATCGAAATTTTGGGCTTTATCATATCTAATAGATCCTGTTAATTTTAATCTGTCATCAATTAATTTCTTTTGAATTTGGGTATACGCACCATATTCATTGTAATTAATTGGACCATCATAATCCGTAAATATAGTTCCTTGAGAATTTAAAGAGTATTGTCTCCAAGATCCACCAACCTGAAGATCCATAAAATGAATCTGATCTTGGAAATTATAGTTCCCATCAGCGTGATAAATTCTTGAGTTATCAACAAATTTTGAACCTGTTGTTAGGTTTGGATCAGTTGTAATTGCATTAAAAGATTTTTTAAATTCTGCACTACCAGGCTGTAAAGTTACTGTTGCGTCAGAATATTGTCTTGCTCCTGCGTGAATTTGAGACTGAACAGCAGGATCAAATGGATTACCTCCACCAGCTAATATTTGTGAAGCAGCTTGAACATAGGCACCGGCATAAGTTCCAAACCATGTTGAAGCGTCTGCTTTATTCATATTGATACCTGTAAAACGCATATCATATGAATTTCCTGCATCTTCATCCGTCATATAAGCTCTAACAAAGAAATTATTGTTCCTAATTTCAAATTTATGCTGTTGCATAAAAAAGTTTTTAATCGCATATCTGTTAGCACCTTGATAAATGGTATTTCCCTGTCCAAATTTTGCGTTATAAATAATTTCTAATTCACCCCCTGTTGGACGATAATGTAGTGCAATATCAACTTTAGCACTTTGCGCTTTATAATCCGTCAAATCAGATTCTTTATAACCCGTACGAGAAACATTATCAGCTGGTACTAAAGCACTTGCTCCAACGGGAAGCTGACCTGTTAATTCTAAATATTGGGCTACACCTTTAAGATCTCCAAAAGGAGTTTCAGATAATTGCACCTCATCACCATAAATATTTGCTTGTTCAAATGCTGTTTGTCCTTCAATAGTAGGAATAACAGTATCAGGATTTCCAGCTCCAGTATCAACATATTGATTGTAATCAGTAGCATACCATTCTGTTCCTCTTAAAAATGCGAAAGATGCTTTTGCAGCAAATTTTTCACTAAACTTATAAGCGGTTCTAATACCTACATCAACAAATTGGTTGTCGCCAGCTGCTTTCTGTGACGTTAGACCTGTTTTGCCATAAAAACTAACCCCTGAAGATTCAAATGGGTTTTTACTGGTCATAAATAAAATACCGTTAAAAGCATTTGCTCCATACAATGCTGACGAAGCTCCTGGCATTAATTCAACAGTATTAACATCCAATTCAGACATTCCTAACAAGTTACCTAAGTTAAAGTTAAGGGCTGGAGAAGAATTATCCATACCATCAACCAATTGCATAAAACGAGTATTTGCAAATGTTGCAAAACCTCGTGTATTTACGGATTTAAAAGTTAAACTGTTGGTGTTTACATCAACACCTTTTAAATTTTCTAATCCATCGTAAAAAGTTGGTGAAGAAGTGTTTTTAATTTCACGAACATCCATACGTTCAATTGTAACTGGAGATTCCAAAATACGTTCAGGAGTTCTTGAAGCTGAAACTACCACTTCATCTAATACCGTTGACGCTTCACCTAAAGAAACTTCAACATGTTGTTCTTTTTTTGTAATTTCAACAGACTGTGTTGAATATCCAATAAGAGAAACCTCAATTGAAAATGGAGGTGCCTGCATTACTTTCAATTCAAAATGCCCATCAAAATCGGCTGTAGTTCCAATAGATTTTCCTACAACTTGGATATTTGCACCTGGGATTGGTTGTCCATCTTTTTCTTTAACAGTTCCAGTAATGATTGTTTGGGCTACCATCACTGAACCAATTAAAAGCGCGACAAAAACACTTAATAATTTTTTCATAAGATTGTTTATAGTATTTGGTTAACATTGGCGAAAAATACAATTTTTTTCCAATTAACATAAAAATAGTAAAAAAAATAGTAAAAATTTATTTAAAAATAATAATATTACGAATATGACATTTGTCATATATCGTGAATTCTGTATTTTTTAAGATTTCAAATATTATTGAAATAAAAAATACCACTAAAAACTTCAAAAATATTCAAACTAAAATTGGTGTAAAAAATAAAACCATTTTATAACAATTTCAGTTTGAAAAAAAACCTTAGACAAATTCTAAAATAAAAAAATATACTATCCTTTTACTTTAGTTGATGATGGTAATACTTTGTAACCCATATTATACAGTGTGAAACCAAAAATATCCGCGTACTGCTCAATAGTTTTTGAGACTGGAGTACCTGCTCCGTGACCCGCATTTGTTTCAATTCTAATTAATGTTGGGTTATTTCCTGTTTGTTTTGATTGTAGCTCTGCAGCAAATTTAAAGGAATGTGCTGGCACCACACGATCGTCATGGTCACCTGTGGTTACCAATGTTGCAGGATATTCAATACCTTCTTTTATATTATGCACTGGCGAATATCCTTTTAAATATTCAAACATTTCTTTTGAATCTTCAGAAGTTCCATAATCGTATGCCCAACCTGCTCCTGCTGTAAAAGTATGATAACGCAACATATCCATAACGCCAACAGCTGGCAAAGCCACTTTCATTAAATCTGGTCTTTGAGTCATAGTTGCGCCTACTAATAAACCTCCATTTGAACCACCTCTTATAGCTAAATATTCAGATGAAGTGTAGTTATTTTCAATTAAGAATTCTGCAGCAGCAATAAAATCGTCAAATACATTTTGTTTTTGCATTTTAGTGCCTGCTAAATGCCATTTTTTTCCATATTCTCCACCACCTCTTAAATTTGGTACGGCATAAATTCCGCCTTGCTCCATCCAAACAGCGTTTGAGATACTAAAACCAGGAGTCAAACTAATATTGAAGCCACCATAACCATATAAAATAGTTGGATTTTTACCATTCAATTCAATTCCTTTTTTATATGAAATAATCATAGGTATTTTTGTTCCATCTTTTGAAGTATAAAAAACTTGTTCAGATTCATAAGCATCCGAATTAAAATCGATTGCTGGTTTTTTATACAATTCTGAAATACCTGTTGAAGGAATAAAGGAATAAATTGAACCAGGGTTTATGTAATTTGAAAATGAATAATAAAGTATTTTTGCTTCTTTTTTATCTCCAAAACCACTAACAGTTCCAATACCAGGCAACTGAATGTCTCTAATTAATTTTCCTGAATAATCAAATTGCTTCACTTTAGAAACAGCATCAACCATATAATTTGCAAAAATATAACCACTTGCTTTTGAAGGTGACAATACATTTTCGGTTTCAGGAATAACATCTACCCAATTTTCAGAAGTAGGATTAGAAGCATTTACTTTTACAATTCGTTTGTTAGGTGCATTTAAATTTGTAACCAGCAACAATGTTTCACCCATATTGTCCAAAACAGAGGTGTCGATATCAAAATTATCGACAACTGTAATAATTTGGCTATTTGGATTTGATAGATCTTTAATGTACAATTCATTTCCAGAAGTAGAGATTGAAGCAGAAATAACCAAATATTTTCCATCTTCGGTAACACTGCCATTTACATAACGTCTTTTTACATTTTCACCAAAAATAATTTGATCGTCTTTTTGTGATGATCCTAATTTATGATAAAACAAACGGTGATGATCTGTTTTTGCAGATAATTCACTTCCTTTTGGTTTTTCATAGCTAGAATAATAAATGCCTTCATTTTTATCCCAAGCCATTCCACTAAATTTTACGTCAATTATGGTGTCTTCCTTAATTTCTTTTGTTAAAGCATCCATAATAATTATTTTTCGCCAGTCAGATCCTCCTTCAGAAATTGAATAAGCTACAGTATTTCCATCTTTTGAAAACGACAAACCATCCAAAGAAGTGGTTCCGTCTTCTGAGAAGGTATTAGGATCTAAAAATATTTCTGGTTCCCCTTCATCTTTGAATCTATATAAAACATACTGATTTTGCAATCCATTATTTTTATAAAAATAAGTGTATTCTCCCTCCTTAAAAGGCGAACCAATTTTTTCATAATTCCATAATTTTTCTAAACGCTGTTTTAATTCTTCACGATATGGGATTTTAGCTAAATAATCAAATGTTACTTTGTTTTGCTCTCCAACCCAAACTTCAGTTTCAGAAGACATATCGTCTTCTAACCAGCGATAAGGATCGTTTAATTTTGTACCAAAATAATCGGTAACTGTGTCTACTTTTTTTGTTGTAGGATAGGTCAATTTTTCAATGTGTTTTTGAGATTCAGAATTATTACATGAAATGATAAAAACTCCAATAATTGTAATTGTTATTAATTTTTTCATTAAGTATAAATTTTATCAAACAAATATAACTAAAAAAAGTATTCACTTCATCTGCGCCTTGACAATTGAGCATTAAAAGTATCTAAATAAATAATTCTATTTTAGATAATAATTTACCTGATATTTAAGTAGTTAAATAATAATTTAGCGAGTGCATATGTAACAAAAGTTACCTTTTGAAAGTTAGTTTTTGCGTCAATTTGTCGTTAAATAACAATGGTATAAAAGTTGCCATATTGTTAAAACATTTTAAAATTTAAGTAATGACAGAATTATTAACAAAAGAAACGTTTTTAGAAAAGGTTTTTAATTTCGAAAAAAATAAAGAGTGGAAATTTGAAGGTGACTTACCTTGTATTATTGACTTTTATGCAGACTGGTGCGGGCCATGTAAAATGATTGCTCCAATATTAGAAGAATTAAGCGATGATTATAAAGGAAAAGTAAATATTTACAAAATTGATACTGAAGTTGAACAGGAATTAGCTGCTGCATTTGGCATTAGAAGCATTCCATCTATGTTATTTTGTCCAAAAGAAGGTGAGCCACAAATGGCGCAAGGTGCTTTACCAAAGCACGAGTTAGAGAAAATAATGAATGATGTTTTATCAGTTTCAAAATAAATCTAAATAAAAAAATTTAAGGTTAAATATCTCGTAAACTTTTATGAGGCATTTAACCTTATTTTTTACAAATATTATAAACTAAAACATTTCTCGTCATACTTTCTAGTTTTTTCAAATCCTCCACTTTTTTAAAGTGAAAATATTTTAAAACTTCTTAAATTATATTTCACTATTTTTGCCAAACTAAAAACTATTATTATGACAAAATTGATTCATTCTTACTGGGCTTACATTGTATTAATTACACTAATTTTTGCTGTTATAAATGCAATAATAGGAGTAATCACAAAAAAAGAATTCACAGCTAAAGATTTACGTATTTCATTATTTGCATTAATTTTTTCACATATTCAATTAATTATTGGATTTATAGCTTACTACACTTCAAGTTTTTATGAAATTATGCGCAGTTCAGGAATGGGTGAGGTTATGAAAAATAGTGATTTAAGAAAAATTTTGGTTGAGCATCCATTGGTTGGAATAATCGCTATTGCCTTCATTACTATCGGTTTTTCAAAGCATAAAAAGAAAGCATCAAACAGTTCAAAGTTCAAAACAATTGCAGTTTTTTATACTTTAGCATTGTTGTTAATATTAAGTAGAATTCCTTGGTCACAATGGTTTTCAAACTAAAAATTCAACTTCCTAAGTATTCATTTGCTTAGGATTTTATTTTAAAATGAAAAAAATAGTCTCATACATTCTTTCATCAATTTTCTACTTTTTTTATGGTAGTTTTCTACTTGTTTTTCACGCCATACAATGGCTGGGAAATAATCTCGGAAAATACAAAGGACATAAATTTGCTGTAGATTTAATGAATTGTACACTATCTAAATTATTGTACATTTTAGGAACTCGAATAACATTTATAAACAAGTTTTCAATTCCGGAAAATGTACCTTTAATAATTGTATCCAACCACCAAAGTATGCATGACATTTGTCCTATTTCGTGCTATTTAAAAAAATACCATCCAAAATTTGTTTCTAAAATTGAATTAGGCAAAGGTATTCCAAGTGTTTCCTATAATTTAAGGCATGGCGGTTCAGTTTTAATTGATCGCAGTGATGCACGCCAATCACTTACAGCCATTAAAGAGTTTGGCCAATACATTGAAAAAAACAAATATGCTGCAGTTATTTTTCCTGAAGGCACACGAAGCAAAGACGGAAAACCAAAGCGTTTTTCTGAAAACGGGCTAAAAATGTTAACCAAATTTGCACCTTCGGCATATGTAATTCCTGTAACCATTAACAACTGCTGGAAATTAAATAAGTTTGGAATGTTCCCTTTGGAAATTGGAGTACACGTTACCTTTGAGTTTCATGAAGCCATTGAGGCCAAGTCCATGAAATTTGAAGACTTATTTGAAAAAGTTGAAGCTACTATAAAAAATTCCGTATTTTAGCCGCATACTACTACTAAAAAAATACACATGTCGGCACACAATATCAGGTTAGAGGTAATGCTAACCCTTGAAAAGAATATAGATACTTTTGTTGAAAAATTCTTAATTACTCCCGAAAATATTTGGCAACCCACCGATTTTTTACCAAATTCTCAAAGTGATACATTTCTTGAAGAAATAAAAGAAATTCAAGAACTTTCTAAAGATTTGAATGATGATTTTTGGACAGTTTTAGTGGGCGATACAATTACTGAAGAAGCTTTGCCAACTTATGAGTCATGGTTGTTAGATATTGATGGCGTTTCGCAACATATGAACGAAAAAGGTGGTGGCGATAATGGCTGGGCAAAATGGTTGCGTGCCTGGACAGGTGAAGAAAACCGCCACGGAGATGTGTTAAATAAATATTTGTATTTATCCGGACGTGTTAATATGCGTGAAGTTGAAATTACAACCCAACATTTAATTGCTGATGGTTTTGATATTGGGACTGCACGTGACCCTTACAAAAATTTTGTATATACCAGTTTTCAGGAATTGGCAACGTACATTTCACACAACAACGTAGCTAAAATTGCTCGTAAAAACGGCCATAAATTACTTGCAAAAATGTCTAAAATTATTGCCGGAGACGAAATGAGACACCATCTAGCATATACCGAATTTATAAAGCAAATTTTTCAACACGATCCAAGTGAGATGATGTTGGCTTTTCAATATATGATGAAACATAAAATTGTAATGCCTGCAATGAATTTAAGACATTCTGGTGAAGAAAAAGGAAGTTTGTTTGATCAATTTTCAATAGTTGCTCAACGCGCTGGGGTATACACAGGTTTTGATTATGTTGATATTATTAGAAAATTAAATACAGCTTGGGAAATTGATAAAATTACTGGTTTAACCTCGGAAGCCGAAAAAGCTAGAGATTTTTTAATGAATTTCCCCGATCGCATGCAAAGAATTACAGAGCGAATTGTAATTCCAAATACCAAATACAATTTTAAGTGGATCAACCCTGTCACATAAATAATGAAAATTTTAATTAAAAATTAAACGCCAATTCGGGACTAGATTCTGAATGGCGTTTAAATTTCACCCTATTTTATCTCAAAATCGTCTTTATCACTTAAAAAATTTAATTGTTTTCTGGTTTTAACAATGTGTTCTTTTTTTAACGAAACTACTTCAATACATACTGAATTTGAAACAGTGTTTGTTAATTTTTCACCCAAACAATCATAGACCGCCGAGTGACCTGTATATTCTAAATTGTTAGCATCTTTTCCAACCCTGTTTACACCAATAGTATAACACAAATTTTCTATTGCTCGTGCCTTTAACAAAGCATCCCAAGCAGCAATTCTTAACTTAGGCCAATTGGCAACATACAATAAAATATCATATTCTTCAGTATTTCTTGCCCAGACTGGAAAGCGTAAATCGTAACAAATTTGTGGGCAAATTTTCCAGCCTTTATATTCAATTATTACCTTTTCATTTCCTGGTGAATACACTTTATCTTCACCTGCCAAAGTAAATAAATGTCGTTTGTTATAAAACGTTATTTCTCCAGATGGTTGCACAAATAAAAACCGATTGTAATAATTATTTCCTTCCAAAATAATTAAACTTCCGCAAATAGCAATATTTTTTTCTAATGCTATTTTTTTCATCCAAGTAACTGTTTCACCTTGCATGCTTTCAGCAATACCTTGAGGTTGCATACTAAATCCAGTTGAAAACATTTCAGGTAAAACTATGATATCAACCTTTTCTGTTATTCCTTTTATTTTTTCCGAATAACAAGTGCTATTCTTTTGTGCATCTTGCCAAACAATATCAGTTTGTACAAGGGCTATTTTTAAATCTTGCATAATATTTCGGCAGCTTTTTTAATGGTTTCGTCTGTTTTCGCAAAACAAAATCTCAGTACTTTAGTATCTAAATTATTTTGATTGAAAACTGAAATTGGTATTGATGCAATTTTGTGTTCTTTAGTTAAACGTACGGCAAAATTATAATCGTTTTCATCAGTTATATTTTTAAAATTCAGCAATTGAAAATAAGTCCCTTTTGAAGGAGAAAATTTAAACCTAGAACCTTTTAAAAATGCTAAAAACAAATCTCTTTTCTTTTGATAAAATTCACCCAGTTGTAAATAATTTTGAGGTGTTTTTATATATTCTGCCAAAGCAACCTGCGTTGGATGATTGACACTAAATACATTAAATTGGTGTACTTTTCTAAATTCCTCCATCAATGCTGAAGGCGCTAAGCAATAACCTATTTTCCAACCGGTATTATGAAATGTTTTCCCAAAAGAAGCTACAATAAAACTTCTTTCAGCTAAAACAGGAAAAAGTGCTGCTGTTTGGTGCTGCTCTCCATCAAAAATAATATGTTCATAAACCTCATCGCTCAGCAATAAAATATTGGTGTTTTTCAATAAATTTTCAAGTTGAATTAAATCTTCCTTCATTAAAATTCTTCCCGACGGATTGTGAGGGGTGTTTATAATAATCATTTTGGTTTTAGCAGTAATCAAACTTTTTACCAATTGCCAATCTATTTTAAAATTCTCAGGATCTAACTGAACTGCAATTGTTTTTCCTCCAAAAAGTTGAATTGTTGGCTCGTAACAATCATAAGCTGGTTTAAAAATAATCACTTCATCATCTTTTTTTACACAAGCAGCAATAGCCGTAAAAATAGCCTGAGTTGCACCTGCTGTAATGGTTATTTCAGTTTCCGGGTTGTAAGATACACCATATAACATTTCCATTTTTTCAGCAATGGTTTTTCTTAAACTAAAAATACCAGGCATTGGTGCGTATTGATTTTTTCCACCCAACATTGCATTGTTAACAAGCCCAATTAATTTGGCATCGCTTTCAAAATTGGGAAATCCTTGTGATAAATTCAAGGCATGGTTTTCCAGAGCCAAAGCACTCATCACTGTAAAAATAGATGTTGGAACTTCTGGTAATTTAGATGAAAAAGAGGAATTAAATGTTGGCATAAATAAATTAATTATGTTTTAAATTTACTACTTAAATTTTGTTTTGAAAAATTAATATTATATCAGAAACTAATAATTCATATTCTGTAAAAATACACTTGATAAACAAAAAATTTCAACTACTTTAGTTTCAATAAAATGATGTTTTCATATTAATTCTAAAGAAACAATGAATCAAGAAATTGAAAGAAAGTTTTTAGTTACTGGTGATTTTAAAAAATTTGCAATTGAAAAACATGAAATAGCACAAGGGTTTTTATCTACCGTTCCAGAAAGAACGGTTCGTGTAAGAATTATGGATAAACAGGGATTTATTACTGTAAAAGGTATTGGAAATGCTTCTGGAACAACCAGATTTGAATGGGAAAAAGAAATTTTATTTGAAGAAGCCAAAAGTTTATTGACCATTTGCGAACCTACAATTATTGAAAAAATCAGATATATAATTCCAACCAAAAACAATCTTTTTTTTGAAGTGGATGAGTTTTTAGGAGAAAATAAAGAACTCTTAATTGCTGAAATTGAACTACCAAATGAAAGAACCATATTTGATAAACCCAATTGGTTAGGAAAAGAAGTTACTGGCATATTAAAATATTACAATTCGGCATTATCAAAAATTCCATATAGCAATTGGTAAAATTTAAGTATATTCGAACTCATTTTAATTGTTAATATGTTAGAATTAGCTGGAATTATTGTGTTTGGAATTGTTGCCCAATGGTTTGCATGGAAATTAAAATTACCTGCCATTTTACCGCTAATACTGGTTGGTTTATTTGTAGGTCCAATTTCAACATTAATTTCAAATGATGGTACAAAATGGCTTGAACCCGTTTGGAATGGTACTGAAGGTCTATTTCCAGGTGAAAGACTTTATAATTTTGTTTCTCTTGCAATAGGAATCATCCTTTTTGAAGGAGGTTTAACTCTAAAAAAAGATGAAATTTTACACGTTGGGCCGTCAATTGTAAAATTGATAACACTTGGTTCAATAGTAACATTTTTTGGAGCAGGAATTTCAGCCCATTATATTTTTAATTTAACTTGGGAAATTTCATTTCTATTCTCTGCACTTATAATTGTAACCGGCCCAACAGTAATTGCCCCTATTTTAAGAAATATCCCTCTAAAAAAAGACATTTCAACGGTATTAAAATGGGAAGGTATTTTAATTGATCCAATTGGTGCTTTAGTTGCCGTATTGGTTTTTGAGTTTATAAGTATTGAATCAGGTTATGAATTTACAAAAGAAGCACTTATTGAATTTGTAAAAATTGTTATTGCAGGCATGTCAATAGGTTCAGCTGCTGCTTACGCTTTATATTATTCAATAAAAAGAAAATTTATTCCACGTTATTTGTTAAATGTAATAACACTAGCAAGTGTTTTGGGTGTATTTGCATTGTCTGATATTTTCGCTCATGAATCTGGATTATTAGCTGTTGTAGTGATGGGTATGGTTCTTGGAAACAGAAATGTAAAGGAGTTAAAAGAAATACTTTACTTTAAAGAATCTATTAGTATTTTATTAATCTCAATTTTATTTATTTTATTGGCTGCCAATGTCAATCTTAGCGATATGATGTTGCTTTACAGATGGGAAACTATCCTTTTATTTGCAATTATTGTATTTATAATAAGACCTCTTGGTGTGTTTATAAGCACTGCAAATTCTAATTTAAAATTTAATGAAAAACTATTCATTAGCTGGGTTGGTCCACGTGGTATTGTAGCTGCCGGAATTGCTTCTTTATTTGGTTTAAAATTAGTCATGAGAGGTGTAGCAGATGCAGAATATATTACACCATTGGTATTTATGATTGTACTTGGCACAGTTCTTTTAAATGCTACTACAGCCAGATTTTTTGCCAAATTAGTAGGAGTTTTCCTTACAACTTCTGAAGGAATTCTTATTGTTGGGGCATCCAGTTTTTCACGTTTAATTGCTACATATTTAAAAAACAACAATAGAAGGGTCGTATTAATTGATAGCAATTCAAAAAGTATAGAGAAAGCAAAAGCTTTAGGCCTAGAAGCTATTGAGGGAAATATATATTCAGATGACTTACTTGAAAATATTGAACTGAATGATGTTGGCTTTTTATTATCCTTATCTGCGAGCGCAACCATAAACAAATATGCTTTAGAAAAATTTGGTCCAGCTTTTGGTGAGCATGGATCATTCAGGCTTATTTCTACTGATGAAATGCTAACTGGCGATCATAAACCAAGTGAAAATTTATTTACACATAAAGATGATTATATTAACTTAAGTGAAGTTGTTAGGGACTACCCAATTATCAACGAAGTAATTATTGAATCTAAAATGCACTACAATAATTTGTTAAAATCCATCAACTTTGAAAGTCACGCAATTCCTGTATTTTTAAAAGATAAAAGCGGGGTAATACATATTATTTCTGCATTAACTGATGCCATTAAAATTGAAAAAGGAAATACTTTAATGTATGTTGGCAAAACAATTACATAGCCAAAGATTATAAAAATGGACTTGTTTAACACAAATTCAAACCAAAATATGCTGCCATTTGAAGGTGAAGCAATACATTATGGTTTGGTTTTAGATTCAGCACATTGTAAACATTATTTTAATACATTTTTAAGCGCTAACTTTTGGGAACATGACCAATTAATTGTTTTTGGAAAACACATAAAAACTGATAGGAAAGTTGCTTGGTTTGGAGATCAGGATTATCAATACTCCTATTCAAATTCAATAAAAAAAGCATTAAAATGGACTGCCGAATTAAAATGCTTAAAAGAAATGGTTGAATTAAAAACAGGTGAAAAGTTTAATTCTTGTCTTTTAAATTTATATCACAATGGAAATGAAGGAATGGGTTGGCACAGTGATAATGAAAAAGAATTGGGAGAACATCCTGCAATTGCTTCATTAAGTTTGGGAGCAACACGGAAATTTTTATTAAAACACAATCAAACAAAACAAAAAATTGCCGTGGTTTTAGAACCTGGAAGTTTATTTCTTATGAGAGGAGAAACTCAAGAAAAGTGGATGCACTGTTTACCAAAAACAAAAAAAACACAAAATCCCAGAATCAATTTAACATTTAGATATATTTATAATTAAAAAAATAATGAACAAGCATAGAAATATTCGTTGGGGAATAATTGGTTGTGGCGATGTAACGGAAATAAAAAGCGGTCCGCCATATTATACTATTGAAGGTTTTGAATTAATTGCAGTTATGAGACGTGATGAAATGAAAGCAAAAGATTATGCAAAAAGACATCAGGTAAAAAGGTATTACACCAACGCAAACGACTTGATTAACGATACTGAAGTTGATGCTGTTTATATTGCAACACCTCCTGACAGTCATAAAAATTATGGTCTTAAAGTAGCTAAGGCCGGAAAAATTTGTTGTATTGAAAAACCTTTAGCACCAAATTTCCAAGATAGTTTGGAAATTTATGAAGCTTTCAAAAAAGTTAATATTCCACTATTTGTAGCTTATTACAGAAGATCCCTACCTAGATTTCAACAAATTAAAATTTGGTTAGAAAATAAAGAAATAGGAGAAGTTCGTCATATAAATTGGCATTTGAGTAAACCTGAAAGTGAAATTGATGTTTCTAATGAATACAATTGGAGAACTGATGGTTTAATTGCACCTGGAGGCTATTTCGATGATTTAGCCAGCCACGGAATAGATTTATTTGTTCATTTATTAGGTAATATAAAAGAGGCTAAAGGCATCAGTTTAAATCAGCAAGGTTTGTATTCGTCTAAAGATGCCATTACCGCATGTTGGGTTCACGAGAACGGAATAACGGGGTCTGGAAGCTGGAATTTTGGTTGTAATTCAATAGAAGATCGTGTTGAAATTTATGGAAGTAAAGGTAAAATTGAATTTTCAATTTTTGATGAGGCTCCGGTGGTTTTAAATAGCGAATTAAAACAAAATACAATGCTTATTGAACACCCAAAAAATGTTCAATACCATCACATTAAAAACATGAGAGATTTCTTTTTTGAAAATATAGCACATCCTTCAACAGGGGAATCTGCAAGTCATACCAGTTGGATAATGGATCAAATTTTAGGGAATTAAAACATCTTATAAAAAAACCTGTTTTATAAATAAAACAGGCTTTTTGAGTATTGAATTTATTTACTATTTAACTAAATAATACTTGCTTTTAAATATTCTCGATTCATACGAGCAATATTTTCTAAAGAAATTCCTTTAGGACATTCAACTTCACAAGCTCCAGTATTTGTACAGTTTCCAAATCCTTCTTCATCCATTTGAGCAACCATGTTTAATACACGGTCTTTTGCTTCAATTTTACCTTGTGGCAATAAAGCATATTGAGAAACTTTAGCACCAACAAATAACATAGCACGATGAGTTTTTACAAGTCGCTACACAAGCTCCACATCCAATACAAGCTGCAGCATCCATTGATAAATCTGCATCATGTTTTGAAATAAGAATTGAATTGGCATCTTGCGTATTTCCTGAAGTATTTACAGAAATATAACCTCCGGCTTGTTGAATTCTTTCAAAAGCAGTTCGATCAACAATTAAATCTTTAATTACAGGAAATGCCTTTGCTCTCCATGGTTCAATATAAATAGTATCTCCATCTTTAAACATTACGCATGTGCAACTGACAGGTTGTAATACCTCTGTCTGGTCCGTGTGGCTCGCCATTAATATGTAAAGAACACATACCACAAATACCTTCTCTACAATCGTGATCAAATGCAATTGGCATCTTCGTCTTTAGCAACCAAACTTTCATTTAACACATCCATCATTTCTAAAAATGACATATGCTCTGAAATATCAGTTACTTTATATTCGACCATTTGACCTTTATCTTGAGGTCCTTTTTGTCTCCAAATTTTTAACGTTAAATTCATAATGTCTTCTTATTTGTATGAACGAGTTTTTAATTCGATATCTTTAAATTCTAATTCTTCTTTATGTAAAATTGCATCACTTGGCTTACCTGTATATTCCCAGGCTGCAACATATGCAAAGTTTTTATCATCACGTTTGGCTTCACCATCTTCAGTTTCATATTCTTCACGGAAATGACCTCCACATGATTCTTCACGTTCCAAAGCATCTTTTGCAAATAATTCTCCCAATTCTAAGAAATCGGCTACTCTACCTGCTTTTTCTAATTCAGGGTTTAATTCATTTAAATCTCCAGGAACTTTTACATTTTTCCAGAAATCTTCCCGAATTTCTTGAATTTCTTTAATCGCTTCTTTTAATCCTTTTTCATTACGAGCCATTCCTACTTTATCCCACATTACTTTACCCAGTTTTTTATGGAAATAATCAACAGAATGTGTTCCTTTATTATTGATAAAGAATTCTAATCTGATCTTTTACATGATTTCTCAACTTCATCAAACTCTGGTGAATCAGTTGGAATTTTTCCAGTTCGAATATCATCAGCCAAATAATCTCCAATAGTATAAGGCAATACAAAATAACCATCTGCTAAACCTTGCATTAATGCAGAAGCTCCCAATCGGTTAGCACCATGATCAGAGAAATTTGCTTCTCCAATACAGTATAAACCAGGAACCGTAGTCATTAAGTTATAATCAACCCAAACACCACCCATTGTATAGTGTGTTGCAGGATAAATCATCATTGGTGTTTTATATGGATTTTCATCAACTGATTTTCTCATACATCTGAAATAAGTTACCATATTTCTCTTCAACAATTGCTTCACCTAATTCAGTATATTTTTTCAGCTGTAGGATTCGAAATACCATGAATTTTTGCTTGTTCCTTTCCATATCTTTGAATAGCAGCTGCAAAATCCAAATAAACAGCTTCTCCTGTTGCATTTACACCATAACCAGCATCACAACGTTCTTTTGCTGCTCTTGAAGCAACATCACGAGGTACTAAGTTACCAAATGCAGGATATCTTCTTTCTAAGTAATAATCTCTATCTTCTTCAGCAATTTCAGTTGGTTTTAATTTTCCTTGCTGAATTGCTTTTGCATCTTCTATTTTTTTTGGAACCCAAATTCTACCATCATTTCGCAATGATTCAGACATTAAGGTTAATTTAGATTGATAATCTCCTGAACGTGGAATACATGTTGGATGAATTTGTGTAAAACAAGGATTTGCAAAAAATGCTCCTTTTTTATGAATTTTCCAAGCTGCAGTTACGTTAGAACCCATAGCATTTGTTGAAAGAAAATAAACATTTCCATATCCGCCTGTTGCGATAACAACTGCATGAGCAGAATGACGTTCAATTTCACCGGTAACCAGATTACGAGCAATAATACCTCTTGCTTTTCCATCAACTTTAACAACGTCTAACATTTCGTGACGATTGAACATTTCAATTTTTCCACGAGCTATTTGACGGTTCATTGCTGAATAAGCTCCTAACAATAATTGTTGTCCTGTTTGTCCTTTTGCATAAAAAGTTCTTGAAACCAATACACCACCAAATGAACGGTTGTCTAATAATCCACCATAATCTCTTGCAAAAGGTACGCCTTGCGCCACACATTGGTCGATAATATGCACCTGAAACCTCAGCCAAACGATATACATTTGCTTCACGTGAGCGGTAATCTCCACCTTTTACGGTATCATAAAATAAACGGTAGTTTGAATCACCATCACCCATATAATTTTTTGCAGCATTGATACCTCCTTGTGCCGCAATTGAATGCGCTCTACGAGGAGAATCTTGGTATGCAAAAGCTTTTACGTTATACCCTAACTCAGCCAATGTTGCAGCGGCAGAACCACCTGCCAAACCTGTTCCTACAACAATAATATCAATATTACGTTTGTTGGCAGGATTTACCAAGTCAATGTGATCTTTATACAATGTCCATTTATCTTTTATTGGACCTTCTGGTATTCTTGAATTTAAAGTCGTCATATTTTTTTAAGATTAATGGTTAAAATGATGATACAAAGCGATAAATATAAAACCTAAAGGAATAACTATTGAATAAATAGTTCCTAAGTTTTTTATGCATTTTGTGTATTTGTTATTAAAACCCATAGATTGAAATGCAGATTGAAAACCATGTGCCAAATGCAGACCTAATAAAATAAATGCAATTACATATGCTCCAACTCTAACTGGACTTGCAAACTTGTGTTGCAATTCAGTAAAATAGCGATAGCCATCTTCCCCTGCTAAAACACCACTCATATCTCCCTGTATATATTTGGTGTTAATTTCTGGGATCCAAAAATCTATAAAGTGTAAAACAATAAATGCTAAAATTACAGCGCCACTAACAACCATATTTCTTGACATCCAAGAAGCATTGGCAGAACCATTGTAATTTGCATACTTTACATTTCTTGCTCTTTTATTCCTAAGTTCTAAAACAAAACCCATAACAAAATGAAAAACAACTCCAAAAATTAAAACAGGCTGCATTGCAAACTGAATTAATGGATTTGTTCCCATAAAGTGAGAAGCTTCATTAAAAGCATCTGGACTACATACTGAAACTAAGTTTACGCCCAAATGAATAACTAAGAAAATGATAAGGAATAATGCAGACAATGCCATGGCTACTTTCCTTGCAATTGATGAAGATAAAAATCCGCTCATTTTTTATATAATTTTTTTAAAAGCACAAAGATAACATTTTCATTTTTTGTTTTAAAAGATAAAATGACCTTTACACACTATTTAGAATGATTATAAAATGATTGCTTTAGTAAATTGAATAAATTAGCATGAATTTCATAAAAAATCCAAATCATGAAAAAATTCATTTTGCTGGTATTGCTTTTGCCATTTATAATTAATGCGCAACAAATTGATTTAGAAAAGCTGAAAAACATTAAACCAAGAGCTATTGGCCCAGCTGGAATGAGCGGTAGGGTTACTGCAATTGATGTTGTTGCAAATAACCCTGCAATTATTTATGTAGGAACTGCTTCAGGTGGTTTGTGGAAATCGGAAAGTGGTGGTGTAGATTGGAATCCTATTTTTGATGATCAAGCAGTAGCTTCTATTGGAGCAATAGCCATTCAACAAAACAATCCCGACGTTATTTGGGCAGGCACCGGCGAAGGAAATCCTCGCAATAGCTTAACTGGTGGATATGGTTTGTATAAAAGTTTAGATGCTGGTAAAACTTGGAACTTGGTTGGATTAGAAAAAACGCGTAATATCCATAAAATAATTATTGATAAAAGTAATCCAAACACCGTTTATGTTGGTGCCATTGGATCGCCTTGGGGTGAACACCCAGAGCGTGGTGTTTTTAAAACAACCGATGGTGGAAAAACCTGGGTAAAATCCTTATTTGTAAATGAGAGCACAGGTTGTGCTGATTTGGTAGTTGACCCAAACAATCCAAATAAAATGCTAGCAGCAATGTGGGAACACAGTCGCAAGCCATGGACTTTTTATTCAGGTGGTGAAGGATCAGGATTGTATATTACTTATAACGGTGGTGAAAACTGGAAAAAATTAACTTCCGAAGATGGTTTACCTAAAGGCAATTTAGGAAGAATTGGTTTGGCCATTGCAGCCAGTAACACAAAATTTATATATGCTTTGGTTGAAGCAGAAACAAATGCCTTATACAAATCAGAAGATGGGGGTTTTAAATGGAAAATGGTAAATGATACATCAAGCGGAAGAGGTGAAGGAGGCATTGGTAACAGACCTTTTTATTATTCTGACATTGCTGTTGATCCTTCAAATGAAAATAGAATTTATTCGATATTTACCTATGTAAATGTAAGTGAAGATGGTGGCAAATCATTCAAACAATTAATGCCTGCTTATGGGACAAATGTAGGAGTTCACCCAGACCACCATGCTTGGTACATTCATCCTACCAATCCCAATTTTATGATCGATGGAAATGATGGTGGTTTAAACATTACCCACGACCGTGGTAAAACCTGGAGATTTGTTGAAAATTTACCTGTAGCGCAGTTTTATCATATTAATGTAGACAATGAGTTTCCTTACAATGTCTATGGCGGAATGCAAGACAATGGCTCTTGGGCTGGGCCAGCTTATGTATTGAAGTCTCAGGGAATTAGAAATGCCTACTGGCAAGAATTGATGTTTGGCGATGGTTTTGATGTAGTTCCAGATCCTAAAAATTCTCGATATGGCTATGGAATGTCACAGCAAGGCAATGTTGGGCGATATGACAAAGTTTCTGGAAATGCAAGAATGATTCGTCCAACACATCCAAATCCTGATGTTAAATTACGTTTCAACTGGAACTCGGCTATTGCCTTAAATCCAATTGATGAAGAAACTATTTATTTCGGAAGTCAGTTTGTTCACAAATCAACCAATCAGGGATACACGTGGGAAATTATTTCACCCGATTTAACAACCAACAATCCTGAAAAACAAAAACAACACGAAAGTGGCGGCATTACTATGGATGCAACCGGAGCAGAAAATCACTGTACCATATTAGCTATTGAACCTAGTGCTATAGATAAAAATTTAATTTGGGTAGGTACCGATGATGGCAATATTCAAATCACCCAAAATGGTGGTGAAAGCTGGACAAATGTTTCAAAAAATATTAAAAATATGCCAAAAGAAGCTTGGGTTGCACAAATAAGAGCTTCAAAATTTAATAAAGGTGAAGCGTATGTAGTGGTTAATAATTATCGTCAGTTCGATTTTAAACCTTATTTATTTAGAACACGTGATTATGGGAAAACCTGGGAAAATCTAGTAGCCGATAAACCGGAAACATTTGGTTATACACTTTCTGTTGTTCAAGATGTAGAAGAACCAAAATTATTATTTTTAGGAACAGAATACGGTTTATATGTGAGTATTGATGAAGGTAAAAACTGGACGAAATGGACTAATGACTACCCAACTGTATCTACCATGGATTTAGCCATTCATCCTCGTGAACACGATTTAATTATTGGGACTTTTGGAAGGGCAGCTTATGTTTTGGATGATATTAGACCTTTTAGAGCCATGGCAAAAAATGGCCATCAGATTTTAAATGAAACTTTGTATTTATTTACACCTCCTTCAGCTTTTATAACTCAAAATCAGCAACCATCAGGAACGCGTTTTGGAGCAAATGCCATTTTTAATGGTCAAAACAGAGAAAATGGCGCCATGATAACTTACAGTATCAATAATCCTGAACCTATAAAAAAAGAAACTTCTGAAGAAAAAGATATTGAAAAAGTAAATGAAAAAACAGCTTCAAAAGTGGAAAAACCTGCAATAAAATTCGATTCTATTTATTTTGAAGTTTTTAATGATAAAAATGAACGTATTAGAAGCATAAAAACCAAAACTCCTGAAGAAAATGGAGTACAAAGGATGTATTGGCAATTAGATGAAAAAGGGTTACGAGGCCCGTCTCGAAGCAAAGAAAAGGAGAATGGTCCTGAGCCTAGTGGTGTTAATGTTTTACCTGGAACTTATACCGTAAAAATTCATTTTGGAAACCAAACTTCCACTGAAAAAATTACAGTAGCTTATGATCCAAGAATTGAAATGCCAATGGAAGTATTGCAAGCCAATTACGACTTACTTAAACAAATTGAATCAAAAATTGGTATTGCAGGAGAAGCAACACAACATTTACTTGAATCTAAAGAAATTGTTGAAGATTACAAAAAACGTATCAAGGCACAAAATAACGATACTCAATATAAAAATGACCTAACTTACCAAGACGAAACATTGAAAAAGATAGAAGGTTTATTAGATGATATGTTAGGAAAAGAGGATAAACGACAAGGTATTACTGCAACAGAATTTCCTAGCAATATTTCGTATTTATATACCGCAAGAAGTTATGTAAATAATTTGTTGCAAAAACCAGGATCAACTGAATTTACATTGATAAAAAATGCCGATGAAAAAGTTAGTGCTGTAATTAACAAAATCAATAATTTTTACAATAACGACTGGGTTAATTACCAACAAGTTGTAGAAAATTTAAAACTATCTCCTTTTAAAGTAGTTGAAGAAATTAAATATTAATAAAAAAATATCCTAACAGATTTAAAATCTGTTAGGATTTAAATAAATTTTTATTTCAAAACTAATTAATTATTAATTTTTGTGTTGCTTTATTTTGTTCGTTGGAAATTTGAACATTATAACTTCCTTTAATTAAATAAAAAACACCGTTTTTAGCCTCCTTAATTTCAACTTCTTTATGAGCCTTTAAATACGTGGATTTCCCTTTTTCAGTATATTGTATGTTGTATTCAAAATAGTTAAATCCGGATTCAGCCTCAACAGTAAAAGTATTCAACACAATATGATCTTCAGAGGTAATTGTAAGTTCATATTTTCCATCTGAAGCTACAAAAAACGGAATAGTAATGGTTGGTTCGTTTACTTTGTACCATTGCCCCCATGAACTTCCCCAACGACTTGAAAATTTAGTTTCTGGAATTTCTAATACTGCAATATTATCATTTTTAATGGTGTTATATTGTTGTATAGCTGCAATATTTGCTTTGTAAATTGAGCGTCCATGTGTACCAACAACCAGCTCTTTTTCAGTAGGTTGAATCACCAAATCGTGAACTGCAACTTTAGGAATTCCATTTGAAAAAACCTGCCAAGTCAATCCTTTATCAAAAGAAACAAATACTTCATTATCATTGCCTAAATACAACATATTTTCATCAACCGGATCTTCCTTAATAACATTAACTGGATAGTTTGTTAGACCGGAATGGATACTTTTCCAAGTAACCCCCTTGTCTTCACTTATATACACATATGGTTTAAAATCGTCGTTTCTATAACCGTTCAATGTTACATAAACCCTGTTTTTTTGGTGCTGTGAGGCAATAACTCTTGAAACCCAAAGTTCTTGTGGTAAACTATTTGAAATACGGGTCCAACTTGCGCCCCCATTTTCGGTAACATTGATATAACCGTCATCGCTACCAACATAAATTAACCCAAACTGAAACGGACTTTCAGAAATTGCAGTTAGCGTTCCAAAAGGTACATTTCCCTTTTTTCCGCCAGTAGTTAAATCTTCAGAAATAACTGAAAAATTTGCACCTTGATCCATAGAACGCAACAATTTATTAGCGCCCATATACAAAATATCCTGATTGTGAGGCGATAACAAAATAGGTGTTTGCCAATTGTAACGGTAAGGAGAATCACCTAATTCATGGGTAGGATGAATGTCTAAATAATCATTGGTTTTTAAATTAATGCGATAATAATATCCAAACTGCGAACCAGCATAAACCACATTGTTATCTCGGCTATCAATTTGCACCTGCATACCATCACCCCCTCCAATACTTTTATAAGGATATTCTCCATTGGCTTCCCAACTTTTTGAGGCCTTATAATTGCTTGGTCCATACCAAACACCATTGTCTTGTAAACCACCATATACATAATAAGGTTTTTGATTGTCTACATTTATATAATAAAACTGACCAACTGCAGGCTGATTGTTTTTGATCCAATTTTCGCCATCGTCGTATGTAATATTTACACCACCGTCGTTTCCATCAATAATATGCCCTTCTAAATTGGCATTTACCCAAAGTGCCTGATGATCAGCATGAACATTTTCTTTACCAATAGAAGAAAATGTTTTCCCACCATCGTCTGATTTTATTAAAGGCACACCACCTAAATAAATCTTGTTTTCTTTATTATTATTTACTGCAATAATTCCGAAATAATAACCATAAGAACTATACACATCATCTAAATAATTTTCATGTGTTTTTTTCCATGTTTTTCCACCATCAACAGACTTGTATACTTCGGCACCAATGACTTCTGAATTTAACAAAACAAAATTGGCATCTTCTAAATAAGTAGCCAAATCGCTTGGTTGAATTTCGTTTTTTTGAATTGCAGTTTTAACTGTTTTTGCAGTATATTTTTTATCGAAATCATGGTCTTTTAAATAAGCATCTAGTTTTTTATCGTCTAATTTCAAAAAATCATCTTTGGTCATTTTTTTGAAATCATCTTTTTCAAGTCCTTCAAATTTCTTTTTTTCTTTTTCAGGACGCATAAATTGATTGTCTAACAAAGCGTAAATCACCTCATTATTAAAAGCGGCCAAACCAATACGTCCAACCCCGCTTCCTGTTGGGAAACCAGCACCTTCATTTGTTAATCGTACCCATGTTGAACCAGCATCAGAGCTTTTATAAATAGCACTTCCTTCACCATCACCATTAAAATTCCAGGCTTTTCTATCGCGTTCCCAAGAGGCTGCATATAAAATATTTGGATTGGTTGGAGAGGCGTTAATATCAATTACTCCTGTATTTTCATCTATAAATAAGGTTTTTTTCCAGGTTATACCACCATCAGTAGTTTTAAATATACCGCGTTCGAGATTTGGGGTGTATAAATGCCCAACTGAACCAACAATTACTTCATCGGGATTGTTTTTGTTAATTATAATTCGGCCAATGTGTTGTGAATCTTTCAAGCCAACATTTTCCCAAGTTTTGCCATTGTCTGTACTTTTCAAAATTCCAATGCCAGCATAAGAAGAACGAGATGAATTACTTTCCCCAGTTCCAATCCAAATAGTACTATTGTTCCAATCAACGGCAATATCTCCCATATTTTGTGTTGGAGCATTTTCAGTAACTGAAATAAAACTTGTACCATTGTTATTGGTGTACCACAAACCTCCGGAAGCATAGGCGACATAAAATTCAATTGGGTTTTCAGGATTTACATCAATATCCACCACACGACCGCTCATAATTGAAGGGCCTATATTTGTAAAATTTACATTTTTAACTAAAGTTGTTTGTGCTGTTATTCCAATAGAAAGAAATAAAAAAAGGAAGGTGAAATTTTTCATTAGAATATTTTATATTGTTAATACGTTTTTGTCATAGTGGTTGGAACGATGATAATAAAATCAGCTTTGCTTTTATCGTCTTTATTAAAACTTTCAATTTCATCTTGTTCTATAACACTTACGGTTGTTACTTTCAAATTAGGTTTAGATTGTTTCAAATACCAGTAAATTCCTTCATAATTGTCTGAATGATAGGAGCCATTATAATGAATAAATAGTCTGTTTTCTTCTTTGTTTTTCAAAATAAAATACCCCATAGTAGCATCTTTTACCGCTTGTGCTTTTGGCAAATTATCCCCACCATGACCTCCCATCATTTCTTTAATTTTTATATATCCTGGCAGGTTAGCATCATACTTTATTGGTAAAGGTGCTATCCAGTTTTTTTCTAAAACAGAAATTGTATCTAATGCTTCAAAACCTCCTTTATAAACCGCACTCGCATAGCTTCTAGGAACATTGGTTGCTATAAATTTCAGCTTGTTTTCTTTTGCAAAATCTACCAAAGGTTTGTAATCAGTTGGATAATTTTTCCATAAACGAGCTAGCGTATCAAAGGCTTTTTGGTCAATTTCACTCGCCAAATACTGATTTAACTGTTGTTGATTGTCGGCTTCAAACATTTCAGCGCCAAGTGTTAACTTTCTTTTTAAACTTAAATCAGCTGTTGCTTCAAATTGTAACCAGTGAACAATAGGATTGTTGTGTAATTCCCCAAACAAAACAATGTCTGATTCACTCATTTTTTTTATCATTTTCTCATAAGAAACTGACTTTCCATTTGCATTGTACAATTTGTAGGCTGGCTTGTTTTGAGAAAAAAGTATTGTAGAAAAACTAATTAAAAGCAGAGATACTATTAACTTTCGCATAAATAATATTGGATTTAAAATGTAAGGTTTCCAACAAATTTATAACTTTGTTACTAAATAATATAATAAAATCAGTAAGAATGAAATCTATAACTTAAAGTCTGTTATTTTAAGCTCTTTGTTTCTTTAAAATTTTATTACTTAAAACTCTTTTAGATGAAATACCATTCTATTAACAATCAACTTTATATTAAAAACAGAGCGAAATTTACGGCTCAAATGAAACCAAAATCTATTGCTGTTTTTAATTCGAATGATACATTTACAACTGGAGCAGACAGCACACTTCCTTTTGAACAAAGCAGCGATTTACTTTATTTATGCGGCGCAGATCAAGAAGAAAGTATTTTAGTTCTTTTTCCTGATGCCATTAACCCAAATCATCGTGAAATTTTATTTTTAACTGAAACCAGTGATTTAATTGCTGTTTGGTATGGTGCCAAATATTCAAAAGAAGAAGCTACCAAAGTTTCAGGAATTAAAACTATTTATTGGCTATCAGAATTTAAAAAAATATTTTTTGATGTCATGACTGAAGCTGAAACTGTTTATTTTAATACCAACGAACATTACCGTCAATCAGTTGAAATTGAAACCCGTGAAGATCGTTTTATTAAACAATGTAAAGCTGATTTTCCTGCACATAAATGGGAAAAAAGCAATCAGATTTTACAAAATATTCGTGGCGTAAAAGAACCTGAAGAAATTGAATTGATGCAAATTGCCTGTGATATTACAAACAAAGGTTTTCGAAGAATTTTACCATTTGTAAAACCAGGCATTATGGAATATGAAATTGAAGCTGAATTTATGCATGAGTTTTTAAGAAATCGTTCTAAAGGATTTGCTTATACACCTATAATTGGTTCAGGTTACAGCGCTTGTGTGTTGCATTATATTGAAAACAATAAAGAATGTAAAGATGGCGATATGTTGCTTTTAGATGTTGGTGCCGAATATGCAAACTATTCAAGCGATATGACACGTACAATCCCAGTAAATGGTCGTTTTACTGATAGACAAAAAGCTGTTTACAATGCTGTTTTAAGAGTGAAAAATGAGGCAACAAAAATGCTGACTCCAGGAACCCTTTGGGCAGAATATCAAAAAGAAGTTGGAAAAATTATGACTTCCGAATTATTAGGTTTAGGACTAATTGACAAAACAGATGTTCAAAATGAAGATCCAGACTGGCCAGCATATAAAAAATACTTTATGCACGGTACTTCACACCATTTAGGGTTAGACACTCATGATTATGGCGCCTTAAAAACACCTATGAAAGCTGGAATGGTTTTTACTGTTGAGCCTGGTATTTATATTCCTGAAGAAAATATGGGATTAAGAATAGAGGATGATGTTGTAATTCAAGAAAACGGAGCGCCTTTAAATTTAATGAAGAATATTCCTATTGAAGTTGACGAAATTGAAACTTTAATGAACGGGTAAAAAATTTATTTAATCTAAAAACCCCAGAAAAATTTCTGGGGTTTTTGTTTACTAATTGTTTATAAAAGTTAAGATTTTACAAAATCAAAAACATATTTGTTTAAATGCTGTAATGTTGTAATTTTATCTTTAGTACTTACCAATAAAGAAATATTATTATTACTTCCTCCATAAGATATCATTCGAACTGAAATATCTTGTAATACCTGAAAAAGGCGATGTGTTTCATGATGTTTAACAACTGAATGCCCTACCAAACAAATTATACTTTGCTGATTATCAACCTCAACCAAAGAGAATTTTTCCAACTCTTCAACAATTTCATTTAAATTTTTATCATTATCAATTGTTAAAGAAACAGCAATTTCCGACGTTGTAATCATATCTATTGAAGTTTCATATTTTTCGAAAATTTCAAATACTTTCTTCAAAAATCCGTGCGCCAATAACATTCTGGCCGATTTAATTTTAATAGCCGTGATATTGTCTTTTGCTGCAATTGCTTTTATACCATCGCCTTCAGTTTCTTGTGAAATTAAAGTTCCGTAAGATGCCGGATCTTCTGTGTTTTTTAAACGCACCGGAATGTTAGCCTCACGCGCAGGCATAACAGTTTGTGGGTGTAATATTTTCGCACCAAAATAAGCCAGCTCAGCTGCTTCATCAAAAGATAAGTTCGAAATTGCGTGGGTATTTTCCACAAAACGAGGGTCGTTGTTGTGCATTCCATCAATATCTGTCCAAATTTGAACTTCATCAGCTTCTACAACTGCTCCAATAATTGTTGCAGTATAATCGCTTCCTCCGCGTTGTAAATTTGCAACATTTCCGTAGGCATCCAAACAAATAAAACCTTGAGTTATATAAATTTCGGCAGGAAGTGCCTCATCAATAATACGTTGTAAATTTTGTTTGATGTAAAAATCATCGGGCTCATTGGCTTTATCAATTCTCATAAAATCTAAAGCAGGTAATAAACGAGCATTGACACCTTCCTGATTTAAATATTTTGTAAACATAAAAGTTGACATCAATTCACCTTGCGCAACAATTCTATTGTACAGTAAAATGGAATGTTTTTCTGAAGTTAATTTTCTTAAAGACTCAAAAATTGAATCAATATAATTGCTTACTTCCTGTTTTAATGATGAATTCTCAAACAAATCATCAATTACAGTAATATATTTTTCACTTAAAACGTCAATACTATTTAACGCATCATCAATAGTTCCTTTTTTAATTTGATCAGAAATTTCAACCAAAGCATTTGTTGTACCTGACATAGCAGAAAGCACCACAATTTTTTTATCACCATCATTGATAATTTCTTTAACACTTTTTATATTTTTAATAGAACCAACAGAGGTTCCGCCAAACTTTAAAACTTTCATTTTTATATTTTTTAGGAATACAAATTTAAAATGATTTTCAACAAATTGTGATTATTTAAAAATTATGCACTAATATTGCACAAACTGTTAACTATTTAACAAATGAGGACAATTGCCACTTGTGTTGAAGAAATTTTGGTTTCTCAACCATTTTTAGAAGACGCTTTAACACGTAATATATTAAATTACAGTGCTTTATCGGAAGAATTGATGGAGCCAATTTCAAAAATGCTACGTAAACCTGTAAAAGCAGGCGCTGTAATGATGGCTTTACGACGATATAGTCCACCAAAAGAAATGGCAAACCGTGTAAGGTTAGACAATGTTTTACGAAATTTAGGTGACATCACGGTACGCTCAGACCTATCGGACTATACCTTTAAAAATTCTCCAAGTTTAATTCAAGCACATTTAAAAACGTTGGAAATAATTAAAGACGATCCACATATTTTTTACACTTTTACGCGCGGTGTACACGAAAGTAATGTGTTGATTACTACCGCCTTAAAAGATAAAATTGAAGTTTACTACGAAAAGGAAGATTGCACTTCAGTTCAAGATCATTTATCGGCCATTACTATTGGATTACCCAAAGAAAACACAAAAATTGCTGGTTTGTATTACCAGTTTTTTAAGCGTTTGGCTTGGGAAGGAATTTCTTTATATGAAGTGGTTTCTACAACCAATGAGTTCACTATTTTAGTTGAAGATGATGTTGTTGATAAAGCATTTTCTGCAGTGAAAAGTTTAAAAAACTAATGTTCATTTTACATAAAAATACAAAAATTCATTTCTCTTCGAAAGGTAATGGCAATACTGTTGTTTTATTACATGGTTTTTTAGAAAACAGCAATATGTGGCACACCATTTCTGATGTGCTTTCAAAAAAAAACAGAGTCATTTGTATTGATTTATTAGGCCATGGAGAAACCGAAAATCACGGTTATATTCATACCATGGAAGATCAAGCTGAAATGGTTAAAGCGGTATTAGACAGTCTTAGACTTAGAAAATATATTTTAATTGGCCATAGTATGGGTGGCTATGTAGCACTGGCTTTTGCTAATTTGTATGCAAAAAATATAAAAGGATTGTGTTTAATGAATTCAACCGCTTTGCCAGATTCTGAAGAAAAAAAAATAAATAGAGATCGCGCCATAGTTGCTGTAAAACAAAATCATAAAACTTTTGTTAGAATAGCCATTCCTATGCTTTTTTCAGAAGAAAATAGAAAATTATACACTTCTGAAATTAACCAGATTACAAAGGAAGCATTACAAATTTCTCCTCAAGGAATTATTGCAGCCTTAGAAGGTATGAAAATTAGGAAAAACAACACTTCTATATACAAAAAGGCTTCTTTTCCTGTTCAATTAATTATTGGGAAACAAGATCCAGCTTTAGAATATGGAACATTAATTGAGCAGACTAAAAACACCAAAGTTGAGGTTGTAGAATTTCCAGACGGACATATGAGTCATTTTGAAAATAATAGTGAACTCAATGAAACACTTTCAAAATTTGTTAAACAATGTTCTTAAAAAACAACTTCAACACAATTTTAAAATTAATTTTATTTTTCTTTTTAACTATTTCTTGTCAGAAAAATGATTTTGAATTGAGGGAAGGTGATATTATTTTTCAGGATTTAGAAAAAGAAAATATTGACACTGCCATAAAAAAAGTAACAGCATCTGGCTTAAACTATAATTTTACTCATGTTGCAATTGTTGTAAAACAAGATGGTAATTTAAAAATTTTAGAAGCTATTTCAACTGGAGTTCAATTGACTGCTATTGACACCTTTTTAAATAGAAATAAAAAAGATGGAAAACCAAAAGTTGTTGTTGGCCAATTAAAAGCAGCATATAAACCATTTATAATTGACGCAATTACCTATGGAAAAACACTTATTGGATTACCTTATGACAACATTTATATAATTGGAGACAATAAATATTATTGTTCAGAATTATTGTATGAAATGTTTCATTATACTAACCCTGAAATGAATCCATTTCAATTAAACCCTATGACGTTTAAAGATTCTGAAACAAATAAAACCCTCGAATTTTGGGAAAGTTATTATAAAAATTTAAATCATAAAATCCCTGAAGGTGAACTGGGCATAAATCCAAATGGCATGTCTGTTTCGCCAAATATTGAACTTGTTTATGATTATTTTAGCTCGAAAATAACCAATTAAATTTTATACTGTTAACATTTTTTTAAATCACTTACTGTTATTTTAACACCTTTTATTGGTATATTTTTTGTTATATTTAATATCACCAAATTAAGCGTCATGAAAAAAATATTGATATTACTTACTGTATTTGTTTTTATTGGAAATTCAATAATTGCTCAAACAAAAGAAGATAAAAAAGCGAAAAAATCCGAAGCTGCTGAAAAAGAATACCAAGCAATGAAAGCACTTATCAACGCAGAAATGTTTATGTTTGAAGGTGATTGGGCTAATTCACAAAGTGGCCGTCGCATTAATTTAATTTCGAATCCCACATTTATTAAAATGGATGCTAAAAAAGCAGATGCATATTTACCATTTTTTGGTACTGCTCAAGTTGGTGGTTATGGAGCTGGAGGCGCCATTGAATTTGTAGGAGAAGTTCAAAATTATATCGTTACTTTTAACGACAAAAAGCAAAAAGCTACCATAAAGTTTAGTTCAAAAAGTAAAACAACAGAAAGCTTTGATGTTACTATCACCGTTTTTGGAAGCCTTAATGCATCGGTAAACATTAACAGTAGCAGTCGTAGTACTATGAATTATAATGGTAAAATAAAACCCTTAGAAAAAAAAGACGAATAAGTTAATCTCTCATTGAGTTCCAACCTTGCGCAGTAAGCTTTACTTGCTGATTTGCTCTAGTTACCAAATTTGCACCATTACTTTCATTTGTTATATGTCCAATAACAGTTAAATGTGGATTTCCCTTTATTTTCGAAAAATCATCTTGTGAAATAGTGAATAACAATTCGTAATCTTCACCTCCACTCAAAGCAATTGTGGTACTATTTAAATCAAATTCTTCACAGGTTGCAATTACCTGAGGGTCTAAAGGAATTTTATCTTCATAAACATCACATCCAACTTTAGACTGTGTACATAAATGTAAAATTTCAGATGAAAGACCATCTGAAATATCAATCATCGCTGTTGGTTTTACTTCTAAATCTTTCAAAATTTGCACAATATCTTTTCTGGCTTCAGGTTTTAACTGACGCTCAATTAAATAGCTATAATCTGTTAAATCTGGCTGTGAATTTGGGTTTACTTCAAAAACACGCTTTTCACGTTCCAATACTTGTAACCCAAGATAAGCTGCACCTAAATCACCACTTACTACCAATAAATCGTTCGGTTTTGCTGTATTTCTATAAACAATTTCATCCATTTTTGCCGAACCAATTGCTGTAATACTAATCAATAATCCAGTTATAGATGAGGTAGTATCACCACCTACCAAATCAACTTTATAATTGGCACATGCCAAATGAATACCTTCATATAAAGCCTCTAAAGCTTCTAACGGAAAACGATTAGAAACTGCTAATGAAACTGTAATTTGAGATGGAGTACCATTCATAGCGTAAACATCAGATAAATTTACCATCACTGACTTATATCCTAGATGTTTTAAGGGCATATAACTTAAATCAAAATGCACACCCTCAAGCAATAAATCAGTAGTCACAATTATTTGCTCACCTTTTATTTCTATAACCGCAGCATCGTCACCAACACCTTTTATGGTCGATTTCTGTTGAATTTTAAAATTTTTAGTTAAATGATTTATCAACCCGAATTCCCCTAATTCAGATATACTTGTGCGAGATTGGTTTTTATTTTCTGTCATTTTGCAAAGATAAATGTTTATAAAGAACAACTATCATTACATCAATATTATTCATACTCATTAGTACTTTAAATCATTTTTTGTACCTATATTTGCACTTATTTAGAATTAATCTAATTAGGCATTATGATAAAAGTATCAGACATCGCGAAAAAGAAAGTTATTGAACTTATGGAAGAAGACGGCTTTAATCCAGTAATTGACTTTGTAAGAGTTGGGGTTAAAAGTGGCGGTTGTTCAGGGCTTTCGTACGAATTAAAATTTGATAAAGAGAACCTAGACGGCGACAAGGTTTTTGAAGACAATGATGTGAAAATTATTGTAGACAAAAAAAGCTTTTTGTATTTAGTAGGAACAACACTAGAATATTCAGGCGGATTGAACGGAACTGGATTTGTTTTTAACAATCCAAATGCAACAAGAACTTGTGGTTGTGGCGAAAGTTTTTCCTTATAAAAACAAAGTTAAAAATTTAATTTGCAGCCAATTTTAATTATTCATATTAAAGGCTTCTTAAAAACAATTGCATAACTTTACAAGTTAATATTAAAAACAATTAAATAGATTAAAATCAGATTTGAATTTTTAATCTTTAAATAGATAAAATGAACAAATTTACTGAAGACGATTTAAAAAAAGAACTTGAAACCAAAGAGTACGAATATGGTTTTTATACTGATATTGAAGCAGATAAGTTCCCTGTTGGTTTAAATGAAGAGGTTGTAATTGCAATTTCTAAAAAGAAAAATGAACCAGAATGGATGACTTTGTGGCGTTTGGAAGCATTCAAAATTTGGAAAGAAATGAAAGAACCTGAATGGGCCAATGTTCGCTACGAAAAACCTTCATTTCAAGATATTAGCTACTATTCGGCGCCGATTCAAAAGAAAAAATTAGGCAGTTTAGATGAAGTAGATCCTGAATTGTTAAAGACTTTTGAAAAACTTGGTATTTCAATTGATGAGCAAAAACGTTTATCAAATGTTGCAGTTGATATTGTTATTGATTCCGTATCCGTAGCTACAACATTTAAGAAAACCCTAAATGAAAGAGGTATTATTTTTATGCCAATTTCTGAAGCCATACAGGAACATCCAGAGTTGGTGAAAAAATATTTGGGAACTGTTGTTCCAAAAACAGACAATTTTTATGCTGCATTAAATTCAGCCGTATTTTCTGACGGCTCATTCTGTTATATTCCAAAAGGTGTAACCTGCCCAATGGAATTGTCAACTTATTTTAGAATCAATGAAGGAGGAACTGGGCAATTTGAACGCACTTTGGTAATTGCTGATGAAGGTAGTTTTGTAAGTTATTTAGAAGGTTGTACTGCACCTGCTCGCGATGAAAATCAGTTACACGCAGCTGTTGTAGAATTGATTGCCTTAGACAATGCAGAAATAAAATATTCAACCGTACAAAACTGGTTCCCAGGAGATAAAGAAGGAAAAGGCGGCGTTTACAATTTTGTAACCAAACGTGGTTTGTGCGAAAAAAACGCCAAAATTTCTTGGACACAGGTTGAAACAGGTAGCGCAATAACTTGGAAATACCCAAGTTGTGTATTAAAAGGAGACAATTCTGTCGGAGAATTTTATTCAATTGCTGTTACTAACAATTTTCAACAGGCCGATACAGGTACCAAAATGATTCATTTAGGTAAAAACACTAAGAGTACCATTATTTCAAAAGGTATTTCGGCTGGTCATTCACAAAATTCTTACAGAGGTTTGGTTCAAATTGGATCAAGAGCCGAAAATGCCAGAAATTTCTCACAATGTGATTCTTTACTAATGGGAAACAAATGTGGTGCACATACCTTCCCATATATTGAGGTAAAAAATAAAACAGCTCAAATTGAGCACGAGGCAACCACTAGTAAAATTGGTGAAGACCAGTTATTTTATTGCAATCAACGCGGTATCAATACCGAAAAAGCCATTGCTTTAATTGTTAACGGCTTTAGTAAAGAAGTATTGAATAAGTTACCAATGGAGTTTGCCGTTGAAGCACAAAAATTGTTAGAAATTAGTTTGGAAGGATCCGTAGGCTAAAAATTTATAAAGTTAAAAGTAAGAAGTTAATAGTTAATAGTTTAAAACAAAATCTTAAACCTTAACCTTTAACCTTTAATCAAAATAAAAAGATGTTACAAGTAAAAAATTTACACGCAAGTATCAACGATAAAGAGATTTTAAAAGGTATCAATCTCGAAATTAAAGCAGGTGAAGTACACGCTATCATGGGGCCAAATGGTTCTGGAAAAAGTACACTTTCTGCAGTAATTGCAGGAAAAGAAGATTATGAAGTTACAGAAGGTGCTGTAATTTTTAATGGCGAAGATTTAGAAGATTTAGCTCCTGAAGAAAGAGCCCATAAAGGCGTATTTTTATCTTTTCAATATCCTATTGAAATTCCTGGTGTTACTGTTACCAATTTTATAAAAACAGCAATTAACGAAACACGTAAAGCAAAAGGGTTGGAAGAATTACCAGCAAAAGAGATGCTAAAGTTGATTCGTGAAAAAGCCGATTTGTTAGAAATTGATCGTAAGTTTTTATCTCGCTCCTTAAACGAAGGTTTTTCTGGTGGAGAAAAGAAACGTAACGAAATTTTTCAAATGGCTATGTTAGAGCCTAAACTTGCTATTTTAGATGAAACAGATTCTGGTTTAGATATTGACGCTCTAAAAGTGGTTGCAAATGGTGTAAACAAACTTAAAAGCCAAGATAATGCTGTGCTGGTAATTACACATTACCAACGCCTGTTAGACTACATTGTGCCAGATTTTGTTCACGTATTATACAACGGAAAAATTGTAAAATCAGGAGGCAAGGAATTGGCTTTAGAATTAGAAGAAAAAGGTTACGACTGGCTTAAATAAAATATTAAAAAGTACGCAGTTATCAGTTTCAGTGAACAGTTAAGGCTGCCTACTGAAACTGAAAACTGAAAACTCATATAAAATGGAATTAAAAGAAAAATTAGTTTCTTCATTTTTAGCTTTTGAAAATAAAGGAGGTTTAGATTTAGATTCGAAAGTACATGCAATTCGACTAAATGCTATTCAAAATTTTGAGAATGAAGGTTTCCCTTCAAAAAAAGATGAAGAATGGAAATATACCAACCTAAAACCATTATTAAAACATGATTTTAGCTTGTTTCCTTCAAGTGAAAAAGCAGTTGAATTTAAAAGGATTAAAGAATATTTAATCAATGATATTGAATCGTATACCTTAATTTTTATTGATGGTGTTTTTAGTTCATTTTTGTCTAGTACCACACACGAAGATTGTGATGTTTGTGTATTATCATCAGCTTTAACACGTCCAAAATACAAAATGGTTGTTGATAATTACTTTAACACCATTGCTAAAAACAGTAGTAGTTTATCAGCTTTAAACACTGCCTTCACCAAAGAGGGTGCTTTTATCAATATTCCAAAAAACACTGTTGTTCAAAAACCAATTCAGATTTTAAATTTTTCAACAGGTAGTGAAAAAGAAGTGATTCTTCAGCCTAGAAATTTAATTGTTGTTGGTGAAAATTCCCATGTTCAAATTATAGAACGTCATCAAAATTTATCAAAAAACACAACGCTTACAAATTCAGTTACTGAAATTTTTGTTCATAAAAGAGCGATTGTAGATTATTATAAAATTCAAAATGATACAGACAATTCATCTTTAATTGATAGTACTTTTGTATCCCAAAAACAACAAAGTATAGCTTCTGTTCACACCTATTCTTTTGGAGGAAATATAACTAGAAATAATCTTGAATTTTATCATGAAGGCGAACATATCACTTCAAATTTAAATGGTATTTCAATTTTAAACGGAAAACAACACGTAGACAACCATACTTTAATTAATCATAAATTTCCAAATTGTGAAAGCCATGAATTGTACAAAGGTATTTATGCCGATAAGTCTACCGGTGTTTTTAACGGAAAGGTAATTGTTCAACAAGAAGCACAAAAAACCAACGCATTTCAACAAAATAACAATATTTTAATTGATGATGGCGCTACTATAAATGCAAAACCTCAATTAGAAATATTTGCTGATGATGTAAAATGTTCACACGGTTGTACAATTGGACAATTGGATGAAAGTGCTTTATTTTATATGCAATCGCGTGGTATTCCTAAAAAAGAGGCAAAAGCTTTATTGTTATTTGCTTTTGGAAATGATGTGGTTGAAAAAATTAAAATTCCACAATTAAAAACCAGAATTACCAAATTAATTGCTAAAAATTTAGGTGTTAATTTAGGTTTTGAATTGTAGAAAATATTTATAAAACGTTAAAATGCTGCTTATCAGCGGCATTTTTTATTTCAAGCTTAATTGCATAAATATTTTTGTATGTAATTAAATCGTAAATTTACATTATGAAATATTTGTACATTTTTTTAATTGTATTTTTTGTTTCCTGTGGAGGTGATGGAAATGATGATAATCCAGTGATATCACCGGTAGTAACACCTCCAATTGAAAATCCTTCAACATTTTTAAGCGCTGCAGATTTATCGTTTTTACCAATGTTAGAAAGTAAAAATATTAAGTTCTATAATGAAAGTGGAGCATCTATTCAAATGTTAAATTACTTAAAAAGCAAGGGTTTAAACACAGTTAGAATTCGAATTTGGAACAATCCGGAAAAGTTGCATTCAGGGTTTGAAGAAGTAAAAGCATTTTCAAAAAAAGTGAAAGCTCAAGGTTTAAAAGTTTGGCTCACAGTTCACTATTCTGATACTTGGGCTGATCCTGGAAGTCAGACACCTCCAACAGAATGGCAAAATATTTCCTATGTTGCACTAAAGGATAGTGTGAAGGTATATACTTCCAAAATTATGACTGAAATTAATCCAGAATACATTCAAATTGGAAATGAAATTAATGGCGGACTTTTATTTCCAAGCGGTAAAATATCTGATAACGAGTCGCAATTTATAGAATTACTTTCTGAAGGTATTAAAGCCGTTAGAACTCATTCAACAAAAACTAAAATAATTATTCATTTTGCTGGTTTGAATGGTGCCGATTGGTTTTATAGTAAAGTTAAAAATTTAGATTACGACATTATTGGACTGTCGTATTACCCAATTTGGCACGGAAAAAGCTTGTCGAATGTAACTTCAACCTTAACTAATTTAAGTGAAAAATACAGCAAAGATATTTTAATTGCTGAAACAGCCTATCCGTTTACTTTAGGTTGGAATGACTGGACAAATAATATTGTTGGAGAAGAAGGTCAGTTAATTTTACCTGATTTTCCGGCGTCAGAAACAGGTCAAAAAAACTTTTTAAACAATATTAAAACCATTGTTAAACAAACCAACAAAGGTATTGGATTTTGTTATTGGGGCGGAGAATGGGTAGCTTTTAATGGTTCTGAGGCAAAAGATGGGTCTTCTTGGGAAAACCAAGCTTTGTTTAATTTTGAAAACAAAGCACTTTCAGTAGTGAACGAATTTAAAATAGAATAAGTCTTCATTCATAAAATCATAAAAAAAACTCGTTTGGAACTATTTCCACCCGAGTTTTTACAAATCAACTAAACCAAACTTTATTTTTTATTTTTTATGGCATTACAACGCTATCGATAGCGTGAATTACACCATTTGAAGCTGCTACATCTGTAATAATAATGGTTGAAATATTTCCTTTTTCATCGGTTAAAATTACATTTTCTCCTTTTAATGAAGCCACTAGTTTACCACCTTGTACTGTAGTAATTTCAAAACTTCCCTTCCCTTTTTTAATGGCTTCTATAACATCAGCAGCCATTACTTTACCAGCAATTACGTGGTAAGTTAAAATGCTAGTTAAAACTTGTTTGTTTTCTGGTTTTAACAAATTAGCCACAGTTCCTTCAGGTAATTTATCAAAAGCCGAATTTACCGGTGCAAATACCGTAAATGGCCCATCTGAATTAAGTGTTGCAACTAAATCTGCAGCTTTTACGGCGGCTACTAAAGTTGTGAAATTTTCATTTCCTGCAGCAACACCAACAATGGTTGGAGTTGTATCAGCATTTAAATGCTCAAAAGGTAAATTTTCAATTTCATTTTTTTCAATTGCAAATGCAGATGTAACCATTACACTAATTATTGCAAATACTGTCATAAATTTTATTGTTTTCATAAGATATATTGTTTAATGTTTAGCAAATATAGTTAAACATAATGATATAATGTTTAATTTTTTAATTTATTTGTTAAACAATATGTTAAATTTTATTAATTGCTGGATTTTATAGTGGTTGGATAAGAAAAAATCCACCATTAATTTTAATTGGTGGATCAATTAAGAAAAAGTAATAATTGAAACTATATTATTATTTTATGAATGTATTATTAGACTTGTCTACATCTGCCATTAAACCTGAAGGGTTTATTTCAACTCTAGAGATTTCTTTTTTTGTTGTAAACTCATATGTAGGGTAAGCCCATGCCCAACTTTTTAAAATGGTTGCAGTGGTAGGTTTTGCACCGTGCATCATTCGTAATGGAATATTAAAATATTCTGAACTTCCATCTTTATAGTTTATTAAAACATCAATTGGCATTGGCATTTGACCAACTCTTGCTAGTGTAACTACATTTTTATCAACTTTTGCAACAGCGTAATCTATAGTATGGGTAGTCTCAATCCATTCATTTAAATACCAACCCAAATGCAATCCCGAAACTTTTTCAGCTGTACGTATAAAATCATTTGGTATAGGATGTTTAAATTTAAAATCTTCAAAGTATTTTTTAATGGTTTCTTTCACATTTTTTTCACCAATAATATCATTTAATTGATACAAAAAAATGGATCCTTTAGTGTAACTTCCTATGCCAAAGGCAGCATTGGTGTTAAATCTATCAGCATTTGTGGTTAAAGGTTCTTCAATGTAATTATTAACAGCATAAAAATAGCCTCTATAATCATTTGCTTTTGGTGAATCATCTTCTCCCTTTAAAATTTTATTTGAAGCCAATGTAGAAATATAGGTTGTAAAACCTTCATCCATCCATGAATGATTACTTTCATTGGTTGCTAAAATTTGCTGAAACCAAGTATGCGCCAACTCGTGAAAAACGGTTCCAACTATTTCATATAAACTTTTCCCGCCTGTTATTAATGTGCACATGGCATATTCCATACCTCCATCACCACCTTGAATTATAGAATACTGTTTCCAAGGATACGTTCCAATCGCTGAATTAAAATAATCCAATGCCTTTTCAGTTAAAGGCTGAACTTCTTTCCATGCCTTTAAATATTTAGCATCATTTTTATATAAAAAATGAAGTTCAGTTCCGTTATTAGTTTTCAAAACATCATGGATAAAATCTGAATCGGCGGCCCAAGTAAAATCGTGTACATTTTCAGCTTTAAAATGCCAAGCTAATTTATTGTCTTTTGACTGCTTTAATTTTTTTGATACATCCTCGTAACCATGACCTATTTCCTGTGGATTTTGAAGGTCACCAGTTCCGCCAACTGTATAAGTTTTATCAATATTAATGGTAACATCAAAATTTCCCCAAACACCATGAAACTCACGTGCAATATAGGGGTTGGCATGCCAGCCTTGAAAATCATATTCTACCATTTTTGGGTACCATTGCGCCATTGACAGGGCAACACCATCTTCATTATTTCGTCCTGCTCTTCTAATTAAAACTGGAACCTGCCCTTCAAATGTCATATCAAAATCAACACTTTCACCTGATTGAATTGGTTCACTTAATTGAACTTCGAGTACAGTTCCTTCAACTTTGTATTTTAATGATTGATTATTTTGTTTTAAAGAAAGAACATTTAAATATCCAATTTCATCAGGTTTAAGTTTAGCTATTCTACTTTCATATTTAGGATTTTCCCTTGTTCCAATATTATTTACCATTCTATCATCTGGATCAACAATACTTTGAAGTCTCGCATCCATTTCACTTCCCGGCTGAAAAGCATTGAAATACAAATGATAAAAAACTTTATTTAAAACGTCGGGCGAATTGTTAGTATACACTAACTTTTGATTACCCGTATATTTATATGTTTTTACATCAATATCAATACTCATGGTGTAATCAACATGTTGTTGCCAGTATGAAGTGTTATTTTGAGCAATTACATACGTTGAAATTGATAAAAGAAGAAGTAATAATATTTTTTTCATACTGAGGATTTTCATTTCAGAAGTGCAATATATACATATTAGTAATAACAAAAAAGCACCTTCAAAATGAAGATGCCTTTTTTAACAAAAGAACATATTTTATTTCTTATTTTTTGTTTACCATTTTATCAGCCAATACCAACGCATTGTAAGCATTTAATACTTTTCCAGAAATTGATAAAGCCGCAAATTTATCTTTAGCACCATCTTTACCAGGCACTAAAACATCCATATTAATTGCTGTACCAGAATTCATAAGGATATGTTTTACCTGACTTGCACTTAATTCAGGATAATAAGAACGAATCAATGCTGCAACACCTGCTACTTCTGGAGATGCCATTGAAGTACCATTGTATCTTGCATATTCATTTTTAGGAACAGTTGAATAAATTTGAACACCAGGCGCAAAAATATCAACATTTTTTAGTCCGTAGTTTGAAAAAGTTGCAGGTAAATTTTCATCATAATTAGAGCTCATTGCTCCAACTGTAATTACATTGTCAGCAATTTCACTAACTTTATCCATAGAATCATTTGGCCAGTTATCACTTACATCAATGTTTTTTGAATCATTTCCAGCTGCGTGAACTAATAAAACATCATTTTTTTCAGCATATTTTATAGCATCAAAAACCCATTCAGGATTTGGAGACCAGCTTTTTCCAAAACTCATATTGATTACTTTTGCGCCATTATCAACAGCATATCTAATTGCTAAAGCAACATCTTTATCACGCTCATCACCATCAGGCACAGCTCTTACCGACATTAATTTTGCATTATCAGCAACTCCTTTCATTCCAATATTATTGGTTCTATTGGCTAAAATAATTCCTGAAACGTGTGTTCCGTGAGATTCATCATCAACTGAACCAATAACAAAAGCGTTCCCATATTTCACATCAGTAATGTCTTCAGGATTATCTCCAACTATGGCTCTTCCATCAAAAGTAAGATCGTAGTTTTTATTTTTTGCCTGAGAATCATAATATTCTTTAAACTCAACATAGGTTGCGCCTCTACCATACAATCCAATTAAACCAGCAATTTGGCCTTGTAATTTTGGATCTTCTGTTTTAACTGCTTGTAAATCTTCAAGTGTAAAATTATCTTTCCCTAAAAAAGCAATAACATCGTTAAATGTATTATTAATTTCAGTTAAACGCTCCATTGTTTGAACATGCTTTCCTGAAGATGCCTTGTAAGCTTTTAAATATTTTTCGTATTGTTCAAAATCAGCTTTTTGGTCAGCAGATATTTCATCAATAGTTTTACCTTCAAAATTACTGTTTGATTTTGCAAACAAACGAGTGATTTCTAATTGTTCAGGAGCGGCAACACCGTTTCCTCCTAAAAAGTTCCATCCATAAATATCATCAACATAGCCATTTTTATCATCGTCTATTCCGTTTCCTGGAATTTCTTTAGTATTTGTCCAAAGTACATCTTTTAAATCTTCGTGTTCAATGTCAATACCAGAATCAATTACTCCAACAATAACGGTGGTACTTTTCTTTCCTTCAAGAAATTTGTAAGCTTTATCTAAGCTCATTCCAGGAATAGAATCTGTAACCAAATCGGCATGAGCCCAATGGTTAAAATCCTCTTCATTAATAGTTCCTGTTTTAGCTGTTGCGCTAACAGCAGTATCCATTGTAGGAACTGCCATATTTTTTACAGAACCACAACTTACTAATGTAATACCTGCAACGGCTATTACATACATTGGTTTAAATAATCTCATTTTTATTAATTGTTTAATTAAATACTTCGTTAAATTTATATATTTGGTCTAATCGTACTCCTTTTTCAGTATGTTTTAAAGTACACAATTCATTGGTTGCATCGTGTTCCAAAAACAATATATAATTATTATCAGCAGCCTGCTTTAAAAACTTCGCTTTTTCATCCATTGTTAATAGCGGACGTGTATCATAACCCATCACATACGGTAATGGAATATGACCAATTGTTGGAAGTAAATCGGCCATAAAAACTAAGGTTTTTCCTTTGTATTGAATATGCGGAATCATTTGTTTTTCGGTATGCCCATCTGCAAATAAAATATCAAATCCTAATTCAGAATTTTGCATAAAATCTCCCAAAGGGAGATTTACAAAATTTAATTGTCCGCTAGCTTCTATTGGATTGATATTCTCTTTTAAGAAAGAAGCTTTTTCTCTTACATTGGGTTCAACAGCCCATTGCCAATGATTTTTATTACTCCAAAACTTCGCATTTTTAAAGGCTGGCTCGTAACCCGTTTGGTCTTTGCTCCACTGAATACATCCTCCGCAATGGTCAAAATGAAGGTGTGTTAAAAAAACATCGGTTATTTGGTCTCTATGAAATCCTAATTTTGCTAATGAAATGTCTAATGAGAGATCTCCAAACGGAAAATAATAACTAAAAAATTTATCAGATTGTTTATTACCTGTTCCTGTATCAATTAAAATAAGTCTATTTCCATCTTCAATAAGCATGCAACGTAAACTCATATCAATTAAATTATTGCTATCAGCAGGATTGGTTTTTTGCCAAATAACTTTAGGAACTACTCCAAACATTGCGCCACCATCCAATTTAAAGTTTCCAGTTTCAATGGGGTAAATCGTCATATTGAATAAATTTTGTTAAAAAATCTAACAAACTCCTTATTTCTAGATTTTAAATGTTAAAATTTTTAGATTTCCAAAGATACAACTAATATTATGTATTTATGTGTTAAAAAAAACAAAAAACCTAAGTTGTTACTTAGGTTTTTTTGAGGCATCGAGCGGATTCGAACCGCTGTAGGAGCTTTTGCAGAGCCCAGCCTAGCCACTCGGCCACGACGCCTTATTTGGATTGCAAATTTAGGTATTTTTAATTGTTTGGCAACTTTTTTACTGAATTTTTTGAATAGCAGTCGAATGTTGAAATGGTAAAAATATTATTTTCTCTTTTTGCTCATTTCAATAGTTACTGCGGCTACGTTGCCGCCAATTGGTGGGTTCAATTTTGAAACAGCTATGTTGGCCTTTTTAACCATCGGTATTTCTTCTAAAATGCGATTTAAAATACGCTTCGCTACTTCTTCCAATAATTTAGAACGAATGCCCATTTCTTGCTTTACAATTTTGTTTAAATGCACATAATCAACAGTATCTGAAAGATTATCGGTTAAGGAAGATTTAGACAAATTGGCTTTAACAGTTACGTCTACACGGTAATCTGAACCAATTTTCCCTTCTTCAACCAAACAGCCGTGATAAGCGTAAACGCGTATGTTCTTTAACTTAATTATACCCATTTTGATTTATGAATTACAGATTGCAAATTACGGATTTTGAAGTACGAATTACAAATAATGATTTGTGAATTTCAATTATACAATGTTATTTGAATCATTTTTAATAGAATTTTTAAATTTCTCAAATAAAAAAATGTTATTTAAAACCTAAAAACTTTAATCTCAAAACTTATTCTAGTTGAATTGCCGAAAAAATTCAATATTTTTGCGCTCTATTATTTCATTATTATGATTGGAGAAAAGAAATCGCTAAATTTTATTGAACAGATTATTGAAGAGGATTTAGCAAACGGTTTGTCAAAGGAAAAACTACGATTTAGATTTCCTCCTGAACCGAATGGCTATTTACATATTGGACACGCTGCATCTATTTGTTTAAATTTTGGATTGGGATTGCGTTACAATGCACCAGTAAATTTGCGTTTTGATGATACAAATCCAGCTAAAGAAGAGCAAGAATATGTAGATTCTATTAAGCATGATATTGCATGGTTGGGATTTAAATGGGACAAAGAATTGTACTCTTCAGATTATTTTCAGCAATTATTTGATTGGACTGTTGAGTTGATTAAAAAGGGAAAAGCTTATGTTGACAACCAATCTTCTGAAGAAATGGCAAAACAAAAAGGCACACCTACGGAACCGGGAACAGATAGTCCAAATCGCAAAAGGCCTGTTGAAGAAAATTTGGAGTTATTCATGAAAATGAAAAATGGTGAGTTTGAAGAAGGTTCCCATGTGTTGCGTGCAAAAATTGATATGAAGCATGTTAATATGCATATGCGTGATCCAATTATGTATAGAATATTAAAAAAACACCACCATAGAACCGGAAATGATTGGTGTATTTATCCAATGTACGATTGGACGCATGGTGAAAGCGATTATTTAGAGCAAATTTCACACTCTATCTGTACTTTAGAATTTAAAAGCCACAGAGATTTATACGATTGGTACATTGATCAGGTTTACGACCCTAGTTTATTACGTCCAAAACAAAGAGAATTTGCGCGCAGAAACTTAAGCTATACGGTTATGAGTAAGCGTAAATTATTGCAATTGGTTGAGGAAAAAGTAGTTACAGGATGGGATGACCCACGAATGCCAACAATTTCAGGATTGCGAAGAAGAGGATATACGCCTGCATCTATTAGAACTTTTAGTGAAACAGCTGGAATTTCAAAACGCGATAATGTAACTGATGTAGCATTGTTAGAACATTGTATTAAAGATGATTTGAACAAAACCGCACCAAGAGTTATGGCTGTTTTAAAGCCCGTGAAGTTAATTATCACGAATTATCCTGAAGGAAAAGAGGAATGGTTATCTGCTGAAAACAACCAGGAAGATGAAAATGCCGGATTTAGAGAAGTTCCTTTTAGTCGTGAAATTTATATTGAGCAGGAAGATTTTAGAGAAGAAGCCAATAAAAAGTTTTTCAGACTAAAACTTGGTCATGAGGTTCGTTTAAAAAATGCCTACATTATTAAAGCTGAAAGTTGTTTGAAAGATGACAAAGGTGAAGTCACTGAAATATATTGTACTTATGATGAAGATTCTTTAAGTGGAAGTGGTACAGAAGCCAGTATGCGAAAGGTTAAGGGAACTCTACATTGGGTTTCTGTAAAACATGCTGTAAAGGCTGAAGTTAGACTTTATGATCGTTTATTTACCAATGAAGCACCTGATGCCCAAAAAGACAAAGATTTTAAAGAATTTTTAAATCCTGAATCTTTAACTGTTATCAAAGCTTTTGTTGAGCCAAGTTTGAAAGAAGCCAAAGTTTTAGAAAGGTTTCAATTTCAACGCTTAGGTTATTTTTGCGTTGACAAAGATTCAACCGACCGTAATTTAGTGTTTAACCGAACTGTGCCTTTACGCGATAGTTGGACTAAAATGGGGGAGTAAGATTTCCCTACTAAGAAAAAGAATCATTTATTTCTATATCAAATTAAAAATCCCGAACTAAATTATTCGGGATTTTTATATAAAATTTCCCTTTCCTTTGGAAAGGTTTAAGAAAAATATTAATTTATCTTTAAAGTCTTTAAAATAGCTTCCAATTCAAACATATAATCGCGTTTGTTTATACTTGGAGCAAATGTTAATCCTTCAACAACAACAACACGGTTGTTCGCTTTATCAATAACTGAATAACTTAAAAATGGTCCTGCCATATATACACCTTTTACTTCCCATTTCCCACGGGTTTCAAATGCTTTTTTTCCATTCAATTCAACTTCAAAAATATGTGGTGTATATGCTTCTTCAGTAATCATATAAGAATCTTCAATTTGACCAGGAATGTATTTTTTACCAATTGAATCTCTGTTATAAACAATGTTATTTCCATTTTCATCATCTTCAGAAGTAATAGGAATAGTGTATGAAATTAATTCCATACTATTCCCGCCATTTAAGTGATAGCGATACCATACAAAATCTCCATTGTCTTCAACTTTGCTGTAATTTTTTGGTATTTTTAAACTATATCCTTTCTTTTTAAAAGTTTCAATTTGAGTAGGATCCCAGTATTTATTTGAAAAATTTCGCTGTATGGTTTCAATATCGGCATCTTTGAAAGTTGAAATTATTTTCTGATTGTTTTTTTGAATTTCAGCAATTAAATCAGCTTTATTTTTACCTGTTATTGTTATAATTCTTTGAGGTGAAGCATAAACGTTTGAAACTACAGAAAATGAATTCTGATCTCCAATGGCAATGTTTAAAATGCTTCGGGTTGCTCTAAACATACTGCCAAAATTTTCTAGAGGAACTTGAGAAACCTCAAACTGTGCTTCGGGTTGTGGCAATCCTAAAACAGGCTCAGCAATAATTTTTCTAATTTCATCACCAATATCTCCCTGCCATTCACTATTTTTCATAACAACCAAAAGACTGTTAATTCTACCGTTGGCTTCTTTAAATACCCTCTCCTGTTTTCCAGATTCACAGGAAATTAAAAATGAAATAATAACAATAAGTAATCCTAATTTTTTCATCAAATTGTGTTTTTTGATTTGTTCTCTTGTTTACACTTCAAATATTGTTCCAATCTTTATTTTTTTAAACAAGAAAACTTTTTTCGATTTTAAAACGTCCTTACGCTTTTCTCGGATAAATAACGAGTCGTTGCCCAATTTTTAAATTTGTACTTTTTAAGTTATTCCATTTTTTAATACTTGCTACCGAAACACCATATTTAATAGCAATTCTACCTAAATAATCACCACTTTTTACTTTGTAGGTAACCCTATCACTAACTTCAACATATTTAGGTAATTCCTTTACTCGTTTTGCCTCTTCAGCGTCAATATATGCGTAAATTAAACTTTCATTACTTACAAAATTTCCAATATCTTTTAATGGCAAGGTTAGTGCATAATTTTTATCTTTAATATTTGGAACAATTTCCAATTTATATTGGGGATTTAAAAATTTAACAACCTCACTATCAACACTTAAAATTTCATTAATCTGCTTAAAGGTAATTTGTCTTTTTAAATGAATTGTATCGGTTTCAAAACGTGATACGGCGCTTTCACGAGCCTTAATATTATGCTCATTTGAGTATTTAAAAATATACATAGTTGCGTAAAAAATTGGCACGTAGCTCGCAGTTTCTCTTGGTAAATATGGCCTTATTTTCCAATAATTAGTACTTCCGCCTGCTCTTCTAATAGCTTTATTTACATTTCCAGGCCCAGAATTATAAGCTGCTAATGCCATATCCCAATCGTTATAAATACCATACAGTGTTGAAAGATATTTACAAGCAGCTTCTGTTGATCGAATGGGGTCGTAACGCTCATCAACATAAGAACTCACATTTAAATTGTATATTTTACCTGTTTGATACATAAACTGCCATAAACCAGCAGCTCCAACCGGTGAATTTGCCGTGGGTTTCAGAGCCGATTCAATTACTGCTAAATATTTTAATTCAATTGGAATGTTATATTTGGCTAAATGCTCTTCAAACATGGGAAAGTAAAATCGCGCTCTTTCCATCATAACTGAAAAAATGGCTTTTCTTTTTTGCAGATAAGATTTAATAATTTGCTCCAATTGTGGATTGTACTCAACATTAAAAGGTGAAGATTTGTCAATTTCTTTCAACCGCTCTTTTAAAAGTTGGGTGGGTAATTCTTTTAATTCCGATTCGTAAACTTCTTCATCTCCTAGTGAATAGCGAACAGTATCATTTAATGACGATGCTACCAATTCGTTAATCCATAAACTATCCAATACACTTGCCTGATTGTGAATTACAAGTTTAATAGAATCTAATTTTTTATACAAAAGTGTATCATTATTTAAAAATAATGCATTCGTATCTTTACTATTTTCAAACTTTAAGGTGTCCAATGATTCTTGTGAATAACCTATTTTAAATAGCAATGTGAAAAATAAAAATGATATAATTTGTAAATACTTCATGTATATTATTCATTTAAAAGTTTTGAAATTTCATCTAAATTGGGTGCTAAAATAATTTCTATTCTTCTATTTTTTGCTTTACCTTCAGCTGTTTCATTTGTTCCAACAGGCACATATTCACTTCTACCTGCGGCAGTAATTTGTGTTTGACTAACCCCTTTATTTTCTAATATTCTTACAATTGCTGTAGCACGTTTAACTGATAAATCCCAGTTGTCAATAATGGTTGTTCCTGTATACGGAACATTGTCTGTATGTCCTTCTATTAACACGTTAATATCTTTATTTTGCGATAAAACACTTGCCAATTGTTCAACTGCTTTTTTACCTTCAGTTCCAACTGCCCAACTTCCTGAATTAAACAATAATTTATTTTCCATAGAAACATAAATTTTTCCATTTTTTTGCTCAACGGTTAAGCCTTTTCCTTCAAAATTAAGCAGTGCTTTAGAAATTGCATCTTTTAATTGTTGCATTTGCGCCTCTTTAGCATTAATTAAATTTTGCAGCTCTAAAATTTGAGTAGATCTTTGATTTAATTCTTTTTGAATATTCTCTAAGCGAAGACTTTCAGCAGCTAAAATGCGTTCCTTTTCTTCTAATTTAGACAATAACTCTTGATTTTTTTGAGCTTGCTCCGCTAATTTTTTTGAACTTTGAGCAGATAAAGCTAGGTACGATTCGTCTAAATTATTGTATTTATTTTGAAGTGCGTTTAATTCATTTTCCAAAACTGCTTTTTGAGCCGTAAGGTCATTAAAATCTTTATTTAAGTTTAACAAATCATCTTCCAATGCTTTTTTTGCAACCAGCAAATTGTCTTTTTCTTGGATTAATTCTGAATTTGCAGATCTTAAATTATTGTATTTTGTTTCTAATTCTGTATACACTTTTTTAGAAACACACGCATTTAATGTAAATGCAATTAAAAATAAAAGGACTACTTTTTTTAACATATTAGGGGGTTTAAAATTCTTAATTAATTTATTTCAACAACTATTGGGCAATGGTCTGAATGTTTTGCTTCAGGTAAAATATACGCCCTCTTAATTCTATCTTTTAATGGTTCGCTCACCATATTGTAATCAATACGCCAACCTTTATTGTTGTTTCGAGCATTTGCTCTATAACTCCACCAACTATAATTGTGAGGTTCTTTGTTTAAATAACGGAACGAATCTACAAAACCACTATCAATAAAGTTTCCTAACCATTCTCTTTCAACAGGTAAAAACCCTGAAGTATTTTGGTTTTGTTTTGGATTGTGAATATCAATTTCTGTATGACAAATATTGTAATCTCCACAAATAATAATATTTGGAATTTTATTTGTTAAATTATTTACATACTCCTGAAATTCAGCCATATAGTTCAACTTAAAATCTAAACGATCATCATTTGTTCCTGAAGGCAAATATAAGCTCATTATAGAAAAATCATCAAAATCTACTCTTAAATTTCTTCCTTCATAATCCATGGATGCTATTCCAGTTCCATACTCAACGTGATTTGGTTCATGTTTAGACAAAATCGCAACACTGCTATATCCCCTTTTTTCAGCTGAAAACCAATAATGAAAAGGGTAACCTGCTGTTTCAAACAAACTTAAATCCAACTGATCTTTATGCGCCTTTGTTTCTTGAATGCAAACCACATCAGGTTTTGCAGCTTTTAACCAATCTATAAAACCTTTGTTTAATGCAGCTCTAATGCCATTTACATTATAGGATATTATTTTCATGTTCTTTTTGTTTTTGTTTTATCAATTATTAACTTCAACTGTATATTAGGGCTGATGTTAATGCTGTTCATACATTTCTCTTAATTTTCTTCTCATCACTTTGTTTGATGCTGTTCTTGGCAAAACTTCAATTTTTACTAAGTCTGAAACTTTAAAAAGTGGATTTAATTGTTTGCTGATGCTTTTTTTTGTCTGAATTAATTTTTCTTCATCGTTTAATTCTGAAATATTTTCAACATAAAACACAACTAATAAACTTGGTCCGCCACCTTTTGGTTCAACCGCAATTGCTGCAGATTCTTTAATGAAATCTAACTTATTTAAAACCGATTCAATTTGAACTGAGCTAACCTTTATGCCGCCTAAATTAATGGCATCATCAACCCTTCCATGAGCTTTATAATAACCATTTTCAAGTTGTTCCAAAGCATCACCATGTCTGCGTAATAAATTTCCTTTATATTTTGGAGTGTTTTTATAGTAAACATCAAAGTGATTACCATTTATCAAACTGGTTGACAATCCCATTATTGGAGGGATTATAAATAATTCACCTTTTGTTGAAACCTCATTATTATCATCCAACAAAACAAACTCGCCTCCCAATGCCTGAGTTGAAAACGCACTTGCAATATTTGGTTGAACAACTGTACTTGTAACATAACCACCTCCAATTTCAGTACCTCCACAATATTCAATAACAGGTTTGTTATTTGCCAGTTGCATTAAATATTCCATTTCAGTAGGGTTCGAAACTTCACCTGTTGAACTAAAGCATTTAATATTATTCCAATTAAATTGTTCCATGCATTGTGAGCTTTTCCAGTATTTTACAAAACTTGGAATTACACCCAACATAGTTACTTCTGCATTTTGAACAAATTTACCGAAACCTGCACCCATAGGTGCTCCATAATACAATGCAATAGTTGCTTTATTAATTAAAGATGCAAATACCAGCCATGGTCCCATCATCCAACCTAAATTGGTTGGCCAGCAAACCACATTGTTTTTATGAATATCCTGATGGTAATAACCGTCGCTTGCACATTTTAAAGGGGTAGTATGTGTCCAAGGAATTGCCTTTGGTTCACCTGTTGTTCCTGATGAGAACAAAATTGTTATGATATCGTCAGAGCTTTGAATAACCGATTTAAAATCTGCATTCTGACTCAAAAAATCTTTCCAAAAAACATCGCCACTTCTTAGTTTTGTTTCTTCTTTTGAAGCTATAATAACAACAGCTTTTGGAGCATTTATTTCAATTATTTTAGCATATAAAGGCAGCTCCTTCTCTGCTCTTATTAATACATCCTGCGTAAAAATTACTTTAGGATTTGTGATTTTTAAGCGAACTTCTATTTCGTTGGGTGTAAAACTATCAGCAATAGTAATAACTGGCATTCCTGCTTTTATCCCTGCTAAATAAATAGCAACGCTCTCTAGCGTCATGGGCATATCAATGGCAATGCCATCACCTTTTTTCAATCCCAAATCAACCAAACCATTTGCAATTTGATTGACTAAAGTAAATAGCTTTTTTTGAGTTATTTTTTGAATGTTTTGTCCTTCTTTCTGAAAAATTACAGCAACTGAATCCTCCTCATTTTGAAAACAAGCATCAACAATATTGAATTTGGCATTTTTTAACCATTTAGGATTTTCAACACCTTCAGAAACATCTAAAATTGAAGTGTATTTTTGAACAAATTCAATGCCTAAATTTTGAATGGTTTCTTTCCAAAAAGTTTCTTTATTAGTAACCGACCATTTCCAAAAATCATCATATTTTTCAAAACCATGAACTTGCATCATTTTAAAAATGTTGCTTTGCTCAATAATTTCTTTTGATGGTTCCCAAATAGGATTTATACTCATTTTATACTAAAATTCTGGCTCTTGTTCTAACAATTTTATAGCCTGATCACCTTTTTTACCACAATCAACCTCAATACTTAAATCTTCTGGTCGTTCAAATTCACCTTGGCTAACATTTAACGTTGGGTCAGCATATATTTTTTTATAATACAATGCCCAAATTGGCAAAGCCATGGTGGCACCTTGCCCTTGAGTAATACTTCTAAAGTGCGTTGCCCGATCTTCTCCTCCAACCCAAACACCTGTTGCTAAATTTGGTACAATGCCCATAAACCAACCATCAGATTGATTTTGGGTAGTACCCGTTTTTCCAGCAATTGGATTGGTAAACTCGTATGGGTAACCTGTAACAACATTGTCTGGATAGCTTCCCCACTTACCTCTCAAACGAATTCCTGAGCCAGATTGTGTTACACCCTCTAATAAATTGATTACTACATAAGCCGATTCTTCGCTTAAAACCTCTTTTGAAGTTGGAATAAATTGTTCCAAAACCGTACCGTTTTTATCCTCAATTTTTAAAATCATCATAGGTTCAATTTGCAAACCTTTGTTCGCGAAAGTTGCATAAGCACCTACCATTTCATACAATGATAAATCTACAGAACCCAATGCAATTGATGGCACTTCAGGAATATCACTTTTAATACCGGCACTTTTTGCCAAAGCAACCACCGTTTTAGGGTGAACCTTATCAATTAAATTTGCCGTAATAACGTTCACAGAACCAGCAAGTGCTTCTTTTAAAGTTAGTTCACCACCATACTTGTCATCAGAATTTTTAGGTGTCCAATCCTCAGGCATATCATATTTTTCTTTCTGAATTGTATATGGAATATTCGGTAATTTATAGCAAGGTGAAATTTTTAATTGATTGATTGCTGATGCATAAACAAAGGGCTTAAAGGTTGAACCAACCTGACGCTTTTGTTGTTTTACAGCATCAAATTGAAAATGCTTATAGTTAATGCCTCCAACCCAAGCTTTTACATGGCCTGTTTGTGGTTCAAGTGACATTAACCCCGCTCTTAAAATATGCTTGTAATATAAAATTGAATCTTTAGGTGACATTATGGTGTCTAACTCTCCTTTCCATGTAAAAACCATCATTTCAGTTTTTTCATTAAAAGATTTCAAAATTTCAGCTTCTGAAGCTCCATTACTTTTCATTCGAATCCAACGATTTGAGCGTTTCATTGCTTGATTTATGGTTGATTCAACTTGAGTTTCATCCAAATCATAAAAAGGAGCCTTTTTGTTTCTCTTTTGTTCTTTATAAAATACACGCTGTAAATTAGCCATATGTTCAGCCATTGCCTCTTCAGCATATTTTTGCATTCGAGAATCTAATGTTACATAAATTTTCAACCCATCACGGTGTAAATTGTAATCGGTTCCATCAGGTTTTGGATTATTGTCAATCCATGTTTTCATAAAATCGCGTAAATATTCTCTAAAATAAGTTGCGTACCCATCGCTGTGGCCTTCTTTATTTACGTTTAAATTTAAATCTGTTTTTTGTAGCGAATCCTTCTGAATCTCTGTAATAACATCGTTTCTATACATTTGTGACAGCACAACATTTCTACGGTTTTTTACTAATTCTTCACGACGCAATGGATTGTAATAAGAAGCATTTTTTAACATTCCAACCAACATTGCCGATTCTGGAACTGTTAAATCTATTGGTTCTTTTCCAAAATAAATACGTGAAGCTGATCTAATTCCAACTGCTAAGTTTAAAAAATCGTACTTGTTTAAGTACATGGTTAAAATTTCCTGTTTGGTATATTGCCGTTCTAATTTAACAGCAATAACGTATTCTTTAAATTTTTGAAGGATACGCTGTGGTAAGTTTTTTGATCCTTCACCATGAAATAACAATTTTGCAAGTTGTTGTGTAATTGTACTTCCACCGCCATCTTTTCCCATTTTAACAACAGCACGAACTGAAGCTTTAAAATCGATGCCTGAATGCTCAAAAAATCGTTCGTCTTCTGTAGAAACCAATGCTTCAACCAAATTTGAAGGCAAATCTTTGAACTGAACAGGTGTACGATTTTCATAAGCGTATTTCCCCAATGTTTTTCCATCAACAGAAATAACTTCAGTAGCCAAATTGTTCTCTGGATTCTCTAATTCTTCAAAACTTGGTAAAGGGCCAAAAGCACCCCAAGATGCCAATAAAAATAAAATAATAATTGATAACGAACCTCCTAAAATTACAATCCAAAACCATTTTATATAGCTTGAGAAATTAGGAGCTGTTGCTTTTTTCTTTGTCATTTTGTATACATTTCTATACTTAAACCAACATCGGTAATGCCTTTTAAAGGATTCTTTCCTTCAATGTCATTAATACCTCTAGTTGCTTGCTGTATGCTAAATTTATAAGTTCCTTTTTCAGAAAAAACTGCATTTTCTTTATAAAAAAGTTTATTTTCTTTCACGTCTGTAAATCCAGTACCCAACCATTTCCCTTGAATATCGGCCATTTCATATTCCAAAGTATCAATAACTCTAATACCTTTTGGAAATTCAATTTTAGCAATTAAAAATAATGAACTAAACTTATAGTCTTTATTGTTTCTAATATTGATAAACACATTTTTTTTAGAAATAGTATCTATATTCTCAACAATAAATTCAATTTTATTTTCTGATGACCATTGGTGATTTTTAATAGGTTGGTACTGATCAAAAATAATTTTCGAATCACACGAAACAATTAATAAAAAAACAAATAAAAGTTGAAAATACTTATGCATCTTTTGGGTTGTTTGAGTCCTTTTTTGGAGGTCTTCTTCTTTTGTTTCTGTTTTTATTGGTTCCTGCTTTCTTTGCAGGATTGTTCTCACCCGACACTTTTATTTGTTGGTTCTGATTAGGATTCGGATTAGGCTTTTGCTGATTTGGAGTTGCTACCTGATTTTGATTTCCCTGTGTTTTATCTCTATTAGGTTTATGTTTAGGCTTTGGCTTAGAATTATGGGCTATCGTTGGTTGTTTTGAACCCTCTCCTTGAGGTTTTTTATTTCTTTTTTTACGTTTATTGGCACGTTTTGGCATATCAAAACGTGTTAAACTATCTTGTCCTACAACATTTTCAAAATCAGCCTCACTTTCTTCAATTAACTCCAGTTCATAATCTTCTAAAGAGGCAATTTTCTCTTGCTTTCTATTTAAGGCTATCACTTCTTGAACCTGTTCCAAAGTAAGTTTATACCACTTACTTCTGTCTTCCTGATACGTATACCAAAGCAAACTCTTGAAAATATCCATTTTAACAAAAGTAGCATCGCCTTTTTCTGTTTTCAGAACAGTTTCCTGTTTTGGAAATCCTCTAAGCGCATCTAAATAGGTGTCTAATTCATAGTTTAAGCAACATTTTAATTTGCCACACTGACCCGCCAATTTTTGAGGATTTAAAGATAATTGCTGGTAACGTGCGGCTGTAGTATTTACTTTTCGCAAATCGGTTAACCAGGTTGAACAGCACAATTCTCTTCCACATGAACCAACACCACCCAAACGCGCAGCTTCTTGACGAAGACCAACTTGTTTCATTTCAACTCTAATGTTAAAAGCACCTGCCAGATCTCTAATTAATTGTCTAAAATCAATTCTATCATCGGCAGTATAATAAAAAGTAGCTTTGTTTCCATCTCCTTGATATTCAACATCTGAAAGTTTCATTTTTAAACCTAATCGGCTTAATATTTCTCTTCCACGATATTGAGTTTCATACTCCTTTTCTCTAGATGCTTTCCAAATATCAATGTCCTTTTGTGACGCTTTTCGGTATATTTTTTTTACTTCTTCACTGTCAGGAGCAACACCTTTCTTTTTCATTTGAACTTTAATCAGTTCTCCTGTTAAAGAAACGGTACCAATATCATGCCCAGGATTACCTTCAACTGCAACAATATCACCAATTGAAATTTTTAAATTATCAGGATTTTTATAAAAATGTTTTCTTCCATTTTTAAAACGTACTTCAACTATATTTTCAGGTGCTTGACCAGATGGAAGTGACATATTGGCTAACCAATCAAACACCGTTAGTTTTTCACAACTACCAGTACCGCAATCACCATTACTTTTACAACCTTTTGGAACACTATTTATATCTGAAGAGCAACTATTACAGCTCATATATTCTATATTTTATTTTGATAATTAAAATTGAAAAAGTCAATTTTATAACCTTCACTAATTTGTAAAGATATAACTAAAATTATGAACTTTAAAACGTTTAAAAATGGTTTTTATGTTTGTTTTACGTCAATAATTTTAACAGGGCAAGCTTCTTTGGCCTTTATACTATCATTAAGAATACTATCATCTGGTGATTTGATAGTAAAAAATCCTTTTTTTTCTTTAGAATGAAGTAAAACAGATTTTCCGTCTTTTTTTGACATTTGAAACTGTGTAGGAGCCAGTTCAACGCAGTAATTACAACCAATACATTTGGCTCGCTGTAAAGTTATAATTACCATTTAAACCTCCACTTTATTTTCAACTATTTTATATAATTTATCTGAAGGTCGAATTCTAAAAGCTAATGGAAATGTACATGAATCACCTTTTTGGGCTTTTTCCCCTCGAATATCATTAATAAACATTTCATCAACTTGCATTTCTTTAGCACCAGTTGTAGGTCCGGTAATTAAAATAGTATCTCCAACATTAATATCATAAGCTTCAATCTTAAATTCGCCAATATTACTTTTTGGAAAATAATGCATTCCTTTACCTACGTACACCTTTTTTTGTGTTGCATGACTTCCAGAACCATTACTCCATTCACCTAATTTCTGACCTAAATAATAACCACTCCAAAAACCACGATTGTAAACTTTTTCAAGCTCTAACATCCAAGAAATAACTTTTTCTTTACTGTACGTTTTTGCTTCAATACTATCAATAGCATCTCTATAGCATTTGATAACATTTGCCACATATTCAGGTGCACGGCCACGGCCTTCAATTTTTAAAACTTTTACACCAGCATCAATAATTTGATCTAAAAAATCAATGGTACATAAATCTTTTGGAGACATAATATACTCATTGTCCAACTCCATTTCAAAACCTGTTTCCTGATCTATAACTGTATATTTTTTTCTGCAATTTTGTTTGCAGGCGCCTCTATTTGCGGAAGAATTAGACGAATGCAAACTCATATAACATTTTCCTGAAACAGCCATACATAACGCTCCATGTCCAAAAATTTCAATTTCAACTAAATTTCCAGAAGGACCACAAATATTTTCCTTGGCAATTTGTTCTGTTATTTTTTTAACCTGACGCAGACTTAATTCTCGACTCAAAACCATTGTATCAGCAAACATGGCATAAAACCTCGCAGTTTCAATATTGGTAATATTTATTTGTGTTGAAATATGCACTTCCATCCCAATTGCTCTTGCCGATGCAATAACAGCCTGATCCATAGCAATAACCGCCGTAATATTTGCTTCTTTCGCCTTTTGAAGTAAAGTTTTAACAATAGTTAAATCGTGATCGTAAATGATGGTATTTAAAGTAAGATAGGTTCTTACATTTTTGGCTTTACATCGATCAGAGATTTCCTGTAAATCATCTAATGTAAAGTTAATAGATGCTCTTGCTCGCATATTTAATTGCTCAACACCAAAATAAATTGAATCGGCACCATTGTCTAATGCAGCTTGTAACGATTCAAAATTTCCGGCAGGAGCCATTAATTCAATTTTCCCTGTAGTAGTCATTCTTGTTTTTGATTTTTTGCAAAACTACATATTTTCTTATAACTTATAGTTATTCAGACTCATAATCCTTTTTTAACAAAAAAATATTTATTTGTTAATTTTAAATGTATAGTAGTTGATTGTCGGCTTTTTTTATAAAATTTGCAATAATATTAAAAAATAAAAAATAGAAATATGAAAGTAGCTGTTGTAGGTGCTACCGGAATGGTAGGAAACGTAATGTTACAAGTTTTAGCTGAACGTAATTTCCCAATTACAGAATTATTATTGGTAGCATCAGAGCATTCTGTTGGTAACACAATGGATTACAAAGGAAAAAGTTATACAATTATTGGAATGCAAGATGCCGTTGATGCACGTCCGGATATTGCATTGTTCTCAGCTGGTGGCACAACATCAGAATTGTGGGCACCAAAATTTGCAGAAGTTGGTTGTACAGTTGTAGATAATTCTTCAGCTTGGAGAATGGATCCTACAAAAAAATTAGTTGTTCCTGAAATTAATGGAAATGTTTTAACAAAAGAAGATAAAATTATTGCAAACCCAAATTGTTCAACCATACAATTGGTAATGGCCTTGGCTCCTTTGCATAAAAAATACAAAATGAAACGTGTTGTTATTTCAACCTATCAATCTGTTTCTGGTACTGGTGTTAAAGCTGTAAAACAATTAGAAAATGAAGCAAATGGTATCAAAGGAGAAATGGCATACCATTATCCAATTAACAGAAATGCAATACCACAATGTGATGTGTTTTTAGAAAATGGATACACCAAAGAAGAAATGAAATTGGTTAAAGAACCAAAGAAAATTTTAGACGATTATTCATTTTCTGTAACTGCAACTGCAGTTCGTATTCCAACTGCTGGCGGGCATTCAGAGGCTGTGAATGTTCAGTTTGAAAATGATTTTGATTTGGCTGATGTTCGAAAAATATTAGCAGCAACTCCTGGTGTAATTGTTCAAGACAATTTAGATACCAATACTTATCCTATGCCAATGTATGCACATAATAAAGATGAAGTTTTTGTTGGGCGTATTCGCAGAGATGAGTCGCAACCTAATTCATTAAATATGTGGATTGTTGCCGATAACCTACGAAAAGGTGCCGCAACCAACACCATTCAAATTGGTGAATATTTAATTGAAAATGGTTTGGTTTAAAATCAAAAAATATAAAATTGAATTAAAAAATGCCACAAATTTGTGGCATTTTTTAATTTTCTTCAGGATACTCTTCATATAAAAAGTCGTTATAAGGAAAACGAGTAATATGAATTTTTTTCACTTCTTCAAAAACTCTTTCTTTAAACTCTTCAAGATTTTCTTTATTTAAAGCTGAAATGAACAAACAATTATTGCCCAGTCTGCTCATCCATGTTTTTTTCCATTCGGCTAAGGTGTAGTGCTCTTTTGTTTTTTCAGTAACCAAATCATCATTATCAATGGTTTCATGTTTATAGGCATCAATTTTATTAAAAACCATTATTGTTGGTTTATTGGCACTTTTAATTTCATCCAAAATTTTATTTACCGAAGCGATATGATCTTCAAAAGTAGGATGTGAAATATCAACTACGTGTAATAACAAATCTGCTTCACGAACTTCATCTAATGTAGATTTAAAAGACTCAACCAATTGTGTTGGCAATTTTCTTATAAACCCAACCGTATCAGTTAATAAAAAAGGAATGTTTTTAATAACTACTTTTCTTACAGTGGTATCTAGTGTTGCAAACAATTTATTTTCGGCAAAAACATCGCTTTTACTAATTACATTCATTAAAGTAGACTTTCCAACATTTGTGTAACCAACCAAGGCAACACGAACCATTTTGCCACGGTTTTTACGTTGCACAGCCATTTGTTTGTCAATTACTTTAAGTTTCTCTTTTAACAATACAATTTTATCTCTAATAATACGTCGGTCTGTTTCAATTTCTGTTTCACCCGGACCTCTTAGCCCAATTCCTCCTTTTTGACGTTCCAAATGTGTCCAAAGCCTTGTTAATCGGGGCAATAAATATTGGCATTGCGCAAGTTCAACCTGCGTTCTGGCATAACTTGTTTGGGCTCTACTTGCAAAAATGTCAAGAATTAAATTGGTTCTGTCCAACACTTTACAATTTAAAACTTTCTCTATATTTCGCAATTGAGATGATGACAGCTCGTCGTCAAATATGGCTGTTTCTATTTTGTGAGCTTCCATATAAGCGCGCACTTCTTCGAGTTTTCCAGCACCAATAAAAGTTTTTGGGTTTGGTTTTTCTAATTTTTGAGTAAATCTTTTAACTGCAATTCCTCCAGCGGTTAAAGTTAAAAACTCCAATTCATCTAAATATTCATTAGATTCTTCTTCATCCTGATGTTGTGTTACAACACCAATTAAAACAGTTTCTTCAGATGTTACTTTTTTTTCTTCAATCATATTGCAAATAGCTTTTTGCTAATTTATAGTATTATTGAATAAAATCTAAAGACTTAATTTTACTTCAATAATTTTAGCAAAGATACAAATACCTGTATTAATTCTAATTTTGTATTTTGGTGTTTTTAAAAATTCTATATGTTTTCATATTTTAAAAAAGAAGGAAAAGTTAGCCAAACATATACATTTGCTTTTTACAACCTTGAGAATTTATTTAACACAAATAACGACCCAACTATTTTAGATGACGATTTTACACCTAAAGCACAAAAAAACCGTGTGATGTTATCGCACAATTGAGTACTGAAAAATCCTTTTAGAACGTATATTGGAAAATGGTATCAGGGTGGTTATAAGTGATCACTTACCAGTTTATGTATATCTTAAAAAAAGTTAAATAAAAAAACTCAAACTTTTTAGGTTTGAGTTTTATGTGTTTAAGAATTTTCTCATCCTGCTTTAATGGTAAATGGAACAGTATAAATTTTATCCTTCTCACCAGGGTTATTAAATTTTTTGTTATTTAAATTTTCTCTTATATAATTAACAACTTCTTTGTTTTTACAACCTGGACAAAGCACGACTATTTCTCCTTCCGAATTAAAAGTAAATTTTAATATTACACTCAAATCATCATAAACTGCAAAATCTGGTGCTTCTAATAATTTCACCAATTCATTTCTCATTTCTTTTTCTGGACCATCTGGTGTTGGGGTATTCATTGCAAATAAACTTGATGTTCCAATAACTAAGGCCAAAGCCAATAATTTAAATTTTTTCATAATTAATAGTTTTTTGATTAAACATTTATTGTTTGTTATATCAAATTTATACCAAATCGTTTTTTAAAAGCCTCTGAATAAACCGATTAACAATAGTTTAACCGAGAAACAGTAAAAATATTAGAAAAAATGAATCCTTTAAAAATAAAAATAAAATGTATTGAATTGAATCACAGACAGTTATTTTGTTTTTAGAAAATAAAGCAACTTTTTTTAAGACAACCTTTTTAACATAATTTAAGTTAAAATGATTTTTAAGAATTTTTGGATTGAAGTCATTACTAATTTAACATTGAAATATTATAATTACTTATAAATAATATTAAAAATGGTAAGTATCTAAATGTAAGTTTTGCTTAAAAAAAAGCTCAAATTAAAATTTGAGCTTTTTAGTAAAAAATGTTTGGTTAGTTATTTAATAGTTATAAACATTTCATATTTTCTTTTTGATTTACCCGGATTTTCAATTTTTTTACCGTTTAAATTTTCTCTAACAAATTTCAATACATTTTTATCCATAGATTCAACCTTTAAAATTACTATTTCTCCTTCTGTATTAAAAGAAAAAGTAATATTTGCTGAAACTTTAGTTTCCAAATCAGCACTTGAAGCATTAATTAGTTCAGTAATTTGAGCTCTAATTTCATCACCAGAAACTTCAGGGTTATTTATTGAATTTGCAAATAAACTAGCTGTTCCAAAAACGAAGGCAATTGCCAATAATTTAAATTTATTCATTTTATTTAAGTTTTAAATTGTTTTAATTTACTAGTCAAATTTATGACTATTTAACCTTAAAAAAACGAACCCTACATTTTTAATACATCTATGAAGTGAATTTCTTTTTATTAAATTATTTGTATTTTTTTTAGTTATTTTTTATGTATTTATGTATATTTTAAACCTTTTTATCAATATTATTTTACACTATCTATAATTGGGATTGTAGTCCAAAGGTGCATTTTTCGGCGAATTTGGATTAGAAATCAAATTATTTGAAGCATCAGAATAAACTGTCCATTCTGAAATTGTAAATACATTATTTGGATTTTGAATTGTTAAATTTCTAACTGCTCGCCCATCCAAGTATTCCCAATTACTATCATTTCCATCTTCACCAATAACCCCAAAAATATCGATTGTTGTACCTGTGTTGTCAGCCAATTCATAAACATCATCACCATTTCCAGAAATGTATGTTGAAACTATTGTCGGTTGAAGACTAAAGATAGCTTCATAATCTGTATTTGCAACTATTACAAAACTGCCAGCCGCCATTTCAATACCATTTAATAATACTGGAGAACTTGAAACTGATGTCGCTCCATTGATATATTTGTTTAATTTCCAGCCTGTTAAATTTATGGAAGTATCTCCAGCATTGTATAATTCCACAAAACGTGCTCCAACACTATTTTTAGGATCTGCAATTTCAGTAATCATGATTTTTGGAACAATAATCTGACACACTTCATGAGCATCTGGAAAGCTTATATCATCAATAGTTCTAATTTCAATGTTTGAACTTAAAACACCTGTAACTGAACCTTTACCCTCAGGAAACAAACTATTAGCAAACGAAGCTCTTCCATTTGTAAAAACTGATAATTTGGTAGTTTCGTTACAAGTTTCCAAAGTGCGAATTCCATCATTTTCTCCGCTAAAAAAAGTAAATGCTGAGCCTAATTCATTTTCAATTAACTGTACATTTACAACTTTTACCAAAGTGTTTTCAAAAACCTCATTGGTAGTTTCTGAAATTGTTATTTCTTTTGGTATTATCTCTGAAATTTCTCCGCTGTTGTAAATATAATTACCAATTTCATCTTCTGGAATTTCAATTATTTTCGTTCCTTTTGGAATTCCAACAGACAAAACACCTTCATTTTCGGTCATATAAAGTTTATTCAATTTTACAAAAACTTTCGCCCCAACTGGAAAAGTTTCAAAAGCAGCATCATTTTCAATTAAAATTTGGATTCCTGAAGTAGGATTCTCAACTGCATCTTGAATTACTAATTTATGTTCAAAATTTCCTTGTTCATCACTTGAAATAACATAACCTTCAACCACATAATTAGTAGAAATTCCAAATTCAAACACCGCTCCATTATACAACTTCCTAACTTCATTCAAGGTTATTGTTGGTACAAAAGCATTTGAATAGTTACAGCGTACTTCATTTAAATCTACATCATTAGTATCGCGAATATATAGTTGAAAATCGTCGTAATAATTACTAAAAATAGCGGTAATACTTCCTTTGCCTTCTGGTAATGTTTGATTTTTAAAATCAGAATACCCACTATTTCTCAATATGATTTCATTTACCAAAACACAATCATCTTTAAAGTTTTCTAACATTCTATCAACAGTAGTTGCAGTTGTCCAAATTGCCGTACGATTTTTCTAATTCATTGGCTTTAAATTGTACATTTTCAATAGTGATAAGCATTTCCAACATAGTTTCATCTAAATCCTCAATTTTTACAATTTTGGGTTTAATTTCTGCTACTTCACAAGAGCGAACAATATAATTATCTACTTCTGTTGCAGGAATTCTATCCAATTCAGTCCCAACCGCTTTTCCTATTTGAAAACTTCCAAAACTGTAACCAACAGCCAAACCTTTGAGTTTTATAAATATTTTTCTACCAACATTGTATTTGGTGTACAAATCGGTTTTATCTATGGCTATTTTTATTGCTGAAGTCGGATTTTCAGGTTTGTCCTGAATAGAAATAACCTTATAAATATTCCCAGACTCATCACTAGAAACAACAAAACCTTCTATAATTACGTCGGTTTCAATAACAGTTGCACCTCCGTATCTGTACATTTCCTTTACTTGTTGAATGGTGTTGGTAACCTTAATTTCAGGCGCTACACATTCAACAGAAGGCGTAGAAAAATCTGAATCTTTTATACACGCTGAAAAAAGCATGCATAGTGTAATAATTTTTAGAAGTCTAACTTTTTTCATAGCTGATATTTTAAAGTCTTACATAAACGTTTACATAATAGGAAGCACCATTACCATACCAATATTTTGGTCCAAAAATGGGTGTTGTTAATTGTTTATCTTGTTTTAACTCGGGATAATTTGCATTTCTTGGCTGCTCATAACCTCCTGTTTTAAACAATTCGCCAAAAACATTGTTAATTCCAATAAAAAAACCAAAATATTTTTGATGTTTTAACCACGATTTTCCACCAACCATATTCACTAAAAAAGCGTCATCAAATTTTTCTTGAGTTAACAAGTCATCCACTTGCTGTTGTGTAACCTGAACACCGGTATCACTATCAACAAAAGGAATTCCATCAGCATCTAAATAAAAGTTGTTTGTACGCAATAATGGTGAAACATCTAAATAATTATGAGTTAATAAATTGGCATTTATTTGAAACCACCAGTATTTAGGATCTCGATATTCAAAACCCAAAGAATAAGCCTGTTGTGGTGTACCTGCAACCCTATAATTTTTCAAATAGGAAGTCCCAAAATCACCATTCGCCTCAATAAAATTTTCAGATTCCAAGTACAAATTTGGGTTGTTATTGTAAGTAAATTGCCCAAAAGAACCTGCAGCAATAAAACTAACTGTTGAAGTTGCCTGAAAAATGGCACTTATTTCTAAACCCATATGAAGCTTTTCAATACCTGTAACAATTTCGTTTACAAAATCGGCTTCATCACCTTGTAACCCTTCAGCAAAAAGAAAAGCAGTTTCTATAGCATCACTAAATTTTGAATAAAACCCTGTGATTCTACCCTGAAATTTTGGCGATCTATAAAAATAAGAAACATCAGTTGTTAAAATATTTTCACTGCTTAAGTCGGGTGTTATATTGTTATTTACTCTTGAATTTGAAAACGAATTTCGAATGCTTGGAGCATTTGAAAGGTACCCTGCATTTATAATTGCCAAATGCCTTCCTGTAAATTTATAAGTTAAGCCACCTTTAAAACTCCCACTGAAAAATGAAACCTGCTCGCTTTTCCCTTCTGAATTATTAGGATATGTCCCGTTTTTGTAAAAACCCTCTCGCTGATAACTGGTATTTTCAACATTGAAACCAGCAAAATAATCAATCTTTTTACCTGCGTATTGCACTTGGGCAAATGAACCCAAAATTAAGGCATTTATATTGTAATGATATTGAAATTTATCTCCAACCGCAATCACGCGATTCGGATTGTTTAAATCGTTTTGTTGCGCATCATCCAATGCGTATTGATCTAAATCCACAAAACCGTTACCGCCCAATAAATCGATCATATTCCCATAATTTTCAGAAACTAAATTTTGATAAGAAATTCCAACATTGAGACTGTAATGATTGTTTAAGTTGGTGTTTAAAATGGAATTAAATGAAAGCTGTTTATCATCAACCCTGTCTTCATACAAATAATACAAAGCGTTACCTTTATCAGTATTTACTTGATATAAATTTGACCAGTTTATTTGTCCGTTATTTTTGAATTCCTGTTCTGCCAAATAAGCATTTGAAAAATCTAAATTATTTTCAAAACGAAGATAATTACTTGGTAAATACTTCCAATACATTGGATCAGGATTTGGTGCATTATAATAACCTAAACGACTGTTGCCAACGTGACCAAACTGATACGCTATTGTTGAAATTATACTCGTTTTTTTACCAGTAAAATAATGACTTAAAATAACCACTGGCTCAAAAATCTCTTTCATTCTTGAGTTTCTTTTGTCGCCTTCCTGATTTCCCCAATATGAATTGTATTGATACCCTTTTAAATCATAAACTTCCTGTGTATTTGCTGAAGATTTCCCTCTTTTATTAGATGCTGCAAATGCTGTAAAATTGAAACTATGCAATCGGTTTAATTTTTTTTCAGCAGCAAAAAACCCTGACCACGCATTGTAGGTTGTTCCTTCAAAATAACCGTGCTGTGCAAATCTATAAGATCCAGAACCTACAAAAGCCCAATTATTACTTGTTAAACCAGAAGCGTAAGTAGCCATAAAGCGTCCTGTATAACTTTTATTGGTTGAAGCGAAAGATGCCTTTCCTCCCTTTTGATAATCAGACGCACGAACACTAAAATTAGTTGTTCCCAAAACCCCACCAAACGTATAAGTTGCAGGTGCAATTCCATTGGTAAATTGCTGATTTCTAAAAGCGTCATTTAAACCTCCCCAATTACTCCATTGAGGTCTTCCATCATATAATTTATTCATTTCTACACCATTGATTAAAATGGTTCCTTGGCTGGAATCATACCCACGAACTTTAAACCAAGCCTGACTAAAATTATAAGCGGCTGCTTTTAAATAAGCATCCTTTGAAGTTTGAAAAACACCTGAAACATAGCCTGAACTGCTATTTCCATCATCTGATAAATCATCATCAGTCAACAAAATAATACTTGTATCTGTAATTTCTTGTATTGTAGGTTCTAAATAAATAATACCTAAATCATATTCCTTATGTTCAAAAACAGAAAGTGGAATATGCTGTGTTTGATATCCTTCAAAAACCAATTGAAGTAAATAACTTCCCAACTCTAAATTATCAATGTTAAAAACACCTTCGTTATTGGTTTTAACAATTAAATTTGAGTTTTTAAGAAGTATTGAAACTCCATTTAAAGGAGTTTCAGAAATGGATGCCACTATTGTTCCTTTTACAGAAATATCTGATTGTGCCGATAAATTTATCACATAAAATAAACAGACAATAGCAGCAATAACTATTGTTCTCATTTGCAATTTTTGTTAAATATAATAATTATTATTAAATTTTATATATTTAAATTTATTTTTTAATGCAACATATTATACTTTGTTAGTACCTTTGATCACTGCAATAATATACTGTTTATGAAACAAATTTCACTTTTATTTTTAGCTATATTTTTAATAAATACAACCGTTTTTTCTCAAAAACAATATGAGATTAGAACGGTTGCTTTTTACAATTTGGAAAATCTTTTTGATACAGAAAACGACACTTTAATTGATGATGAATCGAGTCCTATTATGACCCTAAAAGGAAATAAAGAAGCTGTTTATGAACAAAAGTTAAATAATATGGCTAAAGTAATTTCTGAAATTGGTTTAGCAGAATCTAAAAATAGCCCAGTGGTATTAGGTGTTGCGGAGGTTGAAAACAGAAAAGTTTTAGAAGATTTAATTCATACCAGTTTTCTGAATAAAAAAGACTATAACATAATACATTATGATTCTCCAGATTTAAGAGGAATTGATGTGGGTTTTTTATATCAGCCAGCATTTTTTAGCCCTACGCATCACGAAACTTTTGAATTACGCTTATGGGATGAAACCGGAATGCGTATTTACACAAGAGATCAATTATTGGTGTCGGGTTATTTAAATGGGGAATTGGTTCATTTTATTGTTAATCACTGGCCCTCACGAAGAGGCGGTGAAGAAGCCAGTCGTAATAAAAGAGAAAAAGCAGCTTATTTGAATACTGAAATCATTAAAAAAATACGAGAAAACGAGCCCAATGCCAAAATTATAATAATGGGCGATTTAAACGACGACCCAATAAATACAAGTCTAAAGGAAGTTTTAAAGACTAAAGAAAATAAAGAAGATGTTTTAGATGGTGATATTTACAATCCTACAGAAGAGATGTTTAAACGTGGTGAAAACACTTTAGCTTACAGAGATAATATCAACTTTTTTGATCAAATTATGGTTACATCTCCTTTTTTGGCCAACGATAACGACTATACTTCTTTTAAAATGTATAAAGTAATGGTTTTTAACCCTCAATATTTAACTACCCAAACTGGGGCGTACAAAGGTTATCCCTTTAGAAGTTTTTCAAGTACTGGTTTTATTGGTGGCTATAGCGATCATTACCCTGTTTATATGTACTTAATTAGAGAAAAAAAAGGAAATTAAATGTTAGTTTGAAAGTTCAACCTTTCAACTATTAAACTCTTTAACCTTCAAAAAAATTATTCTTCTTTCAAATCTTTTAACAGTAATTGAAGTGAGGTATTGCCATTCCAATGGTTTTCATCAATATTAAAAACAGCTTTAAATGAGTTTCCGTTTTGAACAATTTGATATTTATTTCCCATACTAAATCCAATAGCATTATGTGTTGCTTGGTTTGAACCCTCAAAAATATTCAATTTTAAATGGGTTTCATCTTCACCAACTTTTTTCCCATAACCATTATCACGTAATCCTGAAGCAACAAAAACAGGTCGCATATTTTGAGGCCCAAAAGGTGCCAATTGATTCATGATTCTAAAAAATTTAGGTGTAATTTCAGTTAAGCTTATTTCTGCATCAATTGAAATTTCAGGCGTTCTTAGCTCTTCAGGCAAGGTGTTTTTTACAACTTCTTCAAACTTGTTTTTGAAATTTACATAATTTTCTTCCTTTAAAGTCAATCCCGCTGCATATTTATGTCCTCCAAACTGTTCAATAAAATCAGTACATTCTTCCAATGCATTGTACACATCAAACCCTTTAACCGAACGTGCTGAGGCAGCCAATTTATCACCACTTTTAGTAAAAACAAGTGTTGGGCGGTAATAGGTTTCTATGAGTCTAGAAGCCACAATACCAATAACACCTTTATGCCAATTTTTATTATAAACAACAGTTGAAAAGTTTTGCTGTTCATTATTTTCTTCAATTTGTTGTAAAGCTTCATTTGTAATAATTTTATCTAAATCTTTTCTGTCGTTATTATTTATTTCAATTTCCGCAGCAAATTTCAAGGCTGCTTCAAAATCCAATTCTGTTAATAATTCCACGGCATCATTGCCATGTTTAATTCTGCCAGCAGCATTAATTCTAGGGGCAATAATAAACACAACATCTGTAATGGTTAATTCATTTTTTTTAAGTTGATGAATCATCGCTTTGATACCATTTCTTGGATTTGTATTGATTACCTGCAATCCAAAATAAGCTAAAATTCTATTTTCACCGGTTATTGGAACAATATCAGCAGCAATTGCAATGGCAACCAAATCCAAATAGGGAATTAAATCTTCGATAGTTTCACCTCTTTTACTTGCCAATGCCTGAATAAGTTTAAAACCAACACCACAACCACACAATTCTTTGTAAGGATACTCACAATCTTCACGCTTTGGGTCTAAAACGGCAACCGCATTCGGAATTTCAGTTCCTGGTCTGTGATGATCACAAATAATAAAATCGATACCTTTTTCTGAGGCATAGTCAACTTTATCAATGGCTTTTATGCCACAATCCAGCGCAATAATTAGGGTAATCCCATTATCTTCGGCATAATCAATTCCTTGAAAAGAAATTCCGTAACCTTCGGCGTATCTGTCTGGAATATAGGTGGCTATGTTTGGCTGAAGTGTTTTTAAATAAGATGACAACAATGATACTGAAGTGGTTCCATCAACATCATAATCTCCATAAACCAACATATTTTCACAATTGGCAATGGCTTTTTCAATGCGTGTAACAGCCTTATCCATATCTTTCATTAAGAACGGATTGTGCAAATTATTTAAACTGGGACGAAAAAAAGCTTTTGCGTCATCAAAATTTTTAATGCCACGTTGAACCAATAGTTTCGCCAATGTAATATCGACTCCTAATTCTAAAGCAAGTTTTGAAGTGATTTCAGGATTTGCATCTGTTTTTAATTTCCATCGCATAGCATTGCATTTTCCTCAAAAGTAGGAAATAATGTTAAGTTTTTTAAATACAAAAACACAAATTTCATTTAACAATTTCAACTTTTAAATTTGCTAATTAAAATTTGTGTTTCGTGTATAAAATTTAATTTTCTATATATTGAATTTCAATAGTTACTTTTGAAAATTTACGGAACATTTCCATAACTCCACAATATTGTTCAGAGGAAAGACCAACTGCCTTTTCAATTTTTTCTTTTTTGAAATCGCCACCATAGAATTTATAAACTACGTGAACTTTATCATAAATTTTCGGATGTTCATCAGTTAAATTAGCACTTACTTCTATTTTAAAACCTTCAACCTCTGCTCTCATTTTTTTCAATAATGAAGCAACATCCATAGCTGTACAACCAGCTAAAGAAGTTAACATCAATGCTTTTGGCCGCAACCCTTTTCCTTGACCTCCAACTTCTTTTGCAGCGTCAATCATTACATTTCCTTCTGGAGCAACAGATTCAAACAGCATTTCTCCTTTCCAGCTTACTTCAATTTTATTAGTCATATATTTTCATTTTTAAACGAAACAAATTTAACAGAATTTTTATCCTTAAACAGTAACAATTTTTACAATTTGTTAATTTCTTGCGTACTTAAATTAAAACAATATAAAATTTCACAAATATTGAGTATCTTTAATAGTGATTTATATAAGATATGGAAAATCTTAACGCATTTATAGAAAGTTTTAATATTGAAGCATCCAATTCATTTATTTTTGCTTTACTGAATTTTGTACTTTGGGCAGGAATTATTTTATTAATTTCTTGGCTTTTAAGAAAACACTTTAATAAAAAAATTACAGACAATACAACTCGATATCGAGTAAAAAAGATAATTCGCCTAATTAGTTATGTTCTAATTTTACTTTTAACTATCATCTCTTTTACAGGCAAAGTGCAATATTTTACAGTTTCAATTGGACTGATAAGTGCTGGAATTGCTTTTGCTTTACAAGAAGTTATTTTAAGTACCGCCGGATGGTTTGCTATTTTTAGTTCAAATATGTACAAACCGGGTGATAGAATTGAAATAAACGGCGTTAAAGGTGATGTTATTGATATTGGTATTACTAAAACTACACTTATGGAAATTGGGGAATGGGTAAATAGTGATAATTATAGTGGGCGCATTGTTCAAATTAGTAATTCTTTTATTTTTAAAGGCTCCGTTCATAATTACTCAACCGATTTTCCTTTTGTTTGGGATGAAATAAATTTACCAATAAAATATGGCTCTGATTTGGCCTTAGCACAAGAACTAATAATGAATGAAGCACAAAATTCATTGTCAACATATGCTGAATTTGCAAAAAAACACTGGCAACATATGGTAAATAAATATATGATTGAAGATGCCATAATTACCCCAACACTTGTGCTTAAATTAACCGATAACTGGATAGAATTTAATTTGCGATACATTGTTGATTATAAAAAAAGGCGAATTACAAAAAATGAATTATTTACCAATATCTATAATAGAATAATCAATACAAAAGGTAAAGTAACCTTAGCTTCAGCTACTTTTGAAGTGGTGGGTGTGCCAGATTTTAATATCCATTTAAAAGATAAAAAGCAATGAGTTTTTATATATTTGCCAAAATTTAAAAACAGCAAGATGATTTCTACTAACGAATATTTTAATTCAACCGTTAAATCCTTAGGATATAAATCAGCAACAGGAAAATCTACAATTGGGGTTATGGAAGAAGGTGAGTACGAATTTGGAACTTCAACGCATGAAATAATGATTGTTATTGAAGGTGAATTAATTGCACAATTACCCAATGAAACCGATTGGAAAAGTTACAAAGCTGGTGAAAAATTTGAAGTGCCCGCCAACACAAAATTTAAGGTAAAATCTGTTGGTCAAACTTCATATTTATGTCAGTATAAATAGAATTTGGGTAAATAGCCATCAGGCAAATAGGCAGTATTTTTTTGGCTTACAGGATGGTATTTTCAACCTAGCCCCAAAACTATTGCACCTTCAACCATTACACAATTATAACCTTTATTTATAATTCATTGACAATTGAATACGCTTACGAGCTACATCAACTTCTAAAACTTTTACAATTACCTGTTGATGTAAACTAACAATTTCAGTAACATCACTTATAAATTTATCCGATAAATTAGAAACGTGTACCAAGCCACTTTCTTTAATTCCTACATCAACAAAACAGCCAAAATTGGTAATGTTATTTACAATTCCTGGCAGAAGTTGACCTTCGTGTAAATCGTTTATTGTTCTAATATTTTGGTTGAACGTAAATACTTTTGCAGTTTGGCGAGGATCTAAACCTGGTTTTTCCAACTCCTTTACAATATCTTTTAAAGTTGGGAGACCAATATTCTCTGTACAATATTGCTCCAATTTTATTTTTTGAAGTACTTCTTTATTTCCTATTAAACTAGAAACATTTAGACTCAAATCTTTCGCCATTTTTGTAATTAACGAATACGTTTCAGGATGCACAGCAGAATCATCCAACGGATTTTCAGCATTTTTAATTCTTAAAAATCCCGCGCCTTGTTCAAAAGCTTTATCACCCAAACGCGGTACTTTTTTTATATCATTTCTAGCGCTAAATGAACCATTTTCATCTCGGTATTTCACAATATTTTCAGCCAATTTTGGTCCAATTCCAGAAACATAACTTAACAATGATGTACTTGCAGTATTGATATTTACACCAACCAAGTTTACGCAGCTTTCTACAACTGCATCTAACGAATTTTTTAACTTGCTTTGATCAACGTCGTGTTGATATTGCCCTACACCAATAGATTTTGCATCAATTTTAACCAATTCAGCTAATGGATCAGCTAAGCGACGACCAATAGAAACTGAACCGCGAACGGTGACATCGTAATTTGGAAATTCGTCACGGGCAATTTTCGATGCTGAATAAATGCTGGCTCCTGCTTCACTTACAACAAAAACCTGAATGTCTTTATTAAAACGCATTTTACGAATAAGCTGTTCCGTTTCTCTTGATGCTGTTCCGTTACCAATTGCAATGGCTTCAATTTTATAAGCATCAACCAACGAGTTAATTTTTTTCATAGCACCAATAGCATCATTTTGTGGTGCGTGTGGGTAAATGGTTTCGTTATATTCTAAACCGCCCTGCGCATTTAAACAAACCACTTTACAGCCTGTTCTAAAACCTGGATCAATGGCTAAAATGTTTTTTTCACCTAAAGGAGCTCCCAATAACAATTGTTTCAAATTTTTTGCAAAAACTTCAATGGCTTTTTCATCAGCTTTGTCTTTAAAAATATTTAAGATCTCATTAGACAAAGCAGGAAACAACAACCTTTTATAAGCATCTTGAATTGCAATTTTAATTTGTTTAGAGCTACTATTGTTTGAGTTTATAACTCGATCTTCAATTTTTGAAATGGCTCTTTCATCATCAATTTCAATTTTTAAACGAATGAAACCTTCTTTTTCAGCTCTTAATATTGCTAATAAACGGTGCGACGGACATCGGTTTAATGCTTCTGACCACTCAAAATAATCTTTATATTTCTGAGCTTTTTCATTGGTTTCAGTTGCTTTTACAACTTTCGTTGTAATGGTTGCAAATTTTTCTAACTGATACCGAATGTTGTTTCTAACATCAGTTCTTTCATTAATCCATTCCGCAATAATAAATCGGGCGCCTTCTAAAGCGGCCTCTTCCGTTTCAACCTCATTATTCAAATATTTTAGGGCTATAGATTCAATATCAGTCGCACGCTGACTCATGATAATCTTCGCTAAAGGTTCCAACCCGTTTTTACGAGCGGTTTCGGCTTTGGTGTTGCGTTTCTTTTTAAATGGAAGGTAAATATCCTCCAAATTAGTTAAATTGGTTGTAGCCTCAATTTTTTGTTTCAATTCAGCAGTTAAAACTTCCTGATCTTCCAAGGCTTTTAAAATTGTGATTTTTCGCTTTTCAAGTTCTTCAAATTGCGTTTTGTATTTTACTATATCCCCAATTTGAACCTCATCTAAATTTCCTGTTCGTTCTTTTCTGTAACGTGAAATAAACGGAATGGTACAATCTTCATTTAACAATTGAATGGTGTTTTCAATAGATTTTTGAGGTAATTGTGTGTTTTGAATAATGTATTGTAATAACTGCATATTAAATTTTTGAAGTTTACAAATATATTATTTAGCAGGTTATTTAAACTAAAAAAACCAATGAAATAAATTCATTGATTTTTTAAATTAATTCAGAATTTAGAAGTTTTACAAATCGAAACGAACTCCGAATGAAATGTTATTCTGCTTAATATTTGGCTCATTAAAAATGGTATTTAAATCGTATTTCACATAAAATGAATAATCATCGGCACCAATATAACTGCTTAAACCATAGATAAAATTGGAAGTATTATAACTTTGTTTGAATTTATCCTTTTGATTGTCACCATTTTCAGAATATTTTAATTTTTGACGCGTGCCCATGTTAAAACCAACATAACCTCCAACACCAAATTTAAATTTACGCTCAGTTGAATATCTAAAATACGAATCTCTTTCAGTTTTTTTAGATGGTCCAAATTCAAAATGTAAAGGGGCAACCAAATTATCCATTCTTAACTTTGATTTGTTTAAATTAATTGGGTATTCTTCCAAAGTTGTAAAATCTCCATTCTGAACAAAATACATATTGTCGGTTGGGTTTAGACCATTAAAAGTGAATGAAAAACCGTATCTGAAACGCCAGGCATTTGAATTTTCCAATACACGTGTGGTCCAAGCCCAACCCATTTCAAAAAACTTACTTTTTCCAACTTTATAAGGCGAATCATCAAACGACTGACCTTCAATAATGGCATTGTTAAATCCAAAAGCAACCACCAGATTTGAAAATGTTCTTTGATCAAATTTTTTAGGTTTATTGTAATCTTTTAAAGCAACAATAGAACCTTCATTTGGGAAATCGAAAAAAATGAGTTTGTAATTTACGCCGTTTCCATTTTCTTCATTTATTTGATTTGTTTCACCGCGTGCTAACAATGCGATTGAATTGTCAATAATTGCTGTTTTATTTTCAATATTTAAAGCTCTTTTATCGGCTGCTTCCAGTTTTAATTTATCGGCTTGTTCAGCAGTGATTTCACCCTTATTTAGTTTAACATTTATATTAATTACATCTTGTTTTAAGGCTTCTTTTTCCTGATTAATTACCTGCTCTTTATTTAGTTTTAATTCAGCAATTTTCTCAGAATTGCTTTTGTTTTCCTGCGCATTTAATTGCTGATTTACAAATACTTGACACAATAATAGTCCTATAAATAATATTTTTTTCATAAAAATGGTTTCGTTTTAATTAATTTCCTCTGTCTGAAATAGTAATTTCTCTTGGTGTTTTTAAGGTCGTTACAATGGTTTGTAATAATTTATCCTTTAAATCTTTGTCTAAATCATCTTCAACTTCAACTAAAAGTGATTGTGCACTAACACTTTTTTTGTTTAAATTTTGATGAGTTTCTTTTACTTTTATATTGGCATTTTTTAACAATTGTTCAATTTCGGTATCTGCAACTTCATTATTGGCTACAGCATTTATGGCTCGTTTTATTTCAATTTTATTTGTAATATTTTTATTTTCAACTATTTCATTTTCAAAAACTACCACTGCTTCAACTTGTTTAAATTCTTGTTGAATTTTTTGTTTTTTTGGTTGTGTTGGTTTTAAAATTTCTTCAGCATCAGCTATTAAAATTTCTTTTTTTAAAGTGATAATTGGTGCTGGTTCAATTTTTTCTTTTGAAGCAGGTTTTTCAGTTTTTTCTTCAGAAATAATTTCAGCTTTTGGTTGAAAGAAATAAAATCCAGCAGAAACAATTACTAAAATTATGGCTACGTATTTTAAAAAAACCCATTTTCCCCTTTTTTGAAGATGTTCATGAGCGTCCAATTGTTCACTTAATTGTTCCCAAACCGCTTCGGAAGGCTGTATACTTCTTTGTTGAAGCTTTTCTCTGTATTTATCTTGTTTTTTCATGATATGTTTTCTGATTTATGGAAATCATTTTTCGCAATGCTTTCCGCGCTCTTGACAACTGTGTTTTTGAAGTTCCTTCAGTAATTTGTAACATTTCAGCTATTTCATTGTGCTTATATCCTTCAATTACATATAAGTTAAAAACTACCTTACAACCTTCTGGCAACTCATTTATAAAATGTTGCAAATTTTCAATTTCAATATTTAATTCAATTTCATCATCAATTGCCTTATCATAGTTTTCAATTTCATCAGTAAAAAAAGCTGCTCCTTTTTTCTTAAATACGAAATGCTCTCCCAAACCATAATTCTACGAATCCAACCTTCAAAACTTCCTTTGTTTTCAAACTGATTTAATTTTGTGAAAACCTTAAAAAAACCGCTTAACATCACCGCTTCGCTTTGTTGTATATCTTTAATATAATAAGTGCATAAACCCAACATTTTAGGCGCATATTTATTGTACAATAATTGTTGCGCCTTGCGGTTGCTCTTAAGCGATTGTTCAATTAATTGTGAATCGTTATTTAGTTTTATGACTTTCAACATGCTTTTTTAAGGCCTTACATTTATAAAGACGATTTAAAATTGAAAATGGTTGACAAAGAGATGATTTTTTTCTTTTTTAAAACAAAAAAACCACGAAACAAGGTACTTATTTCATGGTTTAGAATAAAATTTTAATTTAAAAGCTGTTAACTTATCTGCTCACCATTAACAACTGAATTATTTTCAGGTTCAATAAAAGCCAATTTTCCATCGGGAGTATCGGTCATTAAAATCATTCCCTGACTCTCAATACCTTTTAAAACTCGAGGTGCTAAATTTACCAAAACGGTTACTTTTTGCCCAATAATTTCTTCTGGGCTAAAACTTTCAGCAATACCCGAAACAATGGTACGAACATCAATACCCACATCAACTTTTAATTGTAGTAATTTTTTGGTTTTAGGCACTTTTACTGCTTCTAAAATAGTACCAACGCGCATATCTAATTTGGTAAAATCATCAAATTGAATGGTTTCTTTTTGAGGTTCTACCGTTTTATTGTCGGCTTCATTGGCAAGTTTTGTAGCTTCTAACTTGTTTAATTGTTGCTGAATTTCTTCATCTTCAATTTTTGAAAACAGTAATTCTGCTGGTCCTATTTTATGATTTGCTGCAATTAATGCTGATGTTTCAGCAATATTATCCCAAGCTACACTTTCAGAAAAATTCAAAATTCCTTTTAATTTTGCAGCAGTAAAAGGCAAAAAAGGCTCAGCAACAATTGACAATCCTGCAGCTATTTGCAGCGCCACATACATCACTGTTTTTACCCGTTCTGGATCTGTTTTTATCAATTTCCAAGGTTCTTCATCAGCCAAATACTTATTTCCTAAACGCGCTAAATTCATTAACTCTTGAGAAGCTTCTCTAAAACGATAACGCTCAATAGAATTGGAAATAATTGCTGGAAATTTTTGAAGTTTTTCCAAAGTTTCATTATCTATATCACTGAACTCATTTGGCTCTGGAATAACACCTTCGTAATATTTGTTGGTTAAAACAACTACTCGATTGATAAAGTTTCCAAAAATAGCAACCAACTCGTTGTTATTTCTTGCCTGAAAATCTTTCCAGGTAAAATCGTTGTCTTTTGTTTCTGGTGCATTTGCAGTTAATGCATAACGCAACACATCCTGCTGATTTGGAAAATCTTGTAAATATTCGTGCAACCAAACTGCCCAGTTTTTTGATGTTGAAATTTTATCTCCTTCTAAGTTTAAAAACTCATTTGCTGGAACATTTTCTGGTAAAATATAGCTACCCTCAGCTTTTAACATCGCAGGAAAAATAATACAATGAAACACAATATTGTCTTTTCCAATAAAGTGAATTAATTTAGTGTTTTTGTCTTTCCAATATGGTTCCCAATCTTTTCCTTCGCGTGCCGCCCACTCTTTGGTTGCTGAAATATAACCAATTGGTGCATCAAACCAAACATACAATACTTTTCCTTCGGCACCTTCAACAGGAACAGGAATTCCCCAGTCTAAATCGCGCGTAACAGCTCTTGGTTTTAAACCATCATCTAACCACGATTTTACTTGTCCGTAAACATTTGTTTTCCAATCATTTTTATGTCCTTCAACAATCCATTCACGTAACCAAGTTTCATATTTATCTAAAGGTAAATACCAGTGTTTTGTGAGTTTTGTTGTTGGTACATTACCAGTAATGGCAGATTTTGGATTGATTAAATCTGTAGCGTTATGACTTGTTCCACATTTTTCGCACTGATCACCATAACCTTCTTCATTTCCACATTTAGGACAAGTTCCAATTACAAATCTATCGGCTAAAAACTGATTTGCTTGTTCATCATATAATTGCTCGGTAGCTTCTTCAATAAATTTTCCTTCATTGTATAATTTCTTGAAAAATTCTGAAGCTGTTTCATGATGAATTTTAGCCGAAGTTCTAGAATAATTATCAAAAGAAATACCAAAATCTTCAAAAGATTTTTTGATGATAGCATGGTATTTATCAACAACATCTTGAGGTGAAACACCTTCTTTTTTAGCTTTAATAGTAATTGGCACACCATGTTCATCTGATCCACAAATTAAATTACATCGTTGCCCGTTGCCCGCAAGTATCGCGCATAAATATCAGCTGGCACATAAACACCTGCTAAATGACCAATATGTACGGGTCCATTTGTATATGGAAGTGCCGCTGTAATGGTATATCTTTTTGAATTGCTCATCAAAATTTGTTTAAGAAAGTGCAAAAATAAGGATTGTTTATTAGAAAAGTGAATAGTTGATTCGGTTTTCGTAATTTGCAATCTGATTTATTTAACTTTAAGATGATTCAACCTGCATTTTTACAAAAAAAAGACACTGTTGCTATTGTTTCAACAGCCCGTAAAATTAGTTTAGAAGAAATTCAACCAGCCATTGCTATTTTGCAAAGCTGGGGTTTAAAAGTGATTGTTGGGGAAACTATTGGTTTTGAAGACAATCAGTTTGCAGGAACTGATTTGCAACGCACTTCCGATTTTCAACAAATGTTAAACAATCCTGAAATAAAAGCAATTTGGTGTGCTCGCGGGGGTTACGGAACCGTTAGAATTATTGATCAATTAGATTTTTCATTTTTTAAATCAAATCCAAAATGGATTGTGGGTTATTCTGATATTACGGTTTTACACAATCACATTCACAATCTTGAAATTGAAACATTACACGCCACAATGCCATTAGACGTTGCTAAAAGCACCAAAGAAAGTTTGAAAACGTTGAAAAAAAGTTTGTTTGGTAAAGATTTATCATATGAAATAATCTCCTCAAAAGAAAATAAAATTGGAAATGCATCGGGTGAATTGATAGGTGGAAATTTATCAATTTTATATAGTTTGTTAGGCAGCAAATCGAGTTTAAATACCAGTGGTAAAATATTGTTTATTGAAGATTTGGACGAATATTTATACCATATAGACCGAATGTTGATGAACCTAAAACGAAACAATTATTTCAATAATTTAAAAGGTTTAATTGTTGGTGGAATGAATGATATGCACGACAATGCCATTCCGTTTGGAAAAAGTGCAAAAGAAATTATTTTAGATATTGCTTCTGAATACAATTTCCCAGTTGTTTTTGATTTTCCGGCGGGGCATTTAAATGATAATCGCGCATTGATTTTAGGAAGAAAAGTAAATTTAGAGGTCAATAAAAATAAAACAAAACTTACATTTAATTAAAAAATGAATTTTGAATTGCTAGAAAAAGAATTGAAAAAAAGGCTCAATTACAACTATGTTTGGGGAAGAAAACAAACAAATGAGTTTGATTCAAAGACCAATTTTATTTACAAAACAGATAAATTTGAAAACTTAATATCTCAAATTGATGAAGCCTTTAAAGACAATCCAAAATTTGAAGAATTAAAAAATTATGCTTTAAACCGATGGTTTAATTTTTGGTCATCAAAAGGAGTGGAAGCAATTTTTTGTGAAGATAAAAAAGTAACTCCTCATCTAAATTCAAAAGATAAATTCATTGATTTTTATATTGAAAATATTCCTTTTGATCATAAAACAACGGTTTTTCCAAAGGGTTTTGACAAATCTATTCCTTATGCAATAAATCATAAAAAAGAATTAATTGAATGGTTGTACAACAATCAAAGTAAAGAACAACGCCAACATTTTAAAAATCGAATTTTTATTGTACTTGTTGATTATGATTACCAAACTGAACATTGGCAATTAAAAGGAGAAATTGTTTGGTTAAAAAGTTTAATTTCGACATATTTAACTAATTTTGACTGCTCAAAACTTCAAACTTTATCTTTTGAAAATAAAACTGTTTGTTCAGATATTATTTGGGCCATTAAATGATTTTTAGAAGTTAATAGTTGAATATCAAAAACCTTAAACAGTAGCTTGAATTATATAGGTTCCAAACATAAATTATCATCGTTTTTATTAGACGAAATTAAAAATACAGTTGACGAGGATTTATCTCAACTGGTTTTTTGTGATTTATTTGCTGGTACAGGCATTGTTGGGCGCAATTTTAAAACGTTGGTAAAACAAATTATAGCTAATGATGTTGAATATTACAGTTACGCTTTAAACCGCAATTACATTGGAAATTCCACAAGCCTGAAATCAGACAAGTACCTCGAATTTTTAAATAATTTAGAAGGAATAGAAGGTTTTATTTTTCATCATTATGCTGAAAATGGAAAAGAAGGAAGGCTCTATTTTTCTTCAGAAAATGGCAAAAAAATTGATGCTGTTCGTAAGCAAATCGAAATTTGGAAACATTCAAAAGAAATTAACGAAGATGAATACTTTTTTTTATTGGCCAGTTTAATTGAAAGCGCTGATAAAGTTGCCAATACAGCTTCAGTTTATGGTGCTTATTTAAAAAAAATAAAGAAATCTGCACAAAAAAAATTAGTGCTTCAACCAGCAACATTTGCCATTACAAATAATTCACACGAAGTTTATAACAAAGATGGAAACGAATTAATTCAGCAAATAAAAGGTGATATCCTATATTTAGATCCGCCATACAATGCAAGGCAATATGGTTCAAACTACCATTTACTGACTACCATTGCTAGATATGATACTTTTATACCAAAAGGAAAAACAGGGTTGCGAGATTATTATCGTTCGGTATATTGTAAAAAAAATGAAGTCAAAAATTCTTTCGAGGAGTTGATAAAAAATGCTAACTTTAAATACATTTTTTTGAGCTATAATAACGAAGGTTTAATGACCGAAAGTGACGTGAAAAATATTATGAGTGCTTATGGATCTTATAGCTTAAAAACAACACATTATCAGCGATTTAAGGCCGATAAAACCGAAAACAGAAATCATAAAGCAACTGCTACAGTTGAATATTTACATATTTTAAAAAAACATGGAGACTAAATCTGAAATAACCAATTATATATTTTGCATGAAATGGGGTACTTTGTACGGTGCCGAATACGTGAACAGATTGTATTCAATGGTAAATCGAAATTTAACTTACCCTTTTAAAATGGTTTGTTTTACAGATGATACTTCTGGTATTATTGATGACGTACAATGCTTTCCAATCCCTGAAATAAATTTAGACTCTAATCTTCCTGAACGAATGTGGAAAAAATTAACCACCTTAAAAGAAGATTTATATGGATTAGAAGGTCGTGCTTTGTTTTTAGATTTAGACATTGTAATTGTTGATAATATTGATTGCTTTTTTGATATTGAAGGAGAATTTAGAATTATAAAAGACCATAGCTGGAGAAGCTGGAGGATAACAGGAAACTCATCGGTTTACAGATTTGACATTGGGAAACACGGTTATGTTTTTGATGATTTTATTGCCAATTTTGATAAAGTGATAAAACTGCATAGAAATGAGCAGGAATATTTAACACATGCTATAAACGATAAAGGAAAACTGCAATATTGGCCAAAAGAATGGTGCCCAAGTTATAAATACGATTGCATTTCTCGCTTTCCATTGGCATTTTGGAAAAAACCTATTATTCCAGAAGGTTCTAAAATAATTATTTTTCATGGTGAAATAAATCCGCATAAAGCTATTAAAGGAGGAAGAGGAAAGTGGTACCGTTATGTACAACCTGCACCTTGGGTTGAAAAATTTTGGAAATAAAATAAAAAAGTTTTATTAAATTTTATCTCTTCTTGTTAAAAATTTATAGATATAATATTTAACAGGATTTTTATATTTTAAATGTTTCCATGGTCTGCTACTATGTGGCTTATGAACCACTTGTGAATTCATAAGAACATAATTCTGAAAATTTAATTCAATAGCTTTTTTAGAAATTATGGTATCATACCAATATTTATTCTGATTTAAATTTTCAAAATCCAAACTTTTCAAAAATGAAACAGAAAGCAGTGTGCAACAAAAACTAATACTTCTTTTTGTCTCTAAAATTGTATTTGCATTGTTTTTAAACTTCAAATAAGGATAATTTATATTGCCAAAATTATCAACAGTTATGGCACCTATAAGCCCCGCATTATTTTTTTCTTTATTAAATTGAATTAATTGTTCTAAGGTGTTTGGTTTAATTTTAACATCTGATTCAACAATAATCAAAGGAATGTCCTTTTTTAAGGCTAATTTTTGAGCTTGTTTAAGTATTAAAATATAATTAGGCGATGGTGTTTTAGTAATGTCTTCAAGGTTAATAAGTTGAAAACCTAACTTTGTACTGTTATTTTGTAAAGACTGTTTGGTTTCTTTATTACTAAAATCATTATAAACAATATGCTCAATTTCAATTTCACTATTCTGAATAGCCTTAATTGTCTCCAAGGTATTTTCCAAAGAATCTTTAACTGGTGTTATAACCAAAGCCTCAATCATAAATCAAATTTTGCCAAAAGTATTAAAAAACAACCGACCTAAATAAAATTTAGCGCCCTAATTAACTATTAAAATTTATCCATTTAGAAAAAATCTTTCATTTCTTTAAAATGAATAATTGGAATTCAATAATTCTCAATTAATTCTTTTTTTATTATTTCCGGCATAAACTTCATCTCCGTTAACAATTACAGGCCGTTTTAAAAAGGTATATTCATCTAAAATTAGTTGTCGATAATCCTTTTCAATTAATTCCTGATTTTTTAAATCCATTTGCTTGTATTTTTTTGCTCTTCGGCTAAATAAAACCTCGTAATTTTTTGTAAGTGCGTATAATTCATCCAATTGCTTAACAGTTATTGGTTCAGTTTTAATTTCTTGCAAAATAAATCCTGAAGTATCCATTTCTTTTAAAATTCTAATACATGTATCGCAGGTTTTTAGATAGTATATTTTTTTCATTTTTATAAATGCTGTTTTAAAGTAAAATTTTAATTAGTTTTTATGTTAAATTTGAATGCTTTAAAATAAAAAAATAATTACAATGCAAAAACAATTTGACATACTTTTAAAATCAAGACAATTAACATTAAGCATTATTGAAAACCTTACGAATAAACAATTAAATACCATCCCAAAAGGTTTTAAAAATAATATTGCCTGGAACGTTGCACATTTATTGGTTACTCAACAATTGTTATGTTATAAATTATCTGGCCTAGAATGTTTAGTTTCAAATGAAATGATTTCTAATTTTCAAAAAGGATCAGCTCCAAATTATACAGTTTCAGATGAAGAATTTGCTATTATTAAAAAGCAATTCTTACAATTTCCTATTATATTGGCTGAAGACTATTCAAAAGGAATTTTTAAAAATTATACGGAATACACAACCAGTGTAAAGGTTACTTTAAGTACTATTGAAGATGGAATTGATTTTAATTTATACCACGAAGGTATTCATTTAGGTGTAATTCTTCAGCTTTTGAAATTTGTTTAAATTATTTAACTTTTAAATCTAAAGGTTATTAATTTAAGTAATAAATATAGCCTACGTGAATAAATAACAACCAATCGTTAAATTTATTTTCAGGAGCTTGTCTTGCATTTAAACCATCAACATAGTTTGAAACGAAAAATTGCCAGCGAGACTCAAAAAGTAAATCGCCATATTCCCCAATTTTGTATCGGGTACCTAAACCTCCCGAAATTGACAAAGTAATTCCAGGAGTATCACGAGCAGCATAATAATAATCATTTATGTCCCATTTTGGATATAAAACACCTGCATCTTTCCAATTCCCAGAGCCATACGTTGATTTAATTGAAGGATTGTAAAAATCAACAAAAAGACCAGCACTTGCATAAGGTGACCATTTTAAATGAGGTATTCTTCTTGACCCAAAATCAATAATATCAACCAAATGAAATTCTAACTGGGCTCCAAGATTGTAAACTTCAGTTGTGCCGGTATGAGCTCTTAACTTTTGGGCTCCATCAGTGAGTTCACCATTTGGTTTGGTGTCATTTCGCCACTTTCCAAAATGCTCTAATTTTGCCGTCATATAAGAAAACTCGGATCTAACTTTAAAATGCTCTTGCCAATAATTTGTTCTTTGATTCCATCTATAGCGGTAGTCTGTAAATGCAAAATAATAAACAAGTCCAAAACCAGGCCCAACATTTCCTCCTACATTCGATTCAAAATCATATCGTTCACCATAATCTGTAGTAAATGAAGCAGAACCCGCAATAATCCCTATTTCATGACTACTTTTGTCTTGAGCGAAGGAATTTGCCATTAAAAAGCAAATAAAAAGTGGGGTTAATATTTTAGTCGCGTTCTTTTTCAAAAGTTATTTTATTAATTCAAATGTAATAAAATATTTACTAAATTCTTAAAGTATTAATTAAGAGCTACTTATTTTAGTAAAAATGGCTCATCATTCCATTCCCAATTTGCTCTTACTTCAATTAGTTTATCGTAGTAAATCACTTCTTCAGGTTGTATTCGTAATAAGAAATTACCAGTATCCCAAATTCCATTGTTGTTTTTATCAATAATAGCGCGGGCAATATATTTTTTTGGATCTAGATCTTTGAAAGTTATAGTTTGATTACCCTTAATTTTTTGAATAGCCACTACTTCATCTTTTTCAGTTATTAACTCAATAATCACCGGCGAATTAACATTTGAGACCTGTAGATTAATAATTCCAAAGTCTTCAATACTTTTTGTTTTAACTTTATAAACAATTGTGTCGTTTGAATTTCCAAAAACATCCTGCAATGCATCTGGTAATAACTTTATGGAATATAAATTATTATAATCATTCTTGAAATTTATAGCTAAATTAACTTTAAAACTATCAATTTTTACTGAAAATGGAACTGCAAGTGTATCTTTATCGAAAAGTGAAATTTTCGAAGTATCAATTTTAATTATCGGAATATTTGAATTTATTGAGAAAGTATCTCTTGGATTCAATATTGAACCAATATTATTTTTCACTATTAAAGTATCTTGCTTTGAAGTTTTTAATTTTACCGAAACGGTATCCGAAAAATTTAAGTGACTCACTTTAAACAACAAAGAATCTTTTTTAATTGGTTTAAACCAAAAACTTAACGTGTCTTTTCCTTTTTCAAATACAGTTTCTGTGGTTATTGAGTCTGCATCTATTTGGTCTAATAACGCTATTTTTAAATCTTTCCCATCTCCTTCATAACCAAAATAAATATGCCCTTTTGACGTTTCAAGGCCTTTAATAAATTTAAATGGAAGTTCTTCCTTAAATATAGGAATGTTCAATACCGTATCAGTTGGTAATGTTATTGGCTCTTTTAAAAAACCAATTTTATCTTGTTTTGGGTTATAAATGTAATTGTTGTTAGTTTGTTTTAGAGCCAATGCTAAATATTTTCCTTCTTTCAAATGGGTAAGTTCAAAATTAGTACTGTCTAAAGTACTTGTAACATACATTGGTTTTTCTTTATAAATAATAGAATCATTAAATGTTGAGTCTATTTCATAAAGCATTATCATAATATCACTATCGGTTTTTCTGCTATAAGCATCATAAATATCACCGGACAGTTTTAATGAATCTATATACGAACCTGTTGAAAATACATACTTAAAACTTTTTAAAGGATTTTCTTCGTTGTTATCAACTACGCTATTTCCAAAGTTAATGGTATAAGTGGTGTTCTCTTTTAGTGTATCTGTTAATTTTATAGTAATTATTTTACTTGCAGTACCAACAGGTGTAATATCCAAGGTGTTTTTAAGTGGTGGGGAAACAATAAGCTGTTTATTTATGTCTTTTAATTTAATGTATTCATCAAAACTTATTTTAATTTTTTTTGCATCAAATTGAATACTCTCCTGATTAGGACTTGCACTTATTAAAATAGGAGCAGTTTCATCCTTTTCACCACCCGTTGGCCTACCTCTTTTTGCGCAACTATTGAAAGTAAAAATTAGAACAAATATGATTAGAATTTTATAAACACTTAAATTCATACTAAAAATTTAATGCAAAATAACAATTTATTTATTTAGCGTATGCCATGCAGGCAATACTAATTTTTAAGTTGCTTGTTTTTTCAAATGCTTTACAACAAGCTTCCAGTGTAGCACCTGTGGTTATAATATCGTCTATTAATAAAATATGTTTGTTATCTAAAGACTTATAATGTTCAACAACAAATAATTCTTGAACATTTCTCCATCTATCAAATCTAATTTTTTTTGTTTGTGTATTGGTGAATGATATTCTTTTTAAAATGTTTTCTTCAAAAGGAATATTCAATTTATCAGCTATACTTTTGCCAAATGTAGTTACTTGATTGTAACCTCTTGATTTGAGTTTTTTTTGATGTAATGGAACAGGTATTATGCAATCTATTGTTGAAAATCTACCACTTTCCAACAAATCATCACCTAACCAATTTCCTAAAAGAACCCCAACTTGCTGTTGTTTTTTATATTTAAGTGCGTGAATTAATTCTTGAACATTTCCTTTTTTAATAAAATAGAGCAATGCTGTTGCACTTTCTATAGGAATTCTTCCGTAAAAAGATTTTTCAACCAGATTGTTAGATTCAATGCTAAAATTTGTGAGTGGTAACTGATGTCTACAATTCAAACAAATTATAGTTTCACGAGTAGTTAAATGTTCGCTACAACACAAGCAAACTTCTGGATAAAACAGCGAATACACATCTTTTAAAAAATTCATAGCAACATGTTTTTAAAAAAGTACAATTTATAATAAAATTAGTTGAAATCTAAAATATTTCATTAAAAAAATTATGATTTCAACTTGTTATTATTTAACTTTACTAACCTCTTTATTTAAAAACATTACCTCAAAAATATATATCATTTTTAGTATAATTTATTTACTAATTTTACGTTCAATTATAAATCAATAAAATTTAAAAAATGGAAGAAAATAAAAAATCGAATAACAAACTAATAATGATTGCATTAGGTGTGTTATTGGCAGCAACATTGGGTTACACTTTTTATAACAACGGTGAACATAAAAAGTTAACAGATGCAATAGAAGCTGAAAAATCTGAAATTGAATTAAACTTAGATAGCATGATTGTAAAATATGAAACTGCTATTGCTGAAAATACTTCAATGGCTGATGAATTGGCAATTGAAAGAGATAAACTTATTGCATTAAGAGATTCTGTTAGAGATTTAAAAGCAATCAATTATAGTTTAATTAATCGTTACAGAAAACAAATTGAAAAACTTGAAGCTTCTAATAAAGAACTTTTCACAATGAATGAAGAGTTAAGTAGAAAAAATGTAATGCTTTCAAAAGGCCTTGATAGTGCCAATGTTGCCATTAATACACAAATAGCTAAAAACGATACGTTAACAATGCAAAATGTTGGTTTAACTGAAAAGGTTGCAATTGGCTCAATTTTAAAAGTAAATTCGGCAAAAGTATTGGCAATGCGTGAAAAATCGAATGGTAAATTGGTTGAAACTGAAAAATCTAACCATACAGATGCTTTTAGAATTAATTTTACAGTAGCTAACAATGCCATTGCTGAAAAAGGAGAACGCCATGTATATATCCAAATCATTGATCCAAAAGGAAATACTATTGGAAATGCTGGAGAATTGGTGCTTATTGATGGCACTTCTGTAACTTATAGCGATAGAACAATTGTTGATTATTTAAATCAAGATGTCTCTGTAATTTCTTTGGTTGAAGTAAATAGAGACGCTTTAGAATCAGGCATTTACACTATAAATATTTATATAGACGATATGAGTAGTGGAGCAAGTACAATTACTTTAAAGTAACAGACAACTCCCTAATTGTAATTATTTAATGTTAATTGGGTGGAAATAGTTTAGGCTATTTCCACTTTTTTATTTTTTAGAATTAAAACCTTTACTATTTTTGCACAATGGCAAATCAAGAAGATCAATTTAAAAAAGTAGTTTCACACGCAAAAGAATACGGCTATGTATTTCAATCAAGTGAAATTTACGATGGTTTGAGCGCAGTTTACGACTATGCTCAAAATGGTGTAGAATTAAAGAAAAACATTAGAGATTACTGGTGGAAAGCAATGGTTCAAATGCACGAAAATATTGTAGGCTTAGACGCTGCAATTTTTATGCACCCAACAACCTGGAAAGCTTCTGGACATGTAGATGCTTTTAACGACCCTTTAATAGACAATAAAGACTCTAAAAAAAGATATAGAGCCGATGTTTTAATTGAAGATTATGTTGGTAAAATTGATGCAAAAATTGAAAAGGAAGTTGAAAAAGCAGCAAAACGCTTTGGCGATTCTTTTGATAAAGAACAATTTTTAGCAACCAATGAGCGTGTTGTAAATTACAAGCAACAAGGCGATGCTATTTTAAAACGTATGGGACAATCTTTAGAAAAAGAAGATTTAGCCGATGTAAAAGCATTGATTGAAGAATTGGAAATTGGCTGTCCGCTGTCAGGTTCAAAAAACTGGACTGATGTTAAGCAATTTAACTTAATGTTTGGAACTAAATTAGGTGCATCAGCCGATACTGCAATGGACTTGTATTTACGTCCTGAAACAGCGCAGGGTATTTTTGTAAACTTTTCAAACGTGCAAAAAACAGGAAGAATGAAAATTCCTTTTGGAATTGCTCAAACTGGTAAAGCATTTAGAAATGAAATAGTTGCCCGTCAGTTTATTTTCCGTATGCGTGAATTTGAACAAATGGAAATGCAATTTTTTGTGCGTCCTGGCACAGAAAAAGAATGGTACGAACAATGGAAACAAACCCGTTTAAAATGGCATCTTATCTTTAGGTATGGGCGCTGAAAATTATCGTTTTCACGACCACGAAAAATTAGCACATTATGCAGATGCTGCTGCTGATATTGAATTTAAATTTCCTTTTGGATTTAAAGAATTGGAAGGAATTCATTCTAGAACTGATTTTGATTTATCAAGTCACGAAAAATATTCAGGGAAAAAATTACAGTATTTTGATCCTGAAATTAATGAGCATTACATTCCCTATGTGGTTGAAACGTCTATTGGATTAGATCGTATGTTTTTGGCTGTTTTCTCTCATTCATTACAAGAAGAAGAATTAGAAAACGGTACTACACGTACCGTATTGAAATTACCAGCTGTTTTAGCACCAACCAAAGCAGCTATTTTACCTTTGGTTAAAAAAGATGGTTTACCTGAAATTGCTCGTAAAATTGTAGAAGATTTAAAATGGGATTTTAACGTAGCTTATGATGAAAAAGATGCTGTTGGAAGACGTTACAGAAGGCAAGATGCTGCTGGAACTCCATTTTGTATTACCGTTGATCACGATACGCTAACAGATAATTCAGTAACCATTCGTTACCGAGATACTATGGAGCAACAACGTGTTAAAATTGATGAGTTAAAAGCAATTATTAAAGAAGAAGTTGATGTTAAAAACTGGTTAATGAAAATGTAATCAATTATTATAAACACTAAAAAACTCCAAATCCTAAAAAAGCTTTGGAGTTTTTTTATGGTAATTTACTTGTATTTGAATTTTAAAAATGTGCCTTTAACTCAATAGCACCTGTATGTATGGTTTTTGAGGTTTCACTTTTACGCCCAAAATAATTGACATTCAGATCTAAAAAAGAAAACAATTTTCTTTGAAATAATAAACTCCAAGTATAATTTTTACCTGGCTGTAAACCTTCTAACATCTGAAATGCAACTGGCGAATTACTATTTCCATTAAATGCATTGCTAAATAAATTAATTTCAGCTTTTATTTGAGCCTTTTCACTTTTAGCATAATTTGCAGTTGCACCTATTTTGTCTAAAACTAAAGTTTCAAAATCACTTTCTTTATTTTCCTTGTTTTTGTATTCATAAAAAACTGAAAAATAAATGTCTTTATTAAGATAATATGATATTTTTGGAAGAAGAGCGTAACTATCCAAATTGAAATTTCTATTGTTAAAATTTTGTGAAATTGTCTGATTATTTGTTTTTCCAATATCAAAATTAAATTGCCAAAATTTTCCAATCTGATGCTCAAAAAGTATTTGATGTAATTGAATTTTATTCTCCAAGGCATCAACGGTTGTAGTATTTACATTTTGTGTTTTTATATAACGATAGGTCGTTGAAAAGTCTTTTTTTCCTTTGTTGAAATAAAAACTATTATTGAAATTAAAAATAAGTCCTAATAAATTTTCATTGTTAATATCAAAAGGGTTTAGATTTAACTTATTGTCGGTCTTTTGCTGTTTACTATCAATTAAAACATTGGTTTGGTTGTAAAAACGAGACAATATATTTTTAATTCCAATGAATGAAGACCACTGCTGCGGATTTAGTATTAAACTTTGACTGAAAATATTTTGATGTGTGGCAATATAATTCACTGTTGGCAAAACTATTCTCAAGTATTTTGCCTGATCTGGAAACTGAGCAATTTCAAACTCATTTAATTCTTTAATGCCGTTTTCATTATAATCAACCCACATATAAAAACCTTGTCCGGGTTCGGTTTCAATATATGAATAATCTTGTAACGGCATTGTTCCAGATCTTGTTTGGTATGTGGTATTAAATGACAGAAATTGATGCCAAACTGCTTGTTTGTAAATAACTTTAGAATTTAGAGATTGCTCGTCTGAAATATTCACATTTTCAACGGTTCTGTAATTAATATAAACATCGATATTTGTTGATTTGGTATTTACAAAACTCGACCTTAAATAATACGTTTTTGCATTGCTTACCTGCTTAAAATCATTGTTTTGAATGCTATCAGTTGTTCTTAAAATTGTTCCAATTTGAGTAAACACTTTGGTTGAATCTCCAAAACCTGTAAAAGCCTCATATTCATTAAATTTATGACTTGAAACAGCTAAGTTCGACGTTATGTTGTTGGTCAGTTTATTGTTCTCACCATTTAAATTTATACCAAACCATCCTTTTTTAATATTGTATTTTCCATTTAAAAAATAACGAGAAAAGGTTCCATCTTCAAGTGTTGAAGTGCTATTTAACAAACTGGCATTATAATTTACAGCCAAATTGTTTTTGATGTAATTACCTATTAAATTATGATTATTACCCATATAGTCATCGGCAAATTTCAAATTTGAAAATTCGTAATTAACTAAACTGTTTTTTTTGTTTGACAAGCTCAAACCTGCTCTTATTAATTGCTGATTCCCATAAATTCTGGTAATGTTCCAATCTCTATCAAATTCAATATTTTCAATGCGCTCAATGGTTTTAAAGTCTTTATTGATATAATCGTATTTCAAACTACTTTTCAATTCCCATTCTTTTTGAACAATTACCTGATCCCATCCAATTTTTGATGCAATTCCATTATTGTTTTCATTGCCTAAAGTTGAAAATAAATTTTGATCGTTATTACTAAAGGCTACTTCTGAATTTATATTGGTTTTTGCAGAAGGATTATAACTTCCATTAAAAACAGCCACTTGTAATTTATTTGGCGCAACTAACTGAATAACAGGTGCATAATTTCCTAAATTTGCACCTACATACTTGTAAATATTTCCAGTGGCAATTACTTCTTTTAATTTATATGAAGCTAAATTTTCACCTACATATGAAAAAGTTACATTATACAATTCATCCTCTTGGTTTATTGAATGCTCAAAAATTTCAATACTTCCCTGTAAAACTTTTTTATACAAAATGGCATTTTCTGAAAACTCAGTTTCGTAAGCCGACGGTGAAATCATTTTTAGTTTATCATCACCTGCATCGGCTAAAATTTGCTTCTGTTCATCACTTAATTCAGGTTCTAACGACTGGTTTTTTAAATCACTTTCACTATAAAAATAACCTCCTACAGTGAATTTATCATTTTCATAATTCACCTTATCATAGGTAATAAATCGGTTGTAAACCCTATCTGTATATTGGTATTCAGCCGAAATACGCATATTTGAAGTAATTGGAAAAGTTGTATTAAAAGTTACTTCAGCATTGTTATAATCAATTATATAATCGTTTTCTTCGCCACGTTTTAATAATTGACCATTTACATAAATTTGTTCTGTTCCTGAAAGAATTAAAACATACGTATTACTACCAAAATTTGAAAGTTGATATGGCCCCTGATTACCTTCTAGTCCGTTAAATTTTATCTTATTGTATTTTCCCCTTACAAATGCCCCAGAGGCCTTTGCATTAATAGCTGAGCTGTTGTTTTTAATTTGTGCATCAACTGCTAAACCTGATACTTTTTTGTTGAATTTCAAAAATTCAGTTTCATTGTTACTCAAATAAATATCACCCGCATTTATACTCCATTCATCACTATATAATTCAATAAAAACACGGTCAAACTCATTCAGTTTATAGGTATTTCCATTTTCTTGAATTGGTAAATTGGTATCAACTAATGATGCTTTTAATGTTACTTGATCTGATAATTTTCCTTCAATTTGTAAATCCAACATAGCATTGGCAACCGCATTTTGATTATTTCCAACTGTTACACCGCGGGTAATAGTTCCGGCAGCATTTAAACCTTCAAAAGGTTGAAAAGGCGTTTTTTCCTGATTGGTTGTTAAGCTGTAAAGTTGTGTTTGATTGTTGGCACTTGGAACAATTAACTTTTTATTGAGTTTGAAATAATTCTTGGTTAAAAAACTTGGGTAAGAAGTATATTGAATGTTAACTTGTTCAAATTTTTCTACATTATCATTATTGAAAACTAGCAACGAAGTTGAAAAATCAATGCTGTATTTTGAGGTATCAATTTCAACATTAGAATTGTTGAATATTTTAAAATTGGTTGAACTTATACTTACGGTATCTATTTTAATGGAGTCGTTTTTTACCAAAAAAGTTTTAAAATGTAGATTTTTAGGCTGAATTTGAGCCTGAATTTGGAAACTTATAAATAAAATAAAAACGAATAAAACTTTTTTCATTATTGAACTAACGTTGCAATGGTAAAAATAGTTTAAAATAACGACTGTTGTGTTGAAGGATTTTCGTGTTCTAATAACCATTTTTTACGCCATATACCACCAGCATATCCCGTTAACGATCCATTACTTCCAATAATTCTATGACAAGGAATAACAATCCATAATGGGTTTTTACCGTTCGCCGAGGCTACTGCTCTAATAGCTTTTATATCACCTAACTTTTTAGATTGTTCTAAATAAGTGCGTGTTTTTCCATAAGATACATTCAACAGTTCGTTCCATACTTTTTGTTGAAAAGGTGTTCCTTTTGGATTTAATTTTAAATTAAAAGTTGATCTTGTGCCTTTAAAATATTCATCTAATTGTTGTACACAATCCTTTAAATAATTAGGGATTTCCTCAACAAACACTATTTCATCATCTAAAACAGTAATGGCTTGAATGCCATTTTCATCGCCCTCAATTTTGGCAATGCCAATAGGTGTTTTGTAATATGTTGTTTGTTTAGATTCCAAATACGTCTTTTGAATTTTGAGTTGTAATTTCAGCTATTTCTTGCGGAGAAAGCTTGTAAATTTCAACCAATTTATCCAAAACTTTGGTAATATAACTACTTTCGTTTCTTTTTCCTCTAAAAGGAGCTGGAGCCAAATAAGGCGCATCCGTTTCTAAAACTATATATTCAATAGGAATTTCATTTAAAAACTGATCAATTTTTCCATTTTTAAAAGTGACAACACCACCAATTCCTAATTTCATATTGTACGAAATGGCTTTTTTAGCTTGTTCCAAATTTCCTGTAAAACAATGAAAGATCCCGAACAATTTCTCATCTTTAACTTCTTCTAAAATTTCGAAAATTTCATCAAACGCATCTCTGCAATGAATCACAATTGGTAAGTTTTTTTCCTTTGCCCATTGAATTTGCATTTTAAAAGCGAGCTGTTGTTGTTTTAAAAAAGTTTTATCCCAATACAAGTCAATCCCAATTTCTCCAACAGCATAAAAGGTACGAGTATCGAGCCATTTTTTAACAAAAGTCAGTTCTTCTTCTACACTCTCATTCACATGTGTTGGATGCAAACCCATCATTAAAAAAATATTGTCTGGAAAAGCATTTTCCAAATCTAACATAGCGTCTAAATAATTAGAATCAATGGCTGGAACAAAAAAACGAGAAACGCCCAAATCTATGGCTCTTTGCACCATTTCATTTCGGTCTTCATCAAATTGTTCGCTGTATAAATGGGTATGTGTATCGGTAATAATCATACCACAAAAGTAATTGAAAGTTTGAAAGACTAAAAATAAAATTATTACAAGTAAATATTTACATTTGATGTACAAATTGTTTTTAAAATGAAAAATACCTTAGAACTTAAAATTACTCTAACCTTTTTATGAAAATTAGGCCAGCCCTTAAAAGTGACCTTGTTTTTTTAGAAAACATTGAAGAAATTACTTTTTCAGCATTTCAAAGAAGTTCAAAAAATAGTATTGCAAAAAGTATAAAAAGTAAATTTCAAGAAGTTTATATTGTAGAATCTGATGAAGATACTCCACAACCAATTGGTGTTTTAGTATTGTTTAAGTACAAAAAATCGCTTCGGATTTATTCTATTTCTGTGTTGCCAAATTACCAACATCGGGGTATTGGAAATTACTTGTTAAATCATGCCTTTGAAATAGCCAAGCAGCAAAATTTTGAGCGCATTATTTTGGAAGTTTACAGTGAAAATACAACACTTATAAATTGGTACAAAGCAAAAGGCTTTAAACCTTTGCAAATTGTAAAAGATTATTATGAAACAGGGAAAAATGCTTTAAAAATGGAAATTAAGTTACCCGTCAAAGATTCGCAAATTAAATTAAGAAATATTATTGTTATCAATCAACCACAAAAATGGACTTTTGATGATATCAATGCCAAAGTAATTTCAGTAAAAGAATATATTGGAAATCCTGATTATCATTCCAATTCAGATTATAGAATTTTTAACCTTTGTAGCTCGTATAAGTACCAAACTTATGGTTATTATGTGTCGCTATTGGCATCGGCTCGCGGACAACGTGTATTGCCTAGTGTAACTACCATTCGCGATTTTAGAAGTTTAAATATTATTCGCTCGGTAACAACTGAAATTGAGGAATTAATTGCGAGTTCCCTTGAAAAGGAAAAGGGAAACAGTTTTACACTTCAAATTTATTTTGGACAAACCACCATTCGTGGCTTCAGTAAATTGGCTATGAAACTTCATCAGTTATTTGAAGCGCCGCTGTTTAAAGTGCATTTTATTAAACACGATAACTGGCTTATTAAAGACATAAAAGTATTGAATTTAAATAAACTTTCAGAAGTAGAATTTGCACTTGTGAACAAGTTTACCAAAAAATATTTTGAGAAAAAACGTTTCAGCAAACCATTTTTAACCTCTTATAAATATGATATTGCCATTTTGGTCAATCCTGAAGAAAAAACACCTCCTTCCTGCTCAAAGGCCCTCCAAAAATTTAAAATTGCCGCCAACAAAAGAGATGTTTATTTAGAATTTATCACCAAAGCCGATTTTGATAAAATCAACGAATTTGATGCACTTTTTATAAGAGAAACTACAAGCGTAAGCAACCATACTTACGAATTTTCGAGAATGGCTTATGCTGAAGGATTGGTAGTAATTGACGATCCTTGGTCTATTATGAAATGCTCTAATAAAATATTTCAGAATGAAACCTTTAAAAAAAATAAAGTATTAACACCTCAAACAACTGTTTTAACAAAGAATTTTTTCTCAAACTCAGTGTTAGATGAACTTAATTATCCAACTGTTATAAAACAACCCGACAGCGCATTTTCATTAGGTATTTTAAAAGCTGAAAACAAAGAAGAAGCTCTAGTTGCATTAAATAATTTGTTTAAAAAATCGGATATGGTAATTTGTCAGGAATATTTGTATTCAGATTTTGATTGGCGTATTGGAATTATTGACAATGAACCTCTTTTTGCCTGTAAATATTATATGTCTAAAGGACATTGGCAAATTTATAATTGGAAAGGTGAAGAGGAAGAAAATGCAGGAGATTTTGAAACTTTACCATTAGCAGATGTTCCAAAAATTGTGCTAAAAACAGCCTTAAAAGCAGCAGCTTTAATTGGTGATGGATTATATGGTGTAGATTTAAAAATGATAGGCGATAAAGTTTATGTAATTGAAGTAAACGACAATCCTAATATTGACGCTGATATTGAAGATACTATTTTAAAAGATGCGCTTTACGACAAAATAATTGATATTATTTTTAAACGTATTGAAATTTCAAAAAACGTAACAAAGCTAATTTCTGAATAAAATTTTATTCAATTTATTATTAACCTGTTTAAATTATAAAAATAGGGAAGCCGACTAAAAATTAGTCGGCTTCTTTTTTTGGCATGTTTCTTGCTATTAACAAAATATTAACAGTTATCAGGTTTGTTAGCATCACAAAAAAGTAGTCAATTCCACTCAAATACTTTTTTTAATCAGCTAAATCCTATGATAACATAAAGATTTCTACTTATGAAAACAAAAAAACATCCTAAAGCAAATTTAGAGAATTACAGCAAATTATTTGCACAATTGGGCTTGGTATTAACACTTGTTATTGTTTATGCCTTAATTCAACGCAAAACCTTCGACAATGAATTGGCTGTTTTAAAACATTCCGACTTCAATATGAACGACACTTCTGAAGCCATTTTTAAATTTCAAATTGAACCTCCCAAGACAGAGCCAGCACCTAAAAAAGTTGATTTTCAGGTTTTAAAACAAATAGATAATTCTGAAGACGACGTACCTGAAACATTTATAGACCCAATTGATACAGATTCTCCTGTGAATATTTCACATATTGTAGATGTTGAACCTCCAGAAGATACACACATTGAAGATGTGCCTTTTATTGCGTTAGAAAACGCACCTGTTTTTCCAGGTTGTACAGGTACAAAAGAAGAAATGAAAACATGTTTTACTTTTCAAATTACAAAATTTGTAGCTAAAAAATTTAATGGTGAATTGGCTTCAGAGTTAGGTTTGAGGCCTGGAGTACAACGCATATTTGTTTTGTTTAAAATTGATAGTAATGGGAATATCGTTGATATTCAAGCCAGAGCACCTCATGAAAGATTGAAACAAGAGGCTATTAGAGTGGTTGAATTATTACCGCAAATGGAACCTGGAAAACAACAAGGAAAACCTGTAAATGTAAAATATTCACTTCCAATTGCATTTATGGTTGAATAAATTTATAAGAAGCTAAAAAGTGTAGTGGAAGCTTTTTAGCTTTTTAAATGTTATTTTAAAACTTCAATCTTTATAAACTCGTTTAAAAAAACGTTAGATTTGGCTAAAATTTAAAATAGCATGAATTTAAAGAACATCCTTTTAAGAAAGGGTTATGTAAGTATAAAACTCAAAAAAATAAATACCAATCATTTTGAAATTAAAGCAATATTGAATGGTATTAAAGGTCGTTTTATTTTAGATACTGGAGCTTCAAATTCTTGTGTAGATATTGATTTGGCCAATAAGTTTAAACTTCAGGTAGAAGATTCAGAAACTAAAGCTGCAGGTGCAGGTGCAATTGGCATGGAAACCAAATTAGCTAATCAAAATATATTAGAAATAAAAGATTGGAAATATAACAATTGTACTATTGTATTGTTGGATTTAACACATGTAAATACGGCCCTAACTGAACATAAAGCAAAAGCTGTAGACGGTATTATTGGAGCTGATATTTTAGAAAAAGGAGATGCAATTATTGATTATAAAAACAAATGTATTTACCTAAAAAAATTGGTTTATAAGTTTTAAATTCTTTGTAATAAAAGGTGTTTTGTTACTCTAAATTTAAAAAAAATTCTATTTGTACTTGCAGTTAAGTTAAACTTTCCAATTATAAATAAACTAAATTTCTTTCAAATTGTCTGTATAAATCCAGCCAATTTTACCATCGGCAATTATTATTTTTTTCCAATTATCCAACTCGTCTAAAATAACCACTTTAGTACCTTCGTGCAATTCAAAAACCTTTTCGCTATTTGCTGTAGGAGCATTTTTAATTTCAGCTTTGGCGGCAAAAATAATGGCTGTTCTGTTTTTTTGAACAGTATTGTAATTGTCAAACGCAAAAAACACACTAACCAACATCACAAATACAGCAAAAATTGTAGTGTTAAAATAAAGTAATTTCATTTTAGAAGACCCTGAGAAATAGTATAACAAAAATAACAATGACGCTAAAAATGAAGCAGTTACAGCAATTATAGCCCAAGTATCAAAAGATAGTTTTTGTATTACATTTTCAGAAAAACGTTGTAAAAATGTTTTTGGCAATTCTTCAATAACGTCAAGTGTCATTCTCTTTGCAAAAGTTAAATTATGCTGGGCATCTTCATTAGTAGGATCAACTTTCAAGGCCTTTTCAAAATAGTAAATGGCAGGTGCAACTTTATTTAATTTGTAATAGCAATTACCCAGATTAAAATACAAATCACTAGACACCAAACCTTTTTCTTCCAAAGCTAAATAAACCCCCAAAGCCCTGTTATAATTTTCAACTTTATAAAAAGTATTTGCTTCGTTAAAAAGTTCATTAGGTGTTTGAGCTTGGATTCCCAAACTTAAAAACAACAATATTATAGTAACAAATTTTTTCATTTTATAAATATTTGTCAATTTTTGTTATTACCTCTTTTGCTTTTTCAAATTCTTGCTTCATCATTAGGCTTGTTGTAGGCGTATAACGTGCAAAATCGCAATCTTTTAAAACTTCTAAAAACTCAGTTATTGTTGATATATCAACATTTTTTTGTTGTAATATTTCTGAAATTTTTTCTTTTGAAATATCAGAGGTTTCAACGTGCAATTTGGCCTTTAAAAAATTATGTAATGCTTTTTCTAAAGCAACGTAAAACGCTTCATGATTTCCTAATTGTTTTTTCGCTTCCGATAAATATTTACGAGCCAATCTATCAGCTGTTCTAATTTTATTTCCAAAAATATCGCCTGCTCGTTTTGCTCTTTTTTGACCAATGAATATTCCAATTGGTATTGCTAAAAATGGTAATAACAATAATAACCAAAACTGTGTTGAATGTAAAAATTCTTTTTTCTGTGTTGATTGAAACGCTGTTCTTAAAGCTATAAACCTAAAATTATTGTCGTTGATAACTACAGGTTGTTTCACAACCGTATTTGTATCGCTAGAAGTTGTTGTTGGTAATTCTTTTCCCTCAGTTACCTCAACAATTATAGGGTCTATATTTATGCTGATATATTTTTCTTTTGAAGGATTAAAATAAGAGAAACTTACCTCTGGTATTTTATATTTTCCTTTAAACTGTGGCACCACCGTATAAGTATCTGAAACACTACCTCTTAAACCACTTAATGAAGTGGCAACCTCTTCTTTATGCTCTGGGGTATAAACTTCCAATTCTGAAGGTGTCGTAATTTTAGGAATTTCAAACAATTTCAAATTCCCACTTCCTGAAACTTCAACAGTAATTTGGGCAGCATCATTCGCTTTTAATATATTTTTATTGGCAGCTACGGTGAATTCAAAATCTCCAACTGCTCCAGAAAAATCAAGTGGTTTTCCTGCTTCAGGCAATGCCTTAACATTTACATTTTTTATAGCTGATTCAGTTGAATAACTTATATTTCTGGTAATCATATTCCCAAAAAAATCGCCTGATCCCGTTGGAATACCAACTGAAAAATCCATTTTCATAGGTTCAATAATAAGTTTACCTTCTCTTTGAGGAATTAAAACAGCTTTTTTAAGAATAATATATCGGTAATCTTCTCCATTATATTTACCTCGTTTTACTTCAATTTCTTTAACTTCAATATCTTGATTCCAAAAACCGTTGTACTGTGGAGATTCACTTACGCGCCAATCATTAACACTAATGTTTTCGCTTACAAACAATTTATAAACTACATAAATTCCTTCCCCAACATAAGGACTTAAATTTGAAACCTCAGCTACCAAATGAATATTTTGCTGAGCAATATATTCTGGATTATTTGGGTCTTTTGGAATTTCAACCTCTTTGGTTACCGTAATTTTTACTGGGTTTGAACTTACTACTTTATCTTCATATTCAATTTTTGCAGCGTCAATAGTAAACTCACCTACTTTGGTAGGTTCAACAATATAAATGTACGATTGTGAATAGCTTGACTTACCATTTATCCAAGATTGATTTATTGATGAACTTGGACCACCAACTACTCTAAAATTAGCAAATGAAGGAGGTTGAAAATTATCAGCACCTTGCTTATTTACTGAAAATTCAACTCTAAATCGCTGATTTACACCCAACTGATTTTTACTCACAGATGTTTTAAACTCAATTTGAGCAAAAAGTATTTGAGATGCAAATACTAAAATACCGAGTATGTAAAACTTCTTCAATATCATTTTTATTACCAGTCTTTTTCTTGTTTAATTTTTTTACCTTGTGTTTTTTGAGCGTTTAATTTTTGCTGTGTTTTATTTTCTTCATTATTCATAGCTTCCAATAATTGCTTCATTTGCTCGGGAGACAATTGATTAGGTCTTGGTTTTTGCTCCTTTTGATCTTGCTCTTTTTGATCTTCATTTTTCTTCTGATCACTTTTATCGTCTTCCTTTTCTTTTCCTTTTTCCTGATCGTCTTTTTTATCTTCTTTCTTTTCCTGATCTCCGCCTTCCTTATCTTGTTGATCCTTATTTTTATCGTCTTTACCGTCCTTGTTATCTTTATTGTCTTTATCCTTGTCTTGCTGCTGTTCTAATAATTTTTGAGCCATTGCCAAATTATAGCGAGTTTCTTCATCTTTGGAATTGTTTCTCATTGAATTTTTATACGCTGCAACTGCTTTATCGTATTCTTTTTCTTTCATAAAAGAATTACCCATATTGTGATATGCTTCTGCCTTACTCATTTTATCGGGAGCTGTTTTTTCAAGCACTTCAAATTGAGCAACAGCTTCTTTATTTCTATCTTGTTGATAGATGGCATTTCCTAAATTATAGGAAGCTTTGGGGTAGTTTGGATTTTTAGCTAAAGCTTTTTTATATGCTACCTCTGCTTCAGCAAATTTTAGCTGATTGTACAAAACATTTCCCTCCCTTAAATCTTCACGAGCTTCGCGATTTAACTTTTCCTGATCAACTTGTTGGGAAAAAGCTAATAAGGTAAACCCTAAAAACAATATGATTAAACTATTTTTTTTCATTGAATAAATTTAATTTTTGAACCCATTTCGTTTTCTTTTCTAATAACAGAACGTCTATTATTAAAAACAGTAATGCAAAACCTATAAACCATTGAAACTGATCCTTATAATCTGCGAATTGTTTTGTTTCAAATTCACTTTTTTCAGCTTTCAATAACAAATCTTCAATGGTGTCTATAGTTTCTTGAGTTCTATTTCCATTGATGTATTTTCCGTTCCCTTCATCAGCAATATTTTGTAAAACCTGCTGATTCATTTTGGTGATTACAACTTCACCCTGATTGTCTTTTTTATAACTAATTTCTGAGCCATTCTCTTTAATAGGAATAACGCCTCCTTTTTCAGTACCAACACCAACTGTAAATATTTTTATTCCTTTTTCAACAGCTTCTTTTGCTAGCGTTTCAGGGTTTTCCTGATGATCTTCACCATCTGAAACAATAAATAAAAACCGATTGGTTTGTTCCTTATCATCAAAATAAGTAATCCCTCTTGTTATAGCTTCGTTAATTGCAGTTCCCTGACTTGAAACCATATCGGGATCAGCATTTTGCAAAAACATTTTTGCTGCTGCGTGATCGGTTGTAATTGGCAATAAAGGATATGAATTACCTGCATAAATAATAATTCCAACTCTATCACTTCCCAAATTATCAATTATTTTACTGATAATTTGTTTGGCTTTATCTAACCTGCTTGGTGCAATATCTTCAGCCAACATACTTTTGGAAACATCTAATGCAAAAACAATGTCAACTCCTTCTCGTTTTATTGTTTCTAATTTTGTTCCCATTTTTGGGTTTGCTAATGAAATAATTAAAAATCCCAACCCTAAACAAATTGCTGTAATTTTTAAAAACGACTTAAATGTTGATTTTTGCGGGCTTAATTTTTGAATTAAATCACTGTCTGCAAATTGTTTTTGAGTTCGCCTTTTCCACCAAAGCACCAACAAAAACATTACAAATATTACAGGAATAATTGCTAGGTAAATAAAATATGTTGGTTCTTCTATTTGATACATTTTTTTTTTGTTTAAAAGTTGAAAGTTCTAAGCTTTATGTGGATTTTCCCTTCATTGTGACTTTCTAACTTTTAATATTTAATATTATACTTTCTATATAAAACTTCTAAATATTGTGTTTCTTAACAACACCTCAATTAAGATTAAAAAACCTGCCAATATTACCAGCAGTCTATATTTTTCTTCATAATTGTAATATTTAAACTCTTCTATTTCTGTTTTTTCTAATTTGTTAATTTCCTCGTAAATGGCTTTTAGCTTCGTATTATCAGTAGCCCTAAAATATTTCCCTTCAGTTTCATTGGCTATATATTTAAGCAAATCTTCATCAATTTCAACGGGTGAATTTCTAAATAATAATTGCCCAGTTTTTGGATCTTTTGCATATGGAAATGAAGCTGTTCCATTGGTTCCAATGCCAATTGTGTAAACCTTAATTCCCAATCCAACTGCCAATTCGGTTGCTGTTTTTGGGTCTACAAAACCGGTATTATTTACACCATCGGTTAATAAAATAATAACTTTACTTTTTGCCTTGCTTTCTTTTAATCTGTTAACTGCCGATCCTAAACCCATTCCAATAGCCGTACCACCATCTAAATCGCCCCATTTTATTTCAGAAATGGTGTTTCTAACAATTCTTTTATCGCTGGTAATTGGTGTTTGGGTAAAGCTTTCACCTGCATACACTACAATACCAATTCTATCATTCGGACGCTGGTTCACAAAATCATTTGCCACTGTTTTCAAAGCTTCTAAACGATTTGGTTTTAAATCGCGTGCCAACATACTTGCTGAAACATCAATTGCCATCACAATATCAATTCCTTTATTTGTTTTAGTATGCGAACTTACTTCAACAATTCTTGGACGCGCCAAAGCAATAATTAACAAAATAATTGCTACCAATCTTAAAACTGCTAAAAATGGTTTTAATTTTGAAAGTATTGACGGCGCAACTTCAAAACCCTTTGTACTTGGAATAGTTAAAGTGGCATTGTCTTTTTTTCGCATTAAGAAATACCATAATGATAAAAGAGGAACTAATACCAATAGCCAAAAGAACTCGGGATTTAAAAACTCAAAATTATTCCACCTCATTTTCTGCTTCTTTTATGGGTTCTTTCACAGGTTTCAGGCTTTGCAAAATACGCTCAGCTAAATTTCTGTGACCTTTAATTTCTTCAACAATAGGTGCAAATTTTGCAAATTTCACCAAATCGGCACTTTGTAAAACTTCTTTTAATTGTTGTATGGTTTCTTTTGATATTCCTAATTTACTAGATGCATTAAAATCCTGAATGGTCTCAATTAACTCATTTGTTGTTGACTCCAATGCTGGAATATTGATGTCTTTTTCAATATAAGTTCTTACAATATCTGTTAATTCAGAATAATAAATTTTAATTTTATTTTGTTCCAATAAATGTTTTTCATCTAATTCTTTTAAGCGCTGTAACGCCTCCTGAATTGGTGCTATGTATACTTTAGGAACTTCTTTTTCTTTTTTCTTTCTGAAAACAAAATACAGAATAACCGCTATAAGTATAAAGATTGGAATTAACCACCAGAATAGATGCTTGTAATCATCAAAAGTTTTTGGCTCTCTTTGAATGGCTTTTATTGGAAACATTTTTTGTTTGGTAGTATCAACCTGAATAGTTGCAACATTCACCAATAAAGAATCAGTTAAAAATTTGTTGTTTCTAACCAATACCAATTGTTGTGGGATTAAATAAACACCACTATCAAAACTGGTTAACAGGTATTTTTTTTCTAACCTGTTTTTTAAGGTATCTGTTGGCAGTGCTTCAACTAGTTCAACCTTCCCCAAACTGTCTAACTTTAGGTTTGGAAAAACAACATTTTCTGTCTCATTAACAGCAATTTTAAATTGAATTTGCTCCCCAATTCTAATAAAAGTAGTATCTACCTGAATTGATACTGGATTTTCTTGAGAAAAACCAACAACTCCAATAAAAAATAATATATAAACTATAAGTTTTTTCATTTTTATTTTCTTCACTGCATTTAAATTAAAAAGCTATCGAGCGCCTTTACGTTTAAAATATCCCAATAATTTCTTCACATAACTTTCATCAATTCTAGAACTAATAGTACCTGCGCCACTGTGACTAAATGATTTCTCAAAATAATCAACCGATTTTAAATAATGGGCCGTATAGCCATTTCTCAAACTTTTTGAAGCTGTATTTACCAACATTGTTTTTCCTGTTTCGGCATCTAGCATAGAAACCATTCCAAGATTTGGGATTGAAACATCGTGCTTATCGTAAACTCTAATTCCGGTTACATCGTGTTTTCTTCCAACAATTTTCAACGTGTGTTCGTAATGTGTATCCATAAAATCAGAAAGCACAAAAACAATGGCTTTCTTTTTCATAACCTGAGATAGAAATTTTAATGCTCCATTGATACTTGTTTTTGAACTTTTTGGTTGAAATTCAATCAATTCCCTGATAATTCTAAGTACGTGACTTTTCCCTTTTTTAGGTGGAATAAACAATTCTATTTCATCTGAAAACAACAGCAAACCTACCTTATCATTATTTTGAATGGCTGAAAATGCTAATGTTGCTGCTATTTCGGTAATAGTGTCTCGCTTAAATTGTTGTGTTGTCCCAAATAATTCAGAACCGGAAATATCAACCATTAACATCATGGTTAATTCACGTTCTTCTTCAAAAACTTTTACATAAGGTTCATTGTAACGTGCTGTAACATTCCAGTCTATTGCTCTAACATCATCTCCATATTGGTATTGTCTTACTTCAGAAAAAGTCATACCACGCCCTTTAAACGAACTGTGATATTCGCCTGAAAATATGTGATCAGACAAACGACGTGTCTTAATCTCAATTTTACGAACTTTTTTTAGTATTTCTTTAGTATCCATGTCTTAAGTTAAAAGTTAAAAGTTAAAAGTTGAAAAGATTTTTTAAACCATTCAACCCATAAACCATTAAACTCTCTATGGTACTTCTACTTGATTTACAATTTGATTGATAATATCTTCTGAAGTTACATTTTCAGCTTCGGCTTCATAAGTAATTCCAATACGGTGACGTAAAACATCGTGCACAACTGCACGAACATCTTCAGGAATTACATAGCCTCTACGCTTTATAAATGCATAACATTTTGCTGCCATTGCCAAATTGATACTTCCACGAGGAGATGATCCAAAACTTATTAAACCTTTTAAATCTGGTAAGTTATATTTTTCAGGATAACGAGTTGCAAAAATAATATCAAGTATATATTTTTCAATTTTCTCATCCATATACACTTCTCTAACTGCATTTCTTGCTCTAATAATTTGATCAATAGACGCAACTGCATTTACAGTCCCAAAACTACCTTTTAAATTGGCACGCATAATTAATTGCTCTTCATCCATTTTTGGATAATCAATTACTGTTTTCAACATAAAACGGTCAACTTGTGCTTCAGGTAAAGGGTATGTCCCTTCTTGTTCAACTGGGTTTTGGGTTGCCATTACTAAAAATGGTTCTTCCAGTTTAAAAGTTGTGTCACCAATTGTAATTTGACGCTCTTGCATAGCCTCTAATAAAGCCGACTGCACTTTGGCTGGCGCACGGTTAATCTCATCAGCCAATACAAAATTTGCAAAAATAGGCCCTTTTTTAATGGTAAAGTCATTGTCTTTTACACTGTAAATCATAGTACCCACAACATCGGCAGGTAATAAATCGGGTGTAAATTGTATTCTACTAAAATCTCCATGAACAGCTTTCGCCAAGGTATTAATGGCCAATGTTTTTGCCAAACCTGGAACACCTTCTAACAAAATATGTCCATTTCCTAACAAACCTATTAGCAATCGCTCAACCATATGCTTTTGGCCAACAATTACCTTGTTCATTTCCATCATTAGCAAATCTACAAATGCACTTTCTTTTTCTATTTTTTCATTGATAGCCCTAATGTCTACCGAACTGTTATTTTCAATCATTTTGTACGTTTTAAATCGGATGAATTTAATACACTTTATTTTACAGTGCAAATAGCAGAAATATTTTCTGAATTCTTGTTAAAAATTGGTTAAAATATGTTGAAAACAGTGATGTTTAGTAAGATTTTAACACCATTTGTTCGCCATTGTAAACGGCATAGGTAAAATAGCGAATCCAATCGCCAGTATTGATATATTTTGAATTTTGAGGAAGCTCAATTTCAAGTGGCAAATGTCGGTGTCCGAAAACAAAATAATCGTAGTATTTTTCAGTCAATTTCTTTTTGCAGTAAATTACAAGCCACTCATTTTCTTCTCCTAAAAATTTAACATCTTCTTCTCCTGAAATCAATTTGTTTTTTACCGATAAATATTGTGCCAATTTAATTCCAATATCTGGATGTAACCACCTGTACAACCATTTTGATATTGGGTTTGTAAACACTTTTTTCATGCGTTTATAACCTTTATCTCCTGGACCTAAACCATCACCATGCCCAATTAAAAAAGTTTTATTATTGAAAGTAAATTCTTTTGGTTCTCGATATACCGGAATATTTAATTCTGTTTCAAAATAATCGGTCATCCATAAATCGTGATTGCCAATAAAAAAATGAATTTCAATTCCACTATCTCTAAGTTCAGCAAGTTTTCCTAAAACCCGCACAAAACCTTTAGGGACTGCTTTTTTATATTCAAACCAAAAATCAAATAAATCGCCTAATAAAAAAATAACTTCAGCATCATTTTTAATAGCATCTAACCAGTTTACAAACTTTTGTTCACGTATTTTACTTTTTTCAACCGTTGGAGCTCCAAAATGCTGATCGGATGCAAAATATATTTTTTTTGTGGTTGTCAAAGTGCTATTTTTTGTTTTCAGATTCTAATTCCAAAACTTTTAAAATCATATTATCATCAGATTGAGTAATCATAAAATAACCAATATCTTCAAATAAACTACGTGCTATAATGGCATTGAAATACATCTTTAAGTTCTCCTTTGATTTAGGTGAAATTGGTTCATTTAAATCTAACTGATCTAAATACTGATTAAATATGCGGTTGTCTTTATCAAAATTTTCAACAAAATCAAGCAATTCCCAATGTTCCAATTCACTTCTGTGACTGTCAATGTATTCAAAAATAAAATCGTTTAACCTACCGTATAATCTATTACTATAAGTATTTAACGTATCAATAGGTACAAAAACATCGGGCACTATTCCGCCCCCGCCATAAACTATTTTTCCTTTTGGGGTTGTATATTTCAAATCATCATTCACTTTAATACTATCTCTTGAAACCAATTCTCCGTTGTGAATTCGTTCAATATAATCATTATTATAGCTGTCTGAATCTTTATGACTGTAAGGCTTTTGAATGGATCTTCCGGTTGGAGTATAATAGCGTGAAGTTGTTAAACGAACTGCTGAACCATCGCCTAAATCCATTTCCTGCTGAACCAATCCCTTTCCAAAAGAACGACGGCCAATAATTGTACCTTTGTCATTATCTTGCAAGGCTCCAGCAACAATTTCGCTAGCAGATGCAGAATTTTGATCGATTAAAACATATACCGTTCCTTTTTCAAAATCGCCTTTGCTTGTTGCAAATGATTTATCAACATTTCCGCGTTTGTTTTTGGTAAATACAATTAATTTACCATCTTCTAAAAATTCATCAACAATACTGTTGGCAATATCCATAAATCCTCCAGGATTTCCACGAAAATCAAGTACTATAGCGGTCATCCCTTTAGTAATTAATTCATCTAAAGCTTTTTTAAATTCGTCGTAAGTAGTACGTGCAAAGCGATCAATTCTAATATACCCCAAAGTAGGAGTTATCATATAATATGCTGAAACACTTTTAATTGCAACTTCCCCTCTTGTTATTGGAAACTGCAAAATTTCATTGGTTGAACGTCTATATACGGTTACATTTACCTTTGTATCAGGTTCTCCTTTTAAAGTTTTTAAAATAGTTTCATTGATTTTTTGATTGCCAAAAATAGTGCCCTCTTCATTTTTGTTAACACCTGCTTTATTTAACAAACTATTTCCAACCAAACTGTCGTTATCCGCTAAAATTATACGGTCTCCAGCTTTAATTCCAGCTTTTTCACTTGGTCCTCCTTCAATAACATTTGTTACTGCTATTGAATCTTTATACCTCAAAAAAGCGACACCTATTCCAACAAATGATCCCTGCATGTTTTCAGTTACACGTTGCATTTCTTCCTTTGGAATATAAACAGAATGCGGGTCTAATTTCACCAACATATCAGTTATTACATTGTCTAATAAACTATCTGTATCTACTTCATCAACGTAATCGTATTGGATGTAATTTATAAGTCTTTTAATTTTAGCTTCATGGCTATTTGTACTAAATAAAACCGATTTTCTACTAAAATTTAAATTATTTCCTATGAATACCCCAACTGCAACTGCCAATCCTATAAATAAGGGTAAATATATTTTGTTTTTTATCATTTCAAACGCTTCAAATATGTTAATTCAACACCTGCTTTTTCTAAAAATTCCAGCCCAGTGGTGTCTTTGTATTCATTTAAATACACCACTCTTTTAATACCCGACTGGTGGATTAATTTACTGCACTCTTTACAAGGCGACAACGTAATGTATAAGGTAGAGTTTGCTGAAGATTGCGTAGAAGCCGCTACTTTTAAAATTGCATTTGCTTCGGCATGAAGTACATACCATTTGGTGTAACCATCTTCTTCACAACAATTCTCAAAATTGGTAGGAGTACCGTTAAAACCGTCAGAAATAATCATTCGATCCTTTACAATTAACGCTCCAACTTTTTTACGCTCGCAATACGATAGTTTTGCCCATTCCAATGCCATACGCATATAAGCTTCATCGTATTTAAGTTGTTTTTTTTCTTTCATTTTTTAGTATGGCTACGAAATTAATAAGAATCTTATACATTGAACGTTAAAGTTTTACCAAAAAATGGTGTTTTTAAGCATTGGTATTACAATTCCAATTACAATTGATGAGATTATTAATACCCAATCTCTTTTTGAAAAGCGAAATATCTTTTGAAAAATAAACCCTAATATTAAAATTATAATCACAATAATAATTTGAGCAAGTTCAATTCCAAGTGCAAATTCTAATAACGACAGCAATTTTGTATTGGAACTTCCAACAAGCATTTTAAAATATCCCGAAAAACCAAGTCCGTGAATCAATCCAAAAAACAAGGCAAAAAATAAGTTGGTATTTGTTTTAGCTTGTTTAGCTGTATTACCAGCATAAAAAATATTGACTAAAGCAGTTATTATTATGGTAACTGGAATTAAAAATTCAATCCAAGCCGAACTAACTGATACAATTTTATACGCGGCTAAAATAAGTGTTATGGTATGCCCAATGGTAAATAAAGAAATTAACCATAAAATGTTTTTCCAGTTTTTAAAATCGTAAACAACTGCCAATGCAATTAAAAACAACACGTGATCGTAGGCATTCCAGTCGAGTACGTGAAAAAGACCTTCTTTTAAAAAAAACATAAAATTATCCATGGGGTTCAAAATTTTGGTTTTTCAAATATAGAAAAAAATGCTTCCTTAAAAATATTACTTAAACCAATTATTTACAATTTCAATTTCTATGGGATGTGCTGTTTTATGACTAAATTCGTTTTTAGAAGCATTGTATTCGTAATCTTTTGTCCAATCTTTATAATTTTCAGCTACTTGCTTAATACTTTCGCAAACATATAACACTTCATCTGTTGTAATTGTTGGGTGAATAGACATGCGAATCCAACCTGGTCGATCTGTTAAACAACCTTCAATAATTTTTTTCTCAATACTTTTAGAAGTTGTTTGATCTACATGTAATAAAAAATGACCATAAGTTCCAGCACAAGAACAACCTCCACGCGTTTGAACACCAAAACGATCATTTAACAATTTTACTATTAAATTATAATGTGCTTCATTGATATAAAATGAAAAAATCCCCAACCTGTCAGTGTGCTGACTTGCTAATATGGTAATGTTTGGAATTTTTGAAAGCTTTTCAAAAATAAGTTTGTTGATTTCATGCTCTCTTTTTAATATTTTTTCAACACCCATTTTTTCTTTTAACTGTATGGCCAAAGCAATTTTTATAGTTTGAAGAAACCCTGGAGTACCACCATCTTCGCGTGTTTCAATATCATCAATATAATCGTGGTCTCCCCAAGGATTGGTGTAATTTACTGTTCCGCCACCCGGATTGTCGGGTACAATATTTTTATATAATTTTTTATTGAAAATAAGCACACCTGAAGTACCTGGACCCCCTAAAAATTTATGCGGAGAAAAGAAAATAGCATCTAAATAAGCGTCTTCATCATCAGGATGCATGTTAATTTCAACATATGGCGCTGAACAGGCAAAATCGACAAAACATAGTCCACCATTTTGGTGAATTATTTTTGCAATTTTATGATAATTTGTTCTAATACCAGTTACATTTGAACAAGCAGTAACCGAAGCAATTTTAATTGGACGGTCTTTATATTTTTCCAATAATTTTTCAAAGCTGTCAAAACATATCAACCCAGATTCTTCACAAGGAATTATTTCAACATTTGCAATGGTTTCTAACCAAGAAGTTTGATTAGAGTGATGCTCCATATGAGTAATAAAAACAATGGGTTTTAAAACATCAGGAACATTGGTATATTCTTTTAAATTTTCAGTAACTTTTAATCCTAAAATTCGTTGAAATTTATTTACAACACCTGTCATACCTGTACCATACGTAATTAAAACATCGTTAGCATTGGCATTCACATGTTGCTTTATAATGTTTCTGGCTTTATGGTAAGCAATGGTCATTGCAGAACCAGTGATTGATGTTTCCGTATGGGTATTGGCCACAAAAGGCCCAAACTCATTTAATAATTTATCTTCAATTGGTCTGTACAATCTACCACTAGCAGTCCAGTCGGTATAAATAATTTTCTGTTCACCCGTTGGTGAATCAAAAGTTTGATTTACACCCACAATATTTTCTCTAAACTGCTGAAAATAGGTTTCTAATTCAGAAGGATTATTTTTAGAATTATTCATATTTATGTAGTTGCAAGCTTGAAAAATTGATAAAAATATTTAATTTTTATATTTTTAAATCATTAAATAACGTAATAAGTTCTTCTGATGATGGTCTTGGTGCATCAGCAGAAACAATATTTCCTTGTGGATCAACCAATATAAAACGTGGAATTCCGTTAATTTTATAATCTTGTACAAATTGAGATTTCCAATCGCTATCAGCAAATAATTGAATGCCGCCCAATTCCTTTTCAGCTACCATTGCTTTCCATTTATCGTGATCTTTTGCAACATCAATTGAAATACTAACAAATTCAATATTTTTATCATGATATGCTTTTTCAACTTCTTTTAAGAACGGAATTTCCGCTTTACAAGGTCCACACCATGTAGCCCAAACATCAATATAAACATATTTTCCTTTAAGGTCGTCTAATGATGTTGTTTCTCCGTTATTATTTTCATAATTTACAAATTTTGGAGAAACTTCCCCTTTTGCTAAAACCGTTTTCAAATATTGTTTTTCTTCGTAACTACTTGAAATGTAATTTGTAAAACCATCAATTCCTTTAAGCTGATCAGCCATAAAAGTTGAGTCTAAATTTTGTGTAGTTGTTAACAGCGATTTAAAACTTTCATTTATTTCATTTACTTTCTGATCAAACATTGATTTTTCTAAATCGTACATTGATTCATTTTCAAAAACCGCTTCTTGTTTTAAGCTTCTAGCTGCCAAATAATTATTAGGTTCTGCACCAACACCTGTATAACTTAACGTTTCGTCAAATTGCTTAGTATCAAGTGTTAATACTAAATCAAATCCGTTTTTTAAATACATTGTAGTTGATTCATTTCCATCAAATAAATTATAATTTCCCGTCTCAATTTTTAAAGTATCCGAAAAAGTACCATCGGGATTTACATTTATTTTTTTACTAAATGTTCTTGAACGAACAATTAACGAATCAGAGTTCTGGTTGGTAATTGTTCCCGATAAAGTTACATAATCTTTTGGCGCTTCTTCACTACAAGCAATAGTTGCTAAAGCAATACTTAAAACATAAATTATTTTTTTCATGGTTTGTTGTTATTATTTGTTGTTATAGTTTGATATTCCTTCTTTTAACCAAGCATAATATTCATCTACATCTGGTGTATATGCTGTTGGTTCGTTTAAATTTTCTTCGTTTAAATCCATTAACACATAAAATGGCTGGGCATTTGCGCCAAATTGAATTGTTTGCAACTCACTCCATTTTTGTCCAATATATCTTAGTTTTTTTCCCGGACGTAATTTAGACGCTATTTCCTCACCCTCTGGAAGTGGTCTTTTATCATCAACATATAGTGATATTAAAACGACTTCATTTTTAAGAATTGGTAAAATTTTGTCCTTTGCCCAAACATTTTGCTCCATTTTTCTGCAATTTACACAAGCGTGACCAGTAAAATCGAGCATAATTGGTTTGTTCACTTTTTTAGCATAAGCTACACCCAAATCGTAATCGTTAAATGCTAAAATATTATGTGGTGGCATTAAATGTGCCCCTTCAGGAATTTCTTGCTCCTTTGCTATTGCTTGCGTCCCATCACTTAATTTTGTAAATCCAACTCCATAAGGCGATTCACTGTAATGTTGTGCTGGTGGAAAGGCGCTAATTAAATTCAATGGCGCTCCCCAAAGCCCTGGAATCATATAAATTGAAAAGGTTAGTGATAACAACCCTAAACTTAATCTTCCTACTGAAATATGAGTAATTGGTGAATCATGTGGCAATTGAATTTTTCCAAACAAATACAATGCTAAAGTTCCAAAAATGGCAATCCAAATGGCTAAGAACACTTCACGTTCTAACCAGTGTAATTGTAATACCAAATCGGCATTCGATAAAAATTTAAATGCCAAAGCCAATTCTAAAAATCCTAATACCACTTTTACCGTATTTAACCAACCACCTGATTTTGGCAATGAATTTAACCAACCTGGAAATGCTGCAAACAAGGCAAATGGAATGGCCAATGCCAATGAGAAACCTAACATCCCAACTATTGGACCAACTTGATTGCCGCCTGCTGCAGCTTCAACCAGTAAAGTTCCAACTATTGGACCTGTACAAGAAAAAGATACAATTGCCAACGCAAGTGCCATAAAAAAGATACCTATAACACCACCTTTATCAGCTTGAGCGTCAACTTTTGTGCCCCAAGAACTTGGCAATACTATTTCAAAAGCTCCTAAAAATGAAACTGCAAAAACTATTAATAACAAAAAGAAAATGATGTTAAACCAAACATTTGTTGAAAGTGCATTTAAAGCATCTGCTCCAAAAATGGCACTTACCAATGAGCCTAAAAGCACATAAATAATTACAATTGATAAACCATAAATAATGGCATTTTTTATACCTGCTGCTTTACTTTTACTTTGTTTGGTGAAAAAACTAACCGTCATTGGAATCATTGGGAACACACATGGTGTTAACAAAGCTGCAAATCCTGAAAAGAATGCAATGATAAAAATCCCTAATAAACTTTTGTTTGAAGTGCTAGATTGTTTTTTTTTTTCAACCAGCTTTAAATTCTGATCGTTTTCTGTTTTAATAGTATTTTCAGCAGTAGTTTTAGTTGCTGGAATTGAAAATTTTAAATCTACAAAAGTTGGCGGTAAACAATTAGAATCGTCACATACCATAAATTCTACTTCCCCTAAAATTGTTATGGCGTTTTTATTGAGCACTTTTATACGTTGCTTAAAAATAGCATTGGTATCAAAGTATTTTATTTTCATATTAAAAACTGGGTCGTTAACTGTATGCCCAACTTCTTCTAATGTTTTTCCAACCAATTGAAAATCTTTAGAAGTTTCAAAAATAAAACTAGTTGGAATTGGGCCATCTTCTGGTACATTTTGAGAATATAAATGCCAATTTGTTTCAATGGCTGCATTTATTATCAAATCATATTCAGTTGCTGATATTTTTTTAACAGAAGTTGTCCATTTAACAGGGTTGTGAATTTGAGCATAGTTCACAGTGCTTATGAGCACAACAAACAACAAAAAAATTAATTTTTTCATATTAAAAGGGTTTCTTTTATAAGAATTTTCAAAATTAAACAATAATTATCATTATGTCGTTTCATAAACCACTTTCCCTTATTTTATTATGTTAAATTTTTCTTAATTAGATTAAAACAGCCTCACTCTATTCTTAAAAATGAGTAAATAAAACAAAAAACCCAGCCTGTAAATTTCAGGCTGGGTTTAACTAAATAATATTATTTATTATTTTAAATTGGATTTTGAACAATTAAATTATTTGCATCAATTTCAGCTTGAGGAATTACCCAAGTCCATCTGTTATCTCCTACAGGGACAGTCATTACTTGATCAATTGATTCTTTATGATTAGAGCCACTTCTATCCAACGCTATTTTTAAACGTTTCATATCAAGAAAACGGAAACCTTCACCCCATAATTCGATACGTCGTTGTACCATAATTTCATCAATCAATGCCTGACCTGTTTTTGTTGATAAAGTGTACGCAGCGTCTCTGGTTTTAACCATATTAAATAGTGCTGTAGCAGCTAAAGCGTCTTGTCCATTTCTAGCCAAAGCTTCCGCTTCAATTAAATACATTTCTGCAGCACGCATCATAGGAACATCCATACGACTATCAGAAGTACTCACTGCTAGAAATTTTTGGTTTGTGTATGGATATTTTTTGGCGCTGCTCACTAGCTCTACATCTGGATGGTTTCCTGTTAAAGAATACAAAGATTTACGAACATCCGTAGCAGGAATCATATTATATAAAAGATTACTAATAGATCTTGGATTCGCTCTAATTGATGAAGAACTGTAATTTCTCGAAATATAAGCTCCCAAATTTCCAAAATAATTTGTTTGATCTTCTACTATATGACTCGCCCACATAAACTCACTTATTGCATCTAAATTATCTCTAAAGCCTAAAGCATGAGTAGCTTCATCCATTAATGTATAACCACTTCTTGCTGAAACTGCATTTGTTGCAGCAACAGTCCAATTCCCTTGAGAAAGTGCAACACGAGCTTTTAATCCTTTAGCTACATTTGCATTTAAATGAGACTTGTTTGGTCGAGAATAACCATTTAATAAAACAATAGCATCGTCTAAATCTTTGTTAATTTGAGTATACACTTCTTCAACTGTTGAACGCGCAATTGGATCGGTTGAATTGTCTAATTTAAGAGGAACTCCTAATTGACTATTTACAGCCCCTTTTACATAAGTATCAGCCCAAACTTGAACTAACATATAATGACAATAAGCGCGGTACACCAAAGCCTGACCTTTAATAATGTCTTTATCTGCTTGTTCTCCAGAAGCACCATCAATACCGTTAATTAACACATTGGCATTTGCAATCCACTTATAAAACATACCCCAATGGTCTGTATTATAAGTGTCAGTAGGTGAAGAGTTTAAAATCCAACGAACCGAAGTAGTCCAAGTAGCTGAATTAAATACGTGATCTTCCCCTAATTCATCCATATTCATGTTGAAATGACCTGCTCCACCTCTACCTTGGCTTACGTATCTTATATACAATGCTCTGTGAATACCATTTAAAGAAATCATTGCATTATCAGTAGTTTGCACTACTACTTCTGACGAAATTTGATCGGTAGGATAGGTATCTAAAAAATCCTCTTCACAGGCTGTAAATATTGAACTCACAGCAAGTATCCCGATGAAAATAATTAATATTTTTTTCATTTTTTATATATTTAAAATTTAACAATTACCCCAAGAGTCATTACTCTTGATGGTGTGTACACGTTAGACGTTGTTCCGTTGAATTCTTCTTGCAAATTCAATCCTTTTCTAGCATTCAGTGAAAATACATTTTCAGCGTTTACATATAATTGTAAATCGGCAACTCCTAAACTGTTTTGTAAAGTTTCTGGAAATGCATATCTTAAATTAACTCTTTTTAAATTAAAGTATGAAGCATCCACCAACCATCTGTCTGAAGTTGAATTGAAATCAGTAGTTTTAGTTGGATCCATTCTTGGGATATCAGTAATATCACCTGGTTGTTGCCAACGGTCTAAAATATCAACACTTAAAGCAGTTCCATAAGTTCCTGAACTCATAATACCTTGATAGTTATAATCAATACTTTCACCGCCCATTTGGTAAGTAAACATAAAATCTAAGTTGAAATTTTTATACCTTAATGAATTATTAATTGCTCCTGTTAAATCAGGTATAGCAGTACCAGCATAATGATATTCTGCGTTTGCTGCCGTTGTAGTTAATGTTTGACCGTCTACAGTTCTAATATCAGCACCTGCAGCGTCAATAGCATCTTGCGTTGGAACATATAATGCAGCACCATCAGCAGGGTCTACACCATACCAATCTCTTAACCAATAATCATATAATGAATGACCTACCATTAGTTTTTTAGAACCATTGATAATTTCTTCTTGTGGTAATTTTGTAAATTCATTTTCAATAGTTGCCAATATCACACCAAAGTTCCAACCAAAATCATCTTTATCAAATATATCATAGTCTAAACTAATTTCGAAACCTTTATTAAATAAAGTACCTATGTTTTGTGGAACATCAGCTACACCACTTGATAACGGCAATGGTACATCAAAAAGCAAATTATCTGATTCGCGATAATAATACTCAAATGTTCCATTTAACCTATTGAAGAATCTAAACTCAAGGGCTAAATCATAACTTGCACTTTTTTCCCATTGAAGATCTGGAGCTTCCAATGAAGCTTGTAAAATCCCCGATTCAGACTGGTTGTTGTAGTCTAAATCATACAAACCTTGGTAGGCATAAAAGCTAATACCTGAGTTATTACCCAACTCACCATATGAAGCTCTAAATTTCATCATATTTACCCAGTCTGTATTTTCCATAAAGGCTTCTTTATCAATACGCCAAGAAACACCTAATGACCAGAAATCTCCCCAACGCTTGTCACTTGCAAACTTTGAAGTACCATCAGTTCTATATGATCCACTCAAAAAGTATTTCCCGTCATAGTCATAATTCAAACGACCAAAATAACTTTCATCTGTTAAATTGTCTTCAAATGAATATAAACTTGTTGTATTTACAAAATTTATCAACTCTGTATTTCCATCAGCAATAACACTTGTTCTTCTTCCGTACATATAATTTCTTTTATACTTCAAAGATTCATGAGCCAATAACACTTTAAAGTTGTGATTTTCTCCAAATGTTTTATTGTAATTTAATAACTGGTTAAAACCTACTGTTGATCTTCTGTCATAAGCTCTTGAAGCAGCACCTCCTGGCGCTCCGTCACCAACATATTTATTGTTAAATTCTTCTGTATATCTATTGCTTTGATCTAAACTTGCATTAATTGTTAAGGTTAAACCTTCATACAATTTAAAATCGAAATATGTTCTTCCACTTAGTGTTGTAATTTCGTCAAAATCTCTATCCCAATTAACTTCTGCAACAACGTGTCTTCCAGGACTTGCTCCAATTGGACGACTTGCGGTTAAATCGTATATTTTTTTACCATCTCCGTCATATACATAAGCTCCTGACGGGTCATGCTCATGTATGTTATAAATTGGGCCAATATTTCTGGTAAAACGGATTGGGTTTGCAAAATTGCTAGATTGCCCTTCTCCAGCTTGCGCTTGATTTCCTTGTGAAGTTGTTGCTCCTATATTCAATCCTGTTTTAAACCAGCTAGCGGCTTGGTAATTCACATTCATACGACCAGCAAATCTATTATAATCAGAATTTTCTATATATCCTTCTTGATCTACATATCCAAGAGATACAAAATAATCTGCATTTTCTGTACCACCTTGATAGTTTAAATCGTAATTTTGATAATAACCTGTTCTTACTATCGCATCCTCCCAATCTAAATCATCACCATATAACAATCTAGCGTTTGGATTAATTTTACCATCAATTCCTACTATTTGATCATTAGCAACATTATATGGATTATTTAAAAGTTCGCCAGCAATAGTATTTGAAGCAAGTAAATTTGCCGCAGTAACTTCAGCAGGTGTATTGATTCCTGGAATAGCTTTGCTATTTCGCAATGCTTCCCACATAATTTCATAATATTGTCCAGCGTCTAATCTATCATATTCAGGAATAGATCTATTTACAATACTAGAAGAGGCATTGAAATAAAATTCTCCCTTTTTATTTTTTCCTTTTTTAGTAGTAATCATAACCACCCCATTAGCCGCTTTGTTACCATATAAAGAGGTAGAAGAAGCGTCTTTTAATATTGTAATGCTTTCAATATCAGAAGGATTAATTGTATTTACATCTCCAACATATGGTATCCCATCAACAACATATAAAGGTGAGCTATCAGCACTAAATGAACCAAAACCTCTAATTCGAACATCTTGACCTGCCCCTGGTTGACCACTTCCACCTGTAACAGTTACACCAGCAGAAGTACCTTCAATAGCACTTGAGGCATTTGTAATTGGCCTAGCTTCTAAGGCCGCTGCTTCAATTTGAGTTGCCGCACCTGTATAGTCACTTTTTTTAGCTGTACCATATGCTACAACAATAACTTCATCTAATACGTTTGCATCTTCCTGCATTTTCATATTTACAGAATTTGAGGCTTCCACTTTAGCTTCGACTGTTTTCATTCCAACATAAGAAAATACCAAAATATCGCCTTGTTTAGCCATAATTTGGTAGACTCCATCAAAGTTGGTTTGTGTACCTTTATTAGTACCTTTAATAATAACAGACACTCCAGGTAAAGGACCAGTTCCGTCGGAAACAGTACCTGAAATTTGTTTTTCCTGTGCAAAAGAAATTTGCACCAATAACGCCAATAACAGCGTTAAAATTCCATTAAACTTTGTTTTCATTGTATAATTGTTTGAGTTAATATTTAGGTCATCAAACCTAATTAATTATTAGATGGCGGAAAGTAATAATAGTTGCGTTATCTTTAACAAGCAACATGTATTTTTATTTAATTCTTATTCTTTTTTGTTTTTAGTTGTGTTTTTATTATTAAAATAGTTCAAAACTAAAACGTTTTCGTAGTCTTTAAAATATTTTACTTCGAATAATGTAAATTTCAAAAAATAGATTGATGGATTTTTTAAGCAAAATTTGATAAAGGGATTAAAAAAATATGCTCAAAATGCCAAAAATAAAAAACGTTTTATATTAAAAAGAAATTGTTAAAGGAGCTATGTTTCTTAAATGAATTTTGGCAATCTTTTTTAATAAGGCGCCTCAAAGTTAAGGCAAGAATAGGAATTATTAAATAACTAAAAAACAAAACCCTGATAATCAAATTATTATCAGGGTTTTTTAGTACCTCGAGTGGGAATCGAACCCACACTCCCGAAAGAACTGGATTTTGAATCCAGCGCGTCTACCAATTCCGCCATCGAGGCAAATTAAGTGTCTCTTATTGCTTTGAGTTTCTCTTTGCCAGCACCAGATTTCCAATACTTTTCTCTTAATCTGGCTTCAACTCTTGTTTCACAAACTTCTGAATAAACTAATTCATAAGGTCTATAAAATTTTGTAGTTCTTTCTCTACCGTCATTATGTCTTTTTACCCTTACTTCAATATCTTGTGTTAATCCAACATAAATATATTTATGTTTTAAACTTGATATTGCATACACGTAAAACATTTTTTCATCCAATTAGCGCGCCTGCCTGTCGGCAGACAGGTCTACCAATTCCGCCCCTGCCTACCGGCAGGCAGGATCGAGGCAATTTTGAATTGGTTTGCAAATTTATAAATATTTTTCATTTTTTTCATAAAAAGTTTACGAACTTATTTAATTCCTATATAAATAATTTTAAATTTGCACCCAACAAACAACAACACATCTAAAATATGGAAAATTATCAATTAGCCCCTAAAATTTTTGCTTGCCGACAAAGCAGAGATTTAGCCGAAAAAATAGCTGAGAATTATGGCTCAGAGCTCGGAAATGTTGAAATTTCTAATTTTAGCGATGGTGAATTTCAACCTGCATTGGTTGAGTCTGTTAGAGGAAGAAGGGTTTTTATTATAGGCTCAACCTTCCCAAACTCAGATAATTTAATGGAAATGCTTTTAATGCTTGATGCTGCCAAAAGAGCCTCAGCACGACATATTACAGCTGTAATTCCTTATTTTGGATGGGCCAGACAAGATAGAAAAGATCAGCCCACGTGTTGCTATTGGAGCAAAATTAGTAGCAAATTTATTACAAGCTGCAGGTGCTACAAGAATTATGACTATGGATTTACATGCTGATCAAATTCAAGGTTTTTTTGAAAAACCTGTAGACCACTTATTTGCTTCAACTATATTTTTACCATATTTAAAAGAGTTAAATCTTGAAAATGTAACTGTTGCTTCTCCTGATATGGGAGGTTCAAAAAGGGCTTATGCTTATTCAAAATATTTAGAAAGCGATGTTGTAATTTGTTACAAGCAGCGCTTAAAAGCAAATATAATTGATACCATGGAGTTGATTGGAGAAGTTGAAGGTCGTCATGTAATTTTAGTTGATGATATGATTGATACAGGGGGAACTTTAGCAAAAGCAGCAGATGTTATGATGGAAAAAGGAGCTCTAAGTGTACGAGCGGTTTGTACGCATCCACTTTTATCAGGTAAGGCCTATGAAAGAATTGAAAAATCTCAATTATTAGAATTAATAGTTTCAGACACAATTCCTTTAAAAAGAACTAGTTCTAAAATAAAAGTTGTATCTTGCGCCCCTTTGTTCGCAGATGTTATGCATAAAGTACAGGATAACAGATCAATAAGTGGACAATTTTTAATGTAAATAATTAATAAATAGATAAATAAATGAAATCAATTACAATCACAGGATCTCAAAGAGAAAGCGTGGGCAAAGTTAGTACTAAAGCCTTACGTAATGCTGGAAAGGTACCTTGCGTATTATACGGAGGGGATAAACCATTACACTTTTCAGCTGATGAAACAGCATTCAAACAATTAGTGTACACCGGTAACGTATATACTGCAACGATTGAATTAGAAGGAACAACATATCATGCAATTTTGCAAGATATTCAGTTTCACCCAGTATCAGACAAAATTTTACACATTGATTTTTACCAATTATTTGATGATAAAATGGTAACTATGAATATTCCTGTAAGATTGGTTGGAACTTCTCCAGGTGTAATTAATGGTGGTTCTTTACGTTTTGCAATGCGTAAATTAAGTGTAAGAGCTTTACCTGCAGATTTACCAGACTTTATAAATGCTGATATTTCAAAATTAAAAATTGGAATGAAGCTATTTGTAACTGCATTGGCAAACGAAAATTACACAATTTTACACCCAGAAAATACTGTTGTAGTTCAAGTTAGAACTTCTCGTAGTGCAGTTCTTACTGATGAGGAAGAATCAGAAGGAGAAGAAGATGCTTCTGAAGAAGCTGTTGCTGAAGAATAGTTCAATAAAAAATAAACATTTTAAAAGCGTTGCAATTTGCAGCGCTTTTTCTTTTTTAAAAAACTTATTCTTTTTAGTATTTTTGCATAATGAATGTACTTCGTTTTATTAAAAAACTGTTCAATTCAAAAATAGAAAAACCTATTGAAGACCCTATGAAGAAATTTTTGATTGTTGGACTTGGAAATATTGGTGAAAAATACCATAATACACGCCATAATATAGGTTTTAAAATTTTAGATGACATTGCTTCAAAAGAAGAAGCTACATTTGAAAGTGAAAAATTAGGAAGTATCGCCACTTTCAGATTCAAAGGAAGAACTTTTATATTACTAAAACCATCAACTTATATGAATTTAAGCGGTAAGGCTGTAAGTTATTGGTTAACAAAAGAAAATATTCCAATTGAAAATTTATTGGTTATTTGTGACGATTTAAATCTTGAATTTGGTGCTATTAGAGTAAAAGCCAAAGGAAGTGATGGTGGCCACAATGGCTTAAAAGACATCAATGCAGTTTTGCAAACCCAACAATATGCAAGATTTAGATTTGGCGTGGGTTCTGAATTTTCAAGAGGAAAACAGGTAGATTACGTTTTAGGAGAATGGGATAATGAAGAGCAAAAACTACTTCCAGAACGGCTAGAAAAGGCACATGAACTTGTAAAATCATTTGGAACTTCCGGTCTCAATATTACTATGAATACTTTTAACGGTAAATAGTTTTAGACTCCGTCATTCATAAAATTTAATTAGTATTATCTGAAGCAAACCATTCAGCATGAGAAGTTCCGGTTTCCTGAAGTTTCAAAGAATGTAGCTCAATAGTTTTAGGTAAACGATTTTTAATTTTTTCAGCAAAATCAATCAACATCATTTCACTGGTTGGTTGATAATCAACTAAAATAACATTGTGACCTCTTTTTTCTAATTCTGAAGCCAATTCAACATGAGGAGTGTTTTTATTAAATACTGTTGCATGGTCAAATTTGTTCACTATTTCAGAAAGTACAATTTTTTTCAAATCTCCAAAATCAATTACCATCCCGTATTTTACATTTGCATTGTCAGAAATAGGAGTTCCTATTACAGTTACTGATAATTTATAACTATGCCCATGTACATTTTTACATTTTCCATCATAACCGTACAAGGCATGTCCAGTTTCAAAATCAAATTGTTTGGTGATTCTTATTGTGCTCATAATTCAAAATTATCGTCTAAATCTTTTCTGTTTTTGGCTTTATAATACACAAAATAAGCAATAGCTACCAAAACTACAAACGGCAAATATGTGCCAATAACTACGCCAATTTCATAACCTTTATCTGGTGCGTTTTTCATTTTTTCTGCAACATCAACTTGTTGCAAAAACATTATTAAACCTGCTAACATTTTTATTTTTTAAATTTTTGTAAAGCATTTTTGGTGCATTCAGAAAGCACTAATTTTCCACTAATTTCAGCACGATTGGCTAACAATTCATCCCAATTTTCAGTTCCTTTCCACAGTACTCTTTTTAATTCAAAAAGCGCTTCAGGATTGTATTTTGAAAGTTTCAACACAAAATTATCTACTTCAACATCCAATTCGTTTATAGTTTCAACAACTTTAGCATATAACCCTTTTTCTTTTGCCCAATAAGCTGTTTGCCAACTTGTAGCATCTAAAGTTAATTCAGAAAACCCTGCCAAACCTATTTTACGCTTAACAACTGGTTCAATTACAAACGGACCAATGCCAATTGTAAGTTCGGAAAGTTTGATAGAAGCTTGTTCAGTCGCAATACAATAATCGCAAGCTGCTGCCAAACCAACACCACCTCCAACAGCTTTTCCTTGGATACGTCCAACAATTATTTTTGAACAAGTTCGCATTGCATTTATAACATTGGCAAATCCTAAAAAGAAATTTTTTCCTTCTTCAAAAGTTGAAACAGCAACCAACTCATCAAAAGAAGCTCCAGCACAAAAGGTACTTTCCTTTTCGCTTTTTAAAACAATAACTTGAACATCATTATTTTTGCTTAACTCATGAAAGGCATTAGCCAAACGACTTAACAATTCGGACGGAAAAGAATTGCTCGCTTCATGATAAAACTCAATAGTAGCAATGTTATTTTGAATATGCGTATATAAACTTCCTTTACTCATAATGTCCAAAGTTACGTGTTTTTATGTAAATATTTTCTTCTAAATTTTATAACCAATACACTGGCACGTATTGTAATCCAAACTGAAAAGGCAATCCAGATTCCGTAAAGTTTTAAATTGAAATAGTCTCCAATAAGCAATACTGGAATAAACCCAAAAAAAGTAGCAACTATCAATAAATTTCGTAAAGTAGCAGCTTCAGCCAAACCCTTAAAAATACCATCAAAAACAAAAGCTATGGCATTTATGGGTTGCATAACTAAAACAATCCAAAAAATGCTGTAAAAGGATTGTAAAACCAATGCATCCTTAGAGAACAATTTCCCCAATTGAAAATAAAACAGTCCACAAACAAGTGATAATAATATAGCAACTGTTACTGAATATTTAGTCAATTTTACACTTAATTTCAATAGTTTTTTATAATTCTGTTCACCTAATAATTTTCCTGAAACAATGTTTCCAACACTCGAATAACCATCAATAAAAAAAGCAAAAAACAGCCATATTTGAAATGCAATTGTTTGAGCGGCTATGTAATTATTTCCGTATTTAGTTGCAAAGGAATTTGCCAAATATAAAGCTACATTTAAAGCTGCCGCTCTAATTGCTAAGTTTGCACTTATAGACAGTAAGTTTATAACTTCTTTATTCAATGGAAATGTTATTTTTAAACTAAATGGTGTTTTTTTCAATAGTAAAATTAAAGCTAATACTGCCATTACCAATTGCGAAATAACACTTGCCCATGCTGCGCCTGCAATGTTCATAGGTGCTATAAAGCCGTCAACTCCAAAAACCAAAACAATGTCTAAACCAATGTTTAACAATGCCCCAACAATACTTATTATCATTGGCCAAAAAGTGTTTTGCAAACCACCAAAAACACCAAAAACTGAGAATACAAATAATGTTAATGGAAATCCAATAGCTCTAATTTTATAGTATTCAACAGCATAATTTAAAATGAGCCCATCGGCATTGTATAATTTAAAAATTTCATTGACAAAAAACAAAGTAATGCCATAAATTAACAAGCTAACCACTATATTAATTCCAATTATTTGGGCTGGTAGCGATTCGATTTCCTGTAGTTTTTTAGCACCTAAGTACTTTCCAACAGTGGCAGATATAGCAGATCTGGTTTGGGCTAAAATCCAAATCAAAGCTGAAATAAATGAACCGGCTATTCCAACAGCAGCCAAAGCTTCAGTTGGATTGTTTTGAATATTTCCAACAATTGCAGTGTCGGTTAATGAAAGTAATGGTTCTGCAATACCTGAAATTAATGCAGGTAACGCCAATTTATTAATTGCTTTGAATGATATTTTAGATTTTTTATGCATTCAATATTTTTTCAAAACAATAAAAGGGAAACTCACTTTGATTTGGTAAGTAAATAGATTCTAATTGAACATAATTACGCTGTTTATAAAACCGTTGATTGCGTTGGTTTTGGCTAAAAGTATCTAACCTAATAGAACTATATTTATTTTGAATAGCAAAATTTTCAGCGAAATCCATTAATTTTTGTGCATAACCTTTTCCTTGAAATTTTGGCTCCACAGCCAAACGGTGCACATATAAATTATTGTTATTTTCGGTTAACCATTTTATATTTTCATACTCGATATCAACCATTTCGGTAAGTACAATCATCCCAATTATTTTAGATTCAATTTCTAATTTCCATATTTGCTGGAATTTAATGTCGTTTTCCAAAACCTCTTTTGAAGGATAAAAATCGTTCCATTGAAAAATATTATTTTCAATTAAATATTTCCCACAACTTTGAGTAATGGTAAACAATTTTTCTAAATCAGAATGTATTGCTTTTTCAATTATCACTTTAAATATTTATTTCTTCAGAATAAAATCTATGCTGTATTTTACTGTTTCCCCTAAATGAACAGGCATTTCAGATTCATTCCATGGTTGTGTACATCCCAATGGATGGTTCATGTCTTCAATAATAATTAGCTCACTTTTAGGATTCCAAAAATGCAAATTTTTAGCTTCTTGTGGCAATACAACCACATCGCTTTCGCCGTGAATTATTAAATGAGGAATTGTTAATTTTGAAACTGCATTTTTTATTGTTAAACGATCTTCGTTTTCTTTAAAACTAGTATAAAATTGAAAATAATGTGGCATTTGCTGCTTGGTTCTTGCATTTTCAATATACGATACCCCTGCTTTTTCCCAATATTGAAGTGTTTTTTCATCCTTCGGAAAACGAGCCCCAAAATCTGAAACTCCAGACCATGTAATTACTTTTGAAATTTTATTGTTTTCTGAAGCTTTTATAACAACTATTCCACCGCCTCGAGAATGTCCAATTAATGTAATATTATCAAAATCAGCTTCATTTTCAAAATCTTGATTTGCAATAACCCAATCAATAATTGTTTCTAAATCGCCTAATTCGGTTATAAAATTATTGTGTCCAAAAGCTTCCAAATCCGGAAAATCTATTGGATTTTCTACAGTCCCTCCATTGTGTGAGAAATTGAATTTTACAAAAAATAAATTGTTCTTTACAAATTCTGGAACTGCTAAATTCCAAGCACCCCAATCTTTATAACCTTTATAACCATGGCAAAATATTACAATTGGCTTTTTTGCATTTGTTTGCTTGTAAAACACATCGGTCAAAATAGGTTTATTATGACGCTTACTTTTTACAATTTTATTTATTAATGAAATCATATTTGTACTTTAGAATGGTAAATTTTCGTTTTGTTTAAATGGAATTTCAGGGTTCAAAATTTCTGTAACTAATTCGTTTATTACTGTCATAAAATCATTTAATCTTTGTTCAGATACCTCATTATCTTTTCCTCTGGATTCTTCTGTAAAGTTCATTTTTAAAAAGCCCTCTTTCAAATTTTTAAATGAAATAATACCACTTTGTATTGCTGCATTTGGAGCTGTGAAAGTTGCTGAAAACATATAAGAATATAACATTACCTGCATTGCTTTTGAATATTTATAATCTTCTAAAATCAAACTAAAGTCGCTCATCTTTAACTGACCGCTCTCAACTTTACCCGTTTTATAGTCAATAATTCGAGTTATACCATCCAATTCGTCAATTCTATCAACCGTTCCTCTTAATTTTATTGGAAAATCAATTCCTTCAACAACCATTTCAACTTCTAGTTTTTTTTCCAAAGCTATAATTTTTAGTTGTTTATTTTGATGCATTAATTTCAGTTCTTCATTTAAAAAATTATGGATGTATCTTTTACTTACTTCAAATATTATTTTGTTTTTTCCTGTTTCAATATTCCCCTTTAAATAATGTTTTTCAAAATATTTAATAAGCAGTTCATTTGTGTGTTTCTGCATTTCAACAAGATGCTCTTTCGTTAAATATTTACCAATTAAAGGTTGGTACATATAATAAAGAACATCGTGAATCACAGTCCCCATTGTATTTGCTGCAATGGTTTCTTCAACCTCATCAACCTCTTTTATTTTCAAAACTTTTTGTTCATAAAAACTAATAGGATTGTATATATATGTTGCTAACGATGACGGCGATATTCCTTCCGAAAAAACATTTTTTAGCCGTTCCAATACTTCAGAAGTTTTTTCAATTTCAAGCATTGGAAATTTAGTTTGCTGAAGCTTTGGGCTAATAATTGTTTTTGTGATATTTGGATTGTTGATTTCAAGTTGCGTTATAAAACGACTTTTTTCACCGGCCCCATAACCATCAGTTTCTGTATTGTAAATTAAATATATATTTGTTGCTCTTTGTAATAATCGTTGAAAATGATATGAGAAAATAGCGTCTTTTTCTTGATAAGTTGGCAATCCAAAATATTTTTTTACATCAAAAGGAATAAATGAAAATTCATTTTTCCCGCCAGGTAAAATTCCCTCATTTACTGAAGTTATAATTACTGTTTCAAAATCCAATACCCTTGTTTCTAACATTCCCATCAATTGTAAACCTTGTAAAGGTTCTCCCTGAAATGAAAGTTTTTCGTTTTTTAAAATTTGATTGTAAAATAGGGTTAGCGTTTTTAAATTGGTTATGTGATTGTACTTTAAATTTAGAGTTTCCAACTGTTGAAAAACATGATAAAACCTAAACAAGTATTCTTTTTCAACACCTTCAACGTATTGTTTTAGTTCGTTTATTAAATAAATACAATGCTTAATAATACTATTTACATCTGAAGAAAACTCGAACAAAGAAAACAAGAAAAGTAGCATCTCCATTTCTGGTTTTGAGCAAAAACTTTTCAAGTCTTTAACCGATAAAAATATACTGTTTTCTTTTTTAATTTTTAAAACAATAAATTGAAGGTTCTCATCAAATAATTTGTTTATAAAAGGATCATTAAGCAGGTTTAAAACATCTTTATAATAAAATTGATGCTCATTTACTTTGTTAAATTTATTCTGGTTTAAATACAGCTTAAAAAGCTTATCAAATAAACTAGCTACAGGAATATCTTTTAACGGATATCCCATTGTAATATTTATATGCTGAACATTGTTTGGCAGAGAATTTAAAGCTAAACTCAACAAATTTTCATCAGCCAAAACCACAGCTGTTTCTTTAAAATTTTCAAATTCAGATAGTAATTCACCTACATATTTAACCTGTGTAATGTTTTTTGGGGCTCCAATTATTTGAATATTTTGATTTTCAATTAACTTATTATCACTCCATAAAAAAGGATTGGTTTTGTAAAATGTCCATTCTCTCTTATATTTTCTCAAAAAAACACCTGCTTCGTTAGAATTTTCGAAAATAGTTTCATTGGCATCCCAATAAATACTTGCTATTCCATTGTTTAATAATTCTTGAAAAATGTACTCTTCAGCTTTATTTAAAGCATTAAAACCTATAAAAACAACTTTACTTTCGTTAGAATTATTTATATAAAATTCTAAATTTTCAGTAGCTTCTTTATAAATTAACCCCTGATACCCAAATTTATCGGCTTTAAGTTTTTCATAGAGGGTATTGTATAAAATATTAAGGTATTCAAAAAATTCAAGGTAGTTAACTGCTAGCTGGCTTGGTTTTTTTTGTTGAAACCACTTATTCAACTTTTTAATATCTCTTAAGTTTGAAAAAAAATCTTCAGTATTTACCAAATAACTATCAATTTCATTGAAATCATGCAATGCAATTGCAGCCCATTGTGAAAAAGTTTCAAAAGATTCGATATTTTTTTTAGGAAGATGTTGCAAATAAATACTGTAAAATTCAAATAGAAGCTGGGTATTATCTATTAAGTGAATATCAGCCAGTTCCTGAATATAATTTTCTATACTTACAATTTTCGGAAAGAAAGTATTTATTGGCATTTTTTGAAGTAATTCATCTTTTAAAAAAACACCTGCTCTCTGACTTGGTAATACCAAGGTTAATGTATTAAAACTAGCATGTTTATTTAAAATATCTTCAACAACTTCGGATATAAATGATTTCATATAGATTTTTTAATTGTATAAAAATAAAAAAGCCAATTCAATTGAAATGGCTTTTTATAAAGTATTTAAAATATAAATTAAACTATTGAACCATTTTAATTTCAACCCTTCTATTCATAGCCCTACCCGATTCAGTTGTATTTGAATCTATTGGTTGAGTACCACCATAACCTTTTGCAATTAAATTATCACCATTTATCCCTTTTGTAATTAAATAATTTCTAACGGCATTTGCTCTATCCTCAGACAATATTTGATTGAAATATTCAGTACCAGTGCTATCTGTATGACCTTCAATTTGAAATTTTGTACTAGGGTAGTTGCTTATAATTTCAACTATTAAATCTAAACGCCCAATAGTTTCGGGTTTAAAAACCGCTTTTTCTGGCTGAAAATATACTGTTCTTGCCAACTCTTTTAATGCATTTAAAGCTTCTATGGTAATATCTTGAGGGCATCCTTTATTAGTACTTGAACCCTTCTCATTTGGACATTCATCATCTTTATCAAAAACACCGTCTCCATCTGTGTCAGGCCAAGGACAACCTGAATTTTCCTGAGGACCAGCCACATACTTACAATTATCTTTACTATCAACAACGCCGTCCCCATCATTATCTAGTTCTGGACAACCTCTTTCTAAAATTGTTCCTGGAACTGTTGGGCAAGCATCCTGAGAATCAACTATTCCATCGCCATCGGTATCAGGACATCCATTGAATTCTGCTAAACCAAAAACCTTTGGGCATTCATCATCTTTATCAGAAATACCATCTTTATCAGAATCAACATTTCCTCCAATTTTATAAATTATACTTGCTGTGTGTTGAAAATGACGGTAAGAACCATTATTGAAAAAATACCTTAAGGAAGGTTGATATCTTAACCCAAAATTATCTGAAATCCAAAATTTTGCTCCTAAACCAACATTCATTGATACAGCACTATTAAAAGGATAGCTTTGATTTGAACTGTTTTGCGCTGTATATCCTGCACCTAATAAAATATATGGTTCAAAAAAACCCGTACTCCCAAACAATGCGTTTAATTTATAATTCCCATTAAGGTCAATAGCAAAATAAGATACACTTTCTTCTAATTCTATACTCCCAAATTGTTCTATTTTGTTAAAACTCAATGTTAGTTCAGCATTAAAACTTTCATTTAAGTATCTAGATGCAAACAACTGCCCACCAAAATTGTAATGTTCAGCATTAAAATATTCATCAAACCAATTTGTTGGTCCTCCAGAATCAGAAAGCATTCCGTCAATGTTGGTAGAATAATAATCTACTGCATTTATGCCCAATCCAACCATCCAACGGCTATTTTTATCTTGAGCTTTTAAATTTGCAATGAATACTATAGCAATAATTAATATAAATTTAATATTATTTCTCATTTTCATAAAATTATTTTGAACGAATTTAAGGTGTAAATTTGAAAGCGCAAAAGATTTATAGCAAAAATAGCCATTCGTTTATGAATGGCTATTTTAATTTTATAAAATGTTTTTTAAATTATTTCGATAATTTAATTTCAACACGTCTGTTTGCAGCTCTACCTTTTGCAGAAGCATTATCTCCTACAGGGTTTGATTCACCATACCCTTTAGTGAATATTTTGTTAGTATCTACACCTTTAGAAATTAAATAATCTCTAACTGTAGCAGCTCTAGCCTCAGATAATTTATCGTTATAAGCTTCTGCACCAGTACTGTCACAGTAACCATTTACTACAAATTCCTCATTTGGATTGGTTTTTATAATCTCAGCAATTTGATCTAAACGACTAGGTTTTTCTTCAGTGAATTTAGAGCTATTAACTTTAAAGTAAACTCCTTTTGCTAATTCATCAATTTTAGCCAAATCATCATTTGAAATACCTTCTGGAACAATAACTTCCTCAACAACTACTGGACAACCTTGATTGCTCGCAGGACCTGCCTCTGTAGGACATTTATCGTCTTTATCAACAACACCATCTCCATCTGTATCAGGACAACCATTGTTAGCTTTTGTACCTTTTTCTGTTGGACAAGCATCATCTTTATCAGCAATACCATCTCCATCTGTATCAGGACAACCATTGAATTCAGCTAAACCTGCTACTGTTGGACAAGCATCTGCAGAATCAATAATACCATCTCCATCTGTATCTGGACAACCATCAAATTCAGCTAAACCAAATACTTCTGGACATGCATCTTGTTTGTCGTAAATACCATCACCATCTGTATCTTTTCCACCCATTTTAAATATAATTCCTAAAGAGTGTTGAAAATGTCCTTTAAGTTCACTTTCGAATGTTTGTCTTAATTTAGATTCAAGATTTAAACCAACTTTATCATTGAACCAAAAATTCATACCAACACCACCATTAATAGCGGCAGTATCATAATCTCCAACCCAAGTGTAACCTCCACCTACTAATAAGTAAGGCTCCCACCATCCTAATTCAGCTACGCTACCAATAGACCATTTTACAACACCATCAATTCCCCAGTATGCAAGATCGCTTACTTCCATATCTCCCATTTGAGAAATTTGGTTGAAACTACCATCAACTTCAACACTAAATCCGTCAGAAATGTATCTTCCTACTGTTAATCTACTAATCGCAGGAATCATATTCCAATGATCTTCAGCATTAACAAATTCATTCATCCAGTTTCCACCCCAATTTGTTTGAGGATTTGTTGGATAAAAATCAACTGCGTTTACACCAAAGCCAACTGCCCAAGGATTGTTTTCATCCTGTGCATTTACATTGCTGAAACCTGTAACTAATAACAAAGCCAATAAGGCTACTTTTAAATGTTTCATTTTATTAATTGTTTTACTAGCAAAAATAATACTTAAATTTAATTTATCATAAATTTATTGAAGTTTTTGAAGAAAATTCCCATCTTTTATAATTATTTTTAATATTAAGCACTTAAAACAGTTGTTTCTATGCAAAAAAATGAAAACAAAAAAGCCATTCATAATGAATGGCTTTTTCTATAATAAGATTATTACTGCAAATTACAATTTACCTTCGTATATAGACCCTACGTGTCTTATTTCTGTTCTTCTGTTTTCAGCTCTACCTGCTTTAGTATTATTAGGTGCAATCGGCTTAGATTCACCAAAACCTACAGCAGTTAAATTATCTGCATTTACACCGTTTTCAATCAAAACATTTCTAACAGCATTTGCTCTATCTTCAGAAAGTTTTTGATTCATTGCATCACCACCAGTACTATCTGTATGTCCTTCAATACTAAATTTAGCATTTGGATAGTTTTTAAGAATTTCTTTAATAGCATCTAAACTAGTAATAGTTGCAGCATCACCAGTTTTGAAAGAAGAACTATTTGAGTTAAAGAAAATTGATCTTGCTTGAACTTTAAGTTCTTGTACATGTTCTGGAGTTACTTCAGGACATCCTTTGTTTGAAGCTGGACCAGCTACAGTAGGACAATCATCTTCTAAATCTGGAACACCATCTTTATCGGCATCTAATACTGGACAACCTTGATTGCTCGCAGGACCTGCCTCTGTAGGACATTTGTCGTCTTTATCAACAATACCATCTCCATCTGTATCAGGACAACCATTGTTAGCTTTTGTACCTTTTTCTGTTGGACAAGCATCATCTTTATCAGCAATACCATCTCCATCTGTATCAGGACAACCATTGAATTCAGCTAAACCTGCTACTGTTGGACAAGCATCTGCAGAATCAATAATACCATCTCCATCTGTATCTGGACAACCATCAAATTCAGCTAAACCAAATACTTCTGGACATGCATCTTGTTTGTCGTAAATACCATCACCATCTGTATCTTTTCCACCCATTTTAAATATAATTCCTAAAGAGTGTTGAAAATGTCCTTTAAGTTCACTTTCGAATGTTTGTCTTAATTTAGATTCAAGATTTAAACCAACTTTATCATTGAACCAAAAATTCATACCAACACCACCATTAATAGCGGCAGTATCATAATCTCCAACCCAAGTGTAACCTCCACCTACTAATAAGTAAGGCTCCCACCATCCTAATTCAGCTACGCTACCAATAGACCATTTTACTACACCATCAATTCCCCAGTATGCAAGGTCGCTTACTTCCATATCTCCCATTTTAGAGATTTGGTTGAAACTACCATCTACTTCAAAGCTAAATCCGTCAGAAATGTATCTTCCTACTGTTAATCTACTAATCGCAGGAATCATATTCCAATGATCTTCAGCATTAACAAATTCATTCATCCAGTTTCCTCCCCAATTTGTTTGAGGATTTGTTGGATAAAAATCAACTGCGTTTACACCAAAGCCAACTGCCCAAGGATTGTTTTCATCCTGTGCATTTACATTGCTGAAACCTGTAACTAATAACAAAGCCAATAAGGCTACTTTTAAATGTTTCATTTTCAAAATTTTAAATTAAATGTTCTTTTGTTAATAAATCTTAAGCATTTAGAGCCTAAATATTAAACAAAAATACAAAATTATCTGAAATGTGTTGTTTTTTTTTAATTTTTCTATACCAAACGTAATTTTTTACCGACTTTAATAAATGCATTTATTGCTTTGTCTAAATTTTCTTGTGTGTGAGCCGCAGATAATTGAACTCTTATTCTTGCCTTTCCTTTAGGAACAACAGGGAAAAAGAATCCAATAACATAAATTCCTTCTTTTAAAAGCAAATTTGCCATTTCTTGTGCAATTTTAGCGTCGTATAACATAATTGGAACAATGGCCGAGTCTCCTTTTAAATATCAAAACCTGCATTTATCATTTTTTCCCTGAAATAATTGGTATTCCATTCTAATTTATCCCTTAAATCAGTATTTGTTGATAGCATTTCAAATACTTTTATTGATGCTCCAACAATTGCAGGTGCTAATGAATTTGAAAACAAATAAGGTCTTGACCGTTGACGCAAAATTTCAATAATTTCTCTTTTACCAGTTGTATAACCACCCATTGCACCGCCCAATGCCTTACCTAATGTGCCGGTAATAATATCTACTCTGCCCATTACATTTTTCCGTTCTAATGTTCCTCTACCGGTTTTGCCAATAAATCCGGCCGCATGACATTCGTCGACCATTACCAACGCGTCGTATTTATCTGCTAAATCACAAATTTTATCCAAACTGGCAACAATTCCATCCATGGAAAATACGCCATCCGTAACAATAATTTTAAATCGATGATTTTGGTTATTGGCTTCAATTAATTGTTCTTCAAGAGCCGCCATGTTGTTATTATCATACCTATAGCGTGCTGCTTTACATAAACGAACACCATCGATAATAGATGCATGATTTAATGCATCAGAAATAATGGCATCTTCTTCACCAAACAAAGGTTCAAATACGCCTCCATTTGCGTCAAAAGCGGCCGCATATAAGATGGTATCTTCTGTTTGATAAAATTCAGATATCTTATGCTTCAAGTGTTTTGTGAATATCTTGTGTTCCGCAAATAAATCGAACCGATGACATTCCAAATCCATGGGAATCCATTGTGTCTTTTGCAGCTTGTATAACCTCTGGATTATTTGAAAGCCCAAGTAATTATTGGCGCAAAAGTTAATTACTTCTTCGCCTGAACTAATTTTAATTATAGCATCCTGCGATGTTGTGATAATACGTTCCGATTTATACAATCCCGCATCTTTAATTTCTTGCAGTTCTTTTTGTAAATGTTGTTTTATAGTGCCGTACATAATAGTTATTTTTTACAAATTTAAATGATTTTAAACTTCTTCAATAGTAATTTCTTCATTAATAAAAATCAATATTTTTTTATCAACTGTATATTTTAAATCTTTCAAAACTCGTTCATACAAATTTAATTGTTGTATGTATTTTTCATTGGGTTTTCCAGTTTTATAATCAATTATTGTTACTTTATTTGCTTCAAAAACCAATCTGTCTGGAATAATTATAGTTTTATTCGCAGTCAAAATTTCACGTTCATTTAAAACAACATTATTGTGATTAAAATAATTTATTAGTTTTGGATGATTGACAACTTGAGTTAAAATATTGGTAATTTTGACCTGATCTTCAATTGTTATAACTCCTTTGAATAAATATTGATTAACAACTTCAGAAATATCATTGTCAGTTTTAATTTTTGAAAGCATTTCGTGAATCAAATTTCCATGAACAATTGCTTTTCCTTTTTCTGTATCCCAAAGCAGTGAGGAATTTGTAACAATTGAAATTTGATGATTTTTCCATGAATCGCTTATAAAACTTTTTTGTGAAATCGTGTTATTAAACTCTTTAATTTCAAAATTTATACGGGCTGAATTTCCAAAACTATAATCTGTTTTTTCTGGATTCCATAAATTCAATTCTTTTAAATAATTGATAAAAAGTCCTGATGTGTGCTTTAAATTTTCTTCCCCTCCTTTTAATAAATTTTTCTCGGTGATAACATATAGCTGCTCCACAGATCTGGTTAAGGCCACATATAAAATATTAAAATTATCAAGCTCAAGTTCTTCTTTTCGCTCATTGAACAATCGTTCTCCTTCCTCACTTACAACTTTCAATTTATCGCTATAATTTATTAAAACCGATTCAATTGTATTGGATTCACTATATGGATACCAAACTTTTGGTTGAATTTGCCTATAAATTTCTATTGAATACGGAAAAATAACTACTGGAAACTCCAAACCCTTAGCTTTATGAATGGTCATAATTCTAATTGCATTTTTAGCTTCTGGAGCAACTATGCTTAATTTTTCACTTTTTAAGTCCCAAAATTCTAAAAACCCACTTATTGAAACTTGATTTTTTTGTTGATATTCAAAAACAACATCTAAAAAAAACTGAATATTTGAATCTGATTCTTTTGCTAAATGAAAACTTCTAATAACGTATTCTATACTTTCATAAAACGGACTTTGAATAAACTCTTTGTAATTAAAATTGGTATTGTAATTTTTTAATTCTTCAAAGAACGCCTCAGTTGGTAAGTTGATTAAACTATTTAAAAACTGATGTTTATTTTCGCCAATATTTAAATGTTCAAATAAAAAATAAAGTAGCTGAACTTTAAATTCTTTATTTTCTGAATTTTGAATAGCATTGAGTAAATTGATTATAAAACCAATTTTTTCACTATTTTTTAATAATAAAGTTTCAGATGAAATAATTTCAATATTGTTTTCAGCCAAATAGTTCGCAACCAAAATTCCTTGTTTTTTAGTTCTAACCAGCACGCAAACTTCATTTTTCTGAAATTTAGGGTCTAAATTTTGAATAATCTCAAGTACTTTTTTTGGATATATTAAATCTTTCTCATCGTCATCTTTTTGCTTTTCAACAAATGACAATTGAACGTAGCCTCCTTCTTTAGCATTTAATTTCTGACTGTTTCCTTCCGAATATAAATTACTAAATTCTGGATTTGTTAAAAATCTTGAAATATGAGTAAAAAAAGCATTGTTGAAATTAATAACTTCACTAAAACTTCTAAAATTTGTAGTTAAATTTTCAATTTTTTCTTTTACAAAAAACGGATTGGTATTTTCTTCTTTTGCCGAAAGACCAATAAATTGTTCAGCTTTTCCTCCTCGCCAGCGATAAATAGATTGTTTTGCATCACCAACTAACAATAATTTACCTTGTTCGCCAAATTCATTTTCTGATGAAATAGCATGTTCAACTAATGGAATTAAATTTTGCCATTGTAAAACGGAAGTGTCTTGCATTTCATCAATAAAATAATATCGAAATTTTTCACCAATTCGTTCATAAATAAATGGCGCTGGCTCATCTTTAATTGTATCGCTAATTAGCTGATTGAATTCAGCATTTAATAAAATATTATTTTCTTTTTTTAATTCCTGAAGTGCATTGTTTATATAATTTAAAACCGCCAAGGGAATTAAACTTTCAATAATTAAGCCGTTTAAAACATATTTCCCATAAAACTCAGTATAAAGCTTCTTAGAATCGTAGTATAACGCAACTAATTCATGACCAATATTTTCAATTATTTGTTTAGAAGCAATGCTACATTTTCCAGCAAACAAATTTTTATTTTGTTCAATAGTTGTATTTAGCCTTCCTTCAAAATTTAAATCGTTAATTTTTAATTCTTTCAGCTTTTCAAAATGATTAGGAAATTCACCTCCATAGGCAAATTCATTTTTTTCAACCCTGCTATTAGTTATAATTTCTAAACCATTATTTCCAATGGTTTTAAACAGTTCTTCAATTTTTTTATTTTCTTTTTGTAAAGTTTCTTTTAAGTTTCTAAAAGTTTCAATTGGAACCTTATTAAGTGCTTTTAAATGGCTAGCATCGGTTTCATTCAGAATTATTTTGGCAAAGTTTTTAAGATCTAATGAAATATCCCAAGACTTTTCATCGTCTAATTTTTGAAATACATAATTAACTAGCAAATTGGTTAATTCTTTGTTTTCTCCAATTTTAGAAATTACAATATCAACTGCTTCATTCAATAGACTTTCAGTATCCATTTCAATATCAGAATTCAACGGAAGGTCTAAATCATAAGCAAAAGTTCGTATTAACTTATGTGTAAAACTGTCAATTGTTGTAATATTAAAAGCTGAATAATTTTGTAAAATTGCACTTAAAATAATACGAGCCCTTTTAAATACTGTTGTTTCTAATAAATTAGTTTCAGCACAAATTAAAGAAAGCATATTGTTTTGTTCCTTATTTGAAAAAGAGTGCAAATTTTCAATTACACGTTCTTTCATCTCACCAGCAGCTTTATTGGTAAATGTAACCGCTAATATTTGCTGAAATTTATATGGATTTTCACTTGCTAAAAGAATTTTTAAATATTCCTTAACCAAAGTGAATGTTTTCCCACTTCCTGCTGAAGCATTGTATATTTGATATGAAGTTGAATTTTGCACCTAAAGAAAATTAAAATGCAAGTTAGTGAAATATAAATTTAATATAGATACTATTTACCGTCTCTCCAATTAAAGGACTTTCCCTGTTTTAACCTAAAAACTAAACTTAAACCATTATAAAAATTTGATGAAAGTTTATCTGAAATACTAATTTTATATAAGGCCTCATAATTCAGACCAATCGTATCTGAAATCCAATAATTAAGTCCTCCACCTAAATTAAAGGATCCTCCACTTCCAAACTTTATGGGTGTTCCTTCAACCCAAACTGTTTCTGGATTAAAAGAAGTATATCCTGCTCCTGCAAGTGCAAATATTGTAAAATCTTGGCTAGGATCCATAACGCTATATTTTAAATTAAAATCAAACCCAGTATAAGTTGATTTTTCTATTTTTATATCTCCATAATTAGAAATTTGATTAAAGGATAACAATCCCTCGATAGATAAATTTTTTACTAAATGTCTTGAAATCAATATTTGAGGGCCTCCAAAATTTGAATTGCTTTCCGTAATAAAATTTTCATCATCAGTTATAGGGAGATCTTTAGGGTGAAATTTAACTACATTAACCCCAATGCCAAAAGTCCATAAATTACTATTATCTTGAGAATGTACAAATTGGGCCAAAAATATATTGGATATCAGTAAACAGAAAATACTTTTAAAAATTACATTTTTCATACAGCTAACAAAAATACATTTTTATCTATAATACCCATTCTATTTTTTAAGAATATTTGCCTTTTTTATTACTATTTTAAAATCTTCAACATCAGGTTCTTTCATAAAAAATTTAACCGCCTCTTTTACAATTACTCTTGCGTTTTCGGCTGGAAACCCCAAACCAACAGCAATCCTGTCCATAGTTGAAGTTTTATCAATAGTTGGATTTTTATCTATAAATAACATTTTGGTTAAATCGTATAAATGTTCAATGCGTTCATCATAACTTACTGGAGAAGTTATTGGATATTTTCCAGGATCTTTTAAAATTTCCTCGTACTCATTTTTGGAAATATCAAGTCTTAAAGCCAATCTTTCTAACAAAAGCCTTTCTTTAGAATCAATTTTATTATCGAATAAAGCTAATTTTACTATAGATGCAAAATGACTTAAATTCTGTTCGTGCAGCCCCGTAGGGTATAAATCTGAAATAGACATGTTTTTATTTTTTTTAGTTCTTAATTATAAATTTAAGGAAATAATTAGTAAATACTTTTCTTTTTTTTATAAAATACTACCTTTGACAAAATTTGCATTTTTTGAGTAAGCAAAATATTCTACACAATTACGAGCAAACTGTTCAAAAAAAACAATTGGCTCAATTACTTTCAATTGAAAAAAACCATTTTCAAATTTCGAATTTGGTTGGCTCATCGTTGTCTTTTGTGATTTCTGAAAGCTTTAAAAAATCTGAAAAACCTTTTCTTTTAATTTTTAATGATAAAGAAGAAGCTGCCTATTATTTAAATGATTTAGAACAATTGCTAAGCGATAAAGATGTGCTTTTTTATCCAGGTTCATATCGAAGACCTTATCAAATTGAAGAAGTTGACAATGCCAATGTTTTATTGCGTTCTGAAGTTTTAAATCGCATCAATTCACAAAAAAAACCAGCCCTAATTGTTACTTACCCCGATGCGCTTTTTGAACAAGTTGTTACCAAAGCTGAATTGAATAGAAACACCTTAAAAGTTGGTGTTAACGATTTGCTAAGTTTAGATTTTGTTAATGAAGTATTATTTGAATACCATTTTAATAGGGTTGATTTTGTTAGTGAACCTGGGGAATTTTCAGTTCGTGGCGGAATTATTGATGTCTTTTCATTTTCCCATAACGAACCTTACCGAATAGAGTTTTTTGGGGATGAAGTAGAAAGTATTAGAACTTTTGATGTTGAAACACAACTTTCAACCGAAAAATTAACGAAAGTGAGTATTATGCCTAATGTTGAAAACAAAACATTAGATGAAAAACGAGAAAGTTTCTTAAAATATATTTCGGCAAAAACGGTTGTTTTTACAAAAAACAAAGACCTTCTTTTTAGCACTTTAGATAAACTTTTTACAAAAGCCGAAGAAGCTTTCAAAAAATTATCAACGGCCATTAATCATGCTGAACCAATTGAATTATTTTGCAATAGTGAACTTATAAAAAAACAACTTGATGCCTTTACAACTGTTGAAATTGTAAATGCCCGTCAAACCGAAATGGATTCAGCCGAGAATCAAAATCTGCAAAAAGTTCAAAAAAGTATTGCTGGTTCATCCAATATTAAAAATGTTCAATTCAATACCAAACCACAACCTTCATTTAATAAACAATTTGATCTATTAATTGAAAATTTTATTCAAAATTCAGCAAACGGTTATACCAATTACCTGTTTTGTGATTCGGAAAAACAAGCCGACCGTTTTCATGATATTTTTAATGATGTAGATACTAAAATTCAATACACTACCATTGTTTTTCCATTGTATCAAGGTTTTATTGATATTGATAATAAATTGGTTTGTTATACTGATCATCAAATATTTGAACGTTACCATAAATTCAGGTTAAAAAATGGTTATTCTAAAAAGCAGTCTTTAAAATTAAAAGAGCTTACAAACCTAGAAATTGGAGATTATGTAACACATATAGATCACGGTATTGGACAATTTGGAGGGCTTCAAAAAATTGATGTTGAAGGTAAAAAACAAGAAGCCATCAAGTTAATTTATGGAGATCGCGATATTTTGTATATAAGCATCCATTCACTTCATAAAATTTCCAAATATACTGGCAAAGACGGCAAACCGCCAAAATTATACAAATTAGGTTCACCTGCTTGGAAAACATTAAAGCAAAAAACCAAATCGCGCATCAAGCATATTGCATATAATTTAATTGAATTGTACGCAAAACGCAAAATGAAAAAAGGCTTTCAATACAAACCCGATAGTTATTTACAGCATGAATTGGAAGCTAGTTTTTTATATGAAGACACTCCCGATCAATCTGCATCTACACAAGATGTAAAAAATGACATGGAAAGTGAACAGCCTATGGATCGTTTGGTTTGTGGAGATGTTGGTTTCGGAAAAACTGAAATTGCTATTAGAGCGGCCTTTAAAGCTGTTGACAACGGAAAACAAGTAGCAATATTGGTGCCAACTACCATTTTAGCTTTTCAGCATTTTAAAACATTTAGTGAGCGATTGAAAGATTTTCCGGTTACAGTAGAATATTTAAATCGATTTAGATCTGCCAGTCAAAGAAAAGGGGTTTTAGAAGGTTTGGAAAATGGCTCAATAGATATTGTTATTGGAACGCATCAATTAACAAATGCCTCAATAAAATATAAAGATTTAGGCTTGTTAATTGTAGACGAAGAACAAAAATTTGGAGTGGCCGTAAAAGACAAACTTAAAACCATTAAAGAAAATATTGACACGCTAACTTTAACTGCAACTCCAATTCCTAGAACTTTGCAATTTAGTTTAATGGCAGCACGTGATTTATCTATTATTAGTACTCCGCCACCAAATCGTGTTCCTATTGAAAGTCACGTGATTCGTTTTTCAGAAGAAACTATAAGAGATGCTATTAGATATGAAATTCAGCGAGGCGGACAAGTATTCTTTGTTCATAACAGAATTGAAAACATTAAAGATGTTGCGGGCTTGATACAACGTTTGGTCCCAGATGCAAAAATTGGTATAGGACATGGGCAAATGGATGGTAAAAAATTGGAGGGTTTAATGCTGGCATTTATTAATAATGAATTTGATGTTTTAGTTGCAACAACTATTATTGAAAGTGGCTTAGATGTTCCAAATGCAAACACTATTTTTATCAACAATGCAAACAATTTCGGCTTGTCTGACCTTCATCAAATGCGCGGTAGAGTTGGACGTTCAAATAAAAAAGCTTTCTGTTATTTTATTACGCCTCCATACCATATGATGACTGATGATGCTAGAAAAAGAATCCAGGCAATTGAATTATTTACCGATTTAGGAAGTGGTATTAACATTGCTATGAAAGATTTGGAAATTCGTGGAGCAGGTGATTTATTGGGTGGTGAACAAAGTGGTTTTATCAATGATATTGGTTTTGATACTTATCAGAAAATTTTAAATGAAACCATTGAAGAACTCAAAGAAAATGAATTTAAAGATTTATATAAGGAAGATGTTGACAAACCAAAAAACTATGTAAAAGATATTCAAATCGACACCGATTTTGAAATTTTATTTCCTGATGATTATATCAATGTAATTTCTGAAAGGTTGAGTTTGTATAATCAATTAAGTGAACTTAAAAATGAAATGGAATTACAACAATTTGAAAATCAAATTATTGACCGTTTTGGCGAATTTCCTAATCAGGTTGAAGACTTATTAAACAGTGTACGCATAAAATGGATTGCCAAACATTTAGGTATTGAACGTTTGATTTTAAAGAAGAAAAAAATGCTTTGTTATTTTATTTCTGATCAGCAAAGTTCATTTTACAATACTCCAGTTTTTATGAAAGTTATATCTTTTGTTCAGCAAAATCCAATGTTATGCAATATGAAAGAAAAACAAACAAAGTCTGGTCTTCGATTGTTATTAACATTTGAAAATATTAATTCAGTTAAACAAGCCTTAAATACACTTCAAAAAATATGAAAATAAAAAATCAGCATTTAACTCATATTTTTGAATTGAATATTGCAATGCTTTTTATAAGCACATCAGGTGTTTTGGGAAGGTATATTTCAATGCCACCGCCAATTACAATATGGATGCGAAGCGCATTGGCAATTGTTTTTTTAGGAATTTTTATTTATTACAAAAAAATAGATCTTAAAATTGCGTCAAGAAGAGATTTAAATACAATTCTATTGAGTGGTTTGTTTTTGGGTGCACATTGGGTTACATATTTTTATGCTTTAAAACTTTCAGGGGTCGCAATTGGTATGTTATCTATGTTTACCTATCCAATAATTACCGTTTTTTTAGAACCACTATTTTTTAAAAGTCGACTAAATTTTAACCACGTTGTACTTGGAATTTTAGTTTTAATAGGCATTTACTTTTTAACTCCAGAGTTTAATGTTGGAAATAATATTACCCAAGGTGTTTTGTTCGGGATTGTATCAGCAGTATTCTATGCTATCAGAAATATTTTAATGAAAAAGAAAACTTCAAGCTATCATGGTTCCATGCTTATGTTTTATCAAATGGTAATAATTACATTAGTTTTATGGCCTGTATTTTTCATTTTTGAAGCCAATCCAACAACAAATGACTGGCTTGGATTAGGTGCGCTTGCGCTTTTTACTACATCCGTTGGGCACACACTTTTTGTATTAAGTATGAAAAATTTCTCAATAAGTACTGCAAGTATCATGAGCAGTGTTCAGCCAATTTACGGAATATTATTTGGAATGCTTTTTCTAGGCGAAATTCCAGCCGCAAAAACAATAATTGGAGGAATTTTAATAATTTCAACAGTTGTTATTGAAAGCTATCAATCTCATAAAAATAATTAAAATGGAGTTTTTTAAAATTATTAACAAACAGTCTTCTGAAGAAATAATTCAAGAAAAAATTACACCAGATACTTTAGAGAAATTTACTGAAAGTATGTTTTTAATTGAAAATTTTGAATCTGATTTTAGTGGCGGAACGCTTTGGGGCGAATTTTTAATGAGTTACAATAAAATTAATGGTGGTGTTCGTTTTGCTTTGCTAGATTGCCCAAATGCTTTACAATGGACAATCACCACTGGTTTTCTTCCTGAAAGAAATAAAATAGTTTTACATGCAACTATTAATCAGACTCAAAAATCAACAGAATTTTTGGAAGAAGTTGAAGATTTTATGAATGAATGGAAAGCGGGTTTAATCAGTGAGTTTTAAACTGAAAATTCAATTTTATAATAATTATTAATATCAACTACCATCATTTCTGCCTTTTCAGCTGCCTGAATACCTAAAATACCATCTTCAAAAACCACACAATCTTTTGGAGCAACACCCATTAATTCAGCACATCTTAAAAAAGTTTCAGGATGAGGTTTAAAACTCGACACATCATCGGCTGTAATTATTGGATTAAAATAGTGTTCCAAACCTAAAATAGACAATGTTCTTCGGGCACCAAATTGCGTACTGCCTGTTCCTATTGCCATAGGTAAAATGTTGTGGTATTTTCGTACAACATCACAAACCACTTCAATTTCTTTGGTTTCTGAAACCAATTTTTTATAAACTTCAGCCTTTACTTTTCCAACTTCCATAGGATTCATATCAGTTCCAAAAAGTTCATTCAATCTAATTATAGTCGCGGCTTTTGGCATCCCTGTAAGTTGCAAAAACAATTCCCCACTAAAATCTATCCCAAAAGGAGAAACTGCAGCTCGCCAAGCTTCAAAATGATTTTGCATAGTATTGGCAACTGTTCCGTCTAAATCAAAAATCAATCCTTTGGCATTCTTTGGTATTTCAATCATCTTGTTTTTTTAAAAACACAAAAGTACTGATAATCTATTTTTTTGAATGCCTTTTTTTGATTTTAAATAATTTCATACAATTTTCCAGGCAAAGGCTTTACAACACCTTTCATTTCCAAATTGAACAAAATAGTTGTTGTTTTATGAATGGGAATATTGCAGTTAATTGCTATAATATCCAATAATTCTTTACCATTTTCAAACAGAAAATCGTAAATATTTTGCTCAAACTCGTTCAGTTCAACAAACAATTGTTTTTGAATTGGTTTCAAACTTTTTTGCACTAAATTCCAATTCAACATTTCAACCAAATCATAAGCAGAAGTTAAAATAGCTGCTTTATTTCTTTTAATTAAATCATTACAGCCTTTGCTAAAATTATCGGTACTTCTACCAGGAACCGCAAAAACATCTCGGCTATAAGAATTTGCAATATCGGCGGTAACCAAAGAACCACCTTTATCGGCCGACTCAATAATAATGGTTGCTTCAGAAATTCCAGCTACTATTCTATTGCGTTTTAAAAAATTTTCTCTTATTATTTCATCGTTGTGCCAAAAATCGGTTAAAAAACCTCCATTTTTATTCATTTCAGCCACATACTTTTTATGCGACTTAGGGTATATTTCTTCAAACCCATGAGCCAAAACACCAACAGTTGTTAACTCATTTTTCATTGCTGATTTATGAGCACAAATATCAACACCATAAGCAAAACCACTAACAATTATTGGATTGTATGCCTTTAAGTCTGAAATTAGTTTTTCACAAAAATCGCGTCCGTAAGTTGTAATGTTTCGTGTTCCAACAATGCTAATAATTGGACGATTTTTTAAACTGAAATTCCCATCTTTAAATAATAAAATTGGAGCGTCAATACAATGTTTTAATTTTTCAGGATAGTTTTCATCACAAAAATAAAGTACATCAATATTGTTTTTTCTAATGTAATTGAGTTCTTTTTCAGCAGCATTTAAATTTTCTGCATCAAACAAATGTTGAATGGTAAATGAACCAATTCCGCTAATTTTTTCCAGATTACGGCGCTTTTCATTCAACACATTTTTAGCACTTCCGCAATACGAAATTAATTTTTTAGCATTGATATCACCAATACCTTTTACGTGTTGCAACGCCAAAACGTGCAGCAATTCTTCTTCAAGCATCTTTAACAATTTGAGGTTCAATATATAAAATTATTGTTAATAAAAATTGTGATAACTCTTTATTTTTAGCTTGGTTTTATTTTATATTTGTTAACATGACATTAGCAAAATACATAGGAGATTTATTATACCGTTATGAGTGTGTAATTGTACCAAATTTTGGAGGTTTTGTAACCAATGAAATTTCTGCAAAAGTGAATCATTTAACACACACTTTTTACGCACCTTCAAAACAGTTAACTTTTAACTCACATCTTCAAAATAGTGATGGTCTGCTGGTTAATTATATTTCAAGTGTTCAAAGTATTTCCTATGCCAAAGCTTCTGAATTTATTGAGAATGAAGTTTCTATGTGGAAAATGTTATTAACAAAAGAAACTGTTGAATTGGATAATATTGGCTCTTTTCATTTAAGTAAAGATGGAAAATATATTTTTGAGCCTAGTAATTCCGTTAATTATTTAACTTCATCTTTTGGTTTTAATACCTATGTTTCTCCAGCTGTGAAGCGAGAAGAATATAAAGAAAAAGTTAGAAAACTTGAAACCATTGCCCCTGTTCTTAGCTCTGAAGAACAGAAACATAAAACACCTGCATTTATTAAATATGCTGCAACAGCGGCCATTGTTTTTGCTTTGGGTTCAGTTGGCTGGAATCAATATCAAAAATTTGAATACAATTCTTTAGTCGCCAAAGCTGAATTACAACAACAACAGGTTGAAAAAAAAATTCAAGAAGCTACTTTTGTAATTAGCAATCCCTTACCTGCAATTACTTTAAATGTTACTAAAGAAACCTTTAATTATCACATTATAGCTGGAGCTTTTAGAGAATCTGAAAATGCTGATAAAAAATTGCAAGAGTTACTTGATAAGGGTTTTAATGCTAAAATTTTAGGCATTAATAAATGGAATTTAACCCAAGTTTCCTACAGCAGTTTTAACTCTGAAAGTGAAGCTGTTAACTCGCTAAATGAGATTCATAAAACAGAATCAAAAGACGCTTGGTTGCTTGTACAGGAGTACTAAAATTCACCTTATTACAGTCTCTTTTTATTTAATAAAATAGCCATATCTTTGTTGAAAATTTATGAGCATGACTGCAAAATCACCTAAAGAATCTTTAACTATTTTAACTGATATTGTTTTACCTGGAGAAACCAATCCTTTAGGTAATTTATTTGGAGGTGAATTGTTAGCTCGAATGGATCGGGCTTGTAGCATTTCTGCCAGAAGACATTCACGAAGAATTGTAGTTACAGCATCCGTAAACCATGTTGCCTTTAACAAGGCTATTCCATTAGGTAGTGTAGTTACTATTGAAGCGAAGGTTTCACGTGCTTTTAAATCGTCAATGGAAGTGTATGTTGATGTGTGGATTGAAGACCGAGAATCACAAGAACGAACGAAAGTTAATGAAGGTATTTACACTTTTGTTGCTGTAGATACCACAGGAACACCTGTTACAATTCCACAAATAAAGCCAGAAACTGAACTTGAAATACAACGCTATAACAGTGCTTTAAGAAGAAAACAATTGAGTTTAATTCTTTCAGGAAAAATGAATCCGCAAGACGCAACTGAACTAAAAGCTTTATTTGCTTAAAACATTACATTTTGTAAATCCACATTGATGGATCTTCAGTTGTTGAATTTTTAGATAAAACAAAACCAATAATGGTTTTTCCGGTTAGTTTATCGGTAAAAATTGTACCTATTTCTTGTTTGGTAACAACCTTATCTCCAGTACTTACCGTAACATTTTCAAGATTTTTATAAACAGTGATATAATTACCATGTTGCAATAAAACAGCCTTTTTGTTTCCTGATAATACCTGAACAGACAAAACTGTTCCATTAAAAACAGCTCTTGCCTTACTTCCTTCTTCTGTTGTAATTCTTACACCATTACTTTCAATAGTTGCAGTTTTTACAATTGGGTGCGGTTGTTTTCCAAAATACATAGATACATAGCCTTTTTCAACTGGCCAAGGTAATTTTCCTCTATTAGCTACAAATTGCGAAGCCAGTTCTTTTGCTTCAGCTGTTAATACAAAAGTTCCTGAAACAGCCTCAGTTGAACCACCAGCTTTTTTATTTGAAGCTGCAATTGCATCTCTAATTATCTTATCAATTTGAGCGTCAATCCTGTTTTCTTCTCTTATAAATTCTTTAATTTGTTTTTCGTATTTATTCTCCTTTTGTTTTACTTGGCTAAGCACATTTTGTTGCTCCCTTTTTTCTTTTTCAATAACACTTTGTTCTTGTTTCTGATCACTCAACAATGCCTGTTTTTGATCTTTTTTTACTTGTAAAGAATCTGTTAACGACTGTAATTCAACTGTTTTAATTTGAATTTCTTCACCTTGCATTTTTCTAAATGAAGTGTATTGCTTCATATACTGAAACCTTTTATAGGCCTGAAAAAAGTTTTCAGAAGACAATAGAAACATTATTCTGCTATTTTGAGACTTGCTTTTGTACGACTTATAAATCATATCAGCGTAATCCTTTTTCAAGGCTTCTAAATCTCGTTTATTTTGATTTATTTGAAGTTGATTTTCATAAATTTCATTCCCAAGTTCTTTTGACTCTTTTGATATTGCTGAAATTAATTTTTCTCTGGCATCAATTTTTTTATTTAAATCTACAAGTTCTATAAGCAAATTCTTTTCAGTTCTTTTAGTTCTGGAAAGCAATGCATTGATATAATCCTTATCTTTTTGGAGTTGAATTCTACGTGCTTCTAAGGCTTCACGAGATTTTTGAGAAAACAAGTTTGCACTAAAAATGAGTGCTAAAAAAAGAAGTGTGTACTTAAATTTGAACTGCATTATTTTAAACTAATTTTTTTATAACCTGTTGGAATTTCAAATGGAAAAGTTAAATTATTATTAAACTCAACCGATTTATATTCAATATTTATGGATGTTAATTTAGCCTTTTCAATAACTTTAATATCAATTTTTTTAGGAAATTGTTCTCCTTCAATTTCATTATAATTTGGATAGGAAATTGATAGTAATTGCTCTTTTTTTAAGTTTCTGATTTCTTGCCCGTCTAATTTAAAATTTACCGGATTCATTAAAAATAAAATTCCAAACAATTCATTATTTTGTTTTGGTTTTAACTCATACGAGTTATTTACTATTCTAACATCATATTTTCCGTCCTTTAAGTTTAATACTGACTGACCAATTAATAAATTCTGAACTTTTTGAAAATCCAATTCTGATCCAAGCCAAGAACTTAATAACGAAAAATCACCATCAAAATAGGTTTTATCTAATTTTTCATAATAGCGAACACTGGTTGGTGTAATGAGCATTTTGGCAACAGGAAAACCCAATTTTGTTGCACTCATCCAAATTGCTTTATTTTTTTCAATGCGCAATTTAATATCAAATGAAACTGTAGATTTTGAATCTTCATAGTTTGCATTTAAATTTGCCGAAATGGTTTCCTTTTTAAACGTGCGACTGTAATAATCGTTTATTAATTCTTTTGGTGAAACTACTTCAATTGTAGTTATTTCAGTTACATTTTTTTTGGTTTTACAAGAAGTAATTACCAAAAAAATTAATAACATCATTTTTAAACTATATCTCATTTAATTTTTCAGTCTTAATTGTTCTGTTTTTTGTTTGTATTTTAAAGCTTCATTTTTGTTGTTCAACCCTTCATAACTAATAGATAACTGCTCGTAAAAATTAGCTTCCAAATCTATATCCTCTATCACAAAATCAATGCCAATAGTTAAAACGGCTATTGCTTCATTATATTTTGTAAGTTTATTTAGTGCAAATCCGTTCATAAAATATAAAAAAGGTTGGGAAGGATAAATCTCTAATCCATTCTTACTATCTGTAAAAAGCATTTCAAAAAGTAAATTTTCAACTTCATAATTTAAAATTTGCTGTAAAATTTTGAACTCTTTTTTTTCACTATAACTCTTTTTTAAATCGTTAATATTATTACTATCTGTTGATTCACTATTAATCTCTTTTAAACTATCGATGGGTAATTTTTTGCTATTTAAATATTGCTTGTAGCCAATAATTTTTGTTGACGACAAGGCATTTTCCTCAACTTCAACAATTAATTTTTTGGCATTATCAAATTCATTATTTTGAAGGTATAGTAAAACTAAATCTTCCATATATTTCGGATTCAGTTCTATCAATTGTTTTTGAACCTTAATTGCCTCTGAAAAATTGCGTTGCGATTTGTATATTAACACTTTATGCTCCAATAAAAACACATTTTTAGACTCCCTTTCCAAAGCTTTATTAATAAATATTTCTGCTTCAATATAATTTTTAAGTGCCAAATAATTTTTTGAAAATTCAAATTCTACTGCCAAATTAGTGCTGTCAATTTGATAACATTGCTCCAGATTTTCAATGGCTTTGCTAAAATTATTGATGGCCTTTTGTTTTAAAGCCTCAAAAAAGAAGGCTTGAAACTTGAGATCATTATCTTCTTTTCTGGTATCTTTTTTACCTGTAATTATTTCTTGAAGACTTTTTTCTTGAGCATAGCAAATGTTTGAAATTGTTAAAATTCCAATAAATAATAAACCATATAGAAAAGTGCTCTTCATATTTTGGTGCAATATACAATTTATTGAAATTATATTCCTTTGGGAATAGCATCAATTAATTTTTGTGTGTACAGTGTTTTTGGAGTTTTATAAATAGCATCTGCATCACCTATTTCCTCAATTTTCCCTTCATTCATAACTATTAATTGATCAGCCATATATTTAACAACTGCTAAATCGTGAGAAATAAAAATATACGTAAACCCAAAATCTTTCTTTAATTCGTTTAACAAATTCAATACCTGAGCTTGAACTGAAACATCTAATGCTGAAACCGATTCGTCGCAAATAATTAATTTAGGATTTAATGCAATGGTGCGTGCAATACCAATTCGTTGGCGTTGACCTCCTGAAAATTCATGTGGATATCGATAAAAATGTTCTTCCAATAAGCCAACTCGATGCAAAACATCAAAAACATATTGTTTTCTTTCAGTAGTTGTATTTAATATCCCATGAACTTTCATAGGTTCCAAAATGGCTTCTCCAACAGGAATTCTTGGGTTTAGAGATGAAAAAGGATCTTGAAATATTATTTGAACCTCTCTTCTGAAATTTTTTAAATCTGTTTTTGATAAATATGTAACATCGTTTCCGCGATAAAAAATCTGGCCATTTGTTGCTTTTTCTAAATGAAGAATGGTGCGTCCCAAAGTTGTTTTCCCACAACCCGATTCACCAACCAAACCTAAAGTTTCGCCTTCAAAAAGCTGAAATGAAACATCGTCAACTGCTTTTACTTCGCTCTTTTTTCCAAAAAAGAAACTGTTATTGGTATTAAAATATGTCGCCAAGTTTTTTACTTCTAACAACGGTTTTGCTGCGTAAATTTTTTGATGAAATTCTGTTCTTTCCTCGGCTGAATAAACTTCATTTTGAATGGTTAGTTCAATAAAATCATTAACAGTTGGCAATTTTTTTAAACGTTGCGTTAAACTTGGTTTTGAATTAATTAAAGCTTTTGTATAATTATGAATTGGCTTTAAAAATACTTTTTTTGCTTCACCTTGCTCAACAATTTTACCTTGATACATTACCAATACTGTATCTGCAATTTCTGAAACCAAAGCTAAATCGTGGGTAATAAAAATAATACTCATTGCAGTTTCTTGCTGTAACTCTTTTAACAATTCAATAATTTCCTTTTGGACAGTAACATCCAAAGCAGTTGTTGGCTCGTCTGCAATTAAAATTTGTGGCTTGCAGGCAATCGCCATTGCAATCATAACCCGCTGCTTCTGGCCTCCAGAAAGCTGATGAGGATATTGATTAAAAATCACCTCAGCTCTTGGTAATTTCACTTTGTTAAATAATTCAATTACTTGTTTTTTCGCTTCTGACTTAGAAATTTTTTTATGCTGAAATAAAACTTCAATCACTTGAAAACCGCAAGTTAAACTAGGATTTAATGAGCTCATTGGTTCTTGAAAAATCATGGATATTTGATTGCCTCTAATTTTTCTAAATGTTGTTTCTGAAAGCTTGGTTAAATCCTTGTCATTAAAAAAAATATTTCCTGAAACTTTGGCATTTTTTGAAAGCAACCCTAATATAGCTAATGAGGTAACTGATTTTCCACTGCCTGACTCACCAACTATTCCTAAAATTTGCTGCGACTCTAGTTCAAACGAAATGTTTTCTACCACAGTAGTAACCTCACGGTTTGATTTAAAAGAGATAGATAAATTTTGTACGCTTAACATTGCTAAATTTTGAATGTTAAAAATACTGTTTTAATGTTAAATAATAAATATTGGAAGTTGAAAGTTATAATAGTCAAATTATGGCATTTATTTTCCGTAATTTCGCACAAAATTTAGATTGAATGAATTATTTGTCGGTTGAAAATATATCAAAGTCTTTTGGAGAATTAACGCTTTTTAGCGACATTTCATTTGGGATTAACAAAGATCAAAAAATTGCTTTTATTGCAAAAAATGGTACTGGAAAAACTTCCATGCTCAATATTATTGCCGGATTGGACAGTCCTGATACCGGACAAGTTATTTCGCGTAAAGGACTAAAAATAGAATATTTATCTCAAGAAGAATCACTTAATCTTGATTTAACTGTTGAAGAAACTATTTTTGATTCAGACAATGAAACCTTGAAAATTATTGAGGAATATGAACATGCATTGAACAATCCTGAAGATGAAAAAGCGTACCAAATGGCTTTTGAAAAAATGGAACGCCACAATGCCTGGGATTTTGAAACCCAATACAAACAAATATTATACAAGCTAAAATTAGAAGATTTAACACAAACAGTGAGTTCGCTTTCAGGTGGGCAACGCAAAAGGTTGAGTTTAGCGGTTATTTTAATTCATAAACCTGATTTATTAATCTTAGATGAACCTACCAATCACCTTGATTTAGAAATGATTGAATGGCTGGAGGAATATTTTAAAAAGGAAAAAATTACCCTTTTTATGGTTACACACGATCGCTTTTTTTTAGAACGTGTTTGTAATGAAATTGTTGAATTAGACAATGGTGGCTTTTATACCTATAAAGGAAATTACTCTAATTATTTAGAGAAAAAAGAGGCCAGAATTGAACAAGAACAAGCCAGTGTTGATAAAGCTAAAAATTTATTTAACAAGGAACTGGAGTGGATGCGAAGACAGCCAAAGGCGCGTACTACCAAATCTAAAAGTAGAATTGATGATTTTTATGTAATTAAAGAAGCTGCTCATAAACGCAGAAACGACCATCAAGTTCAGTTAGAAATTAACATGGAACGTATGGGTACTAAAATTTTAGAACTTCATAAAGTGTCAAAATCATTTGGAGATTTAAAAATTTTAGAGAATTTTGAATATAACTTTTTACGCGGCGAACGAATTGGAATAATTGGGAAAAATGGTACCGGAAAATCTAGTTTTTTAAATATTATTACACAAAATATCCCAGTAGATTCTGGAAAAGTTGTGGTGGGTGAAACTATTAAATTTGGTTATTATACCCAGGATGGAATCAATCCAAAACCTGGACAAAAAGTTATAGAAATTATTAAGGAATATGGAGAGCAAATTCCTTTAACCAAAGGCAGAAGTATTTCTGCAGCACAACTGTTAGAACGCTTTTTATTTAGCCGAAAAAGACAATATGATTTTGTAGAAAAATTGAGCGGTGGCGAACGTAAGCGATTATATTTATGTACTGTTTTAATTCAGAATCCGAATTTTCTGATTTTAGATGAACCTACTAACGATTTGGATATTATTACTTTAAATGTACTTGAAAACTTTTTGTTAGATTTTCCTGGATGTTTATTGGTGGTGTCGCACGACCGTTATTTTATGGATAAAATTGTAGATCATTTATTTGTTTTTAGAGGTGATGGTGAGGTAGAAGATTTCCCTGGAAATTATTCTGATTTTAGAGCTTATGAAGATTCTAAACCGAAAGAAGAAGCGATTGAAATTAAAAAAATTGAAACTAAAACTGTTTCAAATACACCAAAAATAGCGCTCACTTATAAGGAAAAAAAGGAGTTTGATGCTATTGAAGGGGAAATTGAAAAATTAGGTAATCAAAAAACTGAACTTGAATCGAAATTTTTAGATACAACTTTATCAGGCGAAGAAATTAATGAACTTTCAATAAAACTGCAGGAAATTAGTTTGCAAATTGAAAAAAAAGAAGAACGTTGGTTTGAGCTTTCTTCAAAATTGGAAGGTTAAAGCAATTTTTTAAATAACATCTCGCAAATTATTTCCTTTTTTGCTAACTAAACATGGATTATATTCAATTCATCAATCAAAGGTTCATTGTTAAATCGCAATAATAATTGCGCAATAGCAATGGTATCTTTTTCACAATAAGTTACAATGCGTTTTATATTTTTTTCTTTGTAAAAAACATCGCCAACTTCACTTCCACTAATATCATCTTTTGGTGATGGAATTCCTAAAATTGAAGTTAATAATTTTAATGAAGTGTAATGTTTATAATCGCCAAATCGCCATAATTCCATAGTGTCTAAATGTGCAATTTCCCAAGGTTTTTTACCAAATAAATTCAATTTTTCAGGAAGTGATATTTGATGAATAATCATTCTTCTGGCTATATATGGGAAATCAAACTCCTTACCATTGTGTGCGCACAAAACATGTTCAGGTTTATTAAAATGTTTATCCAATAAATTTTTAAAGTCTTCTAAAATTTGTTGTTCTTCTCCAAAAAAAGAAGTAACCCTATATTTTCTTTCTTCCGATTTAAAATTAGTGAAGTAACCAACTGAAATACAAACAATTTTTCCAAATTCGGCCCAAATTCCAGCGCGTTCATAAAAATCTTCAGGCGAAATTTCATTTTTTCGCTGATATTGTGTTTTTGCTGCGAATAGTTCTTGTTTTTCTTCTGATAAATTGTCGAAATTTTCAACTTCCGGAACGGTTTCAATATCTAAAAACAAGATGTTTTCAAAGTTAAGTTTGTTGTTCATTGCAAATTTTTAGTTAAATATAATAAAAAAAGCATCTCAAATTTGAGATGCTTTTAAAATTTTTATTTGTTTAAATTCTTAATTCACAATTAATTTGCGAGTAGCAACTTTTCCTTCTTCTTCAGCTCTCACTAAATAAAAACCAGCATTTAAACTTGAAATATCAATTGTTTCATTGGCGTTTATAGTTTTACTATATACTTGTTTCCCAATAACTGAAAATATTTCTATATGCTTTTGAGCACCACTATTGGTTGAAATAGAAAATTTTCCGTTTTTTACCGGGTTTGGATACATCGCAAAACCTGCAATTTCGTTTTTAGCAACTGAAAGGGTTTGACCTATGTTTTTGTCATCTTCAGTAGGAGAAGCAGCAACCCATCCGGCGTCAGTTAACTGCAAAGAATTTCCAGAACTTGCAACTCCCGCTTCTAATGCTTGAACTCCTTCTACATTATTAGGTTGTATGCCAGCCCCATAAGCAATAAAATCTATAATAATATCATTATCGTCTCGAAGAATAATATAACCCTTAGCGTCTATTTGAAAAATTGAGCTTGGAATAGCATAAAAAGTAACCCCACCATAATTTGGTAAACTTGGCATTAGGCCTCCAAGCACAGATCCTAATTCAAAAGTGGCTGTTGGAATATTTTTATGATTGTAAGATTGCAATGTCCATCCTGCTAGGGCATAATTAATAGGTCCTTTTATTTCAACAAAATCATTTGAATCAGAATAATAAATTTCGTTAATTGTTAATTGCCCAAAGCTTAATGAAGAAATTAGCAGGGCTATGATGAAAAAGTAATTTTTTTTCATAATATTTTAATTTAGGGATTAATAACAAATTTCAATATTTATTGTGTAAATATACGTTTTTTTATTAAAAGTTAACAAATGGATAATTTAGCACCATAAAAAGCTTGGATTACATAACAATTGAAGCAAATATGCTGTTTATAAAATATTAATAAATGCTATTTTTTCCCATTATCTCCTCAAAAATTAATCTAATGTAAGTTTAATGTTAGCTAAATGTTATACTTTTAATGATGTTGTTTATCAAATGTAAATTATGTTTACTTTTGAAAGTATTTATTTTTATAAAATGAAAAACGCTGATATTAAAATACTTCTTGTTGATGATGAGCCTGATATTTTAGAAATTGTAGGATACAATTTAAAGAATGAAGGTTATCAAATTTCCACTGCAAAAAATGGCCTTGAAGCTGTTGAAATTGCTAAAAAAATAAAGCCCCATTTAATCATTTTAGATATTATGATGCCTGAAATGGATGGTATTGAGGCATGCGAAAAAATAAGAGCTACACCAAGTTTAGAAAATGTATTGATTACTTTTTTTACGGCACGTGGTGAAGATTATTCTCAAGTAGCTGGTTTTAATGTTGGGGCCGATGATTATATTACAAAACCAATAAAACCAAAAGTTTTAGTAAGTAAAATTAAAGCTTTGTTGAGAAGAATTAAAAATACAAATGAAACTGAAGAAAATGATTTTTCAGAACAAATAAATGTTGGTGGTATTATAATTGACCGCGACGAATATGTAATTATTAAAGATGGTGTAAAACTTTCTTTACCAAGAAAAGAATTTGAACTATTTGCATTATTGGCCTCAAAGCCCGACAAAGTTTTTAAAAGAGATGATATTTTAGATCAGGTTTGGGGAAATGAAGTTATTGTTGGAGGCAGAACTATTGATGTTCATATTAGAAAACTGCGCGAAAAAATTGGAGATGAATTTTTTAAAACTGTAAAAGGTGTTGGGTATAAATTTGTACTAAATGAAGATTAAAAAAACTTACGCATTTGCTTTTTGGACTTCATTATTTATTACCCTGAGTACTTCAATTTTATTTTATTTCAGTATTGCTTTCTTTCTAAATAATTGGTTAAACTACTTGTATATTCTATTTTTTGGTGCAATTGTTTTTATTGTAACCTTTTTTATTACCCAATATAGAGTTGAAAAATTTATTTACCCTCGCATTAAAAAAATACTTGAAAGTGTGGCTCTTTTAAATGCTACAGACCTTGATAAAACACCTATTTCTTCAAATTTTGACGAGCTTTCAAAAGAAGTTCAAAAATTTGCAAAAATTAAACAACAACAAATTAAAAAACTAACCTTACAAGAAGGTTATAGGCGCGAATATTTAGGCAATATTTCACACGAATTAAAAACACCTTTATTTACTGTTCAAGGTTATTTATTAACCCTTGAAGAAGGTGCTATTAACGATAAAAAAATTCGTAAAAAATATTTAGAAAGAGCCAATAAAGGTGTTGAACGATTAATTGCCATTGTTAAAGATCTAGATTTAATTTCTAAGCTTGAATCAACGGACTTAAGTTTAAATTTACAACCTTTTAACATTGTTGAGTTGGTTAAAGACACTTTTGATTTGCTTGAAATGGAAGCAAAAAAAAGAAATATTTCTTTGCTTTTAGATAGGTACTATAATGAGCCAATTATGGTTATTGCAGACGAAGAACGTATAGAGCAGGTGCTTACCAATTTAATAGTAAATTCCATCAAATACGGAAAAATAAATGGGACAACAACTGTAAGCATTGAAACTTTTGAAAATACTAAAGTTTTGGTAAAAGTAAAAGACAATGGAGAAGGTATAAAAGAAGAACACCAAAAACGTATTTTTGAACGTTTTTACAGAGTAGACCAAAGTCGTTCAAGAGTGCAAGGCGGTTCAGGGCTTGGCCTTTCAATTGTGAAACATATTCTAGAAGCACACAATCAGGAAATTTTTGTAAAAAGTAAATACATGAGAGGTTCAGAATTTTCATTCACCCTTGAAAAGGCTGAAAAGATCTAAATCTACTTTAGATTTACTAATTGAAAATCCACTATAATTTTTTACTTCATCTAACTTTTTCAATGTAAAATCTTGTTGTTTAGAAAATGGTGCAATTCCCTTTTTTTCTATAATTTCAGCTAAATATAGTTGTTCAAATTGCCCGGAAGTTGGAATGAAATAGGCTTTTTTACCTAAAACAGCCAAATCCATAATAGTTGAATATCCTGAACGAGCCAATACCAAATTACTTTGATTGATAACTTTTTCTAAAGCTTTTGTTCCTAAATAATCAATAATTTCAAAATTGTTTGGAACGCTAATTTTTTTTGAATTGCTAATTACACCTCTAACAAATAAAATATTTCCCTTATAGGTTTCCAATTCAATTAATAACTTATTTTCTAAAATGGTTCTTTGGGGTTCCGGCCCTGAAAGTAGCACTAATAAACTATATTTAATTTGAGCTTTTGAAATTTTAAATCTGCTTAAAATCCCTATGTATTTTAAATTAAATGATGTGTTTTTTAGATGACCTAAATGGCCTGAAAAATTTGGTTCAAAAGCAACATCAGGAATCCAACATTCATTAAATTTTCTAATTATTTTTTGATGAATTTTAGAGGTATAAAAAGTTGTGTTTCCTGACAAAACATTTAATTGATGCGTTATATAAACAGAAGGAATTTTAGGGCTAAAAACCCCAAATCTATTGTCGGAAATAATACCTACAATATTTTCCTTTTCAATTATTTTTGAAACTACATTTTGTTCCTTTTTAACTGCAAAAAAAATTGAAGGTACACCTAAAAGCAGTTTAAACTTTAAATTTTTACCACTTTTAGCGTACTTAATATGATATGAGGGAAGTGTGTAACTTTTTAAAAAAGGAAATTCGTTTTGAAGCAATAATAATGCATTACCATCACTTGCTAAAACAGGTTCAAAGCCATTTTCAATCAATGCCTGAATTATAGGTACACAACGAGTTGCGTGACCCAATCCCCAATTTAACGGAGCAACAAGAATTTTTTTTTACAAGTCAAAACCAATGTCTTTTCTAAAATTCATTTTATCAAAACATATTTTATCAATGTTTTGGTATGATTGCTTTAAAGCTTCATCAAAATTATTTCCATAGGAAGTAATAGCAATAACACGACCTCCATTGGTAACCACAGCATTGTTTTTAGTTGTTGTACCAGCGTGAAAAGCAATTGAATTTTCAATTTTATCCAAACCATGAATTTCTTTTCCTTTTTCGTAAGCTTCCGGATAACCACCAGAAACTAACATTACAGTACAAGCCGTTTCATCTTTAAATTCTATTGTTTTATTATGCAATTGATTATTTCCAGCAGCAATTAACAACTCTAAAAAATCACTTTTAATACGCGGAATTACTACTTCAGTTTCAGGGTCTCCCATTCGACAATTGTATTCAATTACTTTTGGTTCGTTTCCAACTTTAATAATTCCGAAGAAAATGAACCCTTTATAAGGGATATTGTCCTTTTGTAAACCTTCAACTGTAGGCTTCACAATACGTTCTTCAATCTTTTGCATAAACTCGGCATTTGCAAATGGAACTGGAGAAACAGCACCCATTCCACCAGTATTCAAGCCTTTATCACCTTCACCAATACGTTTATAATCTTTTGCATTAGGAAGATTCACATAACTTTTACCGTCAGTTAAAGTAAAACAACTTAACTCAATACCATCTAAAAATTCTTCAATAACCACCTTATTACTTGCAGCACCAAACTTTTTATTGGCCAACATTTCAGTAAGTTCGTTTTTAGCTTCTTGTAAATCGTTTAAAATTAAAACCCCTTTTCCGGCAGCCAACCCATCAGCTTTTAACACATATGGAGGTGTTAAAGTTTCTAAAAATTGATGTCCTTCAACTAAAGTTTCTGCTGTAAAACTTTCATATGCGGCAGTTGGAATGTTATGACGCACCATAAACTCTTTAGCAAACTCTTTACTTCCTTCTAATTGAGCAGCATATTTTTGTGGTCCAATTACAGGTATATCTTTTAAGTCTTTATCATTTAAAAAGAAATCGTGCACACCTTTTACCAATGGATCTTCTGGACCCACAATTACCAGTTCAATATTGTACATTAAAACAGCCTGTTTTACTGCTTCAAAATCTGTTTGACTGATTTCTAAATTGATACCAACTTCTTTTGTCCCTGCATTCCCAGGTGCAATATATAATTTATTTAATAAATTACTTTGTGCTATTTTCCAAGCCATTGCATGCTCTCTTCCTCCTGATCCTAAAATTAATACGTTCATCATTATAATTACTTTTTACCTTCCTTTTCCTTGAAATACAACCACAATTGTACTCAAAATTACTTTAATATCTGTCCAAAAATTTAAATTGTCTAAATAAATTAGATCGTATCTGGCGCGTTTTAACATTTGTTCTAAATTATCGGCATAGCCATATTTTATTTGACCTAACGATGTAATTCCTGGTTTTAAATTTAGCATTTTCTTGTATTTTGGGATGTTTGCTATTACATCATCCAAAAAAAACTGTCTTTCAGGTCTTGGTCCTACAATGCTCATTTCGCCTTTTAAAACGTTTACAAACTGCGGAAATTCATCAATTCTATATTTTCGAAGAAATTTTCCAGTTTTTGTAATTCTAGCAGATTCATCTATTGACAATAATGGATCATTTACAGGCGGATTACCTGTCATACTTTTAAATTTATAAATATTAAAAGGTTTTCCGTTTTTACCAATTCGTTCTTGTTTAAAAAAAGTTTTATCCTTAGATTCTAAATAATTTAATATGGCAACCAATGGCACTAACCAACTTAAAATTGTAACAATTACAATTAAAGCTAACCCTACATCAAAAACTCTCTTTGGAAATATGTATCTTTTTTTATGCAAAAGAATCAACTAAAATATTTGTTCAAGAATTTTTTGAGTTATTACATAAGTTGGCAACACCCCTGCAGTTCCTAAACCTCCAGAGGCAAGGGTACTTCCTGTTTCCAAAGGATTATCTGATGCATAATAAGCATACCGAACCTTTACTTTTTTTGAAATATTACCTCTAATTTTTGAAGCTGCCTGTATGGCTTTTTGATAATGTGCTCCTTCCATTTCTAACCCGATAACTTTCCATGTAGAATTGTGAAAAAAGTTTAAGATATCTTTATTTTGAAGTGATGTTCCTAAAACCGTTACCATTGCGCCTGAATACACATTTACACCACAACCTTCAAACATTTTTTTCTTTAACTGATTTTTAAACGGATAATTATCGGCCGTTCCTTCAAAAATATGTGATGAAGGAATCATAATATCCCCTTTTCCACCTTCCAAAATACCTGCTTTTCCCATTATTGAAACAGACTCAACATTTAAATGTTGCTTTTTACCCTTTTCACAGGAATATGGTTTCAGCAATTCATCCATAGTTTCATAAGCCTGCTCTCCAAAAGCATAATCCATTACAATAAGTACTGGCCTTTCTTCATTTTCAGCACTGTTTTCAATTACATAATTTGTTTTACTAATATCAATTTTAGCGGTATCAATTATTTGAACATCAATATTGGTTCCTGAATTAAATTTAATAAATGTCAATCCGTTTTTTGAAGCGTATTCTATAACTTGCTTTTGCAAATCTTCATTATCTTCTTTACTTAATAATTTAAACAACGTAATTGGATCGTTATCAGTAATTTGATTAGGCAATACAGCTGGGGCGTAAATAGAGTTCATAACACTGTGCATATTTGCACTGATGATATGAATTGGGCGATTTAATAATTTTTTCTCAAATAACACTCTTTTTATATTATCTGCCCACATTTCACCATAAATATGATGTCCTATTCGCTCCCGTAAAACCGGACTAAAAGTAATTGTTCTCTTTAAATCGTCAGCTTTTTCCATAATTGCTAAATACCCCAGCCAATATATAATTTGAAAAAAACGATCAGGATTATTCTCTAAACTTAAAATAGCGTGTACTTGTCTAATTTCCTCAAAAGTTCTTCCTAAAATACTTGCAACATGGGCAAACATAATATCGCGTTCATCTTTTGAAATTTTCTTATTATGTAAAACAATCTCTTCTAATTTTTTCCACTCTCTAACAGTATCCTTATCTTCATTTATTAAAACCTTATTGGCAATTTTATGAGATTCAATAAATAAAAAAGTTAAATGAGTAAGTATATCATAGATTTCAGATCTTCCGCGAGTAACTTCAATATTCATTTGGTCTTTATCAATTCTAAAACAATTTCTTCTCCTTTTTGGTGGAACAATAGCTTTAAAATGCGAATTGGAATAACCTTCATCTGCAGTTAAATTAACAAACCTGCACTCTTCAATTCCAATTGGAAGCCTTTCAATTACATAAACCAACCCGTTAAGTTCAACTTTTTCATCTGCAATAGAACCGTAAATTTCAGGTCGAAGTAATAATAATGCCTGACGCAAAGCATCTCCTGAAACACCCATTGGTTTATAAAAACCTCTGCTGAATAAGTGGCGCATAGAAATGTATAAGCGCTCAATAGCATTTGATGATTCTTGTGCGCGAGTTCGGCCTTTAATTTTTGACTGTTGCATAGTTTTATTTTCTTTTGCAAAGATACAGATATAATGTTAAAATGTGTAATCGTTTAAATGTTCAACTAAGCATTAGTTGAATCCTTTATTCGATTAATACCTCAACATAAATAACTGCTAATTTTCAAATGTTTAGTTTTTCAATACTTTATTATATTCTGAATTATTGTTTAAAACTGAAACTGCTTTTAAAATAGCGGTATCAAAAGTTGCTTTTTGTCTATAAACACCTTCTTCATAATAATATCGCTTTACAATTTCATCGGTTAGCTTATCTAAAATTTCAACTTTATTTTTATCTAGCTCATTCAATTTTTCTTGATGAATATTTAATAAAAGACTTTCATAACTTTTGGTTAAATTATCTGACAAATTATCAGAAACAGCTTTTTCATTTGCACTTTTAAATGCAACTTCGGTTTTTGTTTCAAAATCATTTTGATGATTTAATAAATAATTTTTTAAATCATTGTAATCTGAATCGTTCAATTTGAACTTCGAAGGTTCTAAAATACTGGAGTTTTTATAGAAATAATTGGTAGCATAATTAAAAAAAGCATCGGAGTTTAATAAAACCTCTGTTGTTTCAGTTGTTTTAGGTTTTTCAATTTCAATATCTGGGAAAATACCTCCTCCACCAAAAACTGTTCTCCCATTTTCTGTTTTATATTTTTCTCTGCCAAAATCTGAAAACTTAGGAATATTACCTTTATCATCTCTATTGGTATAATCTAATTCTTGAATACATCTGCCACTTGGGGTATAATATTTTGAAATGGTTATTTTCATTTGAGTCCCGTAAGACAATGGCAAATATCGCTGAACAAGTCCTTTTCCAAATGACTTTTCGCCAATAATTACGGCACGATCATAGTCTTGTAACGAACCTGCTAAAATTTCTGATGCTGATGCAGAATGCCCATCAATTAAAATTGAAATTGGTATTTCTAAATCTAAAGGTTCTTGATTGGTTTTAAAAGTCTCACTCCATTTTTCGACTTTAGCCTTGGTGGTTACTATAATTTTATCTTTTGGAATAAAAAAATTGGTGATTTTTACAGCTTCATTTAACAAGCCTCCAGGGTTGCTTCTTACATCAATTATCAACTTTTTCATCCCTTCAGATTTTAATTCTAAAAAAGCTTCTTTTACTTGCGAGGACGCTTTTTCATTGAAAGTTGTAAATGAAATATAACCTACTTCAGTATTGAGCATTGTGTAGAATGGAACTGGATTTATTTCCATTTTTTTTCTAATCACTTCAATATTCAATATTTTATTTTGGCGTTCGACTTGAAGATTTACAGTGGTATTAGGCAATCCATTTAATAAAGTTGAAATTCCTTCTTCATCAAAATCTGAAACTGAAATATCCCCCACTTTTAATATTTTATCCCCTGGTTTTATCCCTGCGTTTTCAGCCGGAGAATTTTTCATAATTTCTCTGATAGTTAATGTTTTATTGCTAAATCTTGAAACAGCACCAATCCCTCCATAATCACCTGTAGCCCTAATTCTAGCATCTTCAACACCTTGCTCATCATAATAACGTGTGTAAGGATCTAAATTTGAAAGCATATGGTTTACTGCATTATTAGTGAGTTTTGCAGGATTTACCTCATCTATATAATACATATTTAACTCTTTAAACAAGGTGGTGTAAATGTCAATTTGTTTTGCTATTTCAAAAAAATCAGATTGAAATGCCGCCGAAATTGTAACAGCTATCACCACAAAAACACCCAATATCCATTTTTTAATTCTGTTCATCTTCTTTAATTTTATTTAAAAATTTAGTAGAAATTTTCTTCATAGTCTGATCTAGTTCAGCATATTCAATTTCATCATTTGCCATATAAATAAACATAAAAATAAATTGTTCTTTTAAATTTTCAGTAAAAGAATGCTTATTTTTTCTATAAACTTCTCGCATTAATCTTTTTATTCTATTCCGATTTATGGCAAGTTTTACATTTCGTTTTGGAACTGAAAAACCAACTTTAACAGGAAATTCTGCTTCATGATTTACTTTTAAAAAAATCAATCTCAACGGAAAAGATTTTACATGTTTTCCTTCAGCAAATAATTGCTCAATTAAAATTTTACTTTTTAATTTTTCGTCTTTTCCTAAGGTATATCTCATGTTTTTAAATAATGCCTAATATTTTGAGCCCAAAAATTTCCTGAAGTTTTCAGCTATTAAATTTTCTGTTTTATTGTAACTCTAAGTACTTCCATTAAACACAAATGTAAGGAATAAAAGATTTTAATAATTCAAATTGAAAGGACTTTAATTGTTAACTTTGTGTAAAACCAAAATTTTAACAAATGTCACAAGATTTATTTCAGGCACCAGATTATTATCAATTAGATGAATTGTTAACCGAAGAACATTTATTAGTTCGAGATGCTGCAAGAGAATGGGTAAAACGGGAAGTTTCACCAATTATTGAAGAAGCTGCACAACAAGCTAAATTTCCAACTTCAATTATTAATGGTTTAGCTGAAATTGGTGCTTTTGGCCCATATATCCCTGAAGAATATGGTGGTGCAGGTTTGGATCAAATTTCTTATGGTTTAATTATGCAAGAAATTGAACGTGGTGATTCCGGAGTTCGATCAACAGCTTCTGTTCAATCTTCATTAGTGATGTATCCAATTTATAAATACGGAAATGAAGCACAACGACAAAAATATTTACCAAAATTGGCAAGTGGAGAAATGTTAGGTTGCTTTGGACTAACTGAACCTGACCATGGATCAAATCCTGGCGGAATGGTTACAAATATCAAAGATATGGGCGACTATTATTTGTTGAATGGTGCTAAAATGTGGATTTCAAATGCTCCTTTTGCTGATGTTGCAGTTGTTTGGGCTAAAAACGAAGAAGGAAGAATAAAAGGATTAATTGTTGAACGTGGAATGGAAGGATTTACAACTCCTGAAACACATAATAAATGGAGTTTAAGAGCATCTTCCACAGGTGAATTGATTTTTGATAATGTTAAAATTCCGAAAGAAAATATTTTACCAAATAAAGATGGTTTAGGAGCGCCACTTGGTTGTTTAGATTCTGCACGTTACGGTATTGCTTGGGGTGCTATTGGGGCTGCTATGGATTGTTACGATACTGCTTTGCGTTATGCAAAACAGCGTATTCAGTTCGAAAAACCAATTGCAGGAACTCAATTACAACAAAAAAAATTAGCTGAAATGATTACTGAAATTACCAAAGCGCAGTTACTTACCTGGCGATTAGGGGTTTTAAAAAATGATAATAGAGCAACTACTGCACAAATTTCTATGGCTAAAAGAAATAATGTAGATATGGCTTTAAAAATTGCTAGAGATGCACGTCAGGTTCTTGGAGCTATGGGTATTACTGGTGAATATTCCATCATGCGACATATGATGAATTTAGAAAGTGTTGTTACTTATGAAGGCACCCACGATATTCATTTATTGATTACCGGAATGGATATTACTGGAATTTCTGCTTTTAAATAGCATTTTTTGAATTAAAACAAAAAGAGCCTCAAATTTGAGGCTTTTTTGTTTTAATTTTGTTTATGGTTTTCAAAAATAGTCCCAAAACTACTCCACCGTAACAGATTTTGCTAAATTTCTAGGTTGGTCTACATTACATCCTCTCATTACAGCTATATAATATGATAATAATTGCAATGGAATTGTTGTTAATAAAGGCGTTAAAGCTTCTAATGTTTCTGGAATCTCAATAACGTGGTCTGCAATTGCTTTAACTTCTGTATCTCCTTTTGTTACAACTGCAATAATTTTTCCTTTTCGAGCTTTAATTTCCTGAATATTACTTACTACTTTTTCATAATGGCCTTTTTTTGTGGCAATTACAACTACTGGCATAGATTCATCAATCAAGGCAATTGGACCATGTTTCATTTCAGCAGCAGGATATCCTTCAGCATGGATGTAAGAAATTTCTTTTAATTTTAAAGCACCTTCCAAAGCTACTGGAAAATTAAAACCTCTTCCTAAATACAAGCAATTTGGAGCATCTTTATAAATTGCGGCAATTTTCTCAACCTCACTACTTACCTTTAATAAGTCTTGAACTTTTGAAGGTATTAAACTTCAACTCTTAAATATAGTTATGGTATTGTGAATTTGAAAGTTCCCCTTTTAAATTTCCTAATTTTAATGCAATAAGTGTAAGTACTGTAATTTGAGTTGTAAAGGCTTTTGTTGAGGCCACTCCAATTTCAGGTCCAGCATGTGTATAAGCTCCAGAATCTGTTTCTCTCGCAATTGAAGAACCAACTACGTTGCATATACCAAAAACAAATGCGCCCTTTGATTTCGCCAATTTTATGGCTGCAAGTGTATCAGCTGTTTCGCCAGATTGTGAAATTGCAATAACAATATCTCCTTTATTAATAATAGGATTTCGGTATCTGAATTCTGATGCATATTCAACTTCAACAGGTATACGTGCTAAATCTTCAAGCAAATATTCTCCAACCAAACCGGCATGCCAAGAAGTTCCGCAGGCTACAATAACAATTCTTTTTGCTTTTAAAAATTTAGTGATATTATTATCTACACTTCCCATTTTTATGGTATCGGAAGCAGTTAATAATCGCCCTCTGTAAGTATCTATTATTGCGTTTGGTTGTTCGTGAATTTCTTTTAGCATAAAGTGATCAAAACCACTTTTTTCAATTTGCTCTAAGTTTAATTTTAATTCTTGAATATCGGGCTTTACAACATCATTATTCTTAATTTTTCGAATTCTGATATCTTTATTTAATTTAATAATTGCTATTTCTTCATCATCTAAATAAATAGCATCTTTAGTATATTCTATAAAAGGAGAAGCGTCTGAAGCAATAAAAAACTCTTTATTATTTTCTCCTATTCCAATAGCTATTGGACTTCCTAAGCGAGCAACAATTATTTCGTTTGGTTTTGATATATCCATAACTGCAATTGCATAAGCACCAACAACATTGTTAAGAGCCATTTGAACTGCTTCACCCAACTTGCAATTATTTTTAGTTTTAACCTCTTCAATTAAATTAATTAAAACTTCAGTATCTGTATCACTTGAAAAAGTATAACCCCTTTTTATAAGTTCTATTTTAAGCGCATTATAATTTTCAATAATTCCGTTATGAACTATTATTAAGTTTCCAGAATTAGATACATGTGGGTGAGAATTTTCGTTGTTTGGAATTCCATGGGTGGCCCAACGAGTATGGCCTAACCCTAAATTTCCGGCAGTATTTTTATTTTCAGTAATTTCTTGTAAATCTGAAACTTTTCCTTTTGTTTTATAAAGCCCAATACCACCTTCATTTGCAATTACAATACCTGCACTATCATAACCTCTATATTCTAAACGTTGTAATCCACTAATTACAATTGGATAGGCTTCTCTAAAACCTAAATAACCAACAATTCCACACATAGCAATTTGTATTTTAATTATTTATTATTGAATATTTTATTTCAAGCTGCACTTTTTTATCGCCTGCACTTTCACTTTGATTATATAAAACTACACCTTGCGGTATCCAGTTATACTCTTTTATTGCAGTATCTATTAAGCTTGTTGGTGAATCTGTTGGGTTGTATACTTTAATCCCTAAAGTTACTAAATCGGCCGGATCATCAGCCTCCAATACTCTTGAAATATAGTCTATAATTTTAAAGGTATATTTATAAGGATTCCCATCATCATCTCTTTCTAGTTTTCCTCCAACACTATTTAAACCTTCAGTCATCATATCTAAAATTTGCAAATTTTCTTCATAATTGTAAATAAACAATTGTTCTGGAGCTATACTACTTGCAGCGTTTTGATCAACATAAAAAGTCAAACTTGCATCAGTTATTAAATATTTATTGGTTCTTAATGCATCCATTTCTTCTTCGGTTAAATCTGAAAATAAATCTATAGTTGCAATTGAACCGGCCGCTCCTTGAACATACAACCTATCTGGACCACTTTGTTTTGAAACAGCATAATTTCTTTCTAAAACATTCGATTTATTTGACCCAAAAGTAAAATCATAAGTTTCTGGTACTCTAACACCTTTTTCGCCCATAATACCGTCTCCATCTAAATCTTGACTATCTCCTTCATCTTGATCGTTTGAATAGTAAATTGACATGCGAGCTGCAGTCATACTTAAAGAAATTAAATGTGATTTATTTGTAACCAATTCAGTTGCTTCAAGATAAAAGCCTCTAAAATAAAGATTAAATGCATCTTGAGACGCAAATTCAGAGCCAGCTGCATTATCAACAAATATTTGTTTAATCATTGCTTCATTTAAAGGAAGTTTTATTGTTGGAGCTGAAGTAGCTTGTTTTATTGTATCTGTGTCATATACAGTTCCATTAGGCATATACCTTTTAATATAAGCAACCGTATCATTCTTGTTCACTTTAAAATTTTCATAGTAAAATGGTGAAGTCGATTTTTGAAATACTTTATCGGAATAATAAACCATTTTCTTGGAAGGATCGTTAGGGTCTAATGTATTTAAAAATGTCTCCAATTCATACACCCCTAATTTAAATTCAACATTTTTATTTCCAAAAACTGAATCTAGTTCAAACAAAGGTTTGCCTCCATCGGTACTATCTAATTTTGTTGATTGATATGGAATGAAAATGATTACAGAATCAATGGCTGCATTTGTACCAAAGTCATAATTTGATCCTAATGCTGGAAGTACAATTTGAGAAACAATAGATCCCTTAAGTTCTCCAAATTCATTATCGGCATAAACACCTAATAAGTATTGACTAATAATATTTGCTGGAACATTATCTACATTTTCTGTATTGGTGCTAACCTTAAATATTGAATCTCCTGTGCTAAATTTATTATTATCAATTATATTAACACCTAAACCTTCAATTTCTTTTTCACATGAAATTATTGTAAAAAATACAAATGAAAATAACCCAAAGTATTTTAAAATAGTTACAACTTTTGTTGTCATATGTAATTTTTGCTTTTTATTATAAAACATTGTTTACGTAAAAATCTGTATAAGCATTTTCAAATTCCTCAACAGGAAAATAGTCTAAAACAGGTTTTTCACAGTTCTCTAAAAATTCTAATAAATCGGTTGGAAGTTGCTCACTAGCTTTAATAACCGCATCGGAATTTTTAATTGCATTTATTAGTAAATTTGTGTGGTTTGGTTTTGAAATTGGTTCAATTTTATCTTCACTTATATTATCGAACTTTATTTTCTTAAAAAAATCTTTATCTAATTCCCCTTCAAATTCATTGTTATAAACAGATGTAACAATTTTACTATCCGCAAATAATGGATCATTTTTATAATATTCCTTTATATATAAAGGCAAAAGTGAAGCCATCCATCCGTGTACATGAATTACATCGGGTGACCAATTTAATTTTTTCACTGTTTCAACAACACCTTTCGCAAAAAAGATTGCTCTTTCATCATTGTCTGCAAATAAATTATTGTCTTCATCTGTAAACAGCGATTTACGCTTAAAATACTCATCATTATCAATAAAATAAACCTGCATTCTTTCTTTAGGAATGGAAGCAACCTTAATAATTAAGGGCATATCCATATCATTAATTACCAAATTCATTCCAGATAGCCGAATCACTTCATGTAACTGGTGTCTTCTTTCATTAATTAAACCGTACCTAGGCATAAAAATACGGGTTTGCCCTCCCTTTCCGTGAATCATTTTTGCAACCTCAAAAGAAGAGGTTGACAATTCATTTTCAGGTAAATACGGTACAACTTCCGAAGAAACAACCAAAATTCTCTTATCTTTCATAATCCAACTCTTAATTTTAAAGATTTGGCAAAATTACGAAAATTTATATAGAATTTAGCTTTAATAATGTAAGTTTGCACGCTTTTAACGTTTATTAACAAATCGTTATGTTAGTTTTTGCTAAAATAAAATCAGTACAACAAAAAATTAAGACTTTAAAAAAGGGAACTTCTATTGGGTTTGTTCCCACAATGGGAGCGCTTCATCAAGGTCATTTATCGCTTATCCAACAAGCAAAAAAGGAAAACGATATTGTAATTGTGAGTATTTTTGTAAACCCCACCCAATTTGATAAAAAGGAAGATTTAATTAATTATCCTAAAACCATTGATAAAGATTTATCTCTTTTAAAATCAGTTTATTGCGATCTTGTTTTTACACCAACTGCTGAGGAAATCTATTCAAACAACATTCAATCCAGTTCTTTTAGTTTTGATGGTTTAGAACATCAAATGGAAGGAAAATTTAGAGATGGGCATTTTGATGGTGTTGGTACCATTGTAAAACGTTTGTTTGAAATTGTAACTCCTCAAAAAGCTTATTTTGGTGAAAAAGATTTTCAACAATTACAAATTATTAGAAAAATGGTGCAAAAATACCATATTCCAGTAAAAATAATTGCTTGCCCCATTTATAGAGAAGCTGATGGTTTGGCTATGAGTTCAAGAAATGAAAGACTGACAAAAGAGCATAGAGCAATTGCGCCTTTTATTTATAAAACCCTAATAAAAGCTAAAAATGAGTTTGGCACAAAAAATGCTTCGGAAGTAATTAATTGGGTTGAAAATGAATTTAAAAAGCAGCCACTATTGGATTTAGAATATTTTGAAATTGCTGATGAAGATTCACTTTTGCCAATAGAAAACCAAAACCCAAAGCAAAAATACAGAGCATTTATTGCTGTTTTTGCTGGGAAAATTAGACTTATTGATAATATAAGTTTATAAATATGAATACATTAACACAAAATTATTAATTTTGCACCATGCAAATACAAGTAGTAAAATCTAAAATTCACAGAGTTAAAGTTACCGGTGCTGACTTACAGTACATTGGAAGTATAACTATTGATGAAGACTTAATGGACGCTGCGAATATAATTCAAGGAGAAAAAGTTCAAATTGTAAATATTAACAATGGCGAACGCCTTGAAACTTACGCAATTCCTGGTCCACGAAAAAGTGGAGAAATTACATTAAACGGTCCTGCTGCCAGAAAGGTTGCAAAAGGAGATATTGTTATTATTATTTCATATGGATTGTTAGATTTTGAAGAAGCAAAAAAGTTTAAACCTTCACTAATTTTCCCTAATGAAAACGATAATTCGTTAACATAATTTGTTTAAAAAAATTAAAAACCTAAGTTTTATAATACTCCCAATTGCATTGGGAGTATTTTTCATTTGGTATTCAATCTCCAAACTTTCTCCATCAGACATTGAATCTATAAAACTATCGTTTAAAACCGCAAATTACTGGTGGGTGGCTTTGTCTTTATTATTTGGTGTTTTAAGTCATTTTTCACGTGCCTATCGCTGGCAATTTTTGTTAGAACCTTTGGGTTATAAACCTCAATTTGCCAATAGTGTTATGGCTGTTTTAATTGCCTATTTATTAAATTTGTTTATACCCCGTTCTGGTGAATTTGCACGAGCCGCAAGCATTAAAAAATACGACAAAATTCCGTTCGATAAAGCCTTTGGAACCATTGTAGCAGAGCGAGTGGCAGATGCTTTAATGTTATTATCTATTATTGGAATTGCCTTTTTATTACAAACAGATTTAATTGGAGGCTACTTATTTAAAGACAAAGAAGAAAGCTCTATAATTTCAAAAATAGTATTTTTTATTGTAATTCCATTGGCAGGATTTTTCACATATCGAATCTTAAAAAAGTCAAAAAACAAATTTATAATAAAAGTAATTTCATTTATAAATGGTTTATTAGATGGCGTAAAAAGCATTGTGAAAATGAAGAAAGAAATGGCAATTTATTTTTCACACTTTGTTTATTTGGCTAATGTATGTAGTAATGTTTTACGTTGTGACCTTTGCCTTACCAGAAACTACAAACCTTCCTTTTGAGGCCATAATTGTAGGTTTTGTGGTAGGTGGTTTAAGTATGGCATTAACAAACGGTGGGTTAGGAACTTACCCAGTTCTTGTTGCCGGAGCTTTAACTTTGTACAGTGTGCCTTACAACCCAGCATTGGCTTTTGGGTGGATTATGTGGACGGCACAAACCATTATGGTGATTTTATTTGGATGTCTGTCTTTATTTTTCATGCCTATTTATAATAAATTTCAAAAATAGTTGGGTTTTCTTTCTATATTTATTGCTTTCAAATAAATTAAAATGTCTAAAACTAAAACTTCTTTTTTTTGTCAGAATTGTGGCGCTCAATATGCAAAATGGTTAGGACAATGCAAATCATGTAATGAGTGGAATACCATTGTTGAAGAAGTACTTCAAAAAGAAGAAAAGAGAAACTGGAAACAAACTTCAACTTCAAAAAAAGTTAGTAAAGCTTTAAAAATAAATGAAATTTCATTAGAAAAAGAAGATAGAATTTCAACTAAAAATAACGAATTAAACAGAGTTCTTGGTGGCGGAATTGTAAAAGGCTCTATGCTTTTATTGGGTGGTGAACCAGGTATTGGAAAGTCTACACTACTGTTGCAAATTGCACTAACCATTCCTAAAAAAGTGTTGTACGTTTCGGGTGAAGAAAGTCAGTCACAAATTAAAATGCGTGCCGAGCGCTTAAAAATAGCAAATACCAATTGTTTAATTTTAACCGAAACAAATACCCAAAATATTTTTAGAGCCATTGAAGAAGTACAACCAGAAGTAGTTGTAATAGATTCAATTCAAACATTACATACCGATTATATTGAAGCCTCACCTGGTTCTATTTCTCAAATTAGAGAAACCACTGCAGAATTGATAAAATTTGCAAAGGAAACTGCCACACCCGTACTTTTAATTGGACACATTACCAAAGACGGAAATATTGCTGGTCCAAAAATATTAGAACATATGGTAGATGTTGTATTACAATTTGAGGGCGACAGAAATCATACTTATAGAATTCTTAGGGCCAATAAAAATAGATTTGGTTCAACTGCTGAAATTGGCATTTATGAAATGCAAAGTGTTGGTTTGCGAGAAGTTGAGAACCCTTCGGAAATATTAATTTCTCAAAAAGAAGACGATTTAAGCGGAACTGCCATTGCCGCAACTTTAGAAGGCATTAGACCTTTAATGATTGAAGTTCAGGCGTTGGTGAGCACGGCAGTTTATGGAACACCTCAGCGCTCTTCAACAGGTTACGATATTAAACGATTAAACATGTTACTTGCTGTTTTAGAAAAAAGAGCTGGTTTTAGACTGGGTGCTAAAGACGTATTTCTAAATATTGCTGGTGGTATAAAAGTAGATGATCCGGCTATAGATTTGGCCGTAATTTCAGCCATATTATCTTCTAATGAAGATGAAGCAATTCCGCAAGATTTTTGTTTTGCTGCTGAAATAGGTTTAGCCGGAGAAATTAGACCTGTAAACCGTGTTGAACAGCGTATTTTGGAAGCCGAAAAACTTGGTTTTCAAAAAATATTTATATCAAAATTTAATAAAATAAGTAAAACTACCCAATCTATAAAAATTGTAAAAGTTGCAAAAGTAGAAGATATTTATACAAACTTGTTTACATAAAAAAAACCGAGGCAAGCTCGGTTTTATGTATATTTTACTATTTTATTTTTTGTTTACTTCCATAATATACTTTTCCAAAGCCATTGTCATAGAAGGAGTATCAGGTGTTGGAGCAGGGATATTACACATTAAACCAGCATCGATAGCTGCTTTAATAGTAGAATCTCCAAAAGCTGCAATACGTGTATTATTTTGTTTGAATTCAGGGAAATTTTTAAATAATGATTCTATTCCTGATGGAGAAAAGAAAACCAAAACATCATAAAAAACATCTGTTAGGTCAGATAAGTCACTCATAACCGTTTTATAAAAAATACCTCTACTCCAATTAACACCAAGTTCGTTTAATGTATCTGGAACAATATCTTTTAACTTATCTGATGATGGTAATAAAAACTTTTCATCTTTGTACTTTTTAATAATTTTTGCCAATTCAGGAAAAGTACGTTCACCAACGTAAATTTTACGCTTACGATAAACCACGTATTTTTGTAAATAAAAAGCAACTGCCTCAGATTCACAAAAATATTTCATGTCATCAGGCACAGTGAATCTCATTTCTTCAGCAATTCTAAAAAAATGATCAACAGCATTTCTACTTGTAAGTATAATAGCTGTAAAGTTTTTTAAATCAATCTTTTGAGCACGAACCTCTTTTGCTGAAACTCCTTCAACATGAATAAAAGGCCTAAAGTCAATTTTAACTTTTTGCTTTTCTGACAATTCTAAATAAGGCGAACTATCGGCTTTTGGGGCTGGTTGAGAAACCAAAATTGTTTTCACTTTCATAAACTTCAATTTTGTCTTTAAAAAGTTAGTTTTAAAATAATCAATAAAGGTGCTATTTCAAGTGCGCAAAGGTATAAAATAAAATAAAGCAAGTTCTTAAAAATTAGGTATTTATTATTATTCAATATTAAACCATATCTTAATATTAATAAAATAACAAGCAGAATTATGGTAATCCATAAAAATAAATTTTGATTTTTATCTGTATAAATTAAAAAAAGTAAAGGCGGTATTATCCATAATATCAGCGCATTAAAATAATTTATTTTTTCAAAAAGTATTTTTTTATAAACATTTGTTAGGTTTAAAACATAAGCCAATGAAAATCCTAAAACAAACCTAAAACCAAAATATAAAATCACTCCCAACAATATTAAAGTATACGTTTTGAAGTTTAATGGCTGAAAAAAAGTTTTAAAATATCCAATTAAAACATAAAAAAGTAATGAGATTATTAAAAGCTGCACTAAAAAAAATAAACTTTGAAACAGGTTAAAAACGTTTATTTTTTCTTTATTAAAATAAATGGATAAGTTCTTTTTTGAAAAAAACAAGGTAATTGTTTGATATAATCGATCTTCAAATGAAATTTTAAGAACTGTTAATAATGAAAAAATAACAAAAAACACCAAAACTATCCAGTCTGTATTTTGAGGTAATATTTCTTTTGCTTCAAACATTAAGTTGATTATAATTTTAAAACAAAATTAGGAATAATTTGTTTTATCTTTACCGACTTAAATATATTATATGTCAAATACCGTTGTAATTATACCAACATATAACGAAAAGGAAAATATTGAAGCAATTATTCGAACTGTATTTTCACAAAAAAAACAATTTGACATATTGGTTGTTGACGATAGTTCTCCTGACGGTACAGCCGAAATTGTTGAAAATTTACAACAAGAGTTTTCCAATTTATTTATTGAAATTAGAAAAGAAAAAACTGGACTTGGAACAGCATATATTCACGGATTTAAATGGGCCTTAAACAATAATTATGAATATATTATTGAAATGGATGCCGATTTTTCTCATAATCCAGCCGATTTAATAAACCTTTACAATGCCTGTGCTATTGACGGAGCAGACTTCTCTATTGGTTCAAGGTATTTAAACAACAAAATAAATGTTGTAAATTGGGATTTTAAACGTTTATTTTTATCATATTTTGCATCAAAATATGTTAGAATTATAACTCAAATTCCTATTTTTGACACTACAGCCGGATTTGTTTGTTATAAGCGTAAAGTATTAGAACACATTCAGCTGAATAAAATAAAATTTGTTGGCTATGCATTTCAAATTGAAATGAAATTTAAAGCCTGGAAACACAAATTTAAACACAAAGAAGTTTCTGTAATTTTTACAGATCGTAAAAAAGGAACTTCAAAAATGAGCGGATCTATAATTTCAGAAGCTGTTTTTGGAGTTATTAAAATGAAATTACAAGGATTGCCAAAATAAAGAAAAAGAAAAATGGGGTTAGTACTTATTAAAAATGCAAAAATTGTTAATGAGGGAACAATTTTTGAAGGTGATGTTTTAATTGATGGCGCATATATTGTAGATATTGACACTTCAATCAGTTCAAAATCGGCCACTACAAAAATTATTGATGCCGAAGGAAAATATTTAATTCCTGGCGCTATTGATGATCAGGTTCATTTTCGAGAGCCAGGGTTAACTCACAAAGCAAACATTGAAACTGAAAGTAAAGCTGCCGTAGCCGGTGGAATAACTTCATTTATTGAAATGCCAAATACAGTTCCGCAGGCAACTACGCAAAAACTACTGGAAGAAAAGTTTGAAATTGCTTCAAAAACATCATACGCAAACTATTCTTTTATGTTTGGCGGAACCAATGATAATTTAGAAGAATTACTAAAAACAAATCCTTCAAATGTGGCTGGGATAAAATTGTTTTTAGGTTCGTCAACAGGTGATATGTTGGTTGATGATGAAAAAGTTTTAGAAAAAATATTTTCTTCAACAAAAATGCTAATTGCAGTTCATTGTGAAGATGAAACTACCATAAAAAAGAATTTAGAAACTTATTTAAAAGAATATGGTGATGATATTCCAGTAGCCTTACATCCTAAAATTAGAAGTGAAGAAGCTTGTTACTTATCATCCTCAAAAGCAATAAAACTTGCAAAAAAAACAGGAGCTCGTTTGCATGTATTTCACTTGTCTACAGCCAAAGAAACAGCACTTTTTTCAAATAAAATTCCTGTTGAAGAGAAACAAATAACTGCGGAAGTTTGTGTACACCATTTATGGTTTGATGAAAGTGATTATAAAGAAAAAGGTACTTTTATTAAATGGAACCCAGCAGTAAAAACTGCTGAAGACAAAGAAGGTTTATGGAAAGCATTACTTGATGATAGAATTGATGTAATTGCAACTGACCATGCGCCACATACTTTAGAAGAAAAAAAACAGGTTTATACAAAAGCTCCAAGTGGTGGACCATTAGTACAACACGCAATTCCGGCTTTATTTACTGCGCATCGTCATGGAAAAATTTCAGTTGAAAAAATAGTAGAAAAAATGTGCCATAATCCTGCTAAAATTTTCAAAATTGAAAAAAGAGGGTTTATTAAAAAAGGCTATTTTGCCGATTTGGTTCTGGTTGATATTTCTTCACCATGGACTGTAAACAAAAGTAATATTTTATATAAATGTGGCTGGTCTCCATTTGAAGGCACTACCTTTTATTCAAAAGTCACACATACATTTGTAAATGGCAATTTAATTTATAACAATGGAAAATTTAACGATACCATAAAAGGGCAACGTTTAATATTTAACAGAACCAATGAATAAAATTTTTTACATCACTATTATAGGGCTGTTTTTAATAAATTGTACCAGCAATACTATTATTAAAAAGCCAGAAAATTTAATTCCTAAAAACGAAATGGTTGATATTTTAACCGATATGTTTTTAGCTTCAGGGGCTGAAAATATTAAAAACATTCAACTTCAGAGAAATGTAAATTATTTTCCTATAGTTTACGAAAAATACCACATTGACAGCACTCAATTTAAAGAAAGTAACTTCTATTATGTTTCTAGAATAGATGATTATGAAGAAATTCTTAGAAAAGTCGATGAGCGTCTTCAGGAATTAAAAAAATTAAATGAAACAGAAATATCTTTGTTAGATTCTATCAAAAAAATTGATAAAAACCTTCCAAAAGTTAATGAAGAAGAGCAGGAAGAATAAAACCTTATTTTACAAAAAACAAACAAACTTCTTTAATGGTTTTTGAAACAGGTTCAAATTCAAAATTAAGTGCTTCTTTTATTTTTTCTGAGCTATAATACCTTTTTTGATGGATAGATGAGGCGGAATGTTTTGTTAATAAGGGCGGTTTATTAATTAAAATAGATTTCAATTTCTCAAATCTCCAGCCAATTTCACTCATTAATTTTGAAACTTTTACAGTTGGCGGTTGCCTTTTAAAACACTTTGCTATTTCAAAAAAAACTTCTTTAAAACTCTTATTTTCAGCAACTAAAACAAAGCGCTCATCCGTTATATCGCTTTTCATTAAAAACATCATTGCTTTTACTACATCATTTACTGAAACAAATCCGGTAATTCCTTCAGAATAAAAATTAAATCCTTTATAAATTTTAGAAAATAAATTCCCAGATCCACTATTCCAAAAACCAGCACCCAAAATTACACCAGGGTTTACAACTACTACATTTACACCCTCTTGCGAAGCGCGCCAAACTTCCATTTCAGCACCATATTTTGTAATTGCATAACCATAGTTATTCATTTCCGCATTCCATTCACAAGTTTCATCAATTATTTTAGTGGTTATTGATTTCGAGAGGGTGGCTATAGAACTTACAAAACACAGTTTTTTTACTTTTTTATCTATACAAAAATTAACCACATTTGAAGTGCCTTCAATATTAATTTTTCGCATTTTTTTATAATCCGACTCATTAAAAGACACCAAAGCAGCAGAATGATAAACTTCAGTCACATTTTCAAAAGCGATTTCCAAGGCATAAATATCAGTAATATCAGCCTCAATCCATTCAATTTTTTTGAATAGCTTTTCATAATCTTCAGAAAAATAACTGAAAACTTTTTTTACAGTTTCCAAATTGCTGTTGCTTCTATAAATTGCTTTTACCGCAACATTTTCCAAAGAAAGCTGATACAATAAATGTGAGCCCACTAAACCTGTTCCACCGGATACTAAAATCATAAAACGAAAGTAACAAAAATGTTTGTTTAATTCATAAACCTTTAATCGTTTATTTGTTGATTTGTGTAAAAGTTAGTATGTAAAAAACTAAACAATTAAAGGGTTAACTAAAAACTAAAATTTTATCTTTGCTGAAATTTAAAAATTTGATAATGAATTTTGTTGAAGAACTGCGTTGGAGAGGCATGTTACACGATATTATGCCTGATACTGAAGAATATTTATTGAAAAATAAAACTACTGGATATATAGGTTTCGACCCTACTGCCGATTCCCTTCATATTGGAAGTTTAGTACCAATTATTTTGTTAATGCATTTTCAAAAAGCTGGTCATAATCCAATAGCTTTGGTAGGTGGTGCAACTGGTATGGTAGGCGATCCTTCAGGAAAATCGGACGAACGTAATTTATTAGATGAGGATACTTTAAATAAAAATGTGGCTGGTGTAAAAAGTCAGTTAGAGCGTTTTTTAAAGTTTGGAAGCAATGTTGAAAATGCTGCTGAATTAGTTAATAATTACGATTGGATGAAAGATATTACATTAATCGATTTTGTTCGTGATGTAGGTAAACACATTACTGTTAACTATATGATGGCGAAAGATTCAGTAAAAAAACGTTTAGATTCAGACTCTCAAACAGGTATGAGTTTTACTGAATTTACCTACCAATTATTTCAAGGTTACGATTTTTACCATTTATACAAAGAAAAAAATTGTGTGCTTCAAATGGGTGGTTCCGATCAATGGGGAAACATTACCACAGGAACTGAATTGGTTAGAAGAAAAGCACAAGGAAAAGCCTATGCTCTAACTTGTAAATTAATTACAAAAGCCGATGGTACCAAGTTTGGAAAAACAGCCGGTGGAAATGTTTGGTTAGATGCAAACAGAACTTCACCTTATAAATTTTATCAGTATTGGTTAAATTCTTCAGATGAAGATGCTGAAAGCTACATTAAAATATTTACTTTTTTAGATCAGGCAACTATTGAAGCTTTAATTGCTGAACATAAACAAGCGCCACATTTACGAATCCTTCAAAAGAAAATTGGTGAAGAAGTAACTGTAATGACTCATGGGGTTGAAGCATATGAAAATGCTATTAAAGCATCCAATATTTTATTTGGAAATTCTACTGCTGAAGATTTAAAAAGCTTAAATGAACAAACATTTTTAGATGTTTTTGACGGTGTGCCACAAGCCGAAATTGAACGCTCTGCCATTGAAAACGGATTGGAAATTGTTCCAGCTTTTGCTGAAACGGGATTTTTAAAGTCGAACGGAGAGGTAAGGAGAGCATTGAGCGAAAACTCAATTTCTGTAAATAAAGAAAAAGTTAAAGAGGAATTTATAATAACAGAAAACGATTTAATTGCAAATAAATTTGTCTTGTTACAACGAGGTAAAAAAAGCTATTTTTTATTGAAAGTAGTATAACAATAATTTTAAAAATAAAAAGACCGCTAAATAGCGGTCTTTTTTATACAAAATCAGTTTAAGAATTAATACCGTAAACTACTAATAGGAATTCTAGTAAACTGAACGTCTTCCTTATTTGTGGCATATGAAACATAAAGGAAATTATTCCAAATTACGCTTTTAGGATAACTGTATCCTATTCTTTTATACTTTCCTTTATATCGCAATGGTTGTAGATCTCTTTCGTCTCCACTTCGCAATAAATAAGATTTATTAAAAACAAAACCATCCTTACTTAATGTGATTGCCAAAGGGAATCTGTTTTTATTGCCTGAAGGATTATTAACCATAAAGGCCGTTCCATTTGGTAAATTTCCTGCACTTTGTTTGGCTCTTGAATCGGGTGTATCAACAATTTGTGGAGTAGTCCAAGTATTTCCATGATCAAAACTTATGGAAGCCAATTTTTTAAAAGTGCTTTGCTGATCTCTAAAAATCATAACTATTGCATCGTCTTTTTTTCTATAAAACCAACTAGGTTCAAGCTCTCTGCTCATGTTTTCATTCGTAGGGAAATTAGTCATTTCTCCGGCAGTCCAACCTAGTATTCCTAAAGGATCATCAGTAAAAAAAGGGGTCACAATTAAACCTGGCTGCATATGAAAAGCAGTCACAATTCTACCGTTTGGTAGTTTGTGAATATCCTGTTCAATAATTCCAAGAACTGGCTTTCCTTCTTTATTTTTCAACCTTTGAGGGGAAGTCCAATCAAATCCATTTATGGAGATTATATATTCTGTATAACCTTCTTTAACGTTTTCATCAGTCTTTGGCCACACGCATATGTATGCTACTAAAGTATCACCACTACTCCACCAACCACCACCTGTTTTAATCCCATTTTCATATTTAGATGTTAAAGCATGGGGAGCACTCCACTCTTTTCCATTTTTACTTCTCGCATAAAATACTTGTGTATCTGGTCCATCTTCATCTATTGATGAACTTTGCCATTGTGCATAAAGCATATCCTTAAAAGGAAATAATACAACACCATGATTGTATTTGTTCTCATTTTTAGTTGGAGAAAATATAGTAATTGTTTCTTTATTTTTGGCTACGGGTAACCCTAAGGTTTCAGGTTTATTAAAATCAAAAAGATCATCAACCCTAAAAGGGATGCTGTCATTTTGAGAATACCCCACAAAAGAGATTAAAAAAAACACATAAAATTTTAGTTTTTTTATCTTGAAACTTTTAATCATCTAATGTTTTTCTTACTTTAATAATAATAAATTACAACCTCTAATATCTGAATTATCAAACCTACCTAACACTTCAAAAGTACCATTTTTGTAAGTTTTTCCTAAATCTTGTGTGGCAATAAAAGAGCAGGAATTGATATTTGCCAAATCTATAACATTGATGCCGCCTGATTTTCCCTCAGGTAAAATGGTTAAAGCATCTTCGGTATCGCGTGTTAAAATTTTCATCCAAGGCGGACATTCAAAAATACCATCTCCTTTAGAATATGCCTGACTAAGTAACTCTGTCATACCATATTCAGAATGAATTTTTTTAACACCAAAACCTTCACTTAAAATTTGATGCAGTTCTTCTCTAATAAGTTCCTTTCTTCTGCCCTTCATTCCACCGGTTTCCATAATAATGGTATTTTTTAAATGAAACTGATGTTTCTCAACCAAATCTAACAAAGCGAATGAAACACCAATTAACAATACTTTTTCACCTTTTTGGTCTTCTTCAATCAAAGTTTTAGTTAATTCTTCCAAATTATTTAAATAAAAACCGCTTTTAGGTTTCTTTGATTGTTTGATAAAATCTTCAACCATATAAATTAACGAAGAACCATTGCGTTCCAAATAAGAAGGTAATAAAGCCAAAATGGTATATGCTTCAATATCTCCATAAAAGTATTCAAACGCTTTTCTAAAACTTTTCTCATAAACAGTTATGTCAGTAACATAATGTTTACTTTGCTGAATTCCGGTGGTTCCACTACTTAAAAAAACTTCTTGAACTGTTTTTTTTGAAGCCAATATTTGATGGGATTTAAAAAACTGGATGGGTAGAAAAGGAATTTCATTAATGCCCTTTACATTTAAAATATCACAATTCAAATGATTTAAAAACGTTGCGTAGACATCATTATTTTTAGCCTGAAATCTAAATATTTCCAACGAAATATTCTCAAAGTCTCTGCTATTATGAATTTTAAATAGTTGAAATCTTTTCATAAAAATTGGGAAACATTGCAAAAGTAATGTAAATTTACGCAACCTATCATTCTTTTAGGTATCTTATTAATAATTAAAACGCAAGTATTTGAGTTTAAAAAAGCTCATAAAACAATGTGCGGACAACGATCGAAAGGCACAAAAAGAAATTTATCAGCTTTTTGCTGGTAAGTTATTTTCAATATGCCTTAAATATTCTAAAAATAAACAAGAAGCTCAAGACAATTTTCAAGATGGTTTTGTAGTTATTTTTGAAAAAATTGGACAATTTAAATTTAATGGATCGTTTGAAGGCTGGATGAAACGCGTTATGATTAACACAGTTTTATTAAAATATAGAAATAAAACCGTGTTAAATATTGTTACGGAAGATATTCCTGATGAAGTGATTGTTGACATTGATGATGATGAAATTTCTTTAGATTTTTTACTAAATCTAATTCAAAGTCTGCCAGACAGATACAGAATGGTTTTTAACCTTTATGTTTTAGATGGGCATTCACACAAAGAAATTTCAAAAATGTTGCAAATTGCAGAAGGCACCTCAAAATCTAATTTAGCCAGAGCAAGAGCCATTTTAAAGCAAAAAATTGAATTGCATCAAGAAAGTCAGCAATCTATATAAGATAAATAGGTAAAAGTGAGAGATTTTAAAAATATTGATAGATTGTTTCAGGAAAACTTAAAAGATTATGAAGTTTTTCCTCCTAATAAATCGTGGGATGCCATAGACAAAAGACTGGTAAACAATTCTAAAAATAGACGCTTACCATTTTGGGTTAAAATTTCTAGTATTGCAGCATTGCTTGTTTTATTTTTTAGTGTTGGCACCATTTATTTTATTCCTCAAAATAATTTCACCAAAAATTTTCTTCCAAAAAAGAATAGTAGTTTAGAAACTTCCGATGAAAAAGATACTTTAAATACTGTTACTTCATCACCAGATTTAACTGCTGTTAAAAAAAAGAATTCCAATAGTAAAGTTATTCAACTAAATGCAAATGAAACCAATTCAATTGCAAACAACAATGAGGAAACTATAACCGATGTTCCTGAGGAATCTAATATTACAAAAAAATCTTTAAATAGTTTTTCTTTAATTGATAATGAAAACTTAGCTTTTACAAATGCAAAAAAAAATTCAAATGCTAAACCTGAAATTACTCAAAGTAAATTTACAGTAGCAACCATTTTTGCTCCAGTGTATTTTAATTCGTTTGGATCTGGTTCTGGAGCTGACTCTCAATTCAACAATAATGAAACTTCTGGAGGTTCTTCTTATTCATACGGTATAAAATTAGCATATCAATTAAATAATAAATTCAGTGTGCAATCTGGTATAAACCTTATCAATTTAGGTCAAACAACCAATAACGTTTATATAGCACCTGGAGTTGCTGTTGTTAGTTTTTCAAACATCTCAAGTATTCCTGTTTTAGGAAAGGGAGATCCTAATGCTTCAAAAGAGAGTATTGAGTTAGCCAATGAAAATGGCGCAAGTTTAAATCAGGTTTTTGGATATATTGAAATACCTGTTGAATTAAAATACAATATAACTGAAGGTAAAATTGGTGTTAATTTAGTTGGTGGATTTAGCACTTTGGTTTTAAATAAAGATGAAGTTTTTGTTGAAACCAATTCGTTTTCACAAAGTTTAGGAAATTCAAACAATTTAAGGCCCTTAAATTTTAGCGGTAATTTTGGTGTTGATGTTGATTATTCAATTTATAAAAATTTGTTTATTAACGTGTCTCCAATGTTTAAAGTTCAAACAAATACCTTTTCAAAAAATTCTGGAAGTATACAGTCTTATTACTTAGGTGTATACACAGGGTTAAACTATAAGTTTTAGTTGGTTTATTATTTGGCTGGTTACCAAATATTGAATGAAGAAAGCCGTTTCAAAATTGAAATGGCTTTACTTTTTTTACCCTATTTTAATTCGTAGCTTTGATAACTTCAATTAAACTTACAAATTATGAATTCTGTTGACATTAACAAAACATTGGAAAAATTAGGGATAAAATCAACTAATTACGGCACTTCAACTGGTATAAATTTCTTTGGAAATGGTGAAGAAATTGAATCTTATTCACCTGTTGATGGAAATTTAATAGGAAAAGTGATATCAACTACAAAAGAAGATTACGAAAAAGTACTTGAAAGCGCTCAAAAAGCATTTAAAATTTGGCGATTGATACCCGCTCCGCAACGTGGAGAAATAGTAAGACAATTTGGAAATAAATTACGAGAATTAAAACAACCTTTAGGAGAACTTGTTTCTTACGAAATGGGAAAATCACTGCAAGAAGGTTTAGGTGAAGTCCAGGAAATGATTGATATCTGTGACTTTGCGGTAGGTTTATCACGTCAGTTACACGGATTAACTATGCACTCTGAAAGGCCGGGCCACAGAATGTATGAACAATACCATCCACTTGGAATTGTTGGAATTATTTCAGCATTTAACTTTCCCGTTGCTGTATGGAGCTGGAACACTGCATTGGCTTGGATTTGTGGAGATGTTTGCGTTTGGAAAGCATCAGAAAAGGCCCCTTTATGCAGCATTGCCTGTCAAAATATTATTGCTGAAATTTTAAAACAGAACAACTTGCCCGAAGGAATTTCTTGCATTGTAAATGGCGATTATAAAGTAGGAGAATTTATGTCAACCGATAAAAGAATTCCATTAATTTCAGCAACCGGCTCTATTAGGATGGGAAAAATTGTAGCCAAAACTGTTGCCGAACGTTTAGGAAAATCGCTGTTAGAATTAGGTGGAAATAACGCTATTATAATTACACCAAATGCTGATATTAAAAATTAGTATAATAGGTGCTGTTTTTGGTGCTGTTGGCACTGCTGGGCAACGCTGTACTTCAACACGTAGATTAATTATACACGAAGTCAATTTACAACCAAGTTAAAAATACGCTGGTTGATGCCTATAAACAATTACGCATTGGAAATCCATTAAACGAAAAAAATCATGTAGGTCCTTTAATTGACAAAGATGCTGTGAAAATGTATGAAAATGCATTGAAAAAAGTAGTTGAAGAAGGTGGAAATTTAATTGTTGAAGGTGGTATTTTAAGTGGTGAAGGTTTTGAAAGTGGATGTTATGTAAAACCGGCAATTGCTGAAGCAGAAAATCATTTCGAAATAGTACAGCACGAAACTTTTGCGCCTGTTTTATATTTATTAAAATATTCTGGCGGGTTGGAAAATGCAATTGAAATTCAAAATGGAGTAGTTCAAGGTCTTTCATCGGCTATTATGACCAACAATTTACGTGAAGCGGAGTTGTTTTTATCACAAGCTGGTTCAGATTGTGGTATTGCAAACGTTAATATTGGAACTTCTGGGGCTGAAATTGGAGGAGCCTTTGGTGGCGAAAAAGAAACAGGTGGAGGAAGAGAATCAGGATCTGATGCTTGGAAAATATATATGAGACGACAAACAAATACCATCAATTATACAACCGAATTACCTTTAGCACAAGGTATAAAATTTGATTTGTAAGTTTTAAATTAAAAAACAACCGAACAAAGATTATAATCAAGTTGAATATTGGCAAGAATTAAATATGAAATCGGTTTCGTAAAAAACTCCATAGGTTCGATTAAATTGAATTATATTTGTAAGACTAATAAATCATCAAAATGAAAACAATACAAGACATAAACTTTGAAGGAAAAAAGGCATTAATTCGTGTAGATTTTAATGTGCCTTTAGATGAAAATTTTAATGTAACCGATGCTACTCGAATTGAAGCTGCCAAACCAACAATAATTAAAATTTTAGAAGATGGCGGTAGCTGTATGTTCTAATGTCGCATTTAGGGAGGCCAAAAGGTGTTGAAGAAAAATATTCATTGAAACATATTGTAGATAAAGTTTCAGAAATTTTAGGTGTACAAGTTAAATTTGTATCAGATTGTATTGGTGACATTGCTGAAAAAGCAACATCAGACCTAAAAATCGGGAGAAGTTTTATTATTGGAAAACTTACGTTTTTACAAAGAAGAAGAAGCAGGAGATGATGTTTTTTCACAAAAACTTGCAAAATTAGGTGATATTTATGTGAATGACGCATTTGGAACTGCGCACAGAGCACATGCTTCTACAACTATTGTAGCTAAATATTTTCCAAATAATAAATGTTTCGGAGCTTTGTTAGCACAAGAAATTTTAAGTCTTAAAAAAGTATTAGAAGAAGGTGAAAAACCTGTGTTGGCAGTATTAGGAGGCTCAAAAGTATCTTCAAAAATTACCATTATTGAAAATATTTTAGACAAAGTTGATCATTTAATTATTGGTGGTGGAATGAGTTTTACTTTTATTAAAGCTCAAGGAGGAAAAATTGGAAATTCAATTTGTGAAGATGACAAGCAAGAATTGGCTCTAGATATCTTAAAACAAGCAAAAGCAAAAGGTGTTCAAGTTCATATTCCTGTTGACGTTATTGCTGCTGACGCTTTTAGCAACGATGCTAATACACAAATTTGTGATATTGACAAAATTCCTGATGGATGGGAAGGTGTTGATGCCGGACCAAAATCAATTGAAATGTTCGATAAAATTGTAAATCAATCTAAAACAATCCTTTGGAACGGACCATTAGGTGTTTTTGAAATGGAATCTTTTGCAAAAGGTACTATTGCTTTAGGGAACTCTATAGCAAATGCAACAAAAAATGGAACTTTTTCACTTGTTGGAGGAGGTGATTCTGTTGCAGCAGTAAAACAATTTGGGTTTGAAGATAAAGTTAGCTACGTTTCAACTGGTGGTGGCGCTATGTTGGAAAGCTTAGAAGGTAAAGTATTACCAGGTATTGAAGCTATTTTAAAATAAGCATTAATAATTTTAAAAAGAGGTCGGTTAAAAATTAAATTTTTAACCGACCTCTTTTTTATTTGATCTTTTCAAAAAATCCCAATAAAACTAGGTTCTGAGAGAATTTTAACAATTGTATATTGTTGAATATCAGTTTTTAAGACTGTTTTATCGTTTATCCAAAAAATAAAAAAATGTTAAAAACTTACAGCCAATTGTGAATAAGTGACCTTTTTTGGTATCTGTTTTTTTTCAATCTTTGTTTTTCTCGTTTCAACCAAATTTTACGATTAACTAACTAAGAAAAAAACCACAATTAATGTCGTTTATTGAACCTATTTTACAAGAAAATAAAGATCGATTTGTAATTTTTCCAATTCAACACCAAGATATTTGGGAATGGTATAAAAAGCAAGAAGCAAGTATTTGGACTGCTGAAGAAATTGATTTACATCAAGATGTAATTGATTGGGAAAATAAATTAACAGATGATGAGCGTTACTTTATAAAGCATATTTTAGCTTTTTTTGCCGCTTCTGATGGCATTGTAAACGAAAATTTAGCGGAAAACTTTGTTAGTGAAGTTCAATATTCTGAAGCTAAATTCTTTTATGGATTTCAAATAATGATGGAAAATATTCATTCTGAAGTTTATTCATTATTAATTGATACCTATGTGAAAAATGAGGTTGAAAAAAACGAATTATTCAAAGCTATTGAAGTTTTTCCTGCCATAAAATTAAAAGCTGACTGGGCATTAAAATGGATTGATAGCCCAAGTTTTGCTGAACGTTTAATTGCATTCGCCGCTGTTGAAGGGATTTTCTTTTCAGGAAGTTTTTGCTCTATTTTCTGGTTAAAAAAACGTGGATTATTACCTGGTTTAACATTTTCAAACGAATTAATTTCTCGTGATGAAGGTTTACATTGCGATTTCGCAGTTCATTTACACAATAACCACATTGTAAACAAAGTACCAAAAAAGCGAATTACCGAAATTATTGTCGATGCTTTAGATATTGAAAGAAAATTTATCACAGAATCATTACCCGTAAGTTTAATTGGCATGAATGCCAAATTAATGACCCAATATTTGGAGTTTGTAACCGACAGGTTGTTAATGGAGTTTGGTTGTGATTCGGTTTACAATGTTTCAAATCCGTTCGATTTTATGGAAATGATTTCACTTGAAGGAAAAACAAACTTCTTTGAAAAACGGGTTTCTGAATATCAAAAAGCGGGTGTAAAAAGTGGGACAGGAACTGGAGATATTAGCTTTGATGCAGATTTTTAGATTTACGATTTCTGATTTTAGATTTACGAATTAGAAATTATAGATAACTTCAAATTTTTTATGGAAGAGATTTTAAAAAAGCGAACCAAACAGTTTGCATTAGATTGTTGGAATCTATGTTCAAGATTTCCAAAAACAAGAGAATATGACGCTTACTGTATACAATTAATAAGGTGTTCAAGTTCAATAGACGCGAATTATAGAGCAGCTTGTAGAGCAAAATCAACTGCAGATTTTATTAATAAACTAAAAATTGTTGAAGAAGAAGCTGATGAAAGTATGTATTTTTTAGAATTGTTTGAACAAATTAATTCTGAAAATCAACATCAAATTAAAAATTTAATAAAAGAAGCAAATGAATTAGTTTCAATTATTGTTGCTTCAATAAAGACATTGAGAAGTAGATCTCAAAAAACAAATACTAAATCAGAAATCGTAACTATATAAACCCTTAAAAATAAAATATGATATCCCCCAAATCATAAATCGTAAATCTAAAATCGTAAATTAAAATATGTTTGTACTAAAAAGAGATGGGAAAAAAGAGCCTGTGATGTTCGATAAGATCACAGCCAGAGTGAGAAAAATGTGTTATGGATTAAACAGTTTAGTTGATCCTGTTAAAGTTGCAATGCGGGTTATTGAAGGTTTGTACGATGGCGTAACAACCTCTGAGCTTGATAATTTAGCAGCTGAAACTGCGGCAACTATGACAGTTCAACATCCAGATTATGCACGTTTAGCCGCTCGAATTGCCGTTTCTAACTTACATAAAAATACTAAAAAAACTTTTTCGGAGGTTATGACGGATTTATATACTTATATAAATCCTCGAACAGGAAAAAAAGCACCACTCTTATCTGATGAAGTGTACAAAGTTATTATGGATAATGCCTCAACATTGGATTCTACCATTATTTACAACCGTGATTTTGGATATGATTATTTTGGTTTTAAAACATTAGAACGTTCTTATTTATTGAAATTAAATGGCGTAATTGTAGAACGCCCACAACACATGTTAATGCGTGTAGCCATTGGAATTCATTTAAATGATATTGAAGAAGCTATTGAGACATACGAATTGATGTCTAAAAAAATATTTACCCACGCTACTCCAACATTATTTAACTCTGGAACACCAAAACCTCAAATGTCCTCTTGCTTTTTATTGCAAATTCAGGAAGATAGTATTGACGGAATTTACGACACTTTAAAACAAACTGCTAAAATTTCACAATCTGCTGGTGGTATTGGCTTATCAATTCACAATGTACGTGCTACAGGTTCTTATATTAGAGGTACAAATGGTACTTCAAACGGAATTGTACCAATGTTAAAGGTTTATAATGATACTGCTCGTTATGTAGATCAAGGTGGTGGAAAAAGAAAAGGTTCATTTGCAATTTATATGGAACCTTGGCACGCTGATGTTTTTAGTTTTTTAGATTTACGAAAAAATACTGGAGCTGAAGAAATGCGTGCACGTGATTTGTTTTACGCTATGTGGATTCCAGATTTGTTTATGAAACGTGTTGAAGAGAATGGAGAATGGACTTTGATGTGCCCAAATGAATGTCCTCATTTATTTGATACCTATGGTGATGAATTTGAAAAATTATATACAAGTTATGAAACATGTTGGAAAAGGAAGAAAAACCATTAAGGCTCGTGAACTTTGGGAAAAGATTTTAGAAGCTCAAATTGAAACCGGTAATCCTTATATGTTGTATAAAGATGCAGCAAACCGTAAATCGAATCAAAAGAATTTAGGAACCATTCGTTCTTCAAACCTGTGTACAGAAATTATGGAATACACTGCAAAAGATGAAGTGGCTGTTTGTAATCTGGCTTCTATTGCAATTCCAATGTTTGTTGAAGAAAATGAAAATGGCGATAAATTTTTCAATCATAAAAAACTTTTTAATGTAACCAAAAAGATTACTAGCAATTTAGATACCGTTATCGATCGAAACTATTATCCCGTTACTGAAGCTGAAAATTCAAACTTGAGACACAGACCAATTGGTTTTGGAATTCAAGGTTTGGCTGATGCTTTTATTATGTTACGCATGCCTTTTACAAGTGATGAAGCAAAAAAATTAAATCAGGAAATTTTTGAAACTATTTATTTTGCCGCCGTAACCTCTTCAATGGAGATTGCAAAAGCAAAAGAACCTTATTCCACATTTAAAGGTTCTCCAATTTCACAGGGAGAATTTCAATTCAATATGTGGGGCATTTCTGAAGATGATTTAAGCGGAAGATGGGATTGGATATCCTTACGTAAAGAAGTTATGAAAAATGGCGTTAGAAATTCACTGTTAGTAGCACCAATGCCAACAGCTTCAACTTCTCAAATTTTTGGAAATAATGAGGCTTTTGAACCATATACGTCTAATATTTATACAAGACGCGTATTAAGTGGTGAATTTATTGTGGTAAACAAACACCTGTTAGAAGATTTAGTAGAATTAGGTTTATGGAATAATGAAATGAAGGAAAGCATTATGCGCGCCAACGGATCTATTCAACATATTGATGTAATTCCACAGGAATTAAAAGATTTGTATAAAACCGTTTGGGAAATGAGTATGAAAGATATTATTGATATGTCTCGCCAAAGAGGGTATTTTATTGATCAGTCTCAATCCTTGAACTTATTTATGCAAGATGCCAACTATTCAAAATTAACCTCCATGCATTTTTATGCTTGGAAAAGCGGTTTAAAAACCGGAATGTATTACTTAAGAACAAAAAGTGCCGTAAATGCCATTCAGTTTACAGTTTCAAAAGAGAAGAAAGTTGAAGATGCACCTTTAGCGCCAGAAGAGTTAAAAGCTATGTTAATTGCTTCTCAAAATAATCCCGATGATTGTGAAATGTGTGGATCATGATAAGGAATAAATAATCAGCCCAATTTAAGATGTCCTAACTTTGATTTATTGAAGTTAGGGCTTCTTTTTTATATGAGTTCTTTATATTTATTTGTATTTTTGGCACTTCAAATTTTAAATAAATCTAAAAAATACAATCCAAAGTGGATTTAAATATTTTAAAGATTTAAATAAATAGAAATAATGGGAGATATTTACATTTTAATGCTTGTTGCTCTTGCAGCACTTGCAGTCATAGATTTAGTGGTTGGAGTAAGTAATGATGCTGTAAACTTTTTAAATTCAGCAGTTGGTTCAAAAGCAATTTCAATAAAATGGATTTTAATCATCGCCAGTGCTGGGGTTGCTATTGGGGCAATTACATCAAGCGGCATGATGGAAGTTGCCAGAAAAGGGATTTTTAATCCGGGCGAATTTTATTTCAATGAAATAATGTTCATTTTTATGGCAGTAATGATAACAGATATTTTACTACTCGATGTTTTCAACTCTTTAGGAATGCCTACCTCAACAACAGTTTCTATTGTATTTGAATTGTTGGGAGCAGCCGTTGCAATGGCATTAATAAAAATTTCAAACACTGATAGTGAAACTATTTCTAGTTTAGGAAAATATATAAATTCGGAAAAAGCCTTGCTCATTATTTCTGGTATTTTACTCTCCGTATTTATTGCTTTTTCAATAGGTGCTCTGGTGCAATTTATCTCTCGAATGTTATATTCTTTTCATTTTGAAAAAAGAAAAAATTATGTAAATGCCTTATTTGGCGGTTTTGCAATTACTTCAATTACCTATTTTATTTTTGTGAAAGGTTTAAGTGGAACACCATTTTATAGTGATATTAAACATTTAATTGAAGGGAAAACCTATGAAATTATAAGTTATGGCTTTGTTTTTTGGACATTATTATCTTTTTTATTAATTCAACTTTTTAAGCTGAATATTTTAAAGGTTATTATTGTAATAGGTACCTTTTCATTGGCAATGGCATTTGCTGGAAACGATTTGGTAAACTTTATTGGGGTACCCATTGCAGCTTGGAATTCATATCAAGAATGGCATGCGTCGGGTGTGGCAGCAAATGAATTTTCAATGGGAGTTTTAGCCCAAAAAGTTCCTTCAAATCCTTGGTTGTTATTAATAGCTGGTTTAATAATGGTGGTTACACTTTGGTTTTCCAAAAAAGCTAAAACAGTTATTGAAACTGGAATCAATTTATCTAGACAGGGTGATGGACACGAGAAGTTTCAACCAAATGTTGTTTCAAGAACAGTAGTAAGAGGTGCTATAGTTTTTAGCCAAAGTCTTTCAAAAATCATCCCTAAAAGAACTTTAAAATGGGTAGATGCTAAATTTCAAAAACCTGTAATTAAGCTTCCTAAAGATAAAACATATGAATTGCCTGCTTTTGATTTAGTAAGGGCTTCGGTAAATTTATTTGTTGCCGGAATTTTAATTTCAATAGGAACGTCATTAAAACTTCCATTATCAACAACATATGTTACATTTATGGTTGCAATGGGTACTTCATTAGCCGACAGAGCCTGGGGAAGAGAAAGTGCAGTATATAGAGTAGCCGGAGTTTTTAACGTAATTGGAGGTTGGTTTTTAACGGCAATTTCTGCATTTATTGTGGCTGCAATTTTAGCTTACATTATATATTTAGGAGAAATAGTTTCTGTAGCAATTTTATTAATTATTGTGTTATTTTTAATAGGAAGAAGTTCAGTTAGACATACCCGAAAAGCAAAAGAAAAAAGTGAAAAACGCTATATGGAACGCGAAGAGCTTATTACAATTAATGAAGTTGTAAATGAAAGTTCAGCCCATATTTCTGAAGTAGTAAAACGTGTAAATAAGTTATTCACGAATGTTGTAAATGATTTAGCAACTCACGATTTAAATAAGCTTTCTAAAACCGAAAAACATGTTAAAAAATTAAATAAAGAAGTAAATGAACTAAAAGAAGAAGCCTTTTACTTTATTAAATCTCTCGACGAAAGTTCAGTAAAAGCGAGTAGATTTTATATCTTAATTTTAGGTTATTTACAAGACGTAACACAGTCTATTGAATTTATTTCAACTACAAGTTATAAACACGTAAATAACAATCACAAGCACTTAAAACCCTCTTCAATTAGCGATTTAAATTCAATTAATGATAAACTTCAAATTTTATTCAATAAAATTGAAAAAGATTTTAATGAAAAATCATTCCATAATCTTTCCAATATTATTGATGCAAAACAAGAAATATTTGATCACGTTTCTGAATCTATTGATAAACAAATTTCAAGAATTAGAACAGAAGAATCGAGTCCAAAAAACAGCACATTATATTTTGGAATCTTATTAGAAACTAAAGATTTAATTTCAGCCCTTATGAGTTTGTTGCAATTATTTCATGACTTTTATATTTTAGAGAAAAAATAAAAACATTATTCATTATTAAAACATAAGCTCTTTTTTTAAAATAAGGGCTTTTTTTATTTTGATTAATTATAGCTAAGTTTACAATTCTATAGGCTGATTGTATGTTTAAACGAATTTCATTTTTATTTTTTTTGATATTATTAGGGTTTGTCTTATTCTTAAATCCTAATTTTAAAACCATAGGCGCGGGCATTGCTATTTTACTTTTTGGTATGATAATGCTCGAAGAAGGTTTTAAGGTATTTACAAAAGGGTTTTTGAAAAATATTTTAAAAAAAGTAACCAACAAGTTATATAAAAGTATTACCGTTGGAGCTATTGTTACGGCAATTTTAAATTCCAGTTCATTAGTTTCAGTCATTACCATTTCATTTATAAGTGCCGGTTTAATTAATTTATCTGGCGGACTTGGGTTAATTTTTGGAGCAAATATTGGATCAACAGCAACAGCTTGGTTAATTTCAGCATTTGGACTTAAAATTAACATTGCAACATTAGCCATGCCAATGTTGGTTTTCGGCCTTATTTTTTCGTTTCAAAAAAAACAAGCCTTTAAAGGTTTAGGAAATATTTTGGCAGGTTTGGGGTTTTTCTTTCTGGGTATTCATTTTATGAAAGAGGGCTTTGATGTTTTTAGTGAAAGTATCAATTTAACACAATATGCTATAAAAGGCTTTTTAGGAGTTCTTGTTTATACCGGTTTGGGAATTGTTTTAACCACCATATTACAATCTAGCGCCGCTACAATGGCCTTGGTTTTAACAGCCTTATCTGCAGGGCAAATAGAGTATGAAAACGCCTTAGCATTAGCTATTGGCGCAAATATTGGTACAACCATAACAGCTATTTTGGGTGCAATAAGTGCAAACATTGCCGGAAAAAGATTGGCGGCAGCCCATGTAATATTTAATATTGCCACTGCTCTTGTAGCAATTGGTTTATTAACTCCATTGGCCAATTTAGTAAATTATTTAGCTCATTTAATAGGGATTTTGGAAACAGATTTCACCTTAAAATTATCTTTATTTCATACCATCTTTAATGTTTTAGGTGTTTTAATAATGATTCCTTTTATTAAAAAGCTTGAAAATTTCTTGGTAAAATATTTGAAAGAAAAAGCCATAAAAGATGTTGATGAACCTAAATATTTGAATCTTGCAGTTTTGAAATTTCCAAGTGCAACAATTCACGCTTTAAATGAAGAATCCAAATATCTATATAAAAATGCCATTTTTGAAATTGTTTCTCACGGTTTAAACATTCATAGAGATGACATAAAATCAGAAGCAAAAATTAAAGATATTATTAAAAAATCAAAGAAAGATATGCAGGTTGATGTAAATGATTTATACTACAAAAAAGTAAAATCTATTTATGGAGAAATTTTAAAATATGCTTCAACTGCACAAAAAAATCTTGAACTTACTGAAAAATTGAACAATAAAATCAACGATATAAAATTGGCCAATCGAAAAATGGTGGAGATTATTAAAGATGTTAGAGAAATAAATAAAAATGTGTCGTATGCTCTAAATCAAGACAATAAATATCTGATTGCTGAATATAATGAGTTTAGAAAAAAAGTGATTAAAGTCTTGCGCGTTATTTATTTGTTTAGAACTCAAGATGACGAAAAATACGCAACAGAGTTATCTGAATTAAAAAAAGAAGCAAAAGAAAATATTAAACAAAGTAACAAATCAATTGATAAATTAATAAGAAAAGACCTAATTACAACCGAAATGGCCTCTTCATTATTTAATGATTATGCTTACGTGAATGATGTGGTTAAAAAATTAATAGAAGTTGCTGAAATATTGTATGACGATAAAGATGATTTATTTGATAATAGTGTTATTTCCGATGAACCTGTAGAGATTAAAAAATAATTGTGTTATAAAAATATAAAGGGTGCTGGTAAATTAATATTTTCAGCACCCTTTTTATGAATAAAAAATCAGTTAAATCTATTGAACATTTAATTCTAATAAATTTTTAGTCGATTTCAACATATCTTCAATTTCTAATAAAATATTAAAATAAAGCGTTGCATTTTTAGGGCTAGATTCCGTTGTTCTAGTGCGCTCAACCTGTTTTTGAGCACAAATAGCTACTTCTTTTAATAATATACTAATTTCATCGTTTAAAGCCGGAATTTCCTTAAATGCTGCCGCATCAAAAAGAGCACTCACTTTTTTACATATATCGGCTAATTTTAATTGAATTTCTTTTAGTTCCTTCGCCTGATTTTTCTTTAAACTCTGATGTGTATTATGCACATGTTTGTGTGTTATTTTTGCAATAAACCCAACAGACTGTGTAATGTCTTGTAATTCTCCAATTACATTAATATAAAACGTACTAGCATCTATAGAAGATTCTTGTAAATTCTTAATAAAATAAAATGTATTGTTTTGTAAATCCTCAATTTCATTTTCAAGTTTTTGAACTGATTTCTTAGCTTTTTTAAGAATTGAAATATCTTCTTTTATTAATCCTTCAATAGCATTTTCATTTATTTTGTTCACTCTTTTAAAAACTTTTGCTATGTTTTTACCACTTTCTTCAACAACACCTACTGTTGAAACACTTTCGGTATGGGTTAAACTATCTTCTTCAATAACAACCTTAGATTTTTTAAGATATACCAAAGAATTTCTAATGATTAGCAATACTGCGATTACTAAAAGAACAACAATCATTGTAGTTCCACCAATATAAATTAGATATGCAACCAAGGCAGCAGCTAAAAATGCTATTATTGCAGTAAAAAACCAACCGCCAATTACATTTAAAACACCGGCTACTCTGTAAACAGCACTTTCACTTCCCCAAGCCCTATCTGCTAAAGATGAACCCATTGCCACCATAAATGTTACATAGGTTGTTGATAAAGGGAGTTTGTATGATGTGGCAATTGAAATTAACACACTTGCAACCATTAAATTTACCGCAGCTCGCACATAATCAAAAGCCGGCATTTCCTTTGCTTTTTTGGAATCTAAGTGAAGATTGGGTTTTTCAAACTGTTTATCAATTCTATCCAAAACAGGTTGAGGCATTTTTAATAAAAAGTATTTTGAAATTGCTTTTGAACTACGCACCAAAGATCTCGATAAATAATTTGGCTCAAACCGTTCCTGAGAAGAACCTTCTCTAGATAAGTTTATTTCAGTTTGGGTTACATATCTTGCTTTTTTAGAAAACCATAAAGTTAATACCATTACAATTCCTGAAATAAACAATAAAACGGTTGGCGTTGGAACTTTGTCGGCTAAAAACGCCATTCCAAATTGATCTGGAGCTACACCTGATAGTACCCAAGCCTCGTATGACTGATATGCTGCAATTGGCACCCCAATAAAATTAACCAAATCGTTACCTGCAAAAGCAAGTGCTAAACCAAAAGTACCGGCAATGATAATTATTTTATAAATATTTACTTTAAATACAGTTGTCAATAAATATGAAACCAAAAACCATATTGTAAAATTGACAAGTACAATTAATGAAACAAATTTTTCTAAAAATTTACTAATTGTCAATCCGTTTAAAACATCATAATTTTCTCCTGCAAAGCTGGTATCCTTAATACCTTTTAATAAAATAAAATACATAATCCCTGTTAAAGCAACACCTCCAAATAGGGCGCCTACCCAATTTGCTTTTTCTTCAAATTTAAATGACAGCAGCAATCGCGCAATGTATTGTACCAAAGCTCCAACAGTAAAAGCAATCACAACTGACAATAAAATACCTACAATAATTTCAGTAGCTTTAGTTGTGTTTATATAATTTACAACATCTGAAAAGTTACCGTTTTCAGCACCAATTTTAATTAAAGCAACGGCAACAGCAGCACCTAATAATTCAAAAACAATTGAAACTGTTGTTGATGTTGGCATTCCAATGGTGTTAAAGAAATCGAGTAAAAGAATGTCGGTAATCATTACCGCCATAAAAATAATCATAATGTCACTAAACATTAACATCTCAGGATTGAAGATACCTTTTCTTGCTACTTCCATCATTCCACTTGAAAAAATAGCACCAAAAGCTACACCAATACTTGCCACTATTAAAATGGTTTTCATTGAAATTGCTTTAGAGCCTATAGCCGAATTTAAGAAGTTTACAGCATCGTTACTAACCCCTACAACTAAATCGGCAATTGCCAAAAAGCCTAAGGCTATAATCATAAATAAGTAAATATTTTCCATAAATTGTATTTATAAAATATTAAGGTTGGTTTATTGGATTCAAAAGTACATTAAATTTGGTAATTTTGTTTTCTATAAAACAAAAAATGAGTGCCTTTAGCACTCATTTCTCAGTTATTAATATTACTTCTTCTTTTTATGTTTTAAAACTTCAGCATCTATGTAAAAAATAATTTCTTCAGCAATATTTTTTATTAAATCGCCTACTCTTTCAAACTTTTTTACTATTGCGAATAGAAGCAGCGTTTGATCTATTATTGAAATGTCTTTTTTTATTTCCTCTTCAATAATTGCAAAGGAACCAGCATTAATTTTATCGAGAATTTTATCCTTTTTAAAAACTTTTCTTGCAAAAGAAGCATCCTTTGACTCGTATGCAGTAGAAATATCCTCAAACATTGATATAATAGTTTCGTAAATTTTATCAAATTTCAAAGCTTCAAATAAACGAGGGTCTATTTTTTTATCTTGTTCAATGGTATATTTTGAAATACCATAAGCGTGATCGGCAATGCGTTCCAAGTCAAAATTAATTTTTAGAATTGCCATGATAAAACGCAAGTCAATTGCTACTGGATTGTATAATGCTAGAAACTTTTCACAATCGTTTTCAATTTTTAAATCCAATGCATTTACACGAGTTTCAGCATTCATTACTTCTTCAGCCAAATCGGTATCATGAGTTAAAAAAGCCTCTGTAGCTTTTTCAATTTGTGAAATACATAAATTTAACATTTCAAGTCCCGATTGGTTTAAAAGGGCGCGTTGTTGTTCTGCACTTATTACCATAAATTTTATTTTTTTATCCGAAACGACCCGTAATATAATTTTCGGTTTGTTTTTTTTCAGGTTTTGTAAAAATAGTTCTTGTTTTATTGTATTCAATTAATTCACCTAAATAGAAAAAAGCGGTATAATCACTAATTCTACTTGCTTGTTGCATATTGTGAGTTACAACAATAATGGTATATTTTTCTTTTAATTCGAAGATTAGATCTTCAATTTTTGCTGTTGAAATTGGATCTAAAGCTGAAGTTGGCTCATCCATTAAAATAATTGATGGTTCAACAGCTAAAGTTCGGGCAATACACAAACGTTGCTGCTGTCCGCCTGACAATGCCAAAGCCGATTTTTTTAAATTGTCCTTAACTTCATCCCAAAGATCGGCTTGTTTTAAAGCCTTTTCAACACGAGCATTGATAAATTTTTTATCATTAATACCTTGTATTTTAAGTCCGTAAGCAACATTTTCAAAAATTGATTTTGGAAACGGATTTGGTTTTTGAAATACCATACCTACTTCTTTTCTTAGTTCTTCAACCAAAATCTTTTTTCCGTAGATATTGCTTCCTTCTAACTTTATTTTCCCTTCCATTTTAAAACCTTCTACATAATCATTCATTCTATTAAATAAACGAAGAAATGTAGATTTTCCGCAACCAGAAGGCCCAATAAAAGCGGTAACAGTATTTGGTTTAATTTTCATACTAATACCTTTGATAGCCTTAAAATCATCGTACCAAACCTTAATGTCTTTTGCTTCTATACGCGCTGCATGGTTTTCATCTTCAATAATTGCAGTGTTCAATGTAATATTTTTTTCTGAATTGTATTTTCCATTTTTATTTCAATTTCTTTTGCCATCTATTTCTAAAATAAACCGCGATTCCATTCATTACGAAGGTAATAAATAATAAAATAATAATTGCAGCAGCAGCATTTTCAATAAATCCGTGTTGCGGTCTTGATATCCAATTGAATATTTGAATTGGCAAAACCGAAAATTCATCCAGTGGATTAGAAGGGGCAAAAGGCACATATGCCAGGGCACCCACAACAATTAATGGTGCGGTTTCGCCAACAGCTCTTGAAAGCGCTAAAATTACTCCAGTTAAAATTCCACCACCTGAAGCTGGTAATATTTGGTTCCAAATTGTTTGCCATTTTGAAGCTCCTAAAGCATAGGAAGCGTCTCTAATTGAATCTGGAACTGCTTTTATAGCTTCTCTGGTTGCCACAATTACAATTGGAAGGATTAATAAAGACAATGTTAATGCACCTGCCAAAACACTGGCTCCTAACCCCATTATGCGAACAAAAACTTCTAAGCCTAACAAACCATAAATAATTGATGGTACACCTGCCAAGTTTGAAATATTGATTTCTAACAATGCTGAAAGTTTATTTTTTTTACTGTATTCTTCTAAATAAACACCGGCAGCAACTCCTATTGGAAAAGCTATAATAGTAGTTAATAATAAAATCCAGATACTTCCCATAAGCGCTGTGTAAATACCTGATTTTTCAGCTTTTCTGGAAGGTAAATCTGTGATAAAAGCCCAATCAATTCTTTGGATACCATCAATGAAAATATCTCCAATAAAAATCACCAATAAAATTAAGGCAAAAAGCGTACAAGCAATTCCCCAGTATTTAAATGCCTGATCTTTCAATCTATTTTTTTGAATACTATTCATATTTTTGCCTGGTATTTTTTTCGTAATGCGATAACTGATAGAGTATTCAATAAAAATGTGAATACAAACAATGTAATACCAGCAGCAAAAATAGTTCTGTATTCTACAGAACCATGTTGAACATCACCTAAACTTACCTGAACAATATATGCTGTAATTGTTTCAACAGGAACAGTTGGGTCAAAGTTAATCGAGGTTGTTGACCAGCAGCAATAGCAACAATCATAGTTTCACCAATAGCTCTAGAAATAGCTAAAATTATAGAAACAATAATTCCTGAAGATGCGGCTGGAACCACCACCTTAAAAGCTGTTTGTAATTTTGTTGCACCCATTCCATATGAAGCTTCTCTTAAAGCTTTTGGAACTGCATGTAAAGCGTCTTCACTTAATGAAGAAATGAAAGGAATTATCATAATTCCCATAACAATACCTGCTGAAAGTGAGTTAAAACCTGACAAGTTTGGTATAAACTGTTGTAAAAATGGTGTAACTACAATTAAAGCAAAAAAGCCATACACAACTGTTGGCATTGCTGCTAATAATTCTAGTAAAGGTTTTATGGTTTTTCTAAAACTTCTTGGAGCATATTCACTTAAATAAATGCTGATAGACAATCCAACAGGAAGCGCAACCAAAATTGCTATTAATGAAGTTAATAAGGTACCTGACAAGTAAGGGTAGTATTCCATAATGTTTATCGGTAAACAATGGAGTCCATTGTGAATCTGTAAGAAAGTCAATGATAGAAACTTCACTAAAAAACTGAAAAGCTTCAACCGCCAGAACAGAAATAATTCCAAAAGTAACTGCAATAGTAACTAAAGCACTTGATAAAAGTGATTTTTCAATTACATATTCTTTTATTTTACGCATCAAATAATTTTTTAAACAAGGAAATCAGTTGTCAAAAAAAGACAACTGATTTTCCTAAACTTTTTTCTTTTTCACTATTTATTGCTTTCAACAAAAGTTTTGAAAAGTTCTTTTTGTTGTGCGTAAAGTTCAACAGGTAAAGGAATGTAACCAACATCTTCTGCTAAATCTCCAGCATTGTCTATATAAAAATTTACAAATTCTATAACTTCAGGATGCTTAACCGATGTGCTATTTACATAAACAAATAAGGGTCTAGATAATGGACTATAGCTTCCATCACGCACAGTTTCTAATGATGGTTTTACCACTGTTTCACCATTGTGAACACCAATTAATGTAAGTTTATCTTTATTTTCTGCGTAATAAGCCAATCCAAAAAAGCCTAAAGAAAATTTATCTCCTGCAATTCCCTGAACCAAAACGTGATCATCTTCACTAGCAGTAAAATCACCTCTACTAGAGCCACTTTTACCAACAATTGCTTCCGTGAAATAATCGTAAGTTCCAGAAGCTACTCCTGGTCCGAATAAATGAATTTCTTCATTTGGCCATTCCGGTCTAATTTGGTTCCATTTCATTATTACACCTTGTGCTGCTGGTTCCCATATTTTCTTTAATTCTTCAACAGTAAAGCTGTCTACCCAAGTATTTTCAGGGTTTACTAAAACCGCTAAACCGTCATAAGCTACTTCTAATTCTAAATATGTGATGTTATTTTCAGCACAGGCTTCTTTTTCTTTGTCTTTTATTGGACGAGAAGCGTTTGAAAGATTTGTTTCACCTCTAGAGAATTTTTGAAATCCACCACCAGTTCCAGATACACCAATGGTAACTTTTACATTTGGTTGAACAGCTCTAAATTCTTCAGCAACTGCTTCAGTAATTGGAAAAACAGTACTTGAGCCATCAACACTAATTGTGCCTTCTAATTGCACAGTTTCGTTATCAGTATTTTCTTTTTGTTCTTTTTTGTTTCCACAGGCACTTATTAATAATGCAAGTGACATAATAATTGCTATTTTTTTCATGATAGTTTTAGTCTTAAAATTTGTATTGCAAAGGAACATATTTGTTGTTAAGTTAGTGTTAATTGAAAATGAAGATTGCGTAATTTAAAATTATATTATTTGTAAATAAGTAAAAAGGAAACAAAATATATTTACCCTTTTTACTATCTATAATTCTTAGAAATGAATATCAAATTGCAATCTCCACATTACTACATCTGATTTATCAACTAAATCAATAAAAGTAACATCTGTTTGTACTTTTAAGGCATGACCAACAATGTATTTTGAAAGTCCTAAGGTGTATTGATTGTCTGGAATTATCCCTGTAACACTTTCATCTAACGTTACATTAGAATATCTTCCTGACACTTCCCAATTATCTTTAAATAAGTAACCTCCTTGAAAATTTAAACCGTGACCAACTCTAACAACATCACCAGTTTCTGTTCCATCTGAATTTTTAGCAATTGGATCTTTTGCGTCTCTGTTTGCATATTCAGCCATAAAACTAATACCATTGTATTTAAACATTGCATCAACAAAAACATCAGTAATATTGGTTTCGTAAAAACCAATATCAGACACCATATAAGAACCAAGGTTTCCTCTTGTTTTAACAGCATCGTTATTAAAGTTATATGTTGCCCCTATAGCTAACTTTGGTTTTGATTCTCTTTTTAAATCAGACCCAGAGTAATCTCCATTACCCTCAAAATTACCCATTGGTAAAAACTCAAGTCTACCTGTATATTGAAGTCCACCTAAGTTTCCTGTAGCTACGTTACGTCCTTCACCTTGTGAAATTGCTAAAACTTCTCTTACCACAAATTGATCAGTAAGGTTGAAATTGTGTCTTAATTGTATACCTAAATCTCTGTCTATATTGAAATTAGAATTCAGAATAGAACGATCTACCATTTGCATGTTAGCTGAAGAAATTACACGTTCTCTGTTTCCTGGTAGTTTAGTTTGACCGAACCAAAATTCTAAGTTTTTGGCAAAACTATATTTCATAACGGCGTCTAAAATCATATTAGGAGCATAAGCCGTTTGTAAATTAGAACCAGCCATATCTCTGTTAGACAATCCCAACTCAAGCTTGTACTTTAATTTTGGAGTGAATGCATAACCGTCAAATTTTAATCGCGCTCTACGTACTAAAAAATTAACGTCGCCTGATTCACCTTCTTGCCAAACAGCAGAACCTAAAAATTGCATTCTCGCACCAATTTTCATTGACCAAGTGCTATCTTGACCAACTATATTGAAGATTCCCTTTCCGAATTTTGGGCCAATTGTTTCTTGCGCACTTACTGATATGCATGTAAATGCAAATAACACAAGTAGTGTGTTTTTTAAACTCATAATAATATATTTAATTTTAGTCACTGCAAATCTCCAAACTTAATGTTAATTTAATGTTAACAAGTTGTTACTATAAGGATAATGTTTTTCACTAAAAAAATGTTTTCATTTTGAAACAAAAATTAGTTTTATGTTCCAAAATTTAGTCGACTAAAACTATATTTTATTTTAGGGTTTGATTTTATGGTTTGTAGTTTTCTGCTACTTTTTCAAGTTCAGCATACCAGTTTTTTCCAAACTTTCTAATTAAAGCTTCTTTCACAAATTTATAAACCGGAACTTGTAATGCACTTCCCAAGGCACAGGCATCATCACATATGGGCCATTTATGGTAATTCACTGCTGAAAATTCGCTGTAATCCATAATACGAATAGGGTATAAATGACAAGAGATTGGCTTTTTCCACTTAATTTTTCCTTGATTATAAGCTTCCTCAATGCCGCATTTTGCTGTATTTTTTTCATCAAAAATTACATACGCACAATCTTTTTCATCAATTAAAGGTGTTTCAAAATCACCTTCATTTGTAATAAAAAGTCCTTGATCTTCAATTGCAGCAATTCCTTCAGGTCTTAAAAACGGTTTTACTTTTGGATAAATATCCATTAATATTTGAAGTTCCTTTTCTTCTAACGGAGCTCCCGCTTCTCCATCAATACAACATTTGCCTTTACAGGCCGATAAATTACAGACAAATTCCTTTTCTATAATATCTTCTGAAACTATGGTTTTTCCTAATTGAAACATGCTGCAAAATTAAACTATTTTTTTATAGTACTTTTGATAAAAATTAATTGTTGATTGGCTAATTTTACAATCACTTAAAAAAACAATAATGGAAATAAATTTTAAAGAAATATTTACCGCTGTAATGGTGTTATTTGCTGTAATTGACATTATTGGAAATATTCCTATAATTATTGATTTAAGAGCCAAAGTAGGTCATATTCATTCTGAAAGAGCTTCAATTGTTGCAGGATTAATTATGATTGCTTTCTTATTTTTAGGAAAAAGTATATTAAATTTAATTGGTATTGATGTTAATTCATTTGCCGTAGCAGGTTCATTCATCTTGTTTTTTTTAGCCTTAGAAATGATTTTAGGCATATCATTATACAAAGAAGAAGATACAAGTCCTAAAACAGCTTCGGTTTTCCCATTGGCTTTTCCACTAATTGCTGGTCCTGGTAGTTTAACAACCATTTTATCTCTAAGGGCTGAATATGCAACAGTTAATATTGTTATTGCAATTATAATCAATGTTATTTTTATGTACATTGTTTTAAAAACTTCATCTAAAATTGAACGGTTAATAGGTAAAAATGGCATTAATATTTTACGAAAAATATTTGGTGTTGTATTATTAGCTATCGCAGTAAAACTGTTTACTTCAAATATTCAAGGATTGTTTCATAACTAATTTATAAAAAATGAGTTCTTTTGATGTATTAATTATTGGCGGAGGTGCAGCTGGTTTATCATGCGCCTTAATTTTAGGATCTGCCTATAAAAAGCCATTTGCAAATGATAAAAAAATTGGCATTTTTACTCACCAAAAAAATTCTGCGCTTCAAACTGCAGAATTAAACAATGTTTTAGGTTTTAAAAAAGGAACCAAAGGTGTTAATATACTCACTGAAGGTACAATTCAACTTTCTGAATTATATCCACACGTTTTACAAATACCAAATGAAAAAGTTGTTGAAATAAAGCAGGAAAAAAATAGTATTACGGTAATTACAAATAAAAACACTTATAGCGCTAAAAATATTGTGGTGGCTGTTACACCTTCAAATTTATTTAATATAGAAGGTTTAAATCAGTATGTTCAGGTTCACACAAATATGCCTGTTGAAAAAGAAAAAATAATGCTTAAAAACAGCAATCATTTGGTAACAAAAGGTATTTATGTTGCAGGTGTTATTGCTGGTTGGAGAAGTCAGTTTGCAATTGCAGCAGGAAGTGGGGCTTCCGTAGCAACTGATATTTTAACCGAATGGAACAATGGAAATCATGCAATGGTTCACGATGTAATTGCATAAAAGTTTAAATTAAAAAGTACATATTATTCATATTTTACTTTTCTCAGCACTCTTACTGCTTCTTTGTATTTTATGTAAGTTGATTTATTTTCTAAATTTCTTAAATAATCTTTCGTTTCCAATAATTTAGAATAAGCATTTGGAAGATCATTCAAAACACAAATCATATAATTTGTTGGAAGTTCCTGTAAATCTATCTCTTCATTTTCAGTTAGTGGTATATTCTTTTTTATTTTATTGAGTATGGCATTACAATTATTAAAAATATGGTGTAATATATATTTATCGAATTTTGGTGGCTGAAATAAAAGCTCAGTGGCAATATCTAGTTTGCCATTTTCTTTAAAATGAAAAACCGTTTTTTCGAGTGGATAGTAATCAAAATGCTCTTTAATTTTTATAAAAACATATTCGGTTATTCGAAAAGACGTTTGGTTAAATTCAATTTTAACTTCATCTAAAGCAGAATAAAATAGCCGAACCTGTTCGTTTATCAATTCAATATCAACCCGAGAATAAAATGTTTTACCACCTACTTGTTTCTTTTTCCCCGCCCAGCACAATACAAATTGCTCATTAAAAACTTTATACGTTGGATTGTATTCTGACTTATGTTGTTTCATAAATTCAAAAACACCATCTAAAGTCATTTCTATATTGTTACTCGCATTTTTTTCAATGGCTTCAACAAGCTTTTTATTGGTGCTTTTTAATTCGAATTTGCCTAAAGTAGACATTGAATTACTTCCCCTTCTGAAGAAAATTTTACCTTTTACATATTTCCAAATTCCCTTTTTTAGTGAGGTAACTTCACCTAATTTATGTATGGTTACCAAACCTATTACTTTATGTTTTTGAAGTGTAGGAAACGGAATGTTTTCATATTGAATTTTTGGTGGATTTTGAAAATAAGCATTTATTAAATTCTGAATTTTACTGTCATCAAAAAAATCGACGCCAACAAGGCTATTGGTTTGATCTTCAACACCAATTACTATATACGAATTGTTTTCAGGATTTGAATTAGACAAAGCACAAACAACTTTTAAAAATTTAGCTTTTCCTTCTTTTGTATCTAGTGAAATTTTTTGCTTTTTATCAAAAAAACTATTTTCATCATTATAAGCCAGTAAATTTTTAACTAAAAGACGCTTGTTAATCATACTTATTTAAAATTCTTTATGCAAAATTGTGGCACTAGCCTGTGCCGTTGGGTATACTATTAAATCTTCAATATTTACATGCAATGGTCTGCTAACAACAAAATAAATTATTTCAGCAATATCTTGAGCTTGCAATGCATCAAACCCTTTATAAACATTTTTGGCTTTTTCTTTATCACCTTTAAATCGGACTTCTGAAAACTCTGTTTCAACGGCACCAGGATGAATTGCGGAAACCCGGATGTTGTGTTTGTTTAAATCAATGCGCATTGCTTTATTTAAAGCGTTTACGGCATGTTTTGATGCGCAATATACATTTCCATTCGAATATACTTCTTTACCCGCAATAGAGCCAATATTTACTACAAAACCATTATTTCTTTCAACCATTTGAGGCAATATGGCTTTTGAAACATAGAGCAATCCTTTTACGTTAATATCTAACATAGCATCCCAGTCATCAATACTTCCTTCTTGAATTGAGCTTAACCCATGTGCATTTCCGGCATTGTTTATTAAAATATCTACGTGCTGAAATGCCACAGGTAAATTATTAATTGCTTTAAACACTTCTTTCTTTTTACTTACATCAAACTGTAATGTTGTTACATCGGTTAATTTGCTTAATTCCTTTTTTAATTGAATTAACCTATCATTACGTCTTCCGCAAAGAATTAAATTTATGTTATTTTTTGCAAATATTTCTGCAGTAGCTTTTCCAATACCTGATGTTGCACCAGTAATAAGGGCCGTTTTTGTATTCATCTTGTTTTAATTTACAGTTATAAAGATACAAAAAAACCACTCCGACCAAGGAGTGGTTTTCGTTGATTGGTTATAAAATAACCAACCAAAAATCAACTAACCAAACTTTATTTTAAATTTCTTTTATTATCTACTGTCCTTCTATTTACTTTAGTTCGTTTTCTACCATCGTTCCTTACATCTTCTTTTTTACCATCAGGCTTTAAATATTGTATAAAGCCTTTACCTATAAATTCATAAGTTGTTTTAGATGTTATGTGATATAAACTAATTGTTTCATCATCTATAACGGTTAAATCGAACTCTTCAATATCTCCAGAACCATAATTTAATGTTAAATATTTTAAATTGTTAATACCTTCAACATTAAAAACTTCATAATCTCCTGCATAGTCCCAAAATATATTGTCAATATTTGTGCCAACTTCATCTTGAGAAGAATAAAAAGTTGTTAAATTTTCAGGTGTAAATCTTAAAAAATTCTCGTAATCAAAAACATTTTCAACACCTCCTATTACAGCAAACTTCTCCCAAGCTTTATATTCTTGCAAAAAGTATTCGATATTATCATAAAATATTTGATCAAAATCAAAAGTGTTTTTGTAATATCCGTCTAAATAATAAGTTACTTTGTTGTAATTATCTACCAATTTTAAACTTGTTGGAGAAATTTCAATCACATCAAAATCGTAATATCCATCTAAAATATGATCAACTTCTAAAAATCCTTTGTAAGTGTCATAATTCCCAATTTGAATTCCGTAGCCGTTTCCTGTAAATCCAATTCCAACAATATTGTTGTTTGCAAATACTTTACCATTGATAAATGAAATTGTGAATGCTTTTGATAAAAAAGGAACATCACCAACACCTTCAGTTCTATTATAATCTATATACCATAAATCGTATTTGGTAACCACCTCTTCAAGTGTTGGATAATATGGTTGCTCGTTGGAATCTGAACAAGATGAAAACGAAGCCGTAAATATTAAAGTTATAAAAAGTAATTTTAGATTTCTCATACTTGTAAGGTTTTGGTTATAATTGTTAAAATTCAATTTCTATGCCAAAACCAAATTTTTAAAATATTTTTATTTAACTCGTTTATTTACTGCTCGTTATAATTGTTTTTACTTTTTAGAAACTTCAATAAAATTTGAAATTTTGAAATAAGTCCTCTTATTTTTAAGTAAATAACTAACAATAGCTTCATTTTCTTTTAATTCAAAAGGGATTTTTCGTGATATATCAGGAGCCTGATTTCCATACTCCTTTTTTGAATCTAAATTTAAATTGAAGTTTTGGTTTTTTCTTGGTAAAACTAAACTGCCAACATAAGCCGAATTTGAATCACTTTTATCAAGTATTAATATTGAGCTATTATTTCTAAAATAAACTGTATCCAACAAAATTTCAGGATTGTTTATTGAAATACGAATTATAATATTGTTAACTCCTGTTTGTTCATCAAACTGTTTTGAATAAGTTGCTTCTACTACTTTAAATGGAGGATTGTTTTGTAAACTTGATTTATTTGGTGCTTTTGAACTTCCGCAACACATTAAAAAAACGCTTGTAATTGCAACCATTCCAATACTTATAAATTTATTCATCTCTGTAATTTTAAATAAATATAACAAAGTATGTACCAAACTAAAAATGAGCTTACCAACATTGATAAACTCATTTTATATTTTTTTATTGAATAATATTAATTATTCAAAGCTTCAGCTCCTCCAACAATTTCTAAAATTTCATTGGTAATGGCAGCCTGACGTGCTTTGTTGTATGTTAATTTTAAATCGTCACGTAATTCTTTTGCATTATCAGTTGCTTTATGCATTGCAGTCATACGTGCACCATGCTCTGAAGCAAATGAATCTCTAATTGCTTTATACAATTGTGTTTTTAACGATTTAGGTATTAATTGCAATACAATTTCAGCTTTTGAAGGCTCAAAAATATAATCAACATTTATATTTGAAGCGCTTTCAACCAACTTAATAGGTAAAAATTGTTCTACAGTTGTAATTTGAGTCGCTGCATTTTTAAATTGGTTGTATACCAATTCAACTTTATCATAATTTCCGTCAGCAAATAACTGCATCAATTTTTCGGCAATTATTGCAACATTGTCAAACGTTAAATCATCATAAATTTCGTTATATTTTTCAATAACTTTATGCTTTTTAACTAAAATATCATGTCCTTTTTTTCCAATGGTTAAAAGATCAACTTGTTTTCCCTTGTAATTTTCTTCAATGTTTTTAACAGTTTCTTTAATTACAGATGAATTAAACCCACCGCATAAACCTCTGTTTGAAGTAATTGCCACAACTAAAACTTTTGAAACTTCTCTTTGTTCAGAAAAAACATTTTCCATATCACCCTCTAAAGTTGCGCTTAAACTTTCTAAAAGTTCTGTCAACTTATTGGCATACGGACGCATTTGAGTAATTGCATCTTGTGCTTTTTTCAACTTTGCAGCCGACACCATTTTCATGGCGCTGGTAATTTGCATGGTTGAACCAATAGATGCTATTCTGTTACGTATTTCTTTTAAGTTTGCCATTTTCCTATCCTAAATCCTTTCCAAAGGAAAGGACTATTTATTTTTAATATTAATAGTACCTAAATCCTCCCTTTTGGGGAGGTTAGGAGGGATTATGCGTAATTAGCTGAAATTTCTTTAGCTGCACTAGTTAAAACATCAATAACCTCATCGGTTAATTTTCCTGCTTTTAGTGCATCTAAAGCATCTCTATGTTTTGCATTTAAATACTGAATAAAATCAGCTTCAAATTCTTTCACTTTTTCAACAGGAACATCTCTTAATAAGTTTTTAGAACCTGCATAAATAATTGCAATTTGGTCTTCAACTGTAAACGGATCTGACTGCGCTTGTTTTAAAATTTCAACGTTTCTTTTTCCTTTTTCAATTACATTTAATGTTGCAGCATCTAAATCAGAACCGAACTTAGCAAATGCTTCTAATTCACGGTATTGTGCCTGATCTAATTTTAAAGTACCAGCCACTTTTTTCATTGATTTAATTTGTGCATTACCACCCACACGAGATACTGAAATACCAACGTTAATAGCCGGACGTACACCTGAGTTGAATAAATCTCCATCTAAGAAAATTTGTCCATCAGTAATTGAAATTACGTTTGTTGGAATATATGCAGAAACGTCACCCGCTTGTGTTTCAATAATTGGTAAAGCAGTTAATGAACCACCACCTTTTACTTTCCCTTGTAAAGCGTCTGGCAAATCATTCATTTGCGCAGCAATAGTATCATCATTAATTACTTTTGCAGCACGTTCTAATAAACGAGAGTGTAAGTAAAATACGTCACCAGGATATGCCTCACGTCCTGGTGGACGACGTAATAATAATGATACTTCACGGTAAGCAACTGCTTGTTTAGATAAATCATCATAAACAATTAATGCAGGACGACCTGTATCTCTAAAATACTCACCAATTGCAGCACCACCCATTGGAGCGTATACTTGCATTGGACGCAGGGTCAGATGCATTGGCAGCAACAATAGTAGTATAAGCCATAGCACCTTTTTCTTCAAATAAGTTTGCAATACCTGCAACTGTTGAAGCTTTTTGACCAATAGCCACATATATACAATATACTGGATCACCTGCATCGTAAAATTCTTTTTGATTGATAATTGTATCAATAGCAACGGTAGATTTACCTGTTTGACGGTCACCAATAATCAACTCACGCTGACCTCTACCAACAGGAATCATAGCATCAACAGCTTTTAATACCTGTTTGCAATGGCTCAGTTACAGGCTCACGAAAAATAACCCCTGGTGCTTTACGCTCTAAAGGCATTTCAAAAGTTTCTCCTTGAATTGGGCCTTTACCATCAATTGGCTGACCTAAAGTATTTACAACACGTCCAACAATTCCTTCACCAACTTTTAGGGAAGCAATTCTTTCAGTACGTTTTACAGTAGATCCTTCTTTGATGTTTTTTGAATGACCTAATAATACAACACCTACATTGTCTTCTTCTAAGTTCAATACAATTCCTTCTAATCCATCTTCAAATTCAACTAGCTCACCATATTGTGCGTTTGCTAAACCATAAACACGAGCAATACCATCACCTACTTGAAGTACTGATCCTACTTCGTCTAACGAAGCAGCTCCATTGAATCCTGCTAATTGTTGTTTTAAAATTGCTGAAACTTCAGCTGGTTTTATTGATGCCATTTTTTATTTTTTTTAAAACTTATTTTTTGATTTACAATTTTGAATTAAAACTTTCGCTCTCAAATTGTCTTCTTAATACTTGTAATTTATTTGCAATACTTGCATCGTATTGAACATCGCCAATACGCAAAATAAATCCACCTAAAATATCAGGATTTATAATGTTTTCAATAGTTGCCTCTTTGCCAGTAATTTCTTTTACCTTTAACAAAACTTGTTTGTTTAATACTTCTGTTAAAGGAACTGCTGTTGTAACCTTAGCTACTTCTATTCCTTTTAACGCATCAAAAAGCAAGGTGTATTTTTTTGCTACATCCTCTAAAATTGACAATCTTTTGTTATCAATTAAAAGATCTATTAATCCAACTGATAAACTTGAAATTTTAGAAGCAAAGATTTCTTTTAAAGCTGATTTTTTTATTTCCGATTTTAAAACTGGGCTATTAAGCAACAATTGTAAATCTTTGTTTTCGTCGATTGTTTTTACAACAAGCAACATATCTGTATTTACTTCAACTTCTTTGTTTTGTTCAAGTGAAAAACTTAATACTGCTTTTGCATATCGCACTGCCGCTCTAGATCCGCTCATTCTATTTTATTAGCTAATTGTTACTTCTTTTAACATATCCTGAACAAGTTTCTCTTGTTTGCTTTTGTCTGAAAGTTCACCTCTCACAACTTTTTCAGCGATGCTAATAGACAATTCAGCAACTTGATTTTTTAAATCAGAAATTGCAGCTTGTTTTTCTGCTTGTATTGTTGCTTGTGCTTGCTCTACTACCTTGTTGGCTTGTATTTGAGCTTCGTTTTTAGCTTCGGCTATAATGCTTTCTTTCATTTCACGTGCTTCTTTTAAAAGTACATCGCGCTCAGCACGTGCTTCTTTTAAAATTCGAGCATTGTCGGCATTCAGGTTTTGCATTTCTTTACGTGCATTTTCGGCTTCGTCTAATGCATTTTTAATGCCTTCTTCTCTTTCATTAACTGAATTTAATATTGGTCCCCAAGCGAATTTTTTCAAAAGCAGTACTAACCCTACAAATAAAATTAATTGCCAAACAAACAACCCTAAAGAAAACTGTTCTATTAACTTATCCATTATTTTATATATTTATTTTTTAATTAATAGTTAAAACAATAGCTACAACCAACCGTTGCAGCTATTTGTTTGCTTTTGTTATGCTGCAAATAAAGCAGCAAATCCAATACCTTCAATAAGTGCAGCTGCAATAAGCATAGCTGTTTGGATTTTTCCTGAAGCTTCTGGTTGACGTGCAATAGCGTCCATTGCTGAACCACCAATTCTACCGATACCTAAACCAGCACCGATTACAATTAAACCTGCTCCTACGAAATTTAAACCTGTCATAATATATATATTAATTAATTAAACATTCAATTTTAGTGATGATCATCATGTTCTTCAACTGCCATACCAAAGTATAGTGCCGATAACATTGTGAAAATATATGCTTGTAGCGCTGCTACCAATAATTCTAAAAGCGCCAATGCAAAAGCCAGTCCAAAAGATAAAGGACTTCCAATCCAGCTTTTGAAAATAAACATCAAACCAATAATACTCATTAATACAATGTGACCAGCAGTAATGTTTGCATACAAACGAATCATTAATGAAAAAGGTTTGATAATTGTTCCTAACAACTCTATAGGTGCTAAAATAATTTTCATTGGAGTTGGCACTCCTGGCATCCAAAAAATATGTTTCCAGTAATTTTTATTAGCTGTAAATGTGGTTAATAAATAGGTAATTAATGCCAATGCAAAAGTTACCGCAATATTGTTAGTTACATTTACACCAAGTGGTGTTAAACCTAATAAGTTTATAATCCATACAAAGAAAAATACGGTTAATAAATAACTCATGTATTTTTTGTATTTCTTTTCACCAATATTAGGAATGGCAATATCATCTCTTATAAACAATACCAAAGGTTCTAAAACGCGTCCAAATCCTTTTGGCATTGAACCGTTCTTTTTATATGATTTAGCCATTCTGCTAAATATAACGAACATTAATAAACCTACTAAGAAAATTACCATCACGTTTTTAGTGATTGAAAAATCTAACGGTTTTGCGTTTGTTGGATGCTGATGATCATCTAAAGTAATAGTACCCTGTGCATCAGTTTTGTAAATTTTATTATGAAAAACCTGATAGTAATTACCATCAACTTCAGCTACAGTTTCACCGTGGTGAAATTTAGCAGACGAAAATACTTTTAATCCGCCATCCCATAAAATAACTGGTAATGGCGCACCAATGTAAACATGTTCTCCACCATCGTTTGTGTACGAAAACAAACTAAAATCGTAAGAGTCTAATAAGTGATGATTGATATATTCTTTAATTTCAACTTCAATAGCTTGTTGTTCAGGTTTGTTTTCTTCGGTAAATTCTTGTGCAGATACTGTATTGGTTATTACAAATAGTAATAACACAAGTATTTTAAAAAAGTAATTTCTATACATAAAAGCTTTAATTAGTAGTGGTGCCTAAAAATATTTTGCAAATGTACGGTTTTATATTAAAAACTAAAAAATATTTTATTTAGTTTTTTTTGGATTATAACATATTCATTTTTACACCATTAAACCTCATTATTTAATAGTTTTACAAGAAAATAAGTTTCAATAATTAAACTAACTAAATATGGGATAAGAAATGATGTTGCTTCTAATCTAATTATTTCACCATCAAGTTTAAATTGTGGGTAGAAAAAAATAAAATATATGCCAAATTTTAAAAAACTTCCTGCCATAAAAATAAAGCCAAGCATATCTAAATATTTTTTTTTTAAAAAATATAAAGTACAATAAATAAAAATAGCTAGAATTGCATTTGCCAAGTACGATTCAACAATAAAATTATTAAATATTGGCTGGTACATTTTGTTTAAAATGAATAAATGAATTGCAAAAATAACACCCAAAATAACAATTAATTTTAAAGAAAAATTAATTACCTGATTCATCATATTTGTCGTTGATTTTTTTCAGCTGGGCCAATACGCTCCATAAAGAGATTAATAATGCCAAAAGTGTTAATATTAAAGTATATGTTTTATTTGAATTAAAATGTACATCCAATTTTTTTCCAAAATAGGCACCTAAATAAATAGTAATACCCATTTGAAAAGCTACACCTGTAAGTGCTAAATATTTATGAAGCTGATTTTTCTTTTTTGGATTGACCATGGGTTAACTCTTTTACTGAGTTTTTCATTGCACACGTTGCATTAAATTCAGCATTTGGTTCAACTGATAATTTACCAGTTTTAACATCGCCTGAAATTTTTGCTGAAGATTTTAATGTTAATAAATTCTCAACCTTTAATTCTCCAACAAAAGATCCTTCAATATCGGCATCTACACATTCAATTTTTCCTGTTGCAATACCTAATTTTCCTATTACAACACGTCCGGCCGTTTTTATGGTTCCCTCAACTTTTCCGTCGATTCTAAAATCCCCTTCAGAAATAACATCTCCAATAATAGAAGTGTTACTTCCTATTACATTTCTTTCTAAAACTTTTTGCGGGTTGTTTTTTTTGTCTAATAACATACTGTTTTTGTTTGGGGTTTATATTTTTGAATTAATAGTTTGTAATACTTCCATCGCTTTTTTGCCTTCTTCAGTATTTGGGTAATTTGCAACTATAAATTCTAAAGCTTCCTTAAATGCAATTATTCCATCTTTTTTTCCAATTGCATATGATTTTAACAATTCAAACTTAGGTACAATTTGTTGCCCTTCATATTTGCCAATTGCAATTGTTGATTTTTCAATTACACTTTCAAATTTTTCATCTTCATACTCATGGTAGAGTTCAATATATTCAGTTTCTGATATACTAGTCACATCTTCACCAATAGCTTCTGTTGGATTTAAAATGATTTTTGCGTATCTAGATTCGGCATAATTTGTTATTATGTCGTTCTTATATGCCAATGCTTTGTTGCTATTTAAAGTATTGTACATTTTATATAAATGATACTTGGCTGGAAGTGAAAGTTCTTCTGAAGGATTGAATGTTAACAGTTTTTCTAATCTTGAAATAGCAAGTTCTGTTTCCTTAAACTGACCTTCATAAATAAGGCCTAATTTATAATAAGCCTCGTTTCGTTCAACTGCAATACTATCAATTTTTACAGGATCTGAAGGAACTGTTTTAAAATAATATGGCAAATCGTATTTTTGGGATTCGTCTACTTGAGTTGTGGTTGCAATTATTGTATTAGGATTAACGGTAGTTATTCTCATTTTATCACTAATGCGCCAATTGTCTTCTAAAGGTCTGTTTCCCCATATATTTCTAAACTCCTGTTGTCCAAAACCAGATGCTTGAGTGTTGTAAAAATACCATTTTCCATCAGATTTAGTCGATTGGTTATTGCCTAAACCAAACATATTTGCACCAGCATTTATTTGCTGAATTTGCTCTAGTTCCTTTTTCCTTTTGTCTTCAGCTTTTAATTTTTCAATATGAGCCGTAAAAAAAGCAAGTTGTTCGTCGTTACTCATACCAACAACATTTAAAATACTGTCGTTTCTTTTGGCAATACTTTCGTAGGTAATAACTTCTTCTAAATTGTTTCTTTTTCTCTTTAAACTACGAATTCGTTTTGTGTTTTCGTCTTTTGAAATTTGCATAACACTATCGTAATAGGCTCCTGCGGTGCTAAACTGAGCTTTATCAAAATAAATATTTCCAATAGATTCGTATGTTAATTCCTTTTGAAAATTATTGTTATTACTTGTTTGAATACTCATTTTATAAAATTCAAGCGCTAGATTTTCATCATCTTCAATTGTTATTTCTGCAAGTCTAAAATACAATTCATCCAAATAGTCGCGATTGTAGCGGTCTTTTATTAACTTTTGAAGTTTTTCGGCCATTGCCATTGATTCTACCTTATTAGTAATATTTTTTGCTTGTTCAATTTGTGCGCGAATTACATATTTATAGGGGGCTTTTTTTAAATCAACAATTTTTTGAAAAGCTATATTTGAAGAGTCAATTTCTTTTTTACCTCTATAAAGTTGCCCTAAAATAAATAAATTACGTGCTGTTTGTTCTTTATTGTAATTTGTTAAAACTGCCAAATTTAAATGCTTTATAACTTGCTCTAAACTATCGGTTTTATAATATGCCATAGCCATTGCAGTATTGGCATCTTCTCTATTTTCATTTTTTAAAGATTTTTTTTCTAATAATATCTTTAAAGATTCTATTGCCATTTCTTCGTTTTGTAAACGAATATTTGTTTTGGCTTGCCAAATTCTTGTTTGATCAATTAAATCGGCGCCTGGGTAATTTATTAAAATGTAGTTAAAAGCTTCAATGGCTGGCACAAATCGTTGTGAATAATAACGAGATTTCCCCAATAATAAATATGCAGCATCAATTTGATTATTGCGTTCCTGACGGGCAATTAACATGGAATGTTTTTGAATGGCTTTTACTGCTTTTTCTTCGGCTTTGTCAAATTCCTGAGGTGAATTATCAGTATCACCCATCATTCCAGGTAACGCCAGTTCATCAATTTTTAAAGGCTCAATTGGTAAAATTTCCCAATAATTATCTTCATAGTTTGCATTTAGAGATGCTAAACCATCCTCTAAAGCCAACTGCCCATTATATAAAACATTAAATTCTGTAGAAATTGAATGGTATTTCCTGTTTACAAAGGAGTCTTTTTTGGTTGAACAACCAAAAATTAAAAAAATGATTCCAAAACCGACTATTATTTTAACGCTGTTTTTCAATAGAATATGTTTTACTTTCCTTTTAACTTATATCAAAAGCAATTATTGTAAAAGGGATGTAAAAATACAAAATTATGTGTATTTAATTTACTTACACAGAAAAATACGCTTCTAACTCTTTTAGGGTTTCTTCTGAAGTTTTAATATCCTTTACTATTTCGCCTTTTTCCAGCACAACAATTCGTTCACAAACTTCGGTTAAGTGACCTAAATCATGGCTTGAAATTAATATTGTTGCATTGCTGTTTATGGTTAAATCTCTCAATATTTTTTTTAACCTAATTTGAGTGGTTGGGTCTAAGTTAGCAAAAGGCTCATCTAAAATAATAACTTCTGGGTTTCCAATTAAAGCGGCTACAATTCCTGCTTTTTTTTGATTTCCTTTAGATAAATCTCTTAAATATTTTTTCTTTGCTATTATTTCATCATTAAAAATTTCTTCAAACTGGTTTAAAAAAGTATCAATATCTGCTTTATTCATACCACGTAATTCTCCAATAAAATAAAAATATTCTTCAGGCGTTAAATAGCCAATTAAAAAACTTTCATCAATAAAAGCTGCAGTAAATGGTTTCCAATCCTCGCTTTTATTTACCTGAATTTCGTTATTTAATACGGTTCCTGTTGTTGGTTTAATTAAATCTAATAATAAATTAAAATAGGTGGTTTTGCCTGCACCATTGTTTCCAACCAAACCAAACGATTGTCCTTTTGGAATTTCTAATGATGGTATATTTAAAACGGTTACTCCTCCGTAAGTTTTTGAAAGTTCTGTAGATTTTATCATTGTAATAAGTTTTTGTAGCGTAGTTAATTAATTGTTTTGATCAAAAGCACTAATCATTTTATATTTTGATGAAAGGTATTTATTGGTTATTATTTTCATTAGTTTTTGATGAAAAACAATTCCAATAGCGCCTATAACAATCAAGGTTAAAACCCCAGCTTCAAAACCTAAAAATTTATAAGGCAAATAAAAGATACCCATAGGAACTAATAACAAAGGAAAACCAACCAGCCATTGAACCGCTCCGGTTCCCTGATAGTTAAATGCTGCACGTTGTGTTAAATCAATTTTTTTTCTGTTGAAAGAACCCGCATATAATAGAATATACGTATTTATTCCAATATTATAAATCATTGCTGACAAATGAATTATCAATATTTTCCAGCCAAAATAAACATATGGAATACTTAAAATAAACATAATAACTGCACTGATTAGCATCAATGAATATTTTGAGTTTAGATACTCTTTATATTTTATATTCTGGCTCATGAGTAATTTATAATACCCACTATCCCAAGCTGGAATAAACTGTCCAAAGTTGATCATAAAAATACCTGTCACAAAAATGCCAACAAAAACAAACATTGGAACCATTTCTTTATAAACAGGATTTGGATAAAAAACCAATCCGTACAATAACCCAATTATCAAAATAAAAATTGATGACCGTGGACGCTTATTGCGCCATAATAATTTTAAATCTAGTTGTAAAAAAGGAGCAATATCTCCAAAACGGCGTGTCCAGGCCAAATCTGTTGTAGTCGCGGTTTCGGCCTTCACTTTTAAGGAGGCATCAATGTATAATTTTTGTTTTAAAATTGAATAATTTGTGTAGTATAAACCAACCAAAATCGCCACAGGTATAAGTAACAATAATGGGTTTTCAATTATTGCTGAAATCGCACCTAAAAGTAAGCCCGATAACGAAAATATTTCAAAATAATTTAAACCAAATAAACCCGATGCGATAATAATGATAGGCAAAAAAGACAATTCTGTATCGGCTGATTTTGCTTCAATAATAAAATTTAAAAAGTTGATAATTAAAGTAAAAACATACATTAAAACCATCCAAACTAAAGCAGTTGTAACACTATAATCTTCAAAAATTAAAATAGTTCCAAATGGAATGATTGCAAAAAGCGGTAGAAAATTAAAAAATGAAATTACCGATTTACCCAACACATAATTCAAAATTTTACTTCGCTTTAACGGTAAAATTAAAAATGGTTTTATGTTCATTACTGGTAATTTCTGCAAAAAAAAGCGCATTACTAAATCGGCTAAAAACCAATAAAACAAAAATCCGTTTAAAATAATTAAAGGGTCACTTTCTGGAAATTGTTTTTTTAGAATTGGATATAAACCAATTCCCAATGCCAAAAACACCAGTATAAAATAAAGTGCTAAAAAAGCCATTAAAATATTTAAAGCAATGCTTTTTTGCCAATATGATGAACGGAAAAATTGTTTCCATTCAAAATTCAAAAAATGTTTAATCATTTGGGAAGTCTTTTTTATAAGTTGCAATTTGTTTTTAAATGTTACAGGTAAATTTACACCAATTTATATTCTGGATATTGATTTTCAAGAATTTCTTCAACCTTAGATGGCAAAATAAAGCTGGTGATATAAATTAATATTATAAATGCAGTTAAAATAAACGAAGCAATTACAATTAGTGTATTTGAAATTGTTTCAGGAGATAAGTTCACCATTTGAATAAACAAATTTATAAAAGCAATACTACCTCCTAAATTAAATACATATTCTTCTAACAACCATTTTTTATTGGTTGCTTTAAATCGCTTCTTTTTTTCTTGATTCAAAAAATACAGTTTAAATCCTAGGATAATAATACCTCCAATACTAATCGATATAAAAAAATATTTTGTCGGAAATGTTTGAAACCCAACAAGTATTGCTAAAAAAATAGTAATTGAAATTACAATTTGAGGAATTTGGAAAAACTGTTTAAAAATAGCCCAAACCAATTTCCAGTATTTCTTATTCAACGCTTTGGCGCGTTCACCTACCACATCCATAAAACCAAAAACGCCAAATTTTTTGAAGGAAATATTTTTGGCATCTTCAAACGAAAGATTTGGTTGTGTTGTCCAAATTTGTTCAATATCGTTGGCTAAATGATCTACTAACTCGATTTGCACATCAAAATGTTCTACATAATGTTGTCGCGTAAATGTGTAGAGTTGTTGTATTTGTTCCTGGGTCAGTTTCATAGTTTTAAATAGCCATTTGATGATTTTTCAATTGTTATACATATGGCTTGTTCATATAAAACTACAAACCTTGTGCACACCAATAGAACAACATTAAAAATGACAAATACTCCTAAATGTATATAATTATATGTTGTATTGTTAAAACTTTTTTCTGTTCTAAAGTTTATAGCAACTAGAAAATAAAATCACTAAAAAATTAAACAGTTGCAAAAATAAATTCGTTCTGTTTAAAATTAAAAAAGATCGCTTTTTTATTCTTTTCTCAGATGTAAATCTAATAAGTAATAACAATTACAACTAAGAATAAAACAGCTGTTAATCCGCCAAAAAAATATTCCTTATTTGGAATGTAATTCATAATCTAAAGTCAATACATAAAACACCGAAATAGACAATAATGATTTTTGGAAATTTAAAAAATGACTTCAAATATTTAAATAATTGGCTTGTAGAATTCTTTTTTACACTGCTTTGGTTTTTGTTTCTAGTAATTTTTTAAAACCTTCATTACCAAATTTTCTATGCACAGAAATAATTGCTTTCTTAAACATCTCAAAGCTGGATTTTCTTCTAATTTTTCTTCTAAAGTATTTGCAAAATGATCTACTAATTCAATTCTAACATCATACCATTTTACTCCACAAGCTATTAAATAACTTTCAATTTCCTGAATTTGTTCTTTGGTGAGTTTCATAGTTCAACAATTTTTTTAAGCCAACTTTGGATTTACAATTGTTTTCATAGTTGCAATAAACTCTTCCAATTCCGCCAAACGGTTTACGGTTTCTTTAGTGCCGTATTCTGTAAGTTTGTAATATTTTCGTAACCTATTATCAACTGTTGCAACCTCAACATCTAGTAATCCTTCGGCCTCTAATTTATGCAAAGCTGGGTACAAAGCACCTTCGGTAATATTCAATTCTCCTTTTGTAAGCTCTTTCACTTTTTGCGTAATTTCATACCCATACATTTTGTCTTTTTCTTCCAACAATTTTAAAATAATGGTTTGCAAAGAGCCCTTAAATAATTTCTGATTTCCCATGTTTCTTTTTGTTGAATTGTTTAACTATTGCATAATATAAAAATTAACTTTCTATCAATTCAACATTCAAATATATACATAATTTTCTTATGTATAACTCTCTTAGGTATGTTTTTTTAACAAAAAATTGTATTTAGATTCTTTACTTTTGTAATCTAAAAATACATTACAATGCCTAGGTTTAAAAAATTGACTGTTAAAGAAATTAAAAAAGAAACAGAAAATGCAGTATCCGTTGCATTTCATATTCCTGATGATTTAAAAGATGAATTTAAATTTATTGCTGGGCAATATGTTACCATTAGAATTACTTTGGATGGAAAAGAAATAAGGCGCTCTTATTCTATTTGTTCATCTCCTGAAAATACTGAATTTAGGGTTGCCATTAAAGAAGTTAAAAATGGTATTTTTTCTAACTATGCTACTAAACAATTAAAGGTTGGTGATGTTTTAGAAGTTTCTCCACCTGAAGGTAAATTTATTTTACTAACAGCCACAAATCATCAAAAAAACTATGTAGCCTTTGCTGCTGGTAGCGGAATTACGCCAGTTATTTCAATGATTAAATCGGTGCTGTTAAAAGAAACTCATAGCTCTTTTGTGTTGGTTTATGGAAATAAATCGGCCGAAGAAACCATTTTTAAAGATGAAATTGATGCCTTAAAAATTCGCTATTCTGATCGTTTTTTTGTTCAATATGTTTTCAGCAAAAAACTTATTGACAATGCAATCTTAGGAAGAATAGATAAATCAATTGTTAATTTAATAGTTAAAAACAAATTTAAAAATACTGCCTTTGACGATTTTTATTTGTGCGGACCAGAGGAAATGATTGATACTGTTACTGCTACGTTAAAAGAAAATGGAACTCCATTAAGTAAAATTCATTTTGAATTGTTTACTTCAACCTATACTTCTGGCGCCATTACTTCAAAAAATTTAGAGGGAAATACAACTATAACAGTGCTTTTAGATGATGAAGAAACAACCTTTGAAATGTCTAAAAAGAAATTAATTTTAACAGCTGCTTTAGATGAAGGATTGGACGCTCCATACTCTTGCCAAGGCGGAATTTGTAGTAGTTGCATTGCCCGTGTTACGGAAGGTAGTGTTGTGATGGATAAAAACTCAATCTTGTCTCAAGATGAAGTTAATGAAGGCTTGATTTTAACTTGTCAGGCACATCCAACAACCGATAAAATTACTATTAATTTCGACGATGTTTAAAAAATGTAGTATTTTCACATTTCTAACGTCAAAATATGTCTTTTATCGATTTTAAACAAGCAATTCTGGTAGGGTTTTTCCTTGCGTTTATGATTGGCCCTGTATTTTTTATGCTTATTCAAACAAGTATTGTAAAAGGTGCACGCGCTGCTATTATGTTCAATTTAGGGGTTGTTTTAGGCGATATTGCTTTTATTTTAATTGCTTACTTTGGTAGCAAAAGTTTATTGGAACGTATAAAAGACGATCCAAGATTGTTTTTTATTGGTGGCATTATTTTATTGGTTTATGGTATTATAACTTATTTGGATAAAAGCCAGAAAACGGTTGTAGATGATGAAAATTTAGTACTTCCCGAAAAAACAAATTATTTAAAACTATTTATAAAAGGCTTTTTATTAAACTTTATCAATGTAGGTGTTTTGGCATTTTGGCTGGGAATGATTGTTGTTGTAGGGCCAAATTTAGAAATGGATTCACATAAAATATTCAATTATTTTTCAGTTATTTTAATCAGTTATTTTATTACAGATTTAGGTAAAATATTATTAGCTAAACAATTAAAAAAGAAATTAACGCCAGCCGTAATTTACAAAGTTAAACGTGGAATGGGTATATTATTAATGGTTTTTGGGGTGGTTTTAATGCTGAAAGGATTTATTCCAAAAGAACAATTGAACATTAAACACGTAATTGAAAAATCTGATAAATAGCCAAATTTCATACTTTATGGAAAACAAAATTAGCATTTTTGGCTGTGGATGGCTTGGAGAACCTTTGGCATCAACTTTAATTCAAAAGGAATTTTCAATAAAAGGTTCTACTACTTCTGAAAAAAAATTGGCATTGCTAAATTCTAAGGGAATTGAAACATATTTAATACAACTCGAAAATTTAACAACCTCAATTGAAACTTTTTTATCTTCTGAAATTTTAATTGTAAATATTCCTTCAAAAAACGTCGATGGTTTTAATAAGCTAATTTCCTTTATTGAAAAATCGAACATTCAAAAAGTAATTTTTATAAGTTCGACCTCAGTTTATGACAATTCAAATGAAATTATTACTGAGAAAACACCTGTAAAAAACTGTGAGCTGGTTGAAATTGAACAATTATTTCAGCTAAATACTCATTTTGAAACTACTGTAATAAGGTTTGCAGGCTTACTTGGCTACAACCGAAAACCTGGGAATTTTTTCAAAAATGGCAGAAGCATTCCAAATCCTGAAGGTGTTGTTAATATGATTCATCAAGATGATTGTATTGCTATAATTGAACAAATTGTGCTTCAAAATTGTTGGGGTGAAGTTTTTAATGCTTGTGCAGATACTCATCCCAACAGACGCGAATTTTACACAAAATCATTTCACGACATTGGTTTAAAATTGCCTGTTTTTAATGAAAATGATTTGCCTGAAATTAAATTAATAAGCAATCAAAAGTTAAAAGATATTCTTAATTACACCTTTAAATATTCCGATTTAATGAAGCTTCCGGTTTAAGCTAAATCTTTGTCTTCCCATAGGATTTTCAAGCTAAAATTGGTATCTTTCTAGTTCATTTTTTAAATCCAGAACTATGGAAACTTCTACATTAATTGCTAAAATTATTGGTGTTGTTTATCTTTCATTTGGCATTGGACTGCTATTCAATAAACAATTTTATAAAAATGAAATTCCGAAATTACTCGCAAACACTGCATATCTAATTTTAGGAGGTTTTTTTGCAATATTAATTGGGGCACTTATTATTGAAAATCATAATTATTGGGTAAAAAACTGGACCATAATTATTACAATTATTGGTTGGATTGCCTTAGTAAAAGGAATTGTTTTAATTGCATTTCCAACAAAAATGTTGTTTTACAAACCATTGTTTGAAAGTGATTTTTTCTTTAAAATTTTAGGTCCTTGTGTTGTTATTTTTGGATTGCTCTTTTTGTATTTTGGATTTTTTAAAGCTTAATTTCTTTGTTTTTGATAAAAATCATACTTTTTAAATTCAACCCTGCTTATTTTTGAGTTTAAATAAAAAATTATGAGTGAAAATAATGAAATAAACTACGGGCCTTTGAAAGAACTAATTGGCATTTGGAAAGGTGACAAAGGAATTGACATTGCTCCTGAATCAGAAGGAACAGAAGAAAATCCATATTATGAAACACTCACAATTACAGAAGGTGGCGATTTAACCAATGGCGAAGAACAAGTTTTATCGGTATTGCATTATAGAAAAATTGTTACTCGCAAATCTGATAATGGTGTTTTTCACGATGAAACTGGTTATTGGATGTGGGACGCTGCCACCAACGTTATTATGCATTCATTAAACATTCCAAGAGCTGTAAGTTTAATTGCTGGTGCAACTTTAACTGAAAAAAATTACCAAAACGGCAAATTAGAATTTGAAATTTCTGCCGGTATAGAAAATAAAGATTGGGGTATAGTACAATCTCCTTTTATGAAAACAAAAGCATTGACCAAAAGTTACCACCAAAAAATGCTTGTTCAAAATGGTAAAATGATTTGCTCTGAAACAACTATGCTAGAAATTTACGGAAGGGCATTTGAACATACAGACAAAAATGAGTTGGTGCTTCAAAAATAAAACCAACTCTTAATATATAATTGAAACTGTGGCGGTATTAAAATCAATAGTATCGCCCTTTTTTTTGCCCAATAACTCTTTTCCAATAGGTGAATTGGTTGAAACGGCAAAATAATCAATGTTTTCAATGGTAAATTTACCTGCGCTAATGGCTAAATAATAATTTGCTTTATTAGTAATAACAACGCTTCCTAAACAAATAACTTCACTCCCAATTTCAGTAGAAATTTTTTCAAGTACATTTTTCATATCTATTATGGAAGTTAGTTGTTGACTCGCTTTTTCTATTTCCAGCTGTAACATTGCTCTACCTGTTTCATGTTTGTCACCAGCCGAACTTTTTGTTTCAGATAAAAGGTCTTTATTAACTGATTTTATCACATCCAATACTGTATTCAAACGGCAGTCAACAAAATGTAAACAAGCATTGTACAGTCCTTTTTTTGTTTGTTGAATTTCCTTCATAATTAAAAGTAAAAATAATTCAATTCAAACTTATATAACAATTTTAAACATTATTTTTACAAAATGCAATTTACAGGAAAACGCTATTTAGATTATGCATCATTCATCAAATTACAATTTGGCGAACGCGTTCAAAAAATTGCCTTGGATATTGGTTTTTCTTGTCCAAATCGTGATGGATCAAAAGGTTATGGAGGTTGTACTTATTGTAATAATAACACTTTTAATCCTGATTATTGTGAGCCTGAAAAAAGTTTAGAAGAGCAATTGGAACATGGAGTTAAGTTGTTCTCAAAAAAGAAAAACTACCACAACTTTTTAGCCTATTTTCAGGCCTATACAAACACTTATGCTGATATTGAATCACTAAAAAAAATGTATCAAAATGCATTAAAGGTTCCTAATATTATAGGTTTGGTGATTGGTACGCGTCCTGACTGTATTTCAGATGAAGTAATTGATTACCTTTCTTTTTTATCAAAAAAACACTTTATAGCACTTGAATTTGGCGTTGAAAGCACCAACGAAAAAACCTTAATTGCAGTAAATAGATGTCACACGTTTGAAGAAACTAAAAACACTTTTGAAAAATGTAAAAACAAAGGATTTCATTTAGGTGCACATATTATTTTAGGATTACCAGGAGAAACAAAAGAGGATTTATTAAATCACGCTTCTGAAATATCAAAACTACCTATTGATACCTTAAAGATTCATCAATTACAAATTGTAAAAAATTCTGTAATGGCAGTTCAATACAGCCGAAATCCTGAGCAATTTGATTTATTTACCATTGAAAATTACATAACATTTATTGCTGAATTTATTACACACCTTCGTCCTGATATTATTATTGAACGATTTATTAGCGAAACTCAAAGTGATTTATTAATTGCTCCAAAATGGGGTTTGAAAAATTTTGAAATGGTTGCTAAAATTGATAAATATTTAGCTTTAAATAATATTTGGCAAGGAAAAAACTTCGCCAATTAATTCCTTAATATTTTTGTAATTTTAATACCTGCATTTTAAAATCTGATTTTTGTTGAAAATGTAAATCTAATTCATAGTTTATGGTGTTGGATTATTTAATATTATTTATTTTTTTAGCGTTATTGGCTGAAATTCTTGGAACAGTTGGCGGTTTTGGATCCTCCTTATTTTTTGTTCCATTGGCAAGTTTCTTTTTAGATTTTCATTCAGTATTAGGAATTACAGCTGTTTTTCACGTATCGAGTAATTTAACTAAAATTGCTTTTTTTAGAAGTGGTATTGATAAAAAACTCATTATTTGGGTTGGAGTTCCTGCTGTTGTTTTTGTAATTATTGGAGCCTACTTTAGTAAATTTATTCAATCAAATATTCTTGAAATAATATTAGCTATATTTTTAATAATTACAAGTTTAACCTTGCACTATTTTAAAAATTTAGAAGTATCCCCAACCAAAAAAAATTCATTTATTGGAGGTGTTTTTTCAGGATTAATTGCTGGTTTTATTGGTACGGGGGGCGCTATAAGAGGTATTACGCTGGCTTCATTTAATTTAAAAATGGAAGTATTTATTGCCACGTCAGCCTTTATTGATTTAGGTATTGATGTAAGCAGAAGTTGGGTGTATTATTTGAATGATTTTATTCACTCTCACGATTTATATTTAATTCCCATTTTATTATTTGTAAGTATTTTGGGAACTTATATTGGGAAAAAAATATTAAACTATATTCCTGAAGAAAAATTTAAATCAATTGTACTGCTCTTTATATTTATTACCGGAATTGGCACCCTTTTGAAAATAATTTTATGGTAGTTGTTTTAAATTTTGTAAGTTTAGCTATGCAAAATTCTACAACAAAATTGTTAAGTGAAATGCCTTGGGTTTTTATACCTGGATTATAAATTTTTTCTTTTTTTCAACTTTCAAATGTTTTAATCTTAAACTTTAAAAAATGAGTAATATAATTGTATTAGGCGCAGGCATGGTCGGTAGTACTATGGCTATTGATTTGACAAAAAATCACTTGGTTACTATTACCGATTTTAGTGAAAAAGCTTTAGAAAAAGCTATCAGAAAGTGTGATAAATTGATTCCTGAAATTTTGGATGTTACTAATAAAAAAGAACTTCAAAAAACCATTGAATCATTTGATTTGGTGATCTGCGCAGTTCCCGGATTTTTAGGTTTTGAAACTTTAAAAACCATTATTGAAGCTAAAAAAAATGTAGTTGATATCTCCTTTTTCCCAGAAAATGGTTTGGAATTAAATACCTTGGCAAAAAAAAATAATGTGACAGCTATTGTAGATTGTGGTGTTGCGCCAGGAATGGGAAATATTATTTTGGGTTACTATAACCAAAAACTTACACTTACAGATTTTGAATGTTTGGTTGGCGGTTTACCCAAAGTTAAAAAATGGCCTTTTTGTTACAAAGCACCTTTTTCTCCAATTGATGTTATTGAAGAATACACACGACCTGCACGTTATGTTGAAAATGGAATGGTGGTAACCAAAGAAGCTTTATCTGATTGTGAATTTGTTGATTTTGAAAAGGTAGGCACACTGGAATCATTTAATTCCGATGGATTGCGATCTATTATTTTTACGATGCCTCATATTAAAAATATGAAAGAAAAAACATTGCGTTATCCTGGGCACGTTGAGTATGTAAAAGTATTAAAAGAAAGCGGTTTTTTTAATTCAACAAAAATAAACCTAGACGGAAAAGATATTTCTCCTTTAGATTTTACTTCAAAAATATTATTTAATGAATGGAAATTAGGTGATACGGAAGAAGAACTAACTGTTATGCGAATTACTTTATCTGGAACCAATAAAAATGGTAAGCAAAAAACCATTGTTTATAATTTACACGACGAATACTGCGCAAAAACCAAAACCTCTTCAATGGCAAGAACCACAGGTTATACCGCAACAGCAGCTGCTAATATGTTTTTAGATGGATTGTTTACTGAAAAAGGAATATTTCCTCCAGAACTAGTGGGTAAACACGAAAAATGTTTCAACTACATTTTAAACTATTTAAAAGAACGAAACGTTCATTATATTAAACATGAACATTAATTTATACGATTTTTTTAGGAGAGTTAAAAATTGTATTAACCCGTTGGGTGTAATTATTCTAAAAAGTCAATTTTGTACTAATTGTCACATTGAGCTTGTCGAAATGCTTCTTTTATAAAGTCTTCGACAATCAGTGTGACATTTAGGTTCTAATTGGTTTATGAGTTTCAAATAAAAATTAATTTTCTTTAATTACACCCAACGAGTTGTATTACTTTGTTGAGTGATTAGTCAATTAAAAATGGATTAATAGCATTACTTATAGAAGCGGCTACTACACTTTTTGTTGAAAGAGGTTTTCACGCAACACCAACTTCAGCCATTAATAATCTGTTGAATTCTAGAGGCTTTTATTGTAAAGAATTAACTTAAAACTCAAATTTCAACTGAAATTCAATAGGCTTTTCAGCCTTTATTTTTGAATGAATGTTTAAATTTGTTACTGAAATTCCCAATAACCTAACAGATTCTAATACTTTATCTTGATATAATAATTCTTTTACCGTTTCAAACAAAATTGATTTTTCTTTTACAAAGTATGGTAAGGTTTTACTGCGCGTTTGCGTGGTAAAATCACTATATTTTATTTTCAAAGTAATGGTTTTTCCTGATACTTTAGATTTTGTTAAACGATGTTCAAGTTCATCTGAAATTTTCTCTAACTTTTCCAACATAAATATTTCAGAAGTCAAATTTTGCACAAACGTATGCTCTGCAGCAACAGATTTTCTTTTTCTGTTAGGCTTTACTTCGCTAAATAAATTCCCTCTTACAATATTGTAATAATGACTTCCTGAACTTTTAAAATGTTCTGTTAAAAATGATTCGGTTTTTTGTTTTAAATCACTTCCTTTAAAAATGCCTAAATTGTACATTTTTAAGGCTGTAACTTTACCAATGCCATAAAATTTTTCAATTGGTAAATGTTCTAAAAATTCTATAACCTCTTCAGGTGGAATTGTTTTTTGTCCGTTTGGTTTGTTTATATCTGACGCAACTTTAGCAACAAACTTACTATTTGAAATACCTGCAGAAGCATTCAAATTCAGCTCATCTTTAATCCGCTGTCTAATTTCTTTGGCAATTAAACTGGCTGAAGGATTTCCCTTTTTATTATCTGTAACATCTAAATAAGCTTCATCCAATGATAACGGCTCAACCAAATTGGTATATTCATTAAAAATTGCTCTAATTTTTTTTGAAATTTCAGTGTAGCGCTCAAATCGTGGCTTCACAAAAATTAAATGAGGGCAATTTTTTTTTGCCTGTACACCACTCATCGCTGACCTTACTCCAAATTTTCGAGCTTCATAACTCGCTGCTGAAACTACACCGCGCTCACCGCCTCCACCAACTGCAATTGGTTTTCCTCTTAAATCGGGATTGTCAAGTTGCTCTACAGATGCGTAAAAGGCATCCATATCAATGTGAATTATTTTACGATGTATTTTTATTTCAGACATTTCTCAAATATAATTCAATTGCTTTAAAGAAATTATAACACCGATTAAAATAGCCATTTTTAAAAATAATTTAACATCCTAATCATCAAATGATACAATCTAATTTGTATTTTGCCGCTTTATAATGTTTAACTAAAAAAATAAAAATTTATGAAAAAAGTAATTTCCATACTATCTATCGCATGTTTAATTGGTTTTTCAAACTCAATTATAGCACAAACAATGCCTAAAATGCCAAGTACAACTGTAAAAGTACCTACAACAACCGATGTTAGTACCAAACAAATGCAAACTTTGTTTGAAACGCCTGATGCTCAAAAGAAAGTAAAAGAGCAAATGATGAAAAATACTGAATTGCAGAACAAAACAATTGATTACTTAAAAAACAATCCTGAAACTACAAAACAAGTTACAGAGGCAATTAAAAAGAATCCTACTGCAAAAAATAAGGTAATGCAATACATTTTAGACAATCCTGAGTTAACAAAAAAAGCCATGAATTATATAAAAAACAATCCTGAAATGTTGAAAAAAGTAATGAGTTTAATTGGAATGTAATTTTTAAAAAATTTACCATAAAAAAAGGATGTTGATTAATTTCAACATCCTTTTTTTATAATTAATTTTACTGTTTTAAACAATTCCTAAATCCATCATAGCATCTGCTACTTTGATAAATCCAGCAATATTTGCTCCTTTTACATAGTTAATATAACCATCGTCTTGAGTTCCATATTTTAAACAAGCCGTATGAATTGAATGCATAATTTGATGTAATTTAGCATCAACCTCTTCTTGAGTCCAGTTTAATTTCATCGCATTCTGAGACATTTCTAATCCAGAAACAGCAACACCACCGGCATTTACAGCTTTTCCAGGGGCATATAATATTTTTGTTTTATGAAATACATCAATAGCTTCAGGTGTACAACCCATGTTAGAAACCTCTGCAACATATTTAGTGCCATTAGCCACTAATTTTTTAGCATCTTCTTCATTCAATTCATTCTGAATAGCGCAAGGCATTGCAATATCACATTTAACACCCCAAGGTTTTTCGCCTGGATAAAATTTGGCTTCTGGGAATTCTTCAACATAAGGCGAAACAATATCATTGTTTGAAGCCCTTAAACTTAATAAATAGTCAATTTTATCAGCATCTAAACCTGCTTCATCATACACATATCCATCTGGTCCTGATATAGTTACAACTTTACCTCCAAATTCAGTAACTTTTAACGCTACTCCCCAAGTTACATTTCCAAAGCCAGATAATGCAACTGTTTTGCCTTCAAAACTATCATTCTTTGTTTCAAGCATTTCTTTAGTAAAGTATGTTCCGCCAAAGCCTGTAGCCTCTGGTCTAATTAAACTACCTCCCCAATTTAAACCTTTACCTGTAAATACTCCAGTATTTTCTTGTTGTAACTTTTTATACATACCATACATAAAACCAATTTCTCTTCCTCCTGTGCCAATATCACCAGCAGGAACATCGGTACTTGGTCCAATCACGCGCCATAACTCTAACATAAAACCTTGGCAAAAACGCATAATTTCTGCATCTGATTTTCCTTTCGGGTTAAAATCTGAACCTCCTTTACCGCCACCCATAGGCAACGTAGTTAAAGCATTTTTAAAGATTTGCTCAAATCCTAAAAATTTTAAAATACTTAAATTCACACTTGGGTGTAAACGAATACCTCCTTTATATGGACCAATTGCGTTGTTGAATTGTACTCTGTGGCCTAAATTTACCTGAACATTTCCAGCATCATCAACCCATGAAATTCTAAATGTCAATATTCGATCTGGTTCAACCAAGCGTTCAATAATTTTTGCTGCTTCGTATTGTGGATTTTCATTGTAAATGGTCTCAATAGATTCTAAAACTTCATGAACAGCCTGTAAATATTCTTTTTCACCAGGGTGTTTTGTTTCTAAATTTGTTAATATATCTTTTACATTCATTGCGGTTAATTTATTAATTAATAATAGTTAAATTGTAACACAAAATTACTGATATTTGATTCAATTATCAATAAAAAAGTAGGGATTTTTTTTTCATTTTCATATTTTACAAGGATATTTTTATCAATATCAAATTTTGATCTTGATTTTAGGCTGTTTTGTTGCTTATTAAACAATTGTTACAATAACTCTTGAGTTGGGAATTCATTGTTACCATTTTTAATTGAATTGGCCCTTTCAATAGCATGTTCTTCCTTAAAAATAGCCGCTTTGTTGTTTTTTCCTTCAATAATTACAGACAATGGTTCTTTGAAAGTAATATGTCGTAGATACTTGTCTTCAAAAATGGCTTCTTGTTTATTTAAATAGTCAACATCAAAAAAACCGTCGTGAATAAATGGGTTTATGGTTAAATATCCTACTTTAAATGAAGTCAAATTTTGAAAAAAATGAGTGCCCTGACTAGGGTCAATTCTAAAATGATTTAACCCTGATTCCACAATTATTTTAGCAGCTGAAATTTGTGACCAAACCACTGGAATGCCCAACCATGGATCGCTAGAGCCCCATCTTCCTGGTCCAACTAAAATATAGTTTTTATCATTTTCCGTAAATTTTTTATTTATTTGTTCAACAGCAATCGCTATTTCTCTGGTATTTGCAGAATTAAATGTTTCAGGTTTTACATAAACAAAATCATACAAATTCTCATATTTTCCATTCCCTAAAGCTGATTCAGAGTAAATAATAGTTTCAGAGACATCAATATTTTCTGGTAACTCACCAACGGTTTCTAAACTTTCAACAATTGGTCTAATTTGTAAAAAACTAAATTCTTTGCGTTTACCTTCGGGAACATCAAGATTTACTGCGAACTCCATTTCTATTGGATTTCTCATTTCACGCTGCCCAATTCTTAGTAATTCCTGTAAAATTTCAGGCAATGGAAACGTATTGTACTTCAATATATTATCAAATGAAATCACACGAATTCCGTTGTGCATTACACCTGGTCTGATAGTATTATTTTGCAAATCATAGGTAGAAGCAACAAATTTTAATGACCCATGATTTTCCGCTTTTCTAATGGTGATTTTCTTTTTATTTATAGATTGATTTGTAGAAGTTTTAAAACTCTCAGGGTTTAAATCTAGTCCATATAAATATTTCTGAGTTTCTCTTTGTGTTGAAGCTGGAGAAGCTAACTGTAGTACTTTTTTGGGATGAAACGGCGAAAATCTCAATGTTTGTCCGCCTCCAACAATAACTTCACCCAAACCTAAAGCAATATTTGCAATTCCTTCATGAGGTAATTCATTTCCAATTGGATAAAAATTTATTGATCTGGCAACACCTGAGATATTTGGATAATAAACATCTTCGTATTGTTTTCCAATAACTTCCTGTAAAATTACTGCCATTTTACTTTCTTCAATGGTATGTGATGTGGCTTTTAAATATGTTTTACTATTTACAAAAAAGGCAGAAGCCATTACAGATTTAACTGCATTACTAACCATTTCTAACATTTTATTAGGCTCAGCATTTGGAAGCATATAAGTTGCAAAAACCCCGGCAAATGGCTGGTAATGAGAATCTTCTAATACACTTGATGAACGAACAGCAAGTGGGGATTTATTCACTTTTAAAAATGCTTTAATATCTTCAATAACCCAATTTGGAAGTGGTTTAGAAATAAATTCATTTAAAATTTCATCGTCATTATCACAATTAGCCACAAACCTAATTAGCTTGTGATCTTCCATAAATTCATCAAAAACATCGGTACTTAAAACAACTGTTCTTGGAATTGAAATTAAAACATTGTCAAATTTTTTAAATAATTTATTACGCTTTAAAAAAGAATCTATAAAGGCCAAACCTCTCCCTTTACCTCCTAAAGCACCATCTCCAATTCTTGCAAATCCTAAATATTCATCGTATTTATTTTTGTTGAATTTTGAAATAACACCTCTAGACCTAAAAACTCGGTAAACTTTTATTGCGTTTACTAAAAACTCTCTTGCTTCATCTGCATCTTCAAAATCGTCATATTCAATATTACTGAATAAATTTGCCAATGGAAACAATGCTCTTGATTTTAGCCATTTTGAATATTCACTTCGTTTGGCATGGTAAATAATAGATGCTGTTGAAACTGAATTTAATGCCTTTTGAAAACCTGTTAAATCTTTTACTGATGCCAAAACTTTCATTTGTATTGGATCCCAAAATTCAAATTCTCCAAATGAAAAATACTGATTGATGTAATTTTTAATTTCTTCTTCTAAAGTTTCGGAGTGTTTGTATAGAAATTTTCCTTTTAGCTCAAGTGCAAACTTTTCATTATTTGCATCTGAAGATTGAATTAAAACTGGAAAATACCTTTCGTAGCTTCTTATGTATTTTAACAATTCAAAACCAGCCTGTGGATCGCGTTTTCCACCTTTAAAATAGGAAACATCAGAAATTACTCCTAAAAGGTTGTCTTTGTATTTTTCAAATAACTGTTTACCTTCTTCAAAATTAGTGGCCAAAAGAATTTTAGGGCGACCTCTCATCAACATCATTCTTCTATGCTCATTTAAACCTTCAGACATAAAAGCATCTGACTGTTTTAAAATAATTTTATAAATAATGGGCAAATATCTAGAATAAAAACGCAAAGAATCTTCCACCAATAAAATGGCTTTTACACCAATTTTATTGATATCATTTTCAGCATTCATTCTATCTTCTGTTAGCTTAATAATTGCTAAAAAAATATCAACATTGCCATTCCAATGAAAAACAAAATCTATGATTCCTATGTTTTCTTTTTCAAGTTTTTTTCTTAATTCAGCTGAATAATGACTTAGTGCAGCAATTGGAACTTCCGGAAATGATTCTTTGATTATTTTTGAAGTTTCAAAGGCTTTATAATTGCCAATATCGAGCCAAGTAATAACCAAATCTATTTTATCTGATGCCAATACAATTAAAGCTCTTTTAGCTGAATTTGCATGAATAAAACTTGGAGGATATCTTAAGTTTAATGAAGTGTATTCGTAAAAAATGCGCTCATCTATCCTGCCATCTTCTTCGAGTGTATAAAAATCGTAATTTGAGCAAACAATAAGCACTTTGTTAATTCTGTTCTGCATTAACTTATTGAATGCAACTTCTTCAAATTCGAATGTTCTTAAATCGGGTAGTAACTTTTTCGACATTATTAGTTCAATATTTTCTAAAACGTTTTCGTAAAGCGAATTTAATCAAATTTAAATGAAGTTCAATTTGTGTTTTATTATTTAAATAAAAGATGAATTATGATTAAACTTCAAAATGATTTATTAAAAATAAAAATGTGTAAATTTGCGCAGTAATTTTATATACAAATGTTAGATAAAGTAAAAGAATTAATTGGGGAAGTTTCTGTATTTAACTCAACTTCTAAAGATGAAATTGAAACTTTTAGAATTAAGTTTTTAAGCAAAAAAGGATTGTTAAACGATTTGTTTGATGAATTTAAAAATGTTGTTCCTGCGGAAAGAAAAGAATTTGGACAGGCTTTAAATACCTTAAAAAATTTAGCTCAAGATAAAGTCAACCAGTTAAAAGATGCGCTTGAAAATGCCAGCGAACAAAAAGGTGGTTATGGCGATTTAACACGTCCGGCAGAACCTATTGAATTGGGTTCTCGTCATCCAATTTCTTTGGTTAGAAATAAAATTATTGATGTTTTTTCACGTATTGGTTTTACTGTTTCGGAAGGACCTGAAATTGAAGATGATTGGCATAATTTTACAGCATTAAACTTGCCTGAATATCATCCGGCGCGCGATATGCAGGATACTTTTTTTATTGAAACAAATCCTGATATATTATTGAGAACGCACACTTCAAGTGTTCAGGTGCGTTATATGGAAAGTAATAAACCACCAATTAGAACAATTTCTCCTGGCCGCGTTTTTAGAAATGAAGATATTTCAGCACGTGCACATTGTATTTTTCATCAGGTTGAAGGACTCTATATTGATACCGATGTTTCTTTTGCCGATTTAAAACAAACTTTATTGTACTTCACCAAAGAGATGTTTGGGAAATCTAAAATTCGTTTACGCCCTTCTTATTTTCCATTTACCGAACCAAGTGCAGAAGTTGACATCTATTGGGGATTGGAAACTGAAACCGATTATAAAATTACAAAAGGTACTGGTTGGTTAGAAATTATGGGATGCGGTATGGTTGACCCAAATGTTTTAAAAAATACCAATATAGATCCTGAAATTTACTCGGGTTATGCTTTTGGAATGGGAATTGAACGCATTGCCATGTTATTATATCAAATTCCTGATATTAGAATGTTTTATGAAAATGACGTTCGCTTTTTAGAGCAGTTTAAATCTGTTTTATAGTAAATAGTTGTTGGTTGTTAGTTGTTCGAAATTTGATGAAATTCAAAAAATATTAATTCGCTTTACCAATAACCCCCAAACACAAAGTGCTAGTTACTAAAACACCATGAAAAAAGACATTAAAATTCCTGAAGTTAAAGACGTTTTTATGGCCATTGTAAATGAATACAATGAAGAATTTCAATGTGAAGATTGGAATGCCTATATTGTTAATAATAAGACCGTTGATATTGAAATGGTATTGATTGTTTCTAAAGGTTATGATGAAGTTAAAATGATTGAAACTTCATTAATGCGTCACAAAATTGAAAAATTACCTGCAAATTCTTATGCCAAAGTTGAATTACTTTCAAACGACGTTTTAAAACTTTCAAACTTTTTTAACGTTACTTTTTTTGAAGGAAATGCCATGTTCGATAAAAAATATTTATTTCATAAAGGTTCAATTAAAGAAGGTGCTTTAAGAATGATTCCTATGTTAAATAAACGCGGTATATTGGCTAAATAATTTTTTTACTTAATTACTTATGAAATTCTCCTTTTTTGTTCTTTTTATGAGCTTTCAAGTTTTAACTGCTCAAAATTTACCTATGTATGTTGGTACTTATACCAATGCTGAAAGCAAAGGAATATATTATTACGATTTTAACACTAAAACTGGAAAATTATCAAATAAAAAATTAGCTACTGAAGCTGTAAATCCATCATTTATAACTTATTCAGCCAATAAAGATTTTTTATATGCAGTAAGTGAATCTGATGCTGGAAGCCTGGTTGCCGCTTATGAAGTTAATAAAAATGGAAGCCTTACTTTTATAAATAATGTTAGTAGTAACGGTAAAGGACCTTGCCATGTTCAGTTAAATAAAGAGAGTACCAAAGCTGTAGTTTCTAATTATGGCGGCGGAACGGTTTCACTTCATACAATTGCTAAAAACGGCAGTTTAAATGAAGCTTTTCAGGTAATGAATCACAATATTCCAGGGACACCGTCACATGCGCATTCTGCAAAATTTTTAAACAATAATTTATTTGTTGCCGATTTGGGTCGCGACTTTTTAGCGCAATATGTTGAAAATGGAAAGGAATATGTTTTAAAAGAAAATTATATGATGGCTCCAAAAGCAGGGCCACGCCATTTTGAAATTTCAAAAGATGGGGCATTTATTTATGTGATAAATGAATTAAATTCAACTGTAACGGTACTTAAAAAAGGCGCCGATAAATATACAGAAATACAAACCATTGGTACTTTAAAAGACGATTATATCGGAATGAATTCCTGTGCAGATATTCATTTATCAACTAATGAAAAATTCTTATATGGTTCAAATCGTGGTGAAAATACTATTGTAGTTTATAGTAGAAATACCAAAAATGGAAAATTAGAAAAAATTCAATCGGTTTCTGTTGAAGGTGATTGGCCTAGAAATTTTGCAATAGGTCCAAATGGCAAATTTTTACTGGTTGCAAATCAAAGAAGCAATAATATTAGTGTTTATAAAATAGATCAAAAACTAGGAAAGCTTACCTTTTTAAACAAAGAAACTGTTGATTCACCTGTTTGTTTATTGTTTTAGAACAAAATAATAAATATTATCATTTGCATTGTACCTAAAGGAAGTTAAATAGCCACTTTTATCTGTATCAAATAAAACTCCTAAGTCGTCAAATTCAGAATTGAATTCATTTACCTTTATGGGTATTCCCCAAATATTATTAGATCTAACAATTTTATAAATATTAAAATCCCCTTCTTCTCTGTTTATTTTACTTACTACAATCTCACCATTTTCGTTGGTTTCATAAGATACTCCTGTTATTTTACCATTAAGAAAATTTGATGAAAAATAAATGGTGTTTTCATTATAAATAGTTGGATTGATGATGTCAAAATTTGGATGGGAAATATAAACAATACTTTTCTTTACCCATTCATCGGTATTATTTTTTTCAAATTCTATAATATGAGGAATATTTTTTTCTGTGCTAACTACAACCATTTGCTTTCCATTGGCAGAAATTGATGGATCTGTATAAGAAAAATTGCGATCGCAAAATTTCATTTTTTTAATTTTAGTAACTTTAAAATCTTCAAGTATTCCTTTATAAATAGTTGAATTAAAATAACCTCTATCGTCACTGCTTTTGGATATTCCGGTGAAATAAATTTCCGAATTATAAACAGTTGCAGCGCCAAAATCAAACTTACTTCCTAATGCAATTTTTACAGATTCTGATTTTAAATTTGAATAGAAAAGCTGGTATTCATTTGATTTATTTTTTGAAACATAAAGCAATCCGTTTTTATAAAATGTAGGAAAAACATTGCCTGTTGATGTATTTGATAAGTAGGTTTCAAAAATTTGAATACTATCTGTTTCTTCAATTAAATACATTTCCTGCGCCAAGGCAGAAAACATAAAAAACACAAAAAACAGTGTTAAACAGGTAGCCTTCATTTGAAGTAATCTATGGTTTTAACTTCAAATATATATAAAACTTTGTATTTAATTATAGTTTCATATATTAGAGTTTATACAATTTTTCACCAAATTTTTCAACTTTTCCCCAATCTGTATATTCAATTTTTGTGTTTTTATCGGTTGGGCCTTTGGTCATCCACATAATAAACTGAATCATTATTCTATCGAAAGTTTTGTATTTATTATAGTCTAACATACCAGCAAAAACTTCTACAAGAGTAGGTTTCCAATTAATAGTTTTAAAAAATTTAATAACATACGGGTTTGTATCAGGGCTATTTTTTTCTGGTTTTCTAGCCACTAAATTAACGGAAAAAAAAGCTGTCTTAATTGTGTCTAATTGCTGTTTGTTTGTATTTATAAATTTGATAATTTTTTCATTATGAACACCATATCTTATGCTGGCCCCAATTATCAGAATATCAAAACTTAAGATATCTTCTTCAAATTTATCAATTGAGAAAACCTGTACATCCATATTGTTCTGCAAAAGTTGCGTTTCAAGTTTTTTACATATTTTCAATGTTTGCCCATCAATCGTTGAGTAAATTATTGCTGTTTTTGTAGCCATCTGTAGCTTTTTAGTTTTCGTTTTTTTCGAAATTATTTCTTTCAAATTTATAATAATTCTGAATATTTAATTATGACATATATCAATCCAAAAACATCTAAAACAAAAGATTTATTGAATAGACAAAAAAAAACGCATCGGATAAGATGCGCTTCAATTTAAAAAGTTTTCAAATAATATAATTATATTACTCTTACGTTTACTGCGTTTAAACCTTTTTTACCTTCTTTTAATTCAAACTCAACTTCATCTCCTTCTCTGATTTCATCAATCAATCCAGAAATGTGTACAAAGTACTCTGCTTTTGAACCGTTTTCAACTACAAATCCAAAACCTTTAGATTCGTTAAAAAATTTTACTGTGCCTTTTTTCATTGTTAATATAATAGATTAAAGAACAAAGGTAATATTTTTAACATTCATCTACCTTTAATTTTTAATTTTATTTTAAACCTTTAAAATCAGCTTACTAATCCAATAATTCTGTTAGCTTTTTAAAAGTGCTTTTTGGATTTTTGTTTTTATACAAAATGTCGTAAACAGCATCTATTATGGGTGTTTTTACCTCATGATTTTCATTTAGTAAATAGGCGCTTTTTGCAGCGTAATAGCCTTCTGCAACCATACTCATTTCCATCATTGCACTTTTTACCGTGTAACCCTTTCCAATCATATTTCCAAACATACGGTTTCTACTAAAAACTGAATAGCCCGTTACCAATAAATCTCCTAAATAAGCTGAGTTATTAATATTACGTTTCATTCGATGACGACTTTTAATAAATCGCTTCATTTCACGAATTGAATTTGACATTAAAACCGACTGGAAATTATCTCCATATCCTAAACCGTGAGCAATACCAGCTGCAATTGCAAAAATATTTTTAAGCATAGCTGCATATTCTGTACCAATAATATCGTCGGAAGTTTTGGTTTTTATATAATCACTCGATAAATATTTACTTAGCAAATCTGCCTTCTTAGTATCCTGACAGGCAATTGTTAAATAGGATAAACGTTCCATAGCTACTTCTTCAGCGTGACAAGGACCTGTTATTACGCCAATATTTTCAATAGGAATATTCAATTTTTCATTAAAATGCTGACCAACAATTAAACCACTTTCAGGAATGATACCTTTAATGGCTGAAAAAATAATTTTTGACGTATAATCAACCGTAATTTTATCCAATTCAGTTTTTAAAAATGCCGAAGGAATGGCAAAAATTAAAATATCGGCATATTCAACCAATTCATCTATATTACTCGATAAAAACAATTTATTTACATCAAACTCAGCTGAACTTAAATAATTAGGGTTATGTTCGTTTTCTTTTATGTATTCAATGGCATTTTCATTTCTCATATACCATCCAACTGTATCCAAATTTTCGCACAACATTTTAACAATTGCTGTTGCCCAACTTCCACCTCCAAAAACGGCAATTTTAGGGTTTTCACTCATCTTAAAAGTAATTTTATAGGGCAAAAGTAAATAAATAGAAACAATTTGCTTCTTAAAATTTAGTTATTATATTTTCAATGCTTTTTAAATATGAATTCCCAAACAAATTTAAATGTATTAATAATGGATATAAATTGTAATAATCTTTTCGATTTTTAAACCCTTTTTCTAAGGGATAGTTTTCCTCGTAAGCCTTATAAAAGTCACTTGAAAAACCTCCAAACAATAAAGTCATTGCCAAATCTACTTCTCTATGGCCATAATACACCGCCGGATCAATAAAAACAGCTTTTTCATTTATTGAATTAATAAAATTTCCGCTCCATAAATCCCCATGAACTGCGCAAGGTTTTTCTGTTGGAAAAATACATGTTAACTTTTGGTATAAGTTCTCGAATTGTAGAACATGTATATGTTGAAGTTTGTTTGAGTTATAAGCTAGTTTTACCTGAGGTTTTAACCTGTTTTCAATAAAAAATTCTGAAAAACTATTGAAAAATGTATTTTTTTGATGCAATTGCCCCATATAATTTGAATATTCCAATCCAAATTTTTCACTTTTTTGTTGATGTAATTTTGCCAATTGAAAACCAAAATTTAAAAAGAACTTGTTGCTTTGAACACCTCTTTCTATCCATTCTAAAACTAAATAAATATGATTAAAAAATGTGCCTTCCAAAATAATGTTTGGAACTAAAGCTGAATGGTTTTGTAAAAATTGAAGTCCTAAAACCTCTTCTTTAAATCCGTTTTCAAAAACAAGTACCGTATTGGTTTTTACAAAAAAAGCATGATGTTTACACGAAATTTTATAAGTACTATTTATAGAACCACCATCTATTTGAAACCAACTCCATTTTATTGTTGTTGAGAGCCATTGATTTAATTTTGTTTCAATATGTTGTCGCAACTCTAAATTCACATGCTAAAAATACAATATTTATTATAATTTGAATTTACTAGAATATTAGTTTTCAATATTTTAAAATACTTTAAGCACTTTAATTTTTAATAATAACTGTTATTAAAAATTAAAGGCTATTTTTACTAAACTAACTAAATTAAAAACTACTTTCAATGAAAAATTTCTTAATGATTTTTGCGTTTTTTTTCTCCATTTCTATTGCTTTACAAGCCCAAAATACTTCAAACAAAATTAAACCTCATAAAATTTGGATAACACAATTGGATGGATCAAAAGTAAGTGGCATTTTATATGCAGCTGATGAAGGATTTGTTAAAATAGCTCAAAATAATTCGTTGGATGTTTCTAATTTAACTTCAATTAACAGTGAACAGATTGATTTTGTTAAAATTAGAAGGAAAGGTAAAATTGGTAGAGGTGCTTGGATTGGTGCTGTTTCAGGCGCTGGACTTGGTGTGTTCATTGGGCTAACAACAGAATCTGATGGCTGGGAAGGAGTAGTTGCAACAGGATCAGGAATTATGTTAGGAGCAATTGGAACTGGTATAGGTGCTGGAATTGGTGCTTTTAAGAAAAAATTATCAATAAATGGTAATCTTGAAGTTTACAAAAGTCATTTGCAAGAAATTCAATCTTATTCATTAGTGCCAAAAAATGACAACAACTAAACAATGTTTTCTATAAATATTTCAAAGATTGCATAACTTAAACTGAAAACTAAATTAAAAAAATATAGTAATAGATAATTGTTGGTTAGACTCCTGTTATAAATTAATACTTTTGTATTTTTATACGGTTAACTTTTTCACATTTGAGCGCACTTAAACGATTTTTAAAAGACACTATTATTTACGGAATTGCTGCCGTTTTACCAAGGGTAATTAATTTTTTGCTTGTTAGGGTTCATACTGATGCTTTACCTGCCAATGATTACGCCGTAAACAGTGATTTTTATATTTGGACAGCGCTGTTTGCAGTAGTGCTTACTTTTGGAATGGAAACAGCCTTTTTCAGGTTTTACAATACTGAAAAAAATAAAGCCGCTATTGTATCAACTTCATTTATAAGTATGTTATTTACGGTAATTGTATTTGTTATTACAATTGCACTTTTCTTTGATTTTTTTCAAACTTTTTTCGATTTTGAAAACAATCCGCTCCGATTAAAATTATTTGTTGGAATTTTAGCTATAGACACCATTGCAATGATTCCATTTGCATATTTAAGAGTTTCAAACAGGCCCATAAGATATGCCGCCATAAAATTGATAAATGTTGCTGTTATTGTAGTTATTAACCTTTTGTTTTTAAAATTTATTCCAGAATTTATTGAACAAGGCAAAAGTCTTCCGACGATAATGAAAGGTGGCTATTTTGAATTTGATAAGGTAAATTACATTTTTATTGCCAATATTTTTGGTAGTGGTATCTCATTATTGATGCTTTTACCTTATTTAATGAAATTCAAATTTGATTTTGACTTTGCTTTGCTAAAAAAAATAATGGTTTATAGCTGGCCAATTATGGTTGCGGGTTTGGCTTATGTAATTAATGAAAACCTAGATAAATTTTTAATAAAACGAATGATTGGTGATACTGAAATGGGTATTTACAGCGCCTGCTATAAACTTGCCATTTTTATGAATTTATATATTATGGCATTTCGTTTGGGTGCTGAACCGTTCTTTTTTAACAATGCCTCCAAAACCAACGCCAAAGAAACCTATGCCAAAATTATGAACTATTTTGTAATAGTTGGGACCTTGGTTTTAATAGGAATTGTGGCTTATATTGATATTTTAAAACATTTTATCAATCCAAATTATTGGGGAGCTTTGGTTATAGTTCCAATAGTACTTTTGGCAAATTTATTTTTAGGTATTTATTACAATTTAGGTATTTGGTACAAACTAACCGATAAAACAATATATGGTATGTATTTTTCAATTATTGGTGCAGTAATTACCATTGTTTTAAATGTTTGGTTAATTCCTTTAATTGGTATAATGGCATCTGCTTACGCTACTTTATTGGCTTACGGAAGTATGGCAATAATTTCATACTTAATTGGAAAAAAATACTATCCTATAAATTACAATTTAAAAAAAATATCGATTTATTTAATCACTTCAATTGTAATCTGCATTATTTCATTTAATTTTTTCAGAGGTAATTTTTTAGTTTCAACTTTGTTTGTTATTTTATTTTCAGGAGTCATTTATTTGAACGAAAAGAAAGAACTGGTAACTATTTTTAAACGTAAATAAAATGAAACATTTTAGCTTTTATATTCCTTTTATATTTTGTTTTTCTATAAGTTTTTCTCAGCAAACTGATGAAAGAAAATCTACGGCATCTGAAAATGTAAGTATTATTGAAAAGGAATTTAAGATTTCTAATTTGAACGAGAAAAGTCATAAAATTTGGGTGTATTTACCGCCAAATTATAACAGTTCCACAAAAACATTTCCAGTAATTTATATGCATGATGCCCAAAATTTATTTGATGCGAAAACATCGTTTATAGGCGAATGGGAAGTTGATGAAACTTTGAATAATTTATTCGAAAAAACAAAAAAAGGATTCATTGTTATTGGCGTTGAAAATGCTGGAGAAGAGCGCACTAATGAATATACGCCTTGGTCTCACGAAAAATATGGCGGCGGAAAAGGTTCAATGTACATCGATTTTATTGTGAATACCTTAAAACCTTATATTGACCAAAATTACAGAACCAAACCACAACAAAAGTATACAGCTTTAATTGGAAGTTCATTAGGTGGATTAATTTCTTATTACGGAGGGCTGAAATATCCCAACATTTTTGGGAAAATTGGTGCTTTGTCAACCTCTTTTTGGTTCTCTTCAGAAGTTGAAAATTTTACCAAATCAAATGGAAATATCAGCAATGTAAAATTGTATTTATTGGTTGGAGAAAAAGAAGGTGAAGATGGGTTTATGGCTGAAGACACTGAAAAAATGAAAAAATTATTGCTTGAAACTGGATTTAAATCTAAAAATTTAATTTCAAAAATAAATCCTGAAGGTGAGCATAATGAAGCTTTTTGGAGCAGTGAATTTTTAGAAGTTATCACTTGGTTATACAACATAAAATAAGCGGTTATGAAAACCACTGAAGCGCCTATAATAATAGAAGAACTGTTTAATGTACCCGCAAAAACAGTATGGGATGCCATTACTGATATTCATAAAATGCGACAATGGTTTTTTGAAAATATTGAAGATTTTAAACCCGAAATTGGATTTAAAACTCAGTTTAATGTGCAATCAGAAAATCGTAATTTTATACATTTATGGACCATAACTGAAGTTGAGCCTTTCAAAAAAATTACCTATAATTGGAAATACAAAAATTTTGAAGGTGATTCATTAGTGCATTTTGAATTGTTTGAAGCTAAAAATAACACTTTATTGCGTTTAACTACCCAAATAATAGAAGATTTTTTGATCAATATTCCAGAGTTTAAAAGAGAGAGCTGTATTGGAGGGTGGAATTATTTTATCAAGCAAAATTTAAAGAACTTTCTCGAAAAATAGACTAAAAATAATCATCAAATTCTATATTTGCACTTATATGAAAATACAAATTATCAACAAATCTAAACACCAGTTACCCAATTACGAAACCATTGCCTCTGCCGGAATGGATTTACGTGCCAATATTGACACTGCAATAACGCTAAAACCTCTGGAAAGAGCTATTATAAAAACAGGATTATTTATTGCTTTGCCAGTGGGCACAGAAGCGCAGGTACGTCCGCGTAGCGGACTCGCTGCCAAAAATGGGATTACTGTTTTAAACGCTCCGGGAACCGTTGATGCAGATTATAGAGGTGAAATTGGCGTGATTTTAGCAAACCTTTCTAACCAAGATTTTGTAATTAACGATGGGGAGCGGATTGCACAATTGGTTATTGCGAAACATGAACGTGCTGAATGGGAAACTGTTGAAGTTTTAAGCGAAACCAAACGTGGTGCTGGTGGTTTTGGAAGTACCGGAGTTTAATAATAACTTTCGAAATGTGTTTTTAATATGGAAATAGTTGTTATTTCTTTAGTTGCTTTTATAGCTTCAATTCTTACATTCTTTTCTGGTTTTGGGTTGGGAACCATATTAACACCTATATTTATGCTATTTTTTCCAGTAGAATTAGCTATTGGTTTAACTGGTGTAGTCCATTTTTTTAATAATGTTTTTAAGGTTTTTTTAGTCGGTAAAAACGCAGATAAAACCGTTTTAATAACGTTTGGTATTCCAGCTATAATTGCAGCCCTTATTGGTGCTTGGGTGTTGTTTCAAATTCCTGATGCTAAACCATTATTCACCTATGAACTAATGAATAAAACTTTTGAAGTGTATCCTGTTAAGTTTATAATTTCAATTTTGTTACTCCTTTTTGCAAGTATGGATTTAATACCTTATTTCAGTAATCTAAAATTTGGGAAGGAAAAATTACCTTTAGGCGGTGTTTTGAGTGGTTTTTTTGGAGGACTATCTGGTAACCAAGGTGCACTTAGAAGTGCTTTTTTAATAAAAGCAGGACTTTCAAAAGAGGCTTTTATAGGTACCGCTGTTGTTGTTTCAATTTTTGTTGATTGTACAAGATTGGGAGTTTATGCAGCAAAATTATCACTTGAGGGTATAACCGATAATTTAACGCTTATTGTAATCGCAACTTTATCTGCAATAATTGGAGCTTATTTAGGTAATAAACTATTAAAGAAAGTGACTATTAAGTTTTTACAAATTTTTGTTGCCATAATGCTTATAATCATTTCCATTGCCTTAGGAGCAGGATTTATTTAAAGAAATAAAGTCTACTTTTTTAACTCTAAAAATTTGTAAATAGCAGACATATCGGCTCTTCCCAATCCATTTTGGTTGGCTCCTGCATACAGTTCTTTGGCGAGATTTGCCATAAATAATGGTTGATTCAATTCATAAGCAGATAAGGCTGCCAAATGTAAATCTTTATGCATCCATTCTAACGGAAAATGTACTTCGTAATTGTCATTTCTTATTGCTTCTGCTTTGGCTTTTGTAAATGGTGGTGAAACAATTAAATTAGGAACTGTATTTAACAGAAAATCTTTTGAAATTCCCATTTTTTCACCAAACAAAATAGCCTCTGAAAAAACAACCATAGATTGAGCCAACATCATATTTATCAACATTTTAAATGAAGCTCCTTTACCTATTTCACCTATGTGAAGTACTTTGTTTCCCATCATATTTAAATAAGGTTGAATTTCGTTTAAAGTTTCTGCTTCGCCCCCAACAAGAAAAATTAATTCCGCATTCTCTGCTGGAATTTTTGAACCTGAAACCGGTGTATCTAAAAATCTGACATTATATTTTTTCGCTTCCTCAAAAGCGGTAACACTAAATGATGGATTTACAGTAGTACAATCTGCCCAAATGGCCTCCTTTTTCATTGAATGAATAGCTCCTTGATCACCAAAAAACACCTCTTCAACAACTTGAGGTGTAGACAACATGCTAAAAACAATATCGGCATCTTTCACTGCGTTTTCAACTGTATACGCAATGGTTACATTTGGGTTTTCAAAAGTTTCGAACTCCTTTGGTGTTCTATTATAAACTGTTAAATTTACGTTGTTTTTTGCTAAATGAGTTGCCATATTGCTTCCCATAATTCCTAATCCAATAAATGCTATTTTCATTTTATTTGATAGTATTATTTTATAAATATTTTAATTAATCTTAATTTATTTTCAAATAAATTTCAGCACCTATTGGTAACTTTTCAAAGTGTTCAAAAAAGATAATTTTCCCATTTAAATTGGCTTCAATTAAGTAAAAATCGCCTTTAAAATAAGAGGTTTTAACAGTTGCTTTTATTTCTGAATTTTCAACCAATTTTATTTGATTTGGATACAGCAAAACCGACCTTTTTAGATTTTGATTTTGGATTGATTTTATTGTTCGGAATTTCATTAATTTCATTAAAAAAAGAAGCTATATATTCGCTTTTTGGAAAATGATATAAATTCTCTGAACTGTCTTTTGCAATTAATTTTCCATTTTTAATTACCAAAATTTCATCAGCAAAAGAAAGCGCATCAGTAGTGTCGTGAGTAGCAACAATACACAAGATATTCTTCGATTTTAAATAGCGAAATAAATTTCTGCGTAGCTTGTTTTTTCTAAAATTATCGATATGACTGAAGGGCTCATCTAACAATAAAATTTCTGGTTCCTTTGCAATTACTTTTGCTAAAGCTACACGTTGTTTTTGACCTCCACTAAGGTTTTTAACCTTCGTTTTTAAAAAATCAGTCATATCAACCACCTCCAGCAATTCATTGATACGTTTTAGCTTGTTTGGATTTAAACTTGAAATATTTTTACCAATATTTTCTTCAACAGTGATATAAGGCATTAAATCGAAATCCTGTGGCAAGTATTTCATAAAATCTTCACCAGGAATCAATTTAAAATTGGGCCCTAATAATTTTTTATCATTCCAATAAACTGCTCCTTTTTCAATATGCAACAAACCATAAATTATCTCTAGTAAAGTGCTTTTTCCACAACCACTTTCTCCTACAACAGCAATATAATCACCTTTATTTGCAGTGAAATTGATGTTTTTTAAAACTTCGGTTGAAGTATATCCAAATGATATGTTACTAATTTTTAACAATTATTCGAAACCTATATGTAAAAGTGCATCGCCCTGAATAACTACAGGTGAATGATTTGAGTTTAAAACATACCCTTCTTGTGGGTTTTTAAATATTTTTTCATATTCACCATAGGGATCAGAAATACTCCCTAATTTCATTCCCTTTTCAACTTTTTGACCAGCACTTACATACGATCTATACATTCCTGAGTGCTTGGCTCTAATCCATTTAGATGTTTTAATAACTTTGGGTGGATTTTCAGTTGATGGTTTTTGAATTTTTGACGAAAAATCACGTAATCCTAAATGATGCATCACATTAATAGCGCCTTGAATACCAACTTTTGTAACATTTTTATCTAAGCTTAATGATTTTCCACCTTCAAAAAGCAACACTTTTTTACCTAAATCAACCATTGAATTTCTAAAAGTTTTTTCCTGACTTTTACTAAAAACAATATACGGTGCTCCAAACACTTTTGCCAAGTTCTAAAGTTTCATTATCGTTACCATTAATCCTTACTTGCGAATAATTAAATCGTTGAGCTCCTCCTGTATGATAATCTATACAATAATCTACTTTTGGAATCACTTTCGTCATTAAATGATAGGCAAATTTACTTGCTGAAGATCCTGTGTTTGAACCTGGAAACATTCTATTTAAATCCCTGCCATCTGGAAATTCTCTAGTTTGATTTAAAAACCCAAAAACATTCAATAAAGGAATGCAAATAATGGTTCCTTTTTCAGGCTTGTGAAAACCTGCAGCCACAATTTGACGTACAATTTCAATGCCGTTGGTTTCGTCTCCATGAATACCGCCAATTAGCAATAAACAAGGCCCATCGGATTTCCCTCTTGAAACAATAATAGGAACATCAACTTTAGAACGCGTTGTTAAACGCGCAATATCCATATTAATTGTAACTGATTCGCCTAAACCAATTTTTTGGTGAAGAATTTTAAATTCACTCGGCATGTCTTTCTATATAATGGATAATTTTTCCAGCGATATCAACTCCAGTTGCAGCTTCAATACCTTCTAAACCTGGTGAAGAATTTACTTCCAAAATTAGTGGACCGCGAGCAGATTGTAATAAATCTACCCCAGCAACGCCTAATCCCATAACTCTTGCGGCTTTTAAAGCAGCATTTTCTTCATCAATTGATAACTTTATAATTTCAGCAGTACCTCCACGGTGTAAATTTGAACGAAACTCACCTTCTTTACCTTGTCGTTTCATTGCCCCTACTACCGTTCCATCAACCACAAATACTCTAATATCAGCCCCTTTTGCTTCTTTTATAAACTCTTGTGCAATTACCCTTGCTTTTAAACCGTTAAAAGCTTCTAAAACTGATTCCGCAGCATTGTCATTTTCAGCTAAAACAACTCCTAAACCCTGTGTACCCTCTAAAAGTTTTATCACCAAAGGAGTTCCGCCAACACTATCAATAACATCTTTTGTGTTTTTTGAATAGTTTGTAAAAACTGTTTTTGGTAAACCTAAGCCTGCACGAGACAATACTTGTAAACTTCTAAGTTTATCTCTAGAACGCATCAAGGCTTGTGATTCAACTGCAGTAAATACTTTCATCATTTCAAACTGACGAACCACAGCAGTACCGTAAAAAGTTACAGAGGCTCCAATTCTTGGAATTACAGCATCAACATCAGTTAATAATTCGTGTTTATACCTTATGGCTGGTCTTTTCTTTTCAATAATGATATCACATTTTGTATGATCTACTACCAACATTTCGTGATTTCTTTGTTCTCCAGCTTCAATTAATCTCTTGGTAGAATATAAGTTTGGGTTTCTTGATAAAACAACAATTTTCATGTTTTTAATTTTGTTATAATTTGATGCAAGGATAGGTCTTTTTTTGACGAATCCACTATAAATTTTTTCGATAAAAACTTTCTTCCTAACAAAACAGGAAACCGCATAGAGCCACGCTCTGTTAAGGAAAGTTCTATTGTTCTAATTTTATTAAAAAGTATAATTTCAGTTTTAATTACAAATCTTTTTTGACTGATTCCGTTTGAACTTTTTACTTTTTTTTGTTTATAATTACTAAACGTTAATATTTTATTGTGGTATTTTTCATGTTTTGGATCTAAAAACAAACACTTTAACGTATTATTTTCTTCTTTAATACTATGGCAATGAATACTTGAGGTATACGCTCCTGTATCAATTTTAATATCAATTCCAATCAAATTTAAGTTTGGAAAATCAACAACATCTGTTCTGCCAATTAAAGTTTTCATTTTTTAAATACTTGAAAATAAAATAAATAGATAACATATTTATATTCTGCAAAAATAGTTAATTATTCTTTATTCAAAACGTATAGATAAAATGTTGTAATTACTTATTAAAGTATGAATTTTAACAAAAAAGGAAGTGAGTTTAAATATTCACTTCCTTTTTAATTTTTAAATATTTTTAACTTTAAAATACTATTCCTGATTATTGATAGTTTCTTTAATTTTATTTTCCAATTCTTCTGCTAAATCTGGATTGTCTTTAATTAATGCTTTCACAGCATCGCGACCTTGACCTAATTTGGTTTCACCATAACTAAACCAAGAGCCGCTCTTTTTCACAATTCCAAACTCAACCCCTAAATCTAATATTTCACCTGTTTTAGAAATTCCCTTCTCCGTACATAATATCAAATTCAGCAACTCCGAATGGCGGAGCTACTTTATTTTTTACCACTTTTACTTTTGTGCTGTTTCCTATTACTTTTTCACCGTCTTTAATTTGTGCTTTTCTACGAATATCTAAACGAACCGATGCATAAAATTTTAATGCATTACCACCTGTTGTAGTTTCAGGATTTCCAAACATTACACCTATTTTATCACGTAACTGGTTGATAAATATAACCGTACAGTTTGTTTTATGGATGGTTCCTGTTAAGTTTTCGCAATGCCTGTGACATTAAACGTGCATGCAAACCCATTTTTGAATCGCCCATTTCACCTTCAATTTCACTTTTTGGAGTTAAAGCCGCTACAGAGTCAATAACAACAATATCAATAGCTCCTGAACTGATTAAATTATCGGCAATTTCTAATGCTTGCTCACCATAATCAGGTTGAGAAATAATTAAATTATCAATATCTACACCTAAATTTTGCGCATAAAAACGGTCAAAAGCATGTTCAGCATCAATAAAAGCAGCAATACCACCTGCTTTTTGAGCTTCAGCAATTGCATGTAAAGTTAATGTGGTTTTACCTGATGATTCTGGTCCGTAAATTTCAATAACTCTTCCACGTGGATAGCCGCCAACGCCTAATGCTAAATCTAAACCCAACGAACCTGTTGAAATTGCATCAATATCATCAATTGCAACATCGCTCATTTTCATAACGGTTCCTTTTCCGTAGGCTTTATCTAATTTATCTAAAGTAAGTTGTAATGCTTTTAATTTCGCTAATTTGTCTTTGTCTTCTGCCATAATCTTAAAAAATACGTTAATTTGTTGGATGCTAAAATATAAAAAAGTATTGACTATATTTAACCTTTATATAGAATTCTATTAACTGTTTTTGAAATGAAAAAAATTATACTTTTAACAATATTTACAATGTTAATTTCAGGCAATATAAACGCTCAAAATGATGTTATTTCGGCATTTTTAGTGAAATGTGAAAACTCTAAAAATTATTTAATTGAAATTGCTGAATCAATGCCTGAAGAAAATTACACTTACAAACCAACCGAACGAGAAATGACTTTTCAGGAACAATTACTGCATATTAGAAGTAATATGATTTGGTTAAGTGAGAAATATTTTGTGGATGAAAATTATAAGAAAGCTGCCAAAATTGACCCAAAAACAAAAACTGAAATTATTCAGGAATTAGTATTGGCTTTTAACAATGTTGCTGAAATAATTAAACACGTTCCTTTGGAAGATTTAAGCACAGAGGTCAATTTTTTCGCCGGAACCAAAAGTAAGTTACAGATCTTAAATTTAATGCAAGACCACGTGACACATCACCGTGGGCAAACAATAGTATATTTAAATTTAAACAACATTGTACCGCCAAAATATAGTGGTTGGTAATTTTAAAATATTTTAATTATGAAAAAATCATCTTTAACTGAAAACATCACTTATAACGAAACTAAACCTGCCATTTCAGTATTATTTGAAACCGAAACAACCAAAGAAATTAGAATTTTAATGCAAAAAAATCAGGTAATGAAAGAACACAAAACGTCATTTCCTATTACTGTTGAAATTTTTGAAGGTGCAATAGATTTTGGTGTTGCTGCTACTATTTACCATCTAGTAAAAGGAGATTTAGTTGCACTTGAAGCTAATATTCCTCACGATTTGGTTGCTAAAAAAGATAGTATTGTACGTTTAACACTTTCTAAATTAGATACAGTTGAACGTGTTATTGAGGTATTAAAAAGTTAATAAATTTGTTGGCTTTACTAAAACCTAAACCAGTTGATTGATTTTAGCATATTGTAATAAAATAATGGTTTTAGCATCACAAATTTCGCCTGTTGAAATCATTTGAAAGGCCTTATTAAAATTGAGTTCAAGTACTTCAATTTCTTCAGTTTCATGTGCTAAACCTCCGCCATCATTAATTTTCATTTCATCGGAATATTCAGCAATAAAATAATGAATTTTCTCTGTAACGGCACCAGGTGTAGAATAAATTTCAAATAGTTTTATTGGATTGTTAATTTTGTAACCTGTTTCTTCTTCAGCTTCTTTTTTTATACAAGTTAAAGGATCATCAGCATCTAATAAACCTGCGCAAACTTCAATCATCATACCATCTTCGTTTTCATTAAAATAACTTGGTATTCTAAATTGTTTGGTTAGAATTACGGTTTTTTTTAATGGGTTGTATAGTAAAATTGCAGCACCATCACCTCTATCGTAACTTTCCCTGCTCTGACTTTGCCATTCACCATTTTTGAGTTGATATTCAAAATTTACTTTATCAAGTTTATACCAGTTTTTTGATAGGTTTTCAATACTATTAATTTTAACTTTAGGATTTGTCATTTTTTATTTTTTAATCATTGCAATATGCGGAATATTATCTTCTAAATAAGCTTCACTAATTTGTTGAAACTGATGAGATTCGTAAAAACTCTTGAGGTATTGTTGTGCTGAAATTTTTATTGTAGTTTCATTAAAATAAGCTTTGATTGCTTCAATTGAATGTTCCATAATTACATGACCATAACCAAATTTTCTTTCATTTTGTGCAACTACTACCCTTCCAATACTCGCTTCTTCAAAATAATCACCTGGTTTAAAAACGCGAGTGTAGGCAATAATCTTATCATTTTTTAAACCTATTACATGCATTGCTTTTTGGTCTTTAAAATCAATATCCTGGTAAACACAATCTTGTTCAACAACAAAAACTTCACTGCGTAATTGTAAAATTCCATACAATTCAGCAGTACTTAATTCAGAAAATTTTTTGGTGTAAATATGGAGCATTTTTTAATCTTGTTTTATCAATTCTTTTAAATCATCTCGTTTAAATTCTGGTTGAAAATTACAATGATTGATATGAAATTTATCCAGCAAATTTTTTTCAATTTTTTCACAAATCAAATCAAAATCAGATAATTTTATATCTTCTTTAAATTCAATATGACTTTCTAAATGACAATCGTGTTCGTTTAATTGCCAAATATGTACGTGATGAATATTTTTAATTGATTCAACTTTTAAAATTTCATTTGCAACGTCTTCAATTACAATATGTTTAGGTGCAAACAACATTAAAATTTTTAAAGAAGTAATTAAAATACCCCAACTTAAAAACAATAAATAAATTGAAATTAGCAATGTTAAAACAGCATCAATCCAATAAAGTTGATAATATTTCATTAATAAACCACCTATTAAAACAGCAACAGATGTTAGCATATCAGTTAATAAATGTAAATATGCCGTTTTCATGTTAAGATTATGATTGGCATCTTTTTTTAGTAATAATACACTTAAACCATTGGCTAAAATTCCTAAAATAGCTAGCCAAATAACCATATCTGAATTTATTTCATGTGGTATATTAAAACGTTGAATAGCTTCAAATGCTAAAAATATTGCAATCACAATTAATGAAGCCGCATTGATAAACGCTGCGATAATTTCAGCACGTTTATAACCAAAAGTATATTGTTTTGTTTGCTTTTTACTGTTTGATAATAAATTTGCAGTATAACTTATTACCAATGAAATAACATCAGAAAAATTATGAACGGCATCAGAAATTAAAGCTAAGCTTCCTGAAATAAAACCACCTATAAGTTGGGCAGCGGTTATAATTACATTTAAAACAATAGAAATTAATAGATTTTTTCCTGAAAGTGTAATATGGTTATGAGAATGATTGTGCCCCATTTTTATGAATAGTTAATAATGAATATTTAAAAAAAATAGGTTTTTAATTATTTATTTTAAATTGAAAATTAACAACAACCCGTAGGAATTTTATCAATTCTTGATTGATGTCTTCCTCCTTCAAATTCAGTATTTAAAAATATTTCTACAAATCCCAATGCCTGTTGTATCGATACAAAGCGAGCAGGAATAGTTAACACATTTGCATTGTTATGTAATCTAATCAATTCAACAATTTCATTGTTCCAAACCAATCCAGCTCTAATACCTTGATGTTTATTAGCTGTCATTTGTGCTCCGTTTCCACTTCCACAAATTATAATACCATAAGTTGCTTCACCCTTTTCTACAGCATAGGCAACGGGATGAATAGCATCTGCATAATCCATACTTTCATTAGTATCTGTTCCAAAGTTTAATACCTTAATACCTTTACTTTCTAGTAATTTAATAATTTCAAATTTATATTCAGTTCCAGCATGATCGTTACCAATTGCAATTGTCATAATTTTTGTATTTGTTAATTTGTTAATAAGTATAAAGTACAAAAATACGAATTCAAGGTTATTAACAGTAAAAAAAGTAATTGTTAATATTAATTTTTAAAAAGTTGATTTACAATTACTTTACATTTAATTAACATTGTCAATAAGTTTATACTTAAAAAAGAAAACTAAATTTTGATTATTAAATTAAAAAGATTAGTGCAAAAATAGCAATTAAACAACCTAATTTTTTTATCATTTTTTTGAATAAAGTTGTGAACAGATTTTAATATGTTTATAAACATTTTTAAATAAAAATGTTATTCAAAAAAGTGGTTAATTAAGCTTATTTTATAATTGTTAATAACCTATAAAAAGAGTTGATTTTTAATATTTTAAAAGCTAACAGAATGTTTATATATTTTTATAAGTAGTAAATAAAAATTTTAATACCATTATTTATTGTATCTATTAACAAACTATAATAACAACAAAAATATTTTTTAAATTTTTAAATTATTTTTTATAATTATTATAGTTGTTGAAAACCTTTATAACTTAATACTAAGATTTAAATTTTTTGGAGTAGCAGAAACTGTTTCAATACTGCTCTCTGAAGAAAAATAAGTGTTTATACTTTTTAAAGTAATGAAAATTCCTGAAAAAAATATGATAACAAATAAGCTAATAATAATATATAATCGTTTCATAATTAATGACTTCTTTATTGAAAAGACGAATCTTTTCAATAATTGTTACATATTTAATTTAAAAGTTTACGTTGGCACAATAAAACAAACTGCTTCTGGAAGTATTGAAACTATAAAACTTCCTGAACCAATAATTTCTCCATCAGCCTGAATATAGGTTTCTTGTTTATCTAAAACAGTAATTTGAAGCTTAGAAGTTTTGTAATTTTTAACAATTTTATGATTTGTAATGTTACCATTAAATAAACCAGGAATATTAATTAAAAGTTGAAATAATGAGATGTTTTCTACAAATGAAATATCAAATAATCCATCGGTTGAATTTGGATTTTGAGTTAATTTCATTCCACCCCCGCAAAAATTACAAATTCCAATAAATAGTAATAAAGTTTTATTTTTTAAAAAGGTATTGTTAAATGTAATTTCAAGTAGTGGTTTTTTATAACTAAAAATACTTATTAATGCTCCTACTAAATATGCTAAAGATCCTAAATTTTTATATTTATGAACTTTATTTACTACATATCCATCAAAACCAATACCAGCTAAATTATTAAAAAAAACTTCTTTACCCGAGTCTAAAATTTGTATTTTACCAATATCCTGAAGAATTACTTTTTCAGCTTTAATAATTTTAATAGCTTCCTTATAATTTTTAGAAATTCCATAAGTTTTCACCCAGTCATTTCCTGTTCCAATTGGAATAATTCCAATTTTAATAGTTTTGATATCTAGAGTATTTAAACTTAAAACAGCGTTTACAAAATTATGTAAAGTTCCATCTCCTCCCACACAAATTAACTTTTTAAAACCTTTTTTTATAGCATTTTGAATCAAAATTGAAACATGTTTTTCATATTCGGAAAAAACAAATTCAAAGTCAATATTTTGGTTAACTAATTCTTTATATATGTTTGGCCACTTCTTTTTTGAAGCGCCGTTACCCGAAGTTGGGTTTATAATTACATACCACTTTTGCTGCATGAAAATAAAATAATTTTCAACCAAAATACAAATTCATATTTATATAAGATTTAATTAACAGATTCAAATTTAAATATTTGTACTTTTGATGTAATAATAAAAATACTTAAATGTCGAAGAAAAAAACAATTTATAAAAAGAAAGGAAACGTTATTAAAGATTTAACTCAAAAATTATTAAAATTATTAAATCAAGACCCTAAAAATAGTTTTAATTACAAACAAATTGCTGCTAAATTAGAGATTACCGATGCGAATGGAAGAAATCAAATTATTCAAAAATTAGAAGAGCTAAAAGGACAAAAAAAGGTTGAAGAAGTTGAACGTGGTAAATTTAAAAGTCTTCCTTTAGATAAATATTTTATTGGAACGTTAGATGTTACATCTAATGGAAATGCTTATTTTATTTGTGACGAATTAGAACATGATATTTACATACCGGCACGTAATTTAAATAAAGGTTTAGATAAAGATACTGTTAGAATATATAAATACAATCGTAAAAATAGTAGTAAAGAAGAAGGTGATGTTGTTGAAATTATCAAACGCGCTAAAACTGAATTTGTAGGTGTTTTACAGCTCAATAAAAACTTTGGATTTTTAGTACCTGATGATTCAAAAATGTATGCCGATATTTTTATTCCAAAAAATAAGTTATCGAATGCAGAAGATGGGGTAAAAGTATTGGTAAAAATGACCGACTGGCCAGCCAATTCTAAAAATCCGTTTGGAGAAGTTATTACTATTTTAGGAATGCCCGGAGATCACGAAACTGAAATTCATTCTATTTTATTAGAATACGGTTTACCTTATAAATTTCCAGAAAACGTAGAAGCTGAAGCAAGCAATATTTCATTTGAAATTACAGAAGAAGAAGTTTCAAAACGAAGAGATATGCGTAAAGATTTAACATTTACCATAGATCCAAAAGATGCAAAAGATTTTGATGATGCCTTGTCTTTCAAAGTTTTAGAAAATGGTAATTATGAAATTGGAATTCATATTGCTGATGTCTCACATTATGTGCAAGAAAAAACTATAATTGAAGACGAAGCTTATAGCCGTGCAACTTCAGTTTATTTGGTTGATAGAGTAGTTCCAATGTTGCCTGAAGTATTATCAAACGGTGTTTGTTCATTACGCCCAAATGAAGAAAAATTGACTTTCTCAGCGGTTTTTGAAATTAATGAAAAAGCGCATGTTATAAATGAATGGTTTGGAAGAACAGTAACCTATTCAGATAAGCGTTTTTCTTATGAAGAGGCTCAAGAAATAATAGAAACTAAAGAGAATATAGTTTCATCTGAAATTTCAATAACTGGTGAATCTTATACCGTTGATCCAAATATTGTTGTTGCTATTTTAACATTAGATAAACTTGCAAAAAAACTTCGAAAAAAACGATTGCAACAAGGTGCTATTACTTTTGATAGAGTAGAGGTTAAATTTAATTTAAATGAAAAAGCTGAGCCAATAGGGGTGTTTTTTAAGGAATCAAAAGATGCTAACAAATTAATTGAAGAATTTATGCTGTTAGCAAACCGTAAAGTGGCAGAATTTGTAGGTAGAAAAAACGGAGTGGCTAGTAAGAACACCTTTGTTTATCGTGTGCATGACGAGCCTGATTTTGATAAATTAATGTCACTACAAACCATAGTAAGTAAATTTGGGTATAAAAATAAAATTGATACTAAAGACAAAAAAACAACATCACAATCTTTAAATCAATTGTTACAAGATGTGCACGGAACTGGCGAAGCAAATATGATTGAAACTTTAGCAGTTCGTTCTATGAGTAAAGCTGTTTATACTACTCAAAATATTGGACATTACGGTTTAGCATTTGATTATTACAGTCATTTTACTTCACCTATTCGCCGCTATCCTGATGTAATGACACATCGTTTGTTACAACATTATCTTGAGGGTGGAAAATCTCCAAAAGCGGAAGCTTTCGAAGAAAAATGTAAACATGCATCTGATATGGAGCAATTGGCTTCAAAAGCTGAGCGTGACTCTATTAAATATATGCAGGTTAAATATATGGAAGATCATAAAGATCAGCAGTTTGAAGGTGTTATTTCTGGTGTTACGGAATGGGGAATTTATGTAGAAATAATTGAGAATAAATGTGAGGGAATGGTTAGAATTAGAGATATTAAAGACGATTATTACCTTTACGATGAAAAACAATATGCTTTGGTTGGACAATCAACAAAAAACTTATACCAATTAGGAGATCACGTTTTAATAAAAGTAAAACATACAGATTTAGAACGTAAACACTTAGATTTTACATTACTTGAAAAGATTGGTAAATAATTAACTTTTGAGGCATAATTATTAGTAAAACGAATGGTTATATTGTAAACTTAAATAAAATATTATGAGTTATTATTTTAGTAAAATATTAAAAAATAAAAGTTTTGATGAAGCTATAGCACTTACAACAGCTGAATTAAAAAAAGAAGGTTTTGGGATTCTTACTGAAATTAGCATTGATAAAACCTTAAAAAGTAAAATTGATGTTGATTTTAAAAAGTATACCATTTTAGGCGCTTGCAATCCACAATTTGCTTATGAAGCTTTAAAAACGGAAGATAAGATTGGGGTTTTTCTTCCATGTAATTTTATTGTTGAAGCCCATGAAAACGGTGAAATTGAAGTTTCTGCCGTAGACCCAATTGCATCTATGAGCGCAGTAAAAAATGAGAAATTAGGTGAACTAGCTATTGAAATTCAAGCTAAATTGAAACGCGTAATTGAAAATTTGAATTAAAAAAACTATAAAAATGAAAAAACTATCATTATTGTTATTATTATCATGTTCAATACTATTTGCTCAAGAAACAATTACAACCAATTTAGGAGATTTTAACGATTTAAAAGTATTTAGCGGATTAACTGTTAAAATAGAAAAATCTGATGTTGCTAAAATTGTAATTACTGGCTCAAAGGCCAATCAGGTTTCAGTTAAAAATAAAAATGGATTGTTAAAATTAAGTCTAAATTTTGCGGATGGGTTTAAATATGAAGATGTTAATATTACTTTATTTTATAACAAAAACATAGGTATTTTAGATGCAAATGAAGGTGCTTATATTGTTTCAAATGATGTTATTGAACAATTAAATTTAGAATTAAAAGTTCAGGAAGGTGCTCATATTGAATTACCTTTGAAAGTAAAATATTTAACAGTTAAATCTGTTTCTGGAGGGGTAGTAGAAGTTAATGGAACTACTGAAAATCAAACAGTTGATGTAAATACCGGTGGAATTTACAGTGGCTATCAATTAGAAAGTAAACAGGTTACTGCAACGTGCTCCGCTGGCGGAATTATTGAAGTAAATGTTTCTGAAATGTTGGACGCAACCGTTAATTTCGGTGGTACTATTAATTACAAAGGAACACCTCGTGAAGTAAAAACAAAAAAAGTGATAGGCGGAAATATTAAAGAAATGAATTAGTAACAATTTTTTTCTTTATAACCCGTTTTCGAAATAAATTCAGATAAGGGATTGGTTTCAAAGTTAAAATCGTGAATATTTTCATATCTATTTTAGTTTATTTTCATAAAAATGCTGGTAAAGGCCACTTTAAAAAAAATAAATTTAGTTTTGAATAAATTACTATCTTTGTAACACAAAATTTAAAAGGATGAATGCACTTAATATTATTTTAGGATTTGTAGGCCCAGGCCAATTAGCGATAGTTGTGGTACTGGTTTTATTACTTTTTGGAGGAAGAAAAATTCCGGAATTAATGAAAGGACTTGGAAGCGGAATTAAAGAATTCAAGAAAGCTTCTCAGGATGATGCTAAAGAAGAAGATAAAAAGATTGAAGATAAAAATTAGTTTAAAACTAAATATCAAAAAAATACCTGTGAACTTCACAGGTATTTTTTTTGTTTTAAAATTTAGTGTTAATATCTAATTGCCGTACCCGATGCAGTAACCATTAACATTCCACCGTTTGGTCCAACTGTTTCATAATCTAAATCAATACCAATTACGGCATTTGCGCCTAAACGCTGTGCCTGTTCCTGCATTTCTTTAATTGCAGTATCTTTAGCCTCTCGCAACACACCTTCATAAGAACTTGATCTTCCACCAACAATATCTCTAATTCCAGCAAAAAAATCTTTAAAAATATTAGCACCGATAATAGTTTCACCTGTAACTATTCCTAAATATTCTTTTATTGGGTGTGTTTCTAAGTTATTTGTAGTTGTTAAAATCATTATTTTTTACCTTTTTTAGTTTCGGTTTCGTTACCTGATTCATTAATTTTATTGGCAGCTACTAAACTGGTAACCATATCATTAAGCATATTACTAGCCGCATTTGGGTTGTTTGGTAATAAAATTAAATTGGATTTTGTATCAGAACCAATACTTTGTAAAGTATCATAATGTTGTGTAATAATTATTAATGCAGATGCTTCCTGGCTGTTAATACCTGCTCTGTTTAAAACAACTACACTTTCTTCTAAACCGCGTGCAATTTCTCTGCGCTGGTCTGCAATACCTTTACCTTGTAAACGTTTGCTTTCGGCTTCAGCCTTGGCTCTTTCAACAATTAAAATACGTTGAGCATCACCTTCGTGTTGGGCAGCAATTTTTTCACGATCAGCAGCATTGATACGGTTCATTGCTATTTTTACTTTTTCGTCTGGGTCAATATCTGTTACCAAAGCTTTAATTATATCGTAACCATAATTTAGCATTGCTTCTTTTAAATCTCGTTGAATAGCCAAAGCAATTTCTTCCTTTTTTTCAAAAACGTCATCTAAAATCATTTTAGGAACTTCAGCTCTAACTACATCAAAAATAAAGGCTGTAATTTGTTCATGTGGATTTTGAAGTTTGTAAAAAGCATCGTACACGTGGTCTGGTCTTATTAAAAACTGAACCGAAATTTTTAAATGAACAAACACATCATCTTTTGTTTTGGTTTCAACAATTACATCCAATTGTTGAATGCGTAAACTTACCCTGCCAGCAATTTTATCAATCAATGGAATTTTAAGTTGTAAACCTGGATTTCGTGTGCTTTGAAATTTTCCAAAACGTTCAATAATAGCAATAGTTTGTTGTTTTACTGTAAATAGGCCTGAAGCAATAAGTACAACTACTATAAATAGAAAAATATAAGTTCCAATCATTTTATTTTTTTTAAAGATTAATTTATCCTTTAAAGATACAATGTTTTAAAAGTAAATTCAAGATATCTATTAAGTATTTGTTCAAAAAAAACAAAAAATGTTACAGCTTAGTTCATAATTTTTAGAGAATTATAAAATTATTAACTAAATTTAGTAGCTCAATTTGAATTTAATTAAATAGTTATAAAATGAAACAAGTTATCAGTTTTAAATTAAACAATCAATCGGTATCGGTTGAGGTAAATGGAGATGAGTCTCTTTTAACTGTGATTAGAACATATTTAGATCAAACTGGGACTAAATATGGTTGTGGAATTGGCGAATGTGGCGCTTGTACTGTTTTAATAAACAATGAATCTGAAAGATCCTGTATGATTTTGGTTGAGGATGTTCAAGGAAAAGAAATAACCACCATTGAAGGTTTAAATTCTGAAGGGGAGTTACATCCTTTGCAAAAAGCATTTATTGAACACGATGCTATGCAATGTGGTTTTTGTACTTCAGGAATGATTATGAATGCTCACGGTTTATTGAATGAAAATCCAAATCCAACCCGAGAAAATATTGTGAATGGTATGGAAGAAAACTTATGCAGATGTGGTTCTTACAACAGAATTGTTGATGCAATAGAAACTGCAGCAAAAGAAATTAATAAATTGTAAACTTATGAAAGTAGAAGATTTTACACAGTTTTATTTTAAGAATGAATACAAACCTTCAACACAAGACAGACGCGATTTTTTAAAAAAATTAGGAGGAGGAATTATTGTTGTTTTTACAGTTGGTAAACTATCAATATTAGATAGTTTTAGCCAAGAAATGGAAAATTATTTAAATGATGATTTAGATTTTAATGCTTATTTAAGGATAAAAGAAGACGGAAGAGTTGATTGCTATACAGGTAAAATTGAAATGGGTCAAGGTGTAATTACATCGTTAGCCCAAGTTTTGGCTGAAGAATTAGAAGTTTCTGTTTATGATGTTGATATGATAATGGGCGATACAGAATTGTGTCCTTATGATGCTGGTACTTGGGGCTCATTAACCACACGTTTTGCCGATCCTCCAATAAGAGCTGCAGGTGCAGAAGCACGTGAAATTTTATTGAATCTTGCAGCCCAACACTTAGGAACATCAAAAGAAAATTTAAAAGTTACGGAAGGGATTGTTTACGACAATAATTCAAGTAGAAAAATTAGTTATGCCGAATTAACTCAAGGAAAAAAAATCGTTCAAAAATTAGCAATCAAACCTGAAACTAAGAAAGCTAAAGATTTTAAAATTATTGGTAAACCATTACCAAGTTTAAATGCCCTTTCAAAAGTTACAGGAAAAGCAACATATTCGGGTGATATTAAATTACCTGGAATGGTTTACGCAACAATAGTTAGACCAAATGTTTATGGCTCTAAAAAAATTGCAGTTGACGCCTCAGGTTTAAATGAATTTGAAGGTGCTGAGCTAATTGAAGATAAAAATTTAGTAGCAGTTGTTCATCCAGATCCTGAAGTTGCTTATAAAGCAGCAAATAGTGTTAAAGTACAATGGGATGAACCTGAAGCAAAGGCAAATACTGAAACTATTTTTAAATACTTAGAAGAAAATATTCAAGACAGTAGAGTTTTTGAAGAAGGAGGAAGTTTAGCAATAGGAAAAAATGATTCAAAAAAAATAATTGAATCAAGTTATTATGATGGTTATAAAGCACATGCCTCAATTGAAACTCATGTTGCAACGTGTTATTTTGAAGGTGATAAGTTAACCATGTGGACTTCAACCCAAACACCTTTTGGTACACGTGATCAGGTTTCAAAAGCTTTGGAAATGCCTTTGGAAAAAGTGCATATCAAACAAATTTTATTAGGCGGTGGTTTTGGAGGAAAAACAAATAGCCATCAGGCCATAGAAGCTGCAATTATAGCCAAACTATGCGGTAAACCTGTTCAGTTGGTTTGGACCAGAAAAGAAGAATTTATGTATGATATGTTTAGACCTGCAGCATTAATGAATGTTTCAACAGGTATAGACAATGAGGGAAATTTAACATTATGGGAGTTTGATATTTATTGCGCTGGAACTAGAGGAACAAATTTATTTTATAATATACCTAACAATCGTACACGTTTATTTAATGATAATAACATTCATCCTTTTGGTACAGGAGCTTGGAGAGCTCCAGGTAACAATTCAACCACTTTTGCACGTGAATCTCATATCGATGTTACTGCTGAAAGTGCAGGAATAGATCCTTTAACTTTTAGGCTTCAAAATTTAAAAGATGAAGATATGAGAGCTACTTTAAAATTAGCAGCAGAAACTTTTGGTTGGAAAAAAGAGAAAAAGGAAGGTCACGGATATGGAATTGCTCTTGGGGAAGATGCAGGAACCAAGGTAGCATTAATTGCCGAAGTTAAAGTAGATAAAACTACGGGTGTTGTACAACCAATAAGAGTTGTTTGCGCACAGGATATGGGGCAGGTTGTTAATCCGCAAGGAGCTGTTCTTCAAACAGAAGGCGGTATTACTATGGGAATTGGATATGCATTGTTCGAAGACATTGAGTTTAATGGAGGCGATATTAAAACTAGAAATTTCAATAGTTACGAAATAACACGATTTTCTACAACTCCTAAAATTGAATGTGTTTTTATCGATAAAATGGATTCGAAACCGCAAGGTGGAGGTGAACCCGCAATTATTTGTGTGGGTGGTGCCATTGCAAATGCAGTTTTTGATGCTTGTGGGGCAAGAGTTGTACAAATGCCAATTACACCAAAACGAATTTTAGATGCAATTTATAATTCCTAAAAATTATATAAACCAATTTTAATTAACAATTTATTGAATTTTGTAAAATATAATAAATTGTATTCAGTTATACATAAAACAAATTAACTTTGAAACTCAATAACTGTTGAGGAAGGTACTATTTATTAAAATAAAAAAAGATGAAAAAATTTCTATATTATATCCTTGGAACGCTTGTTTTAGGGGCTCTTTTGTATTTTTTATTTATTTATTTTGTAACGTATAGCGAAGGTTATAGGGCTGGTGAATTGGTGAAATTTAGCCATAAAGGAGTTATTTTCAAGACCTGGGAAGGCGAAATAAGTCAAGGCGTTTCTGAAGGTCAAATTTTTACATTTTCGGTTGAAGATCACGAAAAGGAAATAATTAAACAGTTGGGTGATTTTCAAGGCGCTTATGTTAGGCTTACATATAAGGAACGCTTTAAAACTTTCCCTTGGTTGGGTGATTCTAAGTATTATGTAATAAAAGTTGAAAAAACGGAAAGAAATAAAATTTATGAGCATTAATTTTAAAACTCCAAACGAGTCTGAAGTTATTTTAACAGAATTAATGTTGCCTTCTCATTCAAATTTTAGTGGTAAAATTCATGGTGGCTTTATTCTTTCATTAATGGATAAAGCGGCTTTTGCCTCGGCTTCAAAATTTTCAGGAAATTATTGTGTAACAGCTTCAGTAAATAGAGTCGATTTTTTAAATGCTATTGAAGTAGGTGAGTTAGTTACCTTGCGTGCCAAAGTAAATTATGTTGGAAATTCATCAATGGTTGTTGGTATTAGAGTTGAATCTCAAAATATTAGAACTGGGATTATAAAGCATTGTAATTCGTCTTATTTTTCAATGGTTGCTAAAGATGAAAATGGAAAAACAGTCAAAGTTCCAGGTTTAATAATCTCAAACTTAAATGATATGAGGCGTTTTTTACGCTCTATCAAACATATTAAAATGCGCAACGAACGTAAGTTAGAATTTAGTAAAAACAACTTTGAGCCTGAAAAATATAAGGATGCCTTAAAAGATTATAACGTAAAGTTGGAACTTTAAAAAACGATATTTTTTGTAAAATTTGAATTTCTAATTCCATTATAGAAATAACCAAATAAACATAAAAAAGAGCGATAATTTTAAAATTATTGCTCTTTTTTATTATTTTAAATATAGTTTTACAATACTATAATCGCTTGTTGAATTCTAGTAATGGTGTCTTGTTTTCCAATCATTTCGGCAATATCAAACAAATGAGGGCCTTTCATTTCACCAACCAAACATAAACGAAATGGCTGCATTACTTTTCCAAAACCAATGTTATTTGATGTAATCCATTCTTTAACAATGGTTTCAATAGTTTCAGAAGTAAAATTTTCAATAGATTCAAGCACTTCAATTAATTGTTGCATTAATTGTGGCGTTTCTTCTTTCCAGTTCTTTTTGGCTGCCTTTTCATCATATAGTGTTGGTGCTTCAAAAAAGAAACTTCCTAAGTCCCAAAAATCATTCACAAAAATGGCACGTTCTTTTATAAGTGAAACTACTCTTTCAATATAATTTTTTTCAAAGAAAATACCTTTTTCAACTAAAATGGCATTAAATAAATCAGCCAATTCTTGGTTCGATTTTAACATCATATATTGCTGATTGAACCACTTTGTTTTATCTGGGCTAAATTTTGCACCACTTTTACTTACACGCTCTAATGTAAATGCTTTACAAAGTTCTTCTAAGGTAAAAATTTCCTGCTCAGTTCCTGGATTCCAGCCCAATAAAGCCAGCATATTTATAAAAGCATCAGCAAAGTAACCATCTTCTCTATAGCCACGTGAAACATCACCAGTTTCATGATTTACATATTCTAAAGGAAAAACCGGAAAACCTAATTGGTCACCATCGCGTTTGCTTAATTTTCCCTTTCCAACAGGTTTTAAAATCAATGGTAAATGAGCAAATTCTGGAGCTTTCCATTCAAAAGCATCATATAAAGCAATGTGCAATGGAAGTGAAGGCAACCATTCTTCACCGCGAATTACATGGCTAATTTGCATTAAATGATCGTCAACAATATTTGCCAAATGATAGGTTGGCATTCCATCACTTTTAAACAACACTTTATCGTCTAAAATTTCCCTTTTAAAGGTTACGTTTCCTCTAATTATATCCGTCGCAGCAATAACTGCCTCTTCGCCATATAGTTCAGGTTCGTGCATTTTAAAACGAATTACATAATTTTCGCCATTGGCAATTTTTTGTTCAACTTCTTCTTTTGAAAGTGAAATTGAATTGGTCAATTTTGCTCTGTTATGCCAGTTATAAATAAAGGTTTTCCCTTTTGCTTCGTGGTCAGTTCTATGAAAATCTAAGGTCGCAGCAGTATCAAAAGCATAATATGCCTTTCCGTTTGCTATTAAGGTTTCAGCATATTGTTTGTAAATTTCTTTTCTTTCAGATTGTCGGTAAGGTCCAAATTTTTCATTTTTTCCGGGACCTTCATCAAAAGGAATATTACACCAGTTAAGAGCATCAATAATATATTGTTCAGCATTTTCAACATAACGGGTTTGGTCAGTATCTTCAATGCGTAAAATAAATGTACCGTTGTTTTTTTTGGCGAATAAATAGTTAAAAAGGGCAGTTCTAACACCACCAATATGTAAAGGTCCTGTTGGACTTGGAGCAAATCGCACTCTTACATTGTTCATTTTATAAGTATATTAGAGTGCAAAGATACTTTATCAAAAATAATACGGAAGTTTTATCATAAAAAAAAGGTTACCATCTGGCAACCTTTTAAAATCTGCCCAATTAGATTTTATATTCCTATAGATGTTAACCAAGGAGTGTTTTTAGGGACGAAAATGTTTTTCTAATTATTAATTCTATAATCTAACTCTATATTTTTATCATCTCCAGATTTTGAAATAATCTTATTTAACGTATAAAAATTCAAGAGAACCACAAAAGCTATTAATAAACCAACTACAAACAGTCTTATATTTTTTGAATTAAGGATGGTATTTAAAAACATAATTACATTAATTTGGGAATCAAAAATAGGCTTTATTAAATTTTATTTAGCAAGGAAAATCACTTGTTTAATAAGGGGAAATTTCCCCTTATTTTTCATTTGAATTACTTGACTTAAAAACTTTATCTTTAACTTTTAATTTAAAATTGAATAAGATGAAATTAATTACTTCAGAAGAAGCAAAAGAACTAAATCAAAATTTTATTAAAACCCGTTCTAAAGAACTGGATAAAATTGTTGAAAGAGAAACCGGTAAACCGAAAGAAAAAGATGCCATTTCAACATGGTTTTCATTAGACGAACTTAAAGAATATATTGCTTTTGTGGAGGCAGAAGGTAAATTAAAAAACATAACTGTTAACGGTTTGCGTATTTATTTTGGAGCATATTCAAAAAACGATAAAAAAGCCGACAAAAAAGCATTGTCAACAGTGTTTTTAGTGCCAACACAAGAAAATGTAGGTTCTTTAGGAAAAGATGGCGTTGCTGCGGCCTCTGTTAGTTCAGATATTGAAAGTATGGGCGGAATGAATGGTGGAGATGTGGGAAATCCTCCTAGCGCAGAATACCCTCAATAGTATTTTGTTTCTAAAATAAAGTCATATATGTTTGAATATAAGTATATCATTATTTATTCCATAATAACTATTGTAAGTATATTTAATTATAAGAAATTCAACCATAATTTTCAACTTAAAATGTGGTGGTTATTTTTAATATATTCTTTTCTTACAGAGATAATGGCTCGGTATACTATTGAAAAATATAACATTGGACCTGTAAAAATTTATAACATCTGGTGGCTTGCTAATTCTTTTTTTTACCAGTTCTTTTTTTTAAGTCAAATAAAAAATAGTAAAAAGCGAAAAATAGTTCAAGGTTTTATTGCTGTTTATGGATTATATGTATTAATAAGTAGTTTGTTTTACAAAGATTATGGGAGTGTTTACCTAGTAGATAGTTGGGTTTTGGGTCAACTATTTGTAGTATTAACCATAATGCTTTATTATACCGAATTACTTAAGAGTGATACTATATTAAACATTAAATATTCTTTGTTATTTTGGATAAGTATTGGTGCGTTAATTTTTAATATTGGAATATTGCCTGTTTTTGTTATAGCTGAACTTATTAGATTTCAAGGAATTTTTCGTCACATTATTTTGGGACTAAATATGGTATTGAGTCTCTGTTTTATTATTGGTTTTATTGTTAGTAAAAAAGAGTTTAATAATTAATGCGAATATTTTTTTCATCATAAATTACCTTGCAATCATCATTTTTGGAATTTGTAATTTTAAAAAATTGAAAAATATTATTTTACTAAAATGATGATAGGATTTTTTTTATTGAAGTTTGGAGCGCTTTTTTCCATTTGAATTACTTGACTTAAAAACTTTATCTTTAATTTAAAACTTAATATATGAAATTAATTACGTCGGCAGAAGCAAAAGAACTAAATCAAAATTTTATTAAAACCCGTTCTAAAGAACTGGATAAAATTGTTGAAAGAGAAACCGGTAAACCGAATGAAAAGGATGCCATTTCAACATGGTTTTCATTAGACGAACTTAAAGAATATATTGCTTTTGTGGAGGCAGAAGGCAAATTAAAAAACATTACTGTAAACGGTTTGCGTATTTATTTTGGAGCATATTCAAAAACCGATAAAAAAGCATTGTCAACAGTGTTTTTAGTGCCAACACAAGAAAATGTTGGTTCCTTAGGAAAAGATGGCGTTGCTGCGGCCTCTGTTAATTCAGATATTGAAGAAATTGACGGAATGAATGATGGTACGTTAGGAGATCCACCGCCTGCAGTTTATCCACAATAAAATTTCTTATGTTCCCAAAATATGTTTATTTTATAATTTATAGTATTAGTTTAACAACGGGATTATTTTATTATAAAAAAGTTAGAGGGACTAAGGCAAGGTTTTTCTTATATATTTTGTTATTAGGTTTAATCACTGAAGGATTAGGATATTTTTTAGGTATAAGATTAAAAATGGATACATTTTTAATTCACAATATCTATAAATTTTTTAGTTTAACATTTTTAATGTTATTTTTTTATAATTTTATTCAGAGTAATAGAAAAAAATTAATAATAAAATTAATTTTTTTCCTCTTTATGCTGTTTTATTTTTTAAATTTTTCATTTATTACTCCTTCTTTTTTTATATATCAAGTAAATTCGGCAATTTTTGGAAGTTTATGTGTTGTAATAGTAATTTTGATTTATTTGATGGATTTATTGAGTAGTGAGAAAGTATTAGACATTAAAAATGTTCTAATATTTTGGTTTGCAGCCGGTAGTTTAATTTATTATGTAGTGTATTTACCCGTTTTTGCCTTAGCTAAGTTTCTTAATTATGGTAACCTTTGGAGTTATATTATATTTGCTTTAAATATTATAATGCACACATTTTTTATCACAGGTTTTATTGTTAGTAAAAAAGAATTTAATAATTAATTTATGGAACAAACCGAAATTCAAATATTAGTTTTTGTGACCACTATTATCGTACTAATATTGGCTATTACGTTGATTGTTTTCTTTTTTTACTTTCAGCAAAAAAAGACAGCTTATTTACTAAAACAACGCGAAACGCAGTTGCTTTTTGAAGAAGAAATTACCAAATCTAAATTAGAAATTCAGGAACAGGCATTACAAAATATTAGTTGGGAAATACATGACAACGTTGGACAATTGTTATCCGTGGCAAAAATGCAAATCAATATGATGCAATATGGGCTACCAGAAAAGGAGCAACAAAGTATTGCCGAAGTAGGTGATATTGTAGGAAAAAGCTTACAGGAATTGCGTGGTTTGGCAAAATCTTTGAATCCTGAAACAATTAAAAATAAAGGATTAATTGAATCTTTAAATCAGGAAGTTGAACGTTACAATCGATTAAATTTTATTAATGCTTCACTTGAAGTTTCTGAAGATTATTTTGAATTAAGTAATGAAAAGGAAATTATTTTATTCAGAATATTACAGGAATTTTGTAACAATACTCTAAAATATTCCAAGGCAAAAGATTTGAAAATTAATTTGGATTTTAAAACTGATTTTTTAAATATCACTGCTGAAGACAACGGTATTGGCTTTGATATTAATGATATTTCTAAACAAACAGGTATTGGTTTAATCAATATTAAAAGTAGGGGGGAATTGATTGGAGCAAAAATTGACTTGAAATCTGATACAAATAAGGGAACTAAGTTATATATTAGTTGTCCGAAATAAAGCGAATGAGTAAAATTAATATTATTATAGTTGATGATCATATGCTGTTTTCACAGGCATTGAATAGTTTGATTGGTAAATTTGAAGAATTTAATGTTATCGAAGTATTAAATGATGGAAGTGAAGTGGTTACTTATTTTTCAAATAAAAACCAAATACCGGATGTGATTTTAATGGATATTCAAATGCCAGTAATGAATGGTATTGATGCTACAAAGTGGTTAAAAAAGAACCATCCAAATGCAAAAGTACTCGCACTTTCTATGGAATGTGAAGAAGCAACTATTTTAGCTATGTTGCACGCTGGCGCAAAAGGTTATTTATTGAAAGACATTCATCCCTCTATATTAAAACATGCAATTCATGAAGTACATCAAAACGGCTTTTATTATACCGAAAATGTTACAAGTACTTTATTAAATGCCCATAAAAGTGATGTTCAAAAAAGCAAAATTGTTTTAAAAGAAAGAGAACTTGAATTTTTAAAATTAACTTGTTCAGAAATGACCTACAAAGAAATTGCTGAAAAAATGTTTTTAAGTCCTAAAACAGTTGAAAATTATAGAGAAGCTTTATTTGAAAAATTAGAGGCTAAAACGCGTATTGGTCTGGTTTTATACGCTATTAAAAACAAGATTGTTATACTATAACCAATTTTGGTTAATTTTAACCGTTTTAATAAGGTAAATTTAACTGGTTGGATAATTTTAAACACATACAAACAAAACTTCAGCAATTCATTAAAAAATATTATTTAAATGAATTGCTAAAAGGACTTTTATTGTTCTTCACTATTGGTTTATTGTACTTTATTTTTACATTACTTATAGAGTATTTTTTATGGTTGAAACCTATTGCAAGAACCATTTTATTTATCCTTTTTCTTATTGTTGAAATTTCTTTATTGTTTTTTTATATTTTGTTTCCAGTTTTTAAAATTTGGGGATTTAAAAAGGGAATTAATGAGTTTGAAGCTTCTAAAATAATTGGCAATCATTTTCCTGAGGTAAGTGATAAGTTGTTGAATATGTTGCAGTTAAAAAACATTCAACAAAACTCAGAATTAATTGAAGCCAGTATTGAACAGAAATCAGACGAACTTAAATTGGTTCCTTTTAAAAGTGCCATTGATTTTTCAAAAAACAAAAAATATATTAAATATGCTTTAATTCCTGTTGTTATATGGTTGCTTGTTTTAATTACAGGAAACATTACAATATTTAGCGATAGTTTTTCTAGAGTTTTACATTATAAAACGCAATTCCAACCGCCTGCACCTTTTTCTTTTAAAATTTTAAATCACTCTTTAAATGTTTTAGAAGGGGAATCTTTTACAGTTCAAATTGAAGCGATTGGAAACATGGTACCACAAGACGCAAAAATTTATTTTCTAGATGAAAATTATTATTTAAAAAATATTGGTTTTGGAAAATTTGAATATACTTTCACTGGAATAAAAAATTCATTTGATTTTGTGATAGAGGCTAATGGCATTGTATCCAATGTTTATAGACTTAACAGTATTGCCACACCTGTGATTACCAATTTAAAAATGGTGTTACAATATCCTGTATATACTGGTAAACAGCACGAAATTATTCAGAATACAGGTAACGCTATTGTTCCTGAAGGAACTACAATTTCATGGCAAATTGAAACCTATCAAACGGAACAAGTTAGCTTTAACACTTCATCCAATAATTCATTTAATTTTAAGCAAATTGCAGATAATTATTTTAGTTATACATCTCAAATGTTAGCATTAACAAATTACAATATAGCAACTTCAAATAAACAATTAAAAAATCATGAAAAACTTGATTTTACAATTCAGGTGATTCCTGATGAGTTTCCAAAAATTGTGGTTAATTCTGATATTGATTCTATTACGCATGGTCCAGCCCAGTTTATTGGTCAATTAAGTGACGATTACAGTGTTAAAAAACTTCAAATGGTATATTATAACAAAAACACGCCAAATGAGCTGAAATCACATTTAATTGAAGTTTCAAAAACTACATTTACCGATTTTTATTATGTTTTTCCTGATGATATTTCAATTGATGAAGGAATAGCATATGAGCTTTATTTTGAAGTTTTTGATAATGATGCCGTGAATGGAAGCAAATCTTCAAAAAGTAAAAAATTTAGTTATTATAATAAAACAGCCAATGAATTAAAAGATGAATTGTTAAAAGAACAAAAGGATGCAATTAATGATGTTTCAAAATCGCTGGAGAAATCTAAACAAACCAATTCAGATTTAGAAAAGTTTAAAAATGAGCTTCAGAAAAAATCAGACATAAATTGGAACGACACCAAGAAATTAGAAGAATTTCTGAAGCGTCAAAATCAATATCAGGAAATGTTTGAAAAGCAAACAAATCAATTAGAACAAAACTTAAAACAACAGTCAACTTCGGAAGATTTAAAAGAGAGTAAAAAGGAGCTTCAAAATAGAATTGAAGAAACAAAAAAAATGCTTGAACAGCAAAAAATGTTGGACGAACTAAATAAACTTTCTGAAAAACTGGAACGAGAAGATTTAATTGAAAAACTTCAGGATATTGCCAAAAAAAATAAGCAAAACGAACAAAGTTTAGAACGTATTTTAGAACTTACTAAACGATTTTATGTTGAACAAAAAGCCAATCAAATTAGTAATAAATTAGAAAAGTTAGCTGAAAAACAAGATGCGCTTTCTAAAGTTAATAATTTAGAAAATACTACAAAGAAACAAGAAGAAATTAAAACTGAATTTGAAGAAATAAAGGAAGATTTTAAAGAATTGGATAAACAAAATAAAGATTTAATGCGTCCAATGAAATTGCCTGAAAATAAAGACGAACAGAAAGAAATAGATAAAGATCTTCAAAATGCAATTGATGAATTGAGCAATCAAGAAAATATTGAACAGGATAAGCAGAATAAATCGAATGCTCAAAAAAACCAAAAGGCTGCCGCAAAAAAAATGAAGCAATTGGGCAAAGCTATGGAGCAGAGCATGGAAGCAATGGAAGGTGAATCAATAGATGAGAATATTGACGACTTGCGTAAAATTGTTGAAAATTTAATTAAGTTTTCTTTTGAACAGGAAGATTTAATGGAAGGTTTTTCAAATTCAGATAACAATCATCCCGAATATCCAAAGCATTTAAAAGAGCAATATATTTTAAAGGAATATTTTGAACATATTGACGATAGTTTATATGTATTATCATTACGTATGGTTAAAATGGGAAATGAAATTCAAAAGGAAGTGGCTAATGTGCATTATAATATTGATGAATCTTTGACTAATTTTTCTGAGAACCGATTCGAAGTTGGAATTTCTAACCAGCATTTTGTTTTAACATCGGCAAATATTTTAGCAAATCAGTTAAGTGATTTGTTAGAAAGTTTAATGAATGCATCGGCAAGTATGGGTAAAGGAAAAGGAGGTGAGTCTGAGTTTTCATTACCCGATATTATTCAAAAACAAGGTGAGTTGACTGAAAAAATGAAAGATGGAATGAAAAAGGGAAATGAATCTGGAGATAAAAAAGGTGAGGAATCAGGTGAAAATGGTGATGCTGTCAACGAGCAAATGAACCAAGAACTGTACGAAATTTATAAGCAACAACAACAACTTCGTGAGGCATTAAATGATATGTTGGGAAATGAAAAAGATGAATGGAAGTAATGGTTCTAAGGATGCTATCAAACAAATGGAAGCCTTGGAAAAGGAAATGTTAGAGAAGGGTTTTTCTAAGGAGGTGGTTGAAAAAATGCAGCAGTTAAATTACGAATTACTTAAATTGGAGAGTGCTACATTAGAACAGGGAAAGGATGAAACAAGAGAATCGAATACCAATATTGAACTTTTTGAAAAACGAAATATTGATAAATTAAAACTTCAAAATGAGTATTTTAATTCTAATGAAATATTAAATAGACAATCATTACCTTTGCGGACAATTTATAAAAAGAAAGTACAAGATTATTTTAGAAAAGAAGAGTAGATATGATTCAATTTAATTACGAAACCAATTTTAAACTAAATAATGAAATAGCATTATCGAATTGGATTTCTAAGTGCATTGAAGAAAGAGGTTTTACTGAAGGTGAAATAAATTATATTTTTTGCGATGATGAATACCTCTTAAAATTGAATGTTGAATTTTTAGAACACGATACTTTTACCGACATTATTAGTTTTGATTATACTTTAGGAAAGTTAATAAGTGGCGATATTTTTATTTCTATTGAAAGAGTACGTGAAAATGCCTTAGAGTTTTCGCAAACATTTGAAAATGAACTAAGTAGAGTGATGATTCATGGTGTTTTACATTATTTGGGACTGAAAGACAAAAGTGATGTAGATAAAATTGCAATGAGAGCTGAGGAAGATAAATGCTTGAAATTATTAAATTTAAATTAACGTTCCACGTGGAACACAATTTATAAAATATGTTTAATACTGTTTACGATGTTATAGTTATTGGAGGCGGACATGCGGGTAGTGAAGCGGCTGCAGCAGCTGCTAATATGGGTGCTAAAACGTTGTTGATTACAATGAGTTTGCAAAACATTGCTCAAATGAGTTGTAACCCTGCTATGGGTGGTATTGCAAAGGGGCAAATAGTTCGTGAGATTGATGCATTGGGAGGTTATAGTGGAATTGTAACTGATGAAACAGCTATTCAATTTAAAATGTTGAACAAATCAAAAGGACCTGCAATGTGGAGTCCAAGAGCTCAAAGTGATCGTATGCGTTTTGCTGAAACCTGGAGAAATATGTTAGAGCAGACTGAGAATGTTGATTTTTTTCAGGACATGGTTAAGGGGTTGATTTTTGATGGCGATAAAATTGTAGGTGTTAAAACTTCTTTGGGAATTGAAATAAAATCAAAAACAGTAATTATTACGGCTGGTACTTTTTTAAATGGCTTAATTCATATTGGAGATAAAACTTTTGGTGGAGGAAGAGCTGGTGAAAGTGCTTCAGTTGGGATTACAGAAGATTTGGTAAAAGTAGGCTTTGAAGCTGGAAGAATGAAAACAGGTACTCCCCCAAGAGTTGATGGAAGATCGTTAGATTATTCTAAAATGATTGAACAACCAGGTGATGAAAGCCCAGAGAAATTCTCGTATTTAGCAACCACAAAACCATTGGCTATTCAACGTTCTTGTTATATGAGTTACACTTCATTAGAAGTTCATGATTTACTTAGAACTGGATTTGATCGTTCGCCAATGTTTAATGGAAGAATACAAAGTATAGGCCCAAGATATTGTCCTTCAATTGAGGATAAAATTGACAGGTTTTCAACAAAGGAACGTCATCAGATTTTTGTTGAGCCAGAAGGTTGGAATACAGTTGAGGTTTATGTAAATGGGTTTTCAACTTCTTTACCTGAAGATGTTCAGGATAAAGCTTTGCGTAAAGTTGCCGGTTTTGAAAACGTCAAATTTTTTAGATATGGTTATGCTATCGAATATGACTTTTTTCCACCAACACAGTTAACACATACTTTAGAAACAAAATTAATAAAGAACTTATATTTTGCAGGTCAAATTAATGGTACTACAGGGTATGAGGAAGCGGCAGCACAAGGTTTAATCGCTGGTATTAATGCGGCGCTAAATGTTCAAAATAGAGCTCCTTTTATATTAAAAAGAGATGAAGCTTATATTGGTGTTTTAATTGATGATTTGATTACAAAAGGTACTGAAGAGCCTTATAGGATGTTTACTTCTAGAGCTGAATACAGAACTTTATTACGTCAAGACAATGCCGATTTACGTTTAACGCCTTTGGCTTTTGAATTGGGATTGGCTTCTAAGGAGCGAATGAAAAGAGTGGAGGAAAAGCAGGAAAAAACAGATTTATTTGTGAAGTTTCTGCAAGATACAAGCATTAATCCTAATGTAATTAATCCTATTTTAATTGAGAATAATACTGCAGAAATTACACAATCAATGAAGTTGTTTAAAATAGCTGCTAGGCCACAATTAAATTTTCAAAACCTGCAAACAATTCCTTTTATTCAAGAGTTTATTTTAGAGCATAAAATAGATAATGAAATAATTGAACAGACTGAAATTCATGTTAAATATGCTGGATATATTGAGAAGGAAAGGAATCAAGCTGATAAATTAAATCGTTTGGAGAATGTGTCAATTCCTTCAACTTTTGATTATTCAAAAGTTAAATCATTATCAATTGAAGCACGTCAAAAATTAACAAAAATTAAACCAATTACCATTTCTCAGGCAAGTAGAATTAGTGGTGTTTCACCAAGCGATATTTCTGTTTTACTGGTATATATGGGAAGATAGTTTGGATTGTTCCACGTGGAACGATTAGTTAACTTACTTTAAATTGAAGATTATTCGATAAAATGAATTCAAATAAAAAACACTATTTAACCTGTGAAGATTTTACAGTTTCAAACAAAAAATTTGATTTATTATACAATTTAGAACTTGATATGTTGGAAACTTTTCCTCAGCCAAAAGGTGTTGAATTGGCTTCTTATTATGAAAGTGAAGATTATATTTCCCATACCGATTCAAAGAAATCATTCACAGATAAATTATATCAAGGTGTTAAAAGTATCGCGTTAAAAAACAAATTAAAACTTTTAAATTCATTCAAAACTGAAGAAAAAAAATTACTGGATATTGGATGTGGAACGGGTGATTTTTTGTTGACCTGTAAAAATAATGGTTGGAATGTAGAGGGAGTAGAACCAAATAAAAATGCCAAAAATATTGCTGAAACAAAACTTTCTTCAACAATTTATACGGATATAGATAATGTATTATCAAAAAGGTTTGATGTAATAACCTTGTGGCATGTATTAGAACATGTACCTAATTTGGAAGAATATATTTCTAAGTTGAAACTATTATTAAAACCTAATGGTGTTTTAATTGTAGCAGTTCCAAATTTTAAAAGTTATGACGCACTGTATTATAAACAATTTTGGGCAGCTTTTGATGTACCTCGCCACTTATGGCATTTTTCAAAAAAATCAGTTCAAGAATTGTTTTCTGGGCAGCAATTAAAAGTTGAAAGGATACTTCCAATGAAGTTTGATTCATTCTATGTTTCTTTATTAAGTGAAAAGTATAAAACTGGAAAAAGTAATTTAATGAAGGCTTTTGCGGTAGGTTTAACTTCTAATTTTAAAGCAAGTGCAACAAATGAGTATTCATCATTGATTTATATACTAAAAAACGTTTAAAACTCATTTAAAAGGGCGATAATCGTGTTTTTTTAACAAAACCTTCGTTTATCTATTACATCTTGTTGCAATGCCTTAAAACGCTTTAAAATAGGTCATTTTTAATAGAAAATAATTATTGTACAACCTTTAATAATAAATTAATCTAATACTGATAAAATTTACACTAAACTATATTTTTTGTCACTATATTCGCAAAAAAATAAACAGAACCCAAAATTTAAAAAAATGAAAAAATTATTAGTAATTGCTTTTGCAATTGTAATGTCATCATGTACGCAAACTAAAATTGCTTATATTGATGTTGAAACTGTTATGAAAGAGTATGAAGCTGCAAAAGCTTTGGAAACTGCATTTTCTGAACAACAACAACAAATGTCTGCAGAGCTGCAAGGTATGCAAGCTCCTTTTCAAGCAAAAGTTCAGGAGTATTATCAAGGTGCAGAAAAAATGACGCCTTCTCAAAGAGCGGCAGCTGAACAAGGTTTACAACAAGAACAACAAATGATTCAAGCTCGACAACAAGAATTAACGCAACAATTACAACAAGAAAATCAAGTTAAAAGTGAGGACTTAATTGGTACTGTTGATAGTTTAGTGGCAATATATTCAAAATCGAAAGGCTTCAATTTGGTATTAGGTACACAAGGTAACGGTACAGTAATGTATGGTGATGAAGTATTAGATATTACAAAAGATGTTATTAAAACATTGAACGAAGATTACGCTAAAAAATAAAAGTAAATCTAAATAAAAAAAGGTCCTTTAATGCAACGTTAAAGGACCTTTTTTTATTTAGATTTATCACCAGAAAATTGATGTTCATTTATTTTGAAAAGAATATTAAAAGTGGTTAAACTGCCATAAATTCTTGTAATATATTGTTGTAAATCAACTTTATCCTGATCATCCAATTTACTTGCATTTATTTTTTGTTCCATCACTCTTATCCGGTCTCGTATCATTACAATTTTATGAAAAAAAGTATCGATAGGGATTTCCTTGCTTGCCAATTTAGTGTCTTTAGGTTCCAAAATTAATTTTCCACCTTTCCAACGATCTCCAATTGGAATAATTTCTGAAATATCAGACCATTGTTTCAATAGGTTTTTTAATGTTGATTCAACTTCATAAAAACTAATCGTATCTACTTCATCTTCACAAGCTTCAATAACTTCAAATTCACTATTTAAATCAATGGTTTCCAAACCGTTTTCAATAAATGTTATCCAATAATGTTTTGAAGTTACGTTGGTTACAACACCTAATCCATAATTAGCGTGTTTGATGCGTGAGCCTATACCTAATAAATTCATAATCAAAGTTTTAAGTTAATAAATAGATGCCAAAAATGTTTAAAATAAAATAGACTGTAATGTTCATAGCGCCAGGATAATCTTTTACTAAACGTTGTCCAAATAAAAACATTAACAAGGTAATTGCTGAAAGTTCTAAACTTACTTTTGCTATAATTTTAGTCTCTTCAGCAACTAGAAAATAGAGTCCAATGAACAATAAAAAAACAGTTACAATTTCAAATATTACAATATTAATTAATAATAAAGGTACTATTTTTTGAAGAATTGTATTTTTAAAATGATTGGTATAATAAACTATAGTTCCTTTCCAATCGGATAATTTTTCTAAAACCGATAGGAAGTAAGTAATAATAAAGAAGAGCAATATTAATATTTCAGCAGAATTGTTATTGAAAATACCCATATTTATTGTTCTTTAAGGTGCAATAGTCTGGTTAATTTTATCGATAAATCAAGCAAAATAATTTTGGCGTTTCCATTGCGTTCAATGTGGTAAATAGCATCATTTAACTCTTTATCAATTGCTAAAATATTTTCACTATGCACAAAAGGAGCAAAGTTTTCCAAGTTAAAACTTGGTGTTTTTGGAGTTAAAAAAACAAGTTCATCAGCACTGTAGTTTAGCAACAATGCTTGCCTAAAAAATTGCAAACAATAGTGTAAAAACCGTTTTTGGGTTTCTCTTCCACTTTTTGAAATAGTATCACTCCACTCAATTAACTCCTGAATAACTGCTGCATTTCCTTTGGCTTTAAAAGCAGCTCTTACCCATATAATAAACCAGTTTTCAAATTGCTCATCTGCATTGTCATTGTGCAATAAGTGTAATGCTTTATTGAAATTACCGTCAGCTTGATGCGCAATTTGTTCGGCAATAGGCCTATCAGTTCCTTCTTTTTCAATAAGCCCTTTTGCTATATCAGCTTCTGATAATATAGGAAACTGCAAAATTTGGCAGCGTGATTTTATAGTTGTAATAATTTCTTCTTCGTTTTCAGTAATTAAAATAAAAACTGTTTTTTCGGGTGGTTCTTCTAATAGTTTCAGCAATTTATTGGCTGCTGAAGTATGTAATTTTTCAGCCATCCAAACAATCATTATTTTATAACCACCTTCATAACTTTTTAATTTTAAAGATTTTACAATTTCTTCAGCTTCATCAACCCCCATTAAGCCTTGTTTATTTTCAACACCTATGGTTTGTAACCATTCAAATAAATTTCCATAAGGATTTGAGGTTATAAAATGTCGCCAATCTTCTAAAAAGTTATTGCTAACAGGTTTGCTTTTTATAATTTCATTTGAAGCAACCGGAAAGGCAAAATGTAAATCGGGGTGCATTAGTTTCGAACATTTTAAAGCACAAGATTCCTTGTCATTACTTGTGCTGCATAAAATATATTGTGCGTAGGCAATTGCCATTGGTAAAACACCTGTTCCTTCATTGCCAACAAATAATTGTGCGTGAGAAATCCGGCCGTTATCGGTAGATTTCATTAAGTGATTTTTTAAATGTTCTTGCCCTAAAATTTCTGAAAAATTCATAAAAACAAATATAAAACAAAATTTCAGTCTTTAGAGCGTGATATTTTTATTTTGAATGGGTTTAAAGTCGCTAAATATTTATTAAAAAAGCTGCTGAAAAATTACGCCCAGGAGCACTTATTGCAGATGCAAATTCCTTGTAATGAATGTCGAAAATATTATCAAAATTAACAAAAAAACTAAAATTCTTGTTTAGCTTATAGTTGGCATTGATATTGAAAATATTCCAACTGGGATTTCCATAGTATTCATTTAGCGAAGCATTATAAGGGGTTTGTTCAACATTGTCAATTCCTTCAACTAAATTGTATGCACTCATTGTTTTTTTACCATTAAACACCCATTTTATACCCGCCTGAAACCTATTTTTTTGATAACCTGTTCCTAAGGTTCCAAATAATGGTGGAATTGAAGACAATCGATCTTTAGTATCATATGCTTCTCCTTGGGTATATGTTAAAGAGCCATCAACATAAAAATTTTGCTTAAAGTTTCCATTAAAACTGAATGTTCCTCCAAAAATATATGCATTGTTTTTATTAACATTTGCCATTGTTAGAGCTTCTTCTCCGTCATAAATAATTGATGGAGATCCGTTCAAATCAAAGTAATCTCGTGTAATATAATTATGAAGTAAGGTATAATAAACATTTAATGCTGTTTGAAATTGTTTATTATTGAAATATTTTAAAATAGTAGTCTCAAAATTATAAGCATACTCTGGTTTTAAATAAATATTTGGAACGGTAACTTCCCCGTTTTGTTCTCTTATTTTTCCAATATCATCAATATTTGGAGATCTAAATCCTGAAGAAATAATACCATTTAACTGCCAATTTTCAGTAGGTTTAAATATATAGCCAACTGTAGCCGTAACAGCTGAGTTGTTTAGGGTAATATCCATATCAGGTAAGGTAATAAATGTATCATCAATCCATTTTGCAGTTAAATGAGTAGCAATAAAACGAATACCAGTATTTAAAGTAGATTTTTTATTAATATCTTGACGATAATTTAAATAAGCTGCGGCACTTGAATAGGTACTTCCGCCGTCAGGATATCTAGATTGAACTGTGAAATCATTTTCAAAACCAATAACAGAGTTGTTGTAAACCTCTAAAGTACGCCCTATTGCTTCTGAATCTACTTCGTTATAAGTTAGCTCGGCTCCATAAGAAAATATACGAGTTTGATCTTTAGTTAATGGCACAAAAAAATCGCCATTTAAACTAAAAACGTCAACATTTTCATCTCTGTAATAACCATCTAAACTGGAAAATCTGCGTTGAACTCTGCTCTCTTTAATATTTTGATATGCTAAAGTAATAGTGCCACTTTCCAATAATTTTTTATCTGGATTTATTTTTAATTGAGGTGAAATAAGCAATCGTTTTTGAGGCCCGTAATACCATTCGGCAAATTTTAAATCTCCATTTGAATATTCAGTTAAATTATCAAATCTAGGGTTGTTTGAAGAGGTAGAATATTGAAAATTCAAATTAAATTCTGTATTGTCGGAAAAAGGGACAACAAATTTTTGTAACACATCGGTTTGATTAAAAGCTGTATTTTTTTGAATATTAGGATTTGGATTTTGAACAGGATTAGGGTTGTAATAATTACTTGTATTGTTAGAATACTCGTAAACCTTACCCCATGTATCAAATCCATGGTTTCTGTTATCACCCATTCTTAAATCTCCAAAATCACTATAAGAAACACTTGTAAATGATGCCCATTTTTTAAAACGAAGTTCTATATTTCCCTCTCCTGTAATTTCATTATTTGCAGTGCTGTAACGTGAAAAAATGGCACTGTTGATTTCGTTGTTTTCACTAATTTTTGGAGATTTTGTATAATAATGAATTACGCCTCCCAAAGCATCAGAGCCATAAACAACTGATGAAGGACCGAATATAACTTCTGTTCTTTCTAAAATGTTTGGAGAAACTGAAATGGAGTTTTGTAAATGACCTGTTCGGTAAATGGCATTGTTCATTCTAACCCCGTCAACAACCAAAAGAATCCTATTGGCTTCCATTCCTCTAATAACTGGACTTCCGCCAGCAAATTGGGACTTTTGAACTCTAATTCCAGGTAAACTAGCAAGCAGGTCCGCTGAAGTTTGAGGGGCTAATTTTTTAATGTCAGCCTTAGAAACAATATCAACTTGCTCAGCTATTCTGCTTCTTTTTTCATTTCCTTTTGATGCTGATAACACAATTTCATCAAGTAATTCAGCTTTTTTAGCCAAATGCACCACAAATTCTATAACCCCAAGTTCTCGCTTTAATATTTCATATTCATAATATGAAATATGGTTGAAGGAAATGATATCGGAATCTTTAAAATCAGCTAAATCGGCAATGCCTTTTTTATCAGTATAAACAACAGTTTCTTGAGTATCGTTATATATAGTTACATTTTCAATTGGAAAGCCTAATCCAAGTTCCAATACTTTAACCTTTTGTGCCTTAACCGATACTGTAAATACAAAAATAAATAATACTGATAAAAATCTCATAATTAACTAAATACAGCCTTTAAAACATTTAAAGATTTTGGTTTTTTAAAGCCACTTAAATGTAATTCAAAATATTGAATTAAGATAGAAAGCACGGCTTGCCTGTTTAGAGCACTAAAATCAACTTCGTGTAGAACATCAAAATTTATGCCTAAGAGCTTTTTAAATTGGATTAAATTTTCACCAGAAACAACATTGGGTTTATTGCGAATGGTAAAACTTCCTTCTAACAAGTCAAAGTAAGAAGCATTTGCCTCATTTATTTCAGGATAAAACCCTAAATACTTGGTTAAATTCAATAAAAATAACAAGTGAAAATTAGCAATATTATCATGGGTATCTAACCATAAAAAAGAAGCTTCTAAAAATTTAAATAACATTCTGTTTTCTTCTTCTTCTTTTATTGAATGGTATACAATTTCTGCTAAAAAAAGGGCAATAGTTTGTTTTTTTATATCAGTATAAATGGAATTATAAAAATGCAAAACTTCTAAATCTCGTAAAGAATTTAGCGTTCCTTTATTATTGTGATTTGCAGTTAATTGAAGCTGCATTAAAGGTTGAAAATATGCCGATTTAAATTTGCCTTTTTTTGACTTCAAAACTCCCTTTAAGAGGTATGTTTTTATACCGCAATTTTCTGTATAACAAGTTGTTATTAGGCTAGTATCACCATATTTAATAGTGTTGATAACAATTGCCTTGGTACTTTCAATCATTATTAATTTATGATGGCAATTTTAGCCACCGTTGTTTCTGTATTTTCATTTGCAGTGAGCAATACAATATATATGCCTGATGCCACTTTTGTACCCGCCAGGTTGGTTTTGTTCCAAATAACTTTACCACCGTATAGTTCTTCTCCTTCTTTAACATTGGTTTCAAACACCAAATTACCTGCGGCATCTAAAATTTTTATGTTGGTTCCTTTTGGTAAATGGGTCCCGTTTCGACCATCAATAGTTATAAATTCGTTTGTTTTTGTTGACGGATTTGGGTATGCGTAAACATCAGGTAAATTTTCGCCATATTGTGCAACATTGCTATTAAAAGCAACAATACCTTTGGAAGTAGCAAAATATACCAATCCAGAATTATTATCAACTGCAATTTTTAAAATAGAATTGGACGGTAATGGCGAATTATTTTTATTAAAGTTTTGTAAGGTTGTTGTACCGTTTGGATCAGTTTGAAGTACACCACCCGTTTCAGTCCCAAACCATTTATTGTCTGCTCCATCAATAGCTATAGTATTGATGGGTTGATCACCTAATAATTTTTGAGGAACACCATCGTCCAAAATAATAATTGGCTCAGCATTTACAACATTCTGTTCAAAAACACCGGAAGCATTATAAAGTACGACCAATCCTTTTAAAGTACCAATCCATAAACGATTTCGAGCATCTGTTTTTAATGTTCTAACATTCAGGTCAGGTAAAGATCCATTATTTTCTTCGGTGGTTAGTGATGTTTTTTTATTTCCATTTTCGTTATATGCCAATACTCCGTTTCTACGTGAACCAATAAATATGGTATTTGTTTTATCAATTACTAATTCATTTAAACCAAGTGCGGGGTTGGTCATTACAGTGCTCATATCTGCACTGGACCAAGAGCCATTTTCGCTGTATTTTTTTATTCTGTTATCAACCCAGGCATTTGCAATCCATAAATTTCCATTTTTATCAAATGCTGAACCGTTTATTCTTGTTGACAAGTAGTTGGGAGAAGTAGGTAAAAAAACTTTTTCTAAACCACTATTGGTAAAATTCCAAAAATTAACAGCTTCATCATCTTCTACAATTAGCATCCCTCCAGTATTTGAAATATCAGTTGGACCACTAGCGCCCCAGGAACTTATGTATACTTTATTAATATTTAAATAATCAAATGTAACATTTACTAAATTTTTTACATTAAAACTGCTATAGGCTTTGTTTACCCATTTTTCGCCGTTAAAATGGCTGAACGGATATTTACCATTAAGAGGCGTATAAGCGCCATCATATCCTCCATAAACAACCCACAAATGACTGTCTTTAGCTGAAATAGAAAATGGTGCATTTGATATTGGTCCCTCTGGGTGAATTTCTTCAAAATTTGAAATATTTTGCAAATTGCTTTTTAATATCCCATATTCCAAAGTTCCTAGAACTAATGTATTTTCATCAAAATAAGCAGTATTTAAATTGTAATAAAAAGCATCAGTGGGTGTTGAGGAGTAACTTAGTACATCAGCTGAATTTGTATCTATAACATTTACTATTCTTTGTGTTGCTATTGCTAAGTAATTTGTTGAGGCTTTTAAATTTCTTATATTTTGCGAGTAGGTTTTTTTTAAATTTAATGAATTTGAGCTAAAAGTATAAAGATTGTTGGTTCTAGAGGTAAAAATTTCATTGTCAAAAACTTCTATCGAAACAAAGTCTCCAGTAAAATTTTGAGCCCAGTTTTTATAGTCAATTAAATTTGGGTTGAGGATATTTGCCGTAAAAATTCCATTGGCTGTTGCTGCATAGATAATATCATTTGCAATTTTGATTTGATTTACCTTTATTTCAGTAGATTGATTTCCAATAAAGTATGTGTCTCCAAATTGGAGAAGTTCTATGTTGTACACTACTATTGCAAATGAAGTTGAGAGATATAGTTTGTTGCCAAATTCAGTAATATCATTAATTTGTTTACTTCCTGAATAATTAAAATTAACAATATCCTTTGCAACAGTAATGTTCCCTTTTTTGTCAATTATTTCTAATAAACCTGTTTCATATCCAATTACTATTTTTTCAAAAGCTTTACTGTAAAATATGCTTGAAGTTGACTCGCCAGACAATCCATTAACTGAGGAAATTTTATTTAGTTCTCCATCGTTTAAATTGTATTTAAATAAGGCATTGTCAACAATGGCAAAAATATCATCATCTACTTTAATGAAATCTTTCACATTATTGTATGAGTAAAAATCTTCCCAACTATCTGAGTAATCAATTTGAGACCAACCAAGCTGAACAAATAGCAGAAATAATATTTGAGTAATTTGTTTCATATAATTATTTCAAATATAGCTGTTAAAATGAAAAGATATTGTATTAGTAATAAATAATTGAACAAAAAAAACCTTGAACATTGTATTTCGAATTACAACGTTCAAGGAATAAATAAATCAACCCCAAAGACTTATTTAATGTTTTTGTGTATAGTGCCAAAACCCCTCTTGACAAGAATACAAAGCAAATATACATCGCTTACACCAATAAATTTTATAAATTTCACAAATGAACATTAAAAATATGTAAATGGTTAATTTTTAGTGATAAATGGAAAAAAGAAAGTTAGAAATATAGAAAAATAGAGGTTAATATTTTAAAAATTAACAACTTCCAAAGATTCAAAACCCCAAGAAATTCCTTTCTTTTTATAAATTGCCTTTTTAACAACTTTTTCATCGCTAAATTGAAGCATTCTAGTAAACACAGTTTCTTTTAAATTTTGGTTAACACTTGCTAATCCAATAAACTGAATTGATGTATTATTTTTTTTAATATCTTCTAATATTTTAGAATCAGAAGGAATGGTGAAATTTAGTATAGACATTTAACTTTTATGTACTTTTTTGCAAAATTACATTGCTTATATAGAACAATAAGTTAAAGTTTATTAATTATTATAGAAAATAAATAAACGGTAAATTTTATTAAATAAATGGATTTTTTTATTTTAAAGGAAAGCTTATTGAAACCTGTGTGCCAGTTGTTATACTTGAAGAAATATCTTTAGTTTCAATATGTACATGGTTATTTTGATACAACATTCTAATTCTATTTTCAGTTGCCTTGGCTCCAAAAAATTTCCTTTTTTGAGACATATGCTCTAATTCCTTAGCTTTATTAATTCCAATACCATTATCAACAATTATACACCATACTTTGTCGTTTTCCTTTTTAATTGTCAACACGATTGTTTTTTCGCCTTCTTTTTTCATAATTCCATGCCAAATAGCATTTTCAATAAAAGGTTGTAAAAATAGTGGCGGAACTTTAATGGGTTCTAAATTTAAGTTTTCCTCAATATTCACTATGTAATCAAAACCACCACTCACACGCATTTGCTCTAATTTTACATATAATGATAAAATACCTAGTTCTTCAGCTAAAGTAGATGTTGGACTTGATGAGCTATTTAAAATTACACGAATTAGCCTCGAAAATTTAGTGATATAATCTGAAGCTTTCTCAACATCACTTTTTAATACAAAATTGTTAATTGAGTTTAATGAATTAAACAGGAAATGTGGGTTCATTTGACTTTGCAGGGCAGTCATTTTTAATTCTTCCATTTCTTTTAATTTCACAGCCAATTTAACTTCAGCATTTTTGCTTTTTTCTTCAATTTTTTTAATAATTGAACCAATAATAACTGATAAAATAAGGCATTGGGTTAACACTCCAACATACACAAAAAACATAGGTTGTACACCCAAATTAGTAAAAGCTTCACTACCAAAAATTAATTCAAAAAATGTAATATTTGCCAAAACCAAATAAAACAGTGTAGCAATAACAAAATTAATAGTTGAACTATTATTGATATTATTTAATATAATGTAAAACGAATAAAGTGTAAATAATGTAAGTAAGGGAGCTATTATTAAAAATGCTTGTACTTGAAAATCATAACCAAGTAATAGCTGAATTAAAATAAAAAGTGGAGCTAATATTATTAAAATTTTAATTTCCAATTCAAAATACTTATCCCATTTTAATAAGTTTCCTCTTGTATCTATTAAAATTCTAGCAAAAGCAATGTAGGCAGCATATGCTAAAAATTGAACTGAAAAATTTGCATACATTGAATAATTTGTAATCAAATTATCCAATAAGGGTTGTAATAAAAAAAGTGTTATGGCAAATAGGTATATACTGTAGTAGAGGTATAATTTATTTCTATTTTGAAAATATATTATTAAATGATACAGGAATAAAACGGATAAACCGCCTCTAATCCATGAATATATTTCAGAATGAAAATCTAATAACATTCTTTAGTCTAAATAAAGTTTTTTAAATAATTCTACTTTTCTGTTTCTACTAATACTTGCAGTTAAACCATTTGTCATGATTAATTCTCCGCCCAAACCTTTTAAGTATTCTTTCACGTGGTTCAAGTTAATTAAATAAGAATTGTGAACTCTGAAAAACTCAGAATACATAAATTTCTTTTCTACTTCTTTCAGTGTTTTTGAAACTAAAATTTCTTGTTCAGATTTTAAATAAATAGTGGTATAACTTTTATCAGATTTTAACATTACAATGTCGTCTCTTTCTAGGATATACACTTTCCCATCTGCAGAAATATTAATTTTATCATTATTGTCATTCAAATTATTCAATAATAATTGCAATTTATTTTCTAAAAAATCACCTTTTTTAGGTTTTTTAATCTTTTCCATTGCGGCAATTAACTCGTCTTTGTCAACGGGTTTTAACAGATAATCAATGGCTGAGACTTTGATTGCTTTAAGTGCGAATTCATCATGAGCTGTTGTAAAAATTAAATTAAAATCTCTATAATTTAATTTTTCAATCATTGTAAAACCATCCATTTCGGGCATTTGAATGTCCAAAAATACAACGTCTGGTTTTTCCTCATCAATAATGTCAATTGCTTTTATGGGAGAATTACACGTGGTAACTTCCACATTATCAATGTAGTTATTCAATTTCCATTCTAGCGCTTCTAAAGCATCATTTTCGTCATCAACTAATAAAATTCGTAGCATAGATAAAGGGTTGATGTTAGATTATTTTTTTTGCAATATACAACATTTGGTTCGATGTTCAAATAGTTGAATTTTTATTTGTTTTTAGAAAAAAATCATTTCAAATGGCATCAACAAATAAATTAATTTTTTTCGATTGGTAAAACATAAAAAAACACTGCCATAAAATGTGAAAAACTACCTAACAAAACAAAAATATGAAAAATTGCATGGTTGTATTTGACGCTTCTTATACTGTATAAAACTGCCCCAATTGTATAAAAAACACCACCTGCCAACAACCAAAGCAACCCTTCAATTGGAAAATTGTTGATTAATGGTTTTATAGCAAAAATAATAAGCCAACCCATTAAAACATATGCCATTGTTGAAATTTTATCATATTTACCTGTAAAATATAATTTGAAAATAACCCCAAAAATTGCCAAAGCCCAAGAAACTCCAAAAATAGTCCAGCCAACCCAACCTTTTAAAACAACCAACGTAAAAGGTGTATAGGTACCTGCTATTAAAATATAAATAGCTGCGTGGTCAAAAACATTTAATTTTTGTCTCCATTTGGGATTTTGAACATAATGATATAAAGTTGAAGCAGAATACAATAGAATCAAACTTGCTCCATAAATACTGAAGCTAACAATATGCCAATTGCTACCATATATACTTGAATACACAACTAATAACACCAAAGCAACAATACTCAGAACCAATCCAAGTCCGTGGGAGATAACATTTAGTTTTTCTTCTTTGGGATCGTAATAGGTGACTCTTTTAAGTTTCATTTTAATTATTATTATTGGTTTTATTTTTTCAAATCCAAAACAAGTTCATTATAAATTAAATTAAATGTTTGTTTTTTTAAGGAATCACTATTTTTCAATGTAAGCCCTTCAGTTTTTATGAAATGATGAATTTTTACACGCAATACTCCTGGGCTACCACTAAAAAATGTATATGAAAATCGTTTTTTACAATCGTAAAATGTCATAGGAACAACAGGTATTTGATGTTCAATTGCCAGTCTAAAAGCACCATTTTTAAATTCAGATAAAACAACACTTTCATCATCAGGTACCAATCCTTCTGGAAAAATACAAACATCTAAACCATCGCACAATCTCCTTCGGGCTTCATCAAAAACAGCTAATCGGCTTTTAGAATCACTTCTGTCAACAATAATGCAAGTTCTTTTATAAAAAAATCCAAAAATTGGAATTTTAGTCAGTTCTTTTTTTCCTACAAAAACAAACGGATTTCTTGCAATTGAAAGCATTACCATAATATCAATCATAGAAGTATGATTAGGGCAAAACATGTAACTTTTTGTATTGTCAACCATTTCTTCTTCAAATATTGCTATTTTAAATCCCATTACAAATAGTATAGTATTTGCCCAAGCCTGCGCAATTTTAAAAAAAACAGGATACAATTTTTCGGTTGAGGTTACAATAATTAAAACTGGAAAAATGGGAATAATTGTAAACAACACCCAACAGTAAAACCAGCAGCGCCAGAAAATGTAAAATATGGACTTGAATAATTTCATAAGTATCAAAAATACATATTTAAATTCTATTCTTATTTTCTTTTTTAAATATGTATTTTTGCCACTTAATTTTGAAATAATGTCGAGAATATTAACAGGTGTTCAAAGTACAGGAACACCACATTTAGGAAATTTATTAGGTGCTATTATCCCAGCTATTGAGATGGCAAACAACCCTAAAAATGAATCGTTTTTATTTATTGCTGATATGCATTCTTTAACCCAAATTAAAAATGGGAGTGAGTTAAGAGAGAACACTTATAGTACTGCCGCTACTTGGCTTGCATTTGGTTTAGATGTAAATAAAACTGTTTTTTATCGACAAAGTGATATTCCTCAAGTAACTGAGCTTTCATGGTATTTAAGTTGTTTTTTTCCATATCAACGACTCACATTAGCACATAGTTTTAAAGATAAAGCAGATAGATTGGAAGATGTAAATGCAGGGTTATTTGCTTACCCAATGTTAATGGCTGCCGATATTTTATTGTATGATGCTGAAATTGTTCCGGTTGGAAAAGATCAGTTACAACATTTAGAAATTACGCGTGATGTTGCCAATAGATTTAATCATCAAATGGGTGAAACATTGGTGCCGCCAGAGGCAAAAATTCAGGAAGGTACTATGTGGGTTCCGGGTACCGATGGAGGAAAAATGAGTAAATCGACTGGAAATATTATCAATTTGTTTTTACCAGACAAACAATTGCGCAAGCAAATTATGAAGATTCAAACAGATTCTACACCACTTGAAGACCCAAAAAACCCTGATACTTGTAATTTATTTGCCCTTTATAAATTATTGGCTTCTGAAGAACAAATAATTGAAATGAGAGCCAATTATGAAGGTGGTAATTATGGTTATGGGAACGCAAAACAAGCTTTTTATGATTTATTAATTGAAAAATTTGCAATTGAAAGAGAACGCTATAACTACTTTATGAATAATTTAAATGAAGTTGATAAAGCTTTAGAAATTGGTGCTAAAAAAGCTAAGATTGTGGCTGATGAAGTTCTAAAAAGGGTTAGAGAAAAGTTAGGGTATTAAACTAATTTAACAAATCGACAATTATACACTGAAAGCATTAAAATACTTTCGGCTTTTTTATGTCTAAAATAAAAACCACCCATGACAACCAGCGACCGCACCTACAATGGTAATTAAACTTAAAAGTAATAATACCCAATGTGCTTTATGCATAAAATTGAAGGTTTTCTCAGGGTTTTGATTTGCATATTTTTTAAACAATTTATGCAAAACAAAAGGTTCTAAAATATACAAAACCACGGTAAATAACACCCAAACAATAACCATAGTGTGAAACCACCAAAAACGTGGCTCTAAAAAACGATTCCAAGCATCTAAAACATACACCATATAAAAACCTGAAATTCCAGTTATAAGTGTAGTTATTTTTGCTTGTAAGGCAAATCTACCTTCAATTTTTTCAAAAGTTTCTATCTGCTCTTCTTTCGATTTCATACGCTTTACTGCCGGAATAATTACAGTAGTGACCATAGAGACACCTCCAATCCATAAAACAACTGCTAAAACGTGTAATACTCGTGCGAAAGTAAAATATTCCATAAAAAATAAAATTAATATTGCGTATAAGTGTGCACACTGGTATTAGCCACTGGTAAATAATTTACACCAAACCAACAAACCAATAACACAACAAAAGCTAAAGCTAATATGGTAAGCGCTTGTGTTGTTTTTTGACTGTGAAAATAGCGGTAATGGATGTAAATCAAATAACCCATCCAAGTTAAAAATGCCCAAACTTCTTTTGGATCCCAGGTCCAATAATGTCCCCAAGCTTCTTTTGCCCATAGCGCGCCAAATAGCAAACCGAGTGTTAAAAAAGCAAATCCAATATAAACAAGGTTATCGGCTAATTTTAGAGTTTCTACATTAAAATTTCCCTTGTAACTATGATACCAGCCCTTTATGGCAACAATACTTGAAGCGGCTAATACTGCATAAGAAAACAAATATACCAGCACATGTGGAATAAACCAAGGACTTTGTAATGCTGGCATTAAGGTTTTTGAATAGGTTTCTGGATTTAAATAATTGATGGCTAAAAACATACTTGCCATTGCAATACTGTATGCTAAAAACCATTTGTATTTCCAACGAATATAAGTTACAAAACCAATTAGCGGCAAAAAAGTAGCATACCAAAGTCGGGTTTCTCCTAAAGTTCGCATAGGAGGTCTTTCTAGTTCACCCCATAATTTTACAACAAAAAGTATCATAACCAGCCAGCCAATAATAAATAATGCCGAAGCAATTTTAAAAACAGTAGGTTTTTTATATGACCAAATTAAAAACACCAAGCCAATAATCCATAGGATTGCAATAATTGAGCTGTATAAAGGAAAATCTATCCAAGTCATTATTAGGAGTTTTTAGTTATTTTATTACCTGTCCAAAACATATAAATTGCACCTGCAATCATCATAAAAATACCAATATAAATAATTGGCAGCCAAGGGTCTTTTACCAACTCTAAAACGCTTAAATCACTCCATTTGCCCATTTTATCATCATAACTTAATTGATAAATTTTCCAGCCGTTATATTTAAAAGCTTTGTTGACTTCTAAAATGGTGCTAATTCGTTCGCCTTCTTTGGTTAAAATGTCAATATCTGAACTAAATTTCTTTACTTCAGGGATGGTCATTACCATAGAATATTCATCACTAATTTTAAGTGATTCATAAGGATATCGAAAACTCCCACTGCTTATCCATGCTTTTTGAATAGAATCGTTTTTAGTATTTTTGACAGTAATATTGGCTGCTGGCGGAGCGCCCATTTCATTTACAGCTTCATAGCGCATTCCAAACCTTATGGCATTTGGTAAAAAATCTTCAATTTTAACTTCAAAATTATTAAAATAATAGGTTTCCCCTTTTTCAACTAAATATAAATTTTTTCCATCATTGTGTGAAATACTTCCCGTGCTGTTGTCAACCAAAGCCAATTTTGGATTGTATTCTTCAATAATAAAATCTTTTAAATAAATGGCAAAAGGTAGCTCAACTTCATTTCTTTGAGCATCGGTTGCAATCCAATTTGGTTTATTTTCATAAACATTTAAGGATAAACGCTGTAAATCTCCGGTTCCTAAAATACCAGCAATTAAGGCTAAAAATAAGCCGATATGGTTTAAAATAAAACCAAAATTTTCCCATTTGAACTGTAAAATTCTTTTCATAGAAATTAATCCCAAACAGGTTAAAAACTGAAAAATAATAAGTATAAAAGCCCAGTTAGTAGTAATGTGGTTTAAACCTAAATTGTTTACAATATTATTGTTTGAAGGCACTTGCGGAATAATGCCCATAATCATTACTAAAAAAGTTACCAAACCAATACTTGAAATAGAAGCTGGAACTTTAGTAAGCCAGCGAATTAACTGGCTTGTTGAAAACCATTTGTAAAGCACAAACAACAATAAAACATAGCCTATTAAAAAAATAACATTGTATGGGTACTTTAGCGTAAAAGTTGTTTCTGAAGCTATAAAAACCTCCAAAAATAAACCTGTAATTATTAAGCCAATGCCTATAAAAAAAGATTCAGCGTAACCCCATGGGCTTTCCCATAGATTACGCTGAATTTTAGTGTTTTTTTCACTCATTTAATAAGTAGTTAGTAGTTGGTAACAATGATACAAAAAAATATGATTTGATACTTTTTACCAAATACTTAAACTTTTTTAATAAGTAGCTTCTCTTTCTTTAGCTGCTGCTTCCCATTTAGGCAATAATTCTTTTTTGAAAGTGGCTTTTTCAGCTTCTAATTTTATCATATCTAAACCAATAAATTTTTGTGCATCAGCTTTTGTAGCAATATTTGGATAAGGAACTTCACCTTTAAAACCTAATTCCATTAACAGCTTAGCCAATTTAATTCTGGTTTCTTGCGTAATATCAATACCTTTTCCAATAACTCTACCCAATTCTACTGGAGCATGGAAAGAACCTCCATGAGATGCTGCAGCATAATCCCAACGCCATTGACCTAAACGAATGCCGTGTAAAATTTCTTTCATTTGAATTTCAGTAGCACCTAATTCCCAGGCTTTACCAGCTTCAACATGTGCGCGAACCAATAATTCTTCTAATTTATCACGGTTTTCAATAATTCGATCTTGGTTACTGAAAACGTTTTTAATCAATTCATCTTTTTCTTCTCTGTGACAAACCTGACAAGAATTAGCAACATTGTTTAAAGGTGATTGTATATGGTGATCCGTAAATTTTTGCCCACCTTCTGTTTTATAAGGCATATGACAATCGGCACAAGAAACACCACGTTGGCCGTGAATACCCATTTTATACACCTCATATCCTGGATGTTGCGCTTTTAACATTGGTGCTTTACTAATTGAATGTGTCCAGTCGCTGAAACCAATATTGTCGTAATATTTTTCCATATCTTCAACAGTTTGACCATCATCCCAAGGGAAAACCAAGTAAGGAATACCTTCTTTTTCAGGTAAATTTTTGTTGAAATAATACTCTACGTGACATTGTGCGCAAACCAAAGAACGCATTTCGTTGTGTGAAGATTTTGTGATGTCTTTTCCCTGACGTTGGAAAGCTTCAATCAATGCAGGTTGTGTAATGGTTAATTTCATGGATTTTTCATCGTGACAGTTGGCACAACCAATTGGGTTTACAACTTGTTCACCTTTGCTTGCCCATTTACCACTGTAATAAGCATCTACGCCAATTTCATTAATTAAACGAGGTACATCAGGAGATTTACAAGTCCAACAAGTAGAAGGCATTGGTCCATCTTCTGGTCCAGTTGGGCCACCAGTTCTTAGTGTATTTCTAATATCATCAACAGCATAAACGTGTCCACGACCTTGATTGTAGTCTTTTGCAAAACCATAACCTGCCCAAAGCACCACCAAGCGAGGATCAACTTCTAACATATCAATCATTGCGCTACCGTTGTATTTTGATCTAAAAGTAGTATCGGCAGTTTTGTAATACGATTGAAATTCGCGTGGAAAATTTTCGCCCCAAACTTCATTTCTAGGCTCTAATTTGTTAATTTCAGTCATTGGAGTATAGGCAAATTTAGCCTCCATTTTTCGCTCTGTAATTGAAGAAACTAAAAGTCCTAACAAAAATACAATTGCTAAAGATGCGAAAAATAGCATCCAGTTCATCCAAGGTTTTCTTTTACTATTCATTTTATTTATTGTTTTTATTATCTGAATCTTTTAAATATTTTTTTAGCCAAGCTGGTACTGTCTCATTGTGCTCTTCATCAATTTTTCCATAGTATTTTACTGAGGATAAACTATGAACACTTCCATGTGGTACTTCTTGATGACAGGTCCAACATTTACGGTCTGTTCTGTTTTCAAAATGATTTTCAACTGAAGTACTTAACCTAGCATCCGTTACCTGATTTTCGTGACAACGAATACAGTTTGCCTGAACTACTTCAACCCCTGCTTCTTTCATTCTAATTACCTCAGGCTCTCCACGAGTGGTAAAAACAGAAGCGTGGTACATACCATCTTTGGCTTTGAACAAATACTTTTTAAAAACGTTGTCTTGCGGTACGTGGCAATCGTTACAATTTGCCCATTCACGGTGTGAACTGTTTTGCCAAGTGGCGTATTGAGGAGTCATTACGTGACAATTAGCGCAGGTTTTTGGATCGTCGGATAAATATGAAATAGCCTTAGATTCAACCATTGCATAAAACCCAAGTCCGCAAATAGCTCCCAGCAAAATAATTACTGGCAATCGCCATTCTTTTGGGGGAATTAATGTTCGAACTAATTTTATCATAATTATTTTTAAATTATTTATTCGTAAATATAGTTGGTTTTATGGTAAGCATTAACCTAAGCCCAGTTATTTACATTTCCATCAAAATTATTTTTTAACACTTCCATGCCTTCTGTTGCAAACATTTGAGAATATCCAGCACCAATTGCAATGTCTTTTGTGAAGTTATAATTGTATTCTAAATCTATCTCAGTACCTAATTGTTTTTCTACACCATTTGCAATTTCTGCGTAAGATGTAAAATTGTGTGCCCATAAGGATAATTTAGATTTATCATTTAAATTAGCATTTACACTTACAAATACATCTATTAATCCTGTACTGTTTAGGTGGTTTCCTACATAGAAATAATCCATAAAACCGTTGAATTTATGGTTGGTTCCGTAGAAAGGATTGAAGGCTTTGTTTTTTGAAGGATCTTCATCATAAGCATTACCTGATTGAACTTCGAAACCTAATCCAAGATTCCAAGTTGATGATGCTTTGTAATTTAGATTTAAACCTACTAAATAAGCGCTTAAATCGCGATCTAAAACATCTTTTCCACCTTGATAATATAAATTTGCTGTGGTATTTAAAGCGTCAGAAAATTTATATTTTAAGTGTGTTCCAAGGGTTTGGCTATAACGTATTTCATTGTTTTCAGCATCGGCAACATCAATATATTGTAAACCATTGTTTAAGAATAAAAAGCTAGCTCCAAAATTATCCCATTGCTTGTTAAACCAAGCGTATTGCAATGCTTTATAGTTACCTGCTGTTGTATAGGTGTTTCCTGCAAGTGCTTCGCTATCTTGATTAAATGCAAAACCTAAGTCTAATTTAAAAGTTTTTCCAAATTTTAACAAAAGCGCATCATGGCTTCTGCCTTGTTGCGCCCAACCTACGTTACCAAACATACGTGAGTCATCATAAACAATCTCTTGACGACCTGCTTTTAATGTCATTCCATTAAAATTTACCAATCCCCAGGCTTCGTGAATGGCTAATCCATTTTTATCACTTACATTTAATTGAGGTACATCTCCCCATGTTCTAACATCTTGAATACTAACAAAAAAACTGTATTTTTCTGCTTCAAATTTTGTATTTAATCTGGTGCGTTGTGAAGTAAATAATGCAGCATCTGTATTAGAAGGGTTTAAGGTTTTATAACCATTTCTAAATTCAGTTCTTGGTCTAAATTCACCATCAAGCGTAAATTGTGCAAATGTTTGTGTGGCTACCAAACCCAGAACTGCAAGTAATATTTTTTTCATTGAATTTAAAGTTTAATTTAAGTGCAAAAAAAGTAAATTAAAATAGAATAAATGATGATTAATGTCAGTTATTAGGATATTTATATCCTTTATTATATTGTTGTTTTAATATTTTCTGATTTCATAAGATTTAAGGTGCTGGATTGGGTTGAAGTTCTTGAATTTTATCAATTGATATTAACACCTCTTCTGATAGTTTCACTTGGATACTTCCAATATTTTCCTTTAATTGCCTCATAGTTGTAGCTCCAATAATATTACCAGTTACAAAAGGTTGCTGATTTATAAATGCCAGGGATAATTGTGTTAAACTTAGGTTTAATTCTTGGGCTAATTCATCATATTTCTGTGTTAAAAAAATAGACTGTTCATTGTTATACCTTTTGTATTGTGGAAATAATTTAAGCCTTGAATTTTCGGGTAATTTTCCATTTAAATATTTGCCTGATAGCATTCCAAAACCTAAAGGTGAATAAGCTAATAAACCAACATTTTCTCGCATAGCAACTTCAGCTAAATTAATTTCAAACAAACGGTTTAATAAAGAATACGCATTTTGGATGGTTTTACAACGTGTTAAATTGTTATACTTGCTTTCGGTTAAATGGCGCATTAAACCCCAGGAAGTTTCATTTGAAACACCGTAGTGACGAATTTTACCTTCTTTTACCAATTCATCTAAAGTTTCAATTACTTCTTTAATATTGTCTTCCCAAGCTTCGTTAGGGTTGTGTTTGAAATTCCGGTTTCCAAAAATATTGGCATTTCTATCGGGCCAATGCAGTTGGTAAACATCTATATAGTCGGTTTGTAAGCGTTGCAAACTTTTATTTAAAGCATCCAATATAACGGGTTTAGAAAAACCTAAATTATCGCGTAAATAGTTAAAATATGCATTTGGTCCAGTTACCTTAGTTGCCACTACTAATTTGTCTCTTTGCTGATTTTTTAACCAGGTACCTATCAATCTTTCTGAACTTCCTTGGGTTTCTTTTCGGCCAGGAATTGAATACATTTCGGCAGTATCAATAAAATTAACACCTTGATTTACGGCATAATTTAATTGTTCATGTGCTTCAGACTCGGTGTTTTGTTCACCAAAAGTCATAGTGCCTAAACAAATTTTGCTAACTTTTATATCGGTATTTGGAATGTTGGTATATATCATCTGAATTTATTGAATTGCCTATTTGTTTAAGTGCTTTTTAATTAATTTCAAAGGTAAAAATATATATTTTTAAATGGGTTATTAATATAACAAAAAGCATTTTCTAATCATATTTTGTTATTGGTTTGATAACTACTATGGGAAAAATCAAGAAAAAAGCTATCTTAAATTTAAGATAGCTTTTGCATTTCAAAATAAAGTTGACTAAAACTAAATGATATTGAAATGAAATGTTGTGAAGAATAAAAAACAATTATTTCGTTGTTCAAATATCATATCTAAAATTAAATTTTAAGTAATCAGAATATTATCTAATTATTAAGGATTTTAAAAGCTATAAAGGGTTATTTTGTATTTTCCTAATTTTTTAAGGAAATAGCAAGTTTATGTAACTAGCTGTATATAAGGCTTATAAGTATTTTATGAAAAAACTTAATGTAAACTTAACGTTAAGAAAACGTAAAATGATTGTAAATTACATAGTTTTGATGTATAGATTTAAAAAGATTATTCACCTTATAATATTTAGATATGAAAAATTTAATGATTGCAGTAGTTTTACTGTTTAGTGTAGCAACTTTCTCACAAGAACAAAAAGTAGATTATAAAAAATTAGATAATAATTTAGTGCAGGCAACTTATTATTTTGCCGATAACAATACAATAGTTGAAAAAGAAGGATTTTTTAATGAAGATGGAAAACTTCACGGAACGTGGATAAGTTATAATGCTGAAGGTAATAAAACAGCTATTGCCAATTATAACAATGGTGTTAAGGAAGGTGTTTGGATGTATTTTAAAGGTGACAAGGTAAACGTTGTAACCTATAGCAATAACAAAATTACCAATGTTGAAGAAAGAGCATTGGCTGTAAATTAATCCTTTATTCATTAATAAAAAAGGGATGCTAATTTAATTAGCATCCCTTTTTTGTTGGAAAATTGTTGGCTTAGTTTACAGTCCAACCAGCTCCCCAAGTGGCGTAATCAGTTCCTGTACCATTTCCGTCACCAGAAATAAAATCAGCTTCAGTAAAAGTATAACCAGTATCGTTTTTCATTTTTGTAGTAACACTGTTAAAAGTAATATTAACCACTTTTAATTTACCATCTATAACACCCTGACCAGTTGGATTGTCACCAGTATCTCCATCTAAATCAAAACCTTCATCAAAACTGTTTAAGACAATATTTGTGAAAATTCCTTGAGTTCCAGCTCTTAACCTAATTGCTTCACTAGCGTCATTAGCACTAACTACAGTTACGTTTGTAACTTCAGGGGCAGACCAAAACTTAGGATTTGAATTATTCCCAATATCAGTATTGTAACCATCACACTCAAATGCTTTATCGTGGTCAACACCTTGTTTTATATAGGCATTTGTAATTTTTCCGCTATAACCTTCAGTCCAGTCAATTGAATCGTCATACGAATTGATAACTGAAACATAATTTACATTTACAGTTCCTCCATAAAACTCAACACCATCATCTAAACCTTCAAACATTTGAATGTATTCAACAGTTGTTCCATTTCCAACACCGTAGAAAGAAAATCCGTTGTTTTCAGATTGTCCGTCAGCTTTTCCACCAGAATATTGTACGCGAACATAACGTAGCGTTCCAGAGTTATCGGCAGCATTTGTTCCACCGAATGGTAAACCTCCAATTTCAGAAGTTGAAGTACCAGAAGCAACAGAGTTAATTGGTGCATTTCCTAATAAAATTAAACCTCCCCAGTCACCAGCTTTTGGAGTAGATGAATTTGAAGTCATAATAATTGGTGCATTCGCAGTTCCATTTGCTTCAATTTTAGCACCTTGAGCAATGGCAATATAAATATCAGATCCTGAAGCCAACGCGTTGATTGTTGTTCCGGCTTCAATAGATAAAGTAGTTCCGCTAGCCATTACCAAAGCGCCATTTAAAATGTACGTATTTTTAGCTAATAAGTCTAAATCTGTAATATACGTTCCAGAAATAAAAATAGTTTCATTATCCTGGATGTGTTGTTCCACCACCATTAATGTTGGTATTGTTTGTTACAGAATTATCTGTGTTGTTAATAATAATATCAGCAGTATCATCTTCACCGCAAGATATAAATAGCGTTGAAGCTATTGCTAAAGTTAAAAAAGTATTTCTCATTGTTTTCGATTTATTTAAATTCATAATTCAAGTGTTTTTTATAATTTGTATTTTAATTGTAATCCGAAGTTCATTCCATATTTATAGCTTTCTAAAACAACTTCTTGGTTATTTGTTATTTCTCTAATTATTTTTACATCTGGGTTTAATAAGTTTTTTGCTCTAAAATTTAATTCGAAGTGTTCGCCAAATTCATTTTTCCAAACAAAGTCTAAGCTTGAAAAGCCTTTTTCAATTTTATTGCCTAATTGTCCTGATCCTAAAGCATAAATTCTATCTGAAAAATAGCTATACACTAAGTTCATTGTTGGTTTTACTTTTTCACCAAAATTTGGCGTATAATTTAAATCGGCATTTAAAAGTAAAGGTGATGCACCTTGTAATTGATCACTATCACGATTAAAAGCTGTGCTATATGTTCCTTGAATAGTGCTATACAAATCTTGTTCAGTATGCATATAGGAAATATTGAAACCTCCAGAAAGTAATGAACTGTTATCAACGGTCTTCAAAATGTCTTTCTTAAATTCTAATTCAACACCGTAAACATTGGCTTGATCACCAGTTCTAAAAAAACGTTGTGTACCTGTTGCATCGTTTGCAACCACTAAGTTTACCGGATTTTTAATTTGTTTTGCAAAAGCACCTAATGAAATAATTTCATTGCTACTCATAAACCATTCGTATTTCAAATCAAGATTTAAAACTTTTGAGTATGAAACATCATTAACATTTACATAGTCTATACCTAATTGCTGACCTAGTAAATCTGGATTACCTCCAATTCTTTCAGTTACACCTTCGTATACATAAGGAGCCATTTCTTTAAATTCAGGAAATGAAGCTGTATTGCTGTAAGCAAAACGCAAGTTCATTTCATCGTTTAGGGCATACTTTACATTAATGCTTGGTAAATACAAATTTTCATTAACCTCAATTTCTGCAGGATTTACAATTAAATTAATTACATTGTAACCAATACGTTGGTTAAACCATTCGGTTCTTATGGCAGGTACAATTAACCATTTTTCACCTAAATTAAATTCGGCAGAAGCATATGCAGAAGCTACAGAAAGTTCAGCATTATAAGTGTTTTCAGGTAATCCTGGATTGTTTGTTGGGCCTATGTAAAATACACCTTCCCCTTCAGGATAAATTGGTCTAAAAACATCGGTGTCATATAAGCCATTTGCCCAATTTTCGTAATTAAATATGGCATTAAAATTTGTTGGATCAATAACCAAGCTTGGGTCTATATTTTTATAACCGTAACGAATGTTTTCAAAATCGCGTTTTTTATATCGGTCACTAGCTCCTAAATTTAAAGTAACAGCATCGGAAATAAGTAATTTAGCGTTTAGTCTTCCATTGAATTCTTCATCAATAATTTTTTCAAAATAACGTTGGTTGTCAAATGAATTGTTGGTGTAAAATGAAGTAAATGTTGTAGGGTCGTTATCTAGGTAGTAGTAATATTGTTCTAATGACAAACGTTTTCTGTCTGGTTCGTGTGCATACACGTTGTTGTATCCTAATCCCCAGTCAAAAATTAATTTATCATCGTTAACCTTATGTGTACCCAATAATTGGTTTACAAATATTAAATTTTGATTGAACTGAACATTCATTTGGTAAAAACCAGCATCGGTATCCAAGAAGGCGTCTCTGTTTGTTCCCAAACCTTTTACACCGTAATAACCAACTTCATCGTTACCACTATTGACAAATAAAGAGTTGTATGAAATTTTATGGTTATTATTAATTTTGTAAATAAAATTCCCCATAAGGTTGGTGGTAGTTTGATAATCGTAAATATCAACGTTTGGATACGATTTCTTTAATACGTTGGTATAATCAGCCTCTGTTCCTTGTAGAAAGGCATATTCATTTTGAAAAGACGCCGTTAGGAAAAAACTAAATTTACCATTGTTTCCAATATTGAATGATTTTCCACCTGAAGCACTGATTTTTGAATTGATTGGTGCTTGACCTTCAATTGGATCTGGACCGTGAGAAAGTACAACAGCATATGGATTGTGGTTATATCTACCATAAAATCCAAAAAATCCTGTTCCGCCATTTTTTACAAAGTCTTGACTAATGGCATTTGTGTTGATTCCAGATTCTAAAGTGGCTTCAAAAAAGCCTTCTCCTGTATACTCTTTTGAAGTAATATTTACATTACCAGCGGCAAAATCGCCATAAAATTCAGCAGCATAAGCTTTACTTACCGATACATTTTGAATAACATCTGAAGAGAATAAATCCAAATCAATATTCTTTTTACTAATATTGTTTGAAGGCATTGTTAAACCATTCATAGAGGTACTTAAATAACGATCTCCCAAACCACGTACATAAACATTACTTGAACCTTCTTTTGAAATACCAGAGATTTTAGTAATAGCTGTAGCTGCATCACTCACACCTTTTCTGGCCAATTCGTCAGCGCCAATACTTTGTTTAATTTCTACCGCTTTTTTCTGTTCTGTTAGCAAGGCAGATTCAGATTCTTTAGTAGTGCTACCTGTAATTTGTATCTCATTTAACGAGACACCCTCACTGGCGCTTAAGGTTTGATTGATAATTTTATTTTCACCTGCTTTAACAATTACATTTGGTACTTCAATAGTTTTATAACCAATAAATCTAAAAACCAAAGTATAGGTTCCTGGATCTACTTGTAATTGATAAGTTCCTTCAAATTCAGTAGTGGTACCAATACTAGTTCCTTTAATATAAACATCAGCAAAAGGCAAAGGTGAATTATCTGTTTCTTTGTCCAGAACCGTACCTGATATAGTTCCTTTTGATTGACTAAAAGCAATTGTATTTATAAGTAGTAATAGTGCTATATAAATTCTTTTCATTTGTTCTTTAAATTTCTTGTGGCAAAGAAATGGCAACAGCGTAAATGAAAAGTTAAGGAGTGGTTATGAAAACTTAATAAAAGCGTTAAGGGAACGTTAACATAAAAAGGATAAAAAGAAAGTTTGAATTTATTTTAACTCGGAAACTAGAATAGGCAAATCTGGAACAAGTGCATTTAGTTGTTGTTGGCAAATGATAGCTTCATCTAAAGTTACTTTTACATTTTCAACTTCAACAGTTTCATAACCAACAAAATTATAGACCAAAGTGTAAACGCCTGGTTTCAAATTAAATGTAAACGTACCATCAATATTAGTAGTTGTAGAAGTATTTGTTTCTTTAACAGTTACAGTAGAAAAGGCCAATGGTTCATTATTTGCTTCTAGGTCTAAAACCATTCCTTTTATTACGCCATTTTTAGGTGTTTGGTTAAAAACAGAGCTAACTTTAAATGTTTGACCGTAAGTGCTTGAAGTTAAAACAACAAAAAATATCACCAAAAAACGTTTCATAAAAATATCTAATTATAATTATTACAAAAAAAGAATTCTAATGTTAACTAAAGGTTATTTTCAAGTAATAAAAACATCAAGTTAATGTTAACTTTCAAATACTTTATGCAAATTATTTTTATTAGAATTTAAGTATCTTGCAGCAAATTATTTTAATATGAAAATGAGTTGGAGTCAATTGTTGTCTCTTAAAAGGTTTGGTGATACTGAGCCAAGATTAAGAAAAAATCAAAATGAAACCCGTATCGCTTTTGAAGTAGATTATGATCGTATTATTTTTTCTGATTCGTTTAGAAGTTTACAAGATAAAACACAGGTTGTGCCACATTCTAAAACCGATTTTGTTCATACACGCTTAACGCATAGTTTAGAGGTAAGTGTGGTAGCGCGTTCGTTGGGTAGAATTGTAGGTGAAAAAATACTTCAAAAGTATCCTAATTTGGTTGAACAAGGTTATGGAATAAACGATTTTGGAGCTATTGTGGCTTCGGCGGCTTTAGCGCATGATATTGGAAATCCGCCTTTTGGGCATAGTGGTGAAAAAGCCATTGGTGAATTTTTTAAAAATGGTAATGGACAGCAATATAAAAACCAGCTTACAGAAAAAGAATGGCAGGATTTAATTGATTTTGAAGGCAATGCCAATGGTTTTAGAATAGTAAACGAAAGTAAAAAAGGCATGGAAGGTGGTATTCGGTTATCATATGCAACTCTAGGTGCTTTTATAAAATATCCGAAAGAATCGCTGCCCAAAAAACCAACTACTCATATTGCCGATAAAAAATATGGTATTTTTCAAACCGACGTTCCTTTTTTTAATGAAGTAGCACAAGAATTGGGATTAATTTCAACAGGAATAAATGGGAATACGGCCTATAAAAGACATCCTTTGGCTTATTTGGTTGAAGCTGCTGATGATATTTGTTATACCATTATTGACTTTGAAGATGGCATTAATTTAGGGTTGATTGAGGAAGAATTTGCCCTTGAATATTTGATAAAATTAGTTAAAGACACAATTGATTCTAAGAAATACCATCAATTAGAATTTAAAAAAGACAGATTGAGCTATTTACGTGCTTTGGCCATTGGAACATTAATTAATGAAGCTGCTACTACGTTTTTGGTTCATGAAGAGGAAATATTAAATGGGGAATATTCATTTTCACTTTTAGATAAATGCAAGTACGAAGCTCAAATCAACGATATTATTAAAATTAGTGTCGAAAAAATTTATAAAAGTAGAGAAGTTGTTGAAAAAGAAATTGTTGGTTACTCAATAATTGCTACTTTATTAGAAGTTTTTGTTTCGGCAACCAATAGAAAATTTGAAAATACGTTGACAAATTACGACAGTTTAGTGCTAAATTTATTACCCGAAAGTTTGCAAAAACCAAAGGAAACTTTGTATTTAAGAATATTAACCATGTGTGGTTATGTGGCAAGTTTAACTGATGGTTTTGCCCTGCAACTGTATCAGAAAATAAAAGGCTAAAAGAATACTTTTTATTCTTTATTTAGTAAATTCAAAATAATGTCTTTTATGGCTTTTTTTGATAAATGAATGCTTTCAAACAATTCATTTACCGTACCATGTTCAATAAAATTATCAGGAATTCCAAGATGCTTTATAGTTTTATTTTTATAATTATTTTCTGAGGCAAAGGCTAAAATAGCACTACCAAACCCGCCAACAATAGTGCCGTCTTCAATGGTTATTATTAAATCAAATTTTTCAAAAATATGATGTAATAATTCAACATCCAAAGGTTTTACAAACCGCATATTATAATGTGCTACAGTATTTTTTGGAAATTCAGATTGTATTTCAATAATTTGATTTCCAATAGTTCCAACACTTAAAACAGCAATTTTTGTTCCATCAGCAATTTTTTCACCTTTACCAATTTCAATTTTTTGAAAAGGAATTTTCCAGTCAATAACAGTTCCTATTCCTCGAGGGTAGCGAATGGCCAATGGGAAATCAATTCCCAATTGTGCCGTGTACATGATATTTCGAAGTTCAATTTCATTAATAGGTGCAAAAATCACCAAATTTGGAATGCAACGTAAATAGGCAATATCAAAAGCACCGTGATGGGTAGCGCCATCTTCTCCAACAATTCCAGCACGATCAATGCAAAAAATAACTGGTAAATTTTGTAAAGCAACATCGTGTATTATTTGGTCGTAAGCCCGTTGTAAAAAAGTAGAATAAATTGTACAAAACGGAATCAATCCTTGTGTTGCCATTCCAGCCGCTAAGGTTACGGCATGCTGTTCGGCAATACCAACATCAAAAGCGCGTTCAGGAATTTCATCAATCATTAATTTTAACGAAGAACCCGTTGGCATTGCAGGAGTAATGCCAACTATTTTATTATTTTTTAAAGCAAGTTCAACAATGGTTTCACCAAAAACATCTTGAAATTTTGGAGGTAAAAGTTCATTGCTTTTGGCGACCATCTCACCTGTAATTTTATCGAATTTTCCAGGCGCATGATATTTAACCTGATCTTGTTCGGCCTTGTCTAAACCTTTACCTTTAGTTGTAATTATATGTAAAAACTTTGGGCCTTTAATGGTTTTTAAACGTTCCAATTCAGCAATTACAACTTCAATATTATGTCCGTCAATTGGACCTGAATAATTAAAATTTAACGCTTCAATAATGTTGTTTTTTCTAACTTTTTTGCCAAGTTTTACATTCGTAAAATAATTTTTTAAAGCCCCAACACTTGGGTCAATTCCCATAGCGTTGTCGTTTAAAACAATCAATAAATTGGCATCGGTTACACCTGCATGGTTCAAGCCTTCAAAAGCCATTCCGCTGGCAATAGATGCATCGCCAATAACTGCAATATGTTGTTTATTGAAATCTCCTTTTATGTTTGAAGCAATAGCCATTCCCAATGCTGCTGAAATTGAAGTTGAAGAATGCCCCGTACCAAAAGCATCATAAACACTTTCAGCTCGTTTTGGAAAACCAGAAATGCCACCCAATTGCCTATTGGTATGAAATAATTCTTTTCTTTCGGTTAAAATTTTATGTCCATAAGCTTGGTGACCAACATCCCAAATCAATAAATCGTTTGGTGTATCAAAAACATAATGCAAAGCAATAGTAAGTTCTACAACTCCTAAACTTGCACCTAAATGTCCTTCTTTGGCTGCAACAATATCAATAATAAAATCGCGTAATTCTTTTGCCAATTGTGTTAATTGATTTTTTGAAAGTTTTCGCAAATCTTTCGGGCTATTGATATGTGCTAATAAATTGGATTTCATTTCATGCAAAATTACATTATTTTGTACTGCAATGTGTTGTTGCATATCAAACTTATATTTTTATTCAACCTGTTTTCATTTTAAAAACAAATTTAAAATCATAATCATATGTAACTTATATGCTTTTTGAAAAAAATTTTATTGATTAATTTCAACTTTTAAACATTTTAGGGGTCTAATAGTTTTAGATGCAACAGTAGTTTGAGATTGAGTGATATTTATGAAAAACGAAGCAGAATTTATTAGTGAATTATTAAGCGCAAACCAAAGGGATAAGGCGTTTAATAAATTATTAGATTTATACCAAAAGCGTTTGTACTGGCACATAAGAAAATTGGTAATTACTCATGAGAATGCCAATGATGTGCTTCAAAATACTTTTTTAAGAGTGTATAAAAGTCTGCCAAATTTTCAGCAAAAAAGCAGTTTATCTACCTGGATGTTTCGAATTGCGTATAATGAATCACTTCGATTTTTAGAGCAAAACAAAAAGAAATATTACGATTCTACTGAAGATATTCAAAAGAAATATTTAGACAACTTAGTAGCAGATGCTTTTTTTGAAGGAGATGAAATTCAAAGGAAATTGCATAATGCACTGGCTGAATTATCTGAAAAAGAGCGACAAGTTTTTCAAATGAAATATTACGATGATTTAAAATTTAGAGAAATTGCTGAAATTACAGGTATTTCAGAAGGAACGTTAAAAACATTCTATTATAAATCAGTTGCCTTTATTGAAAAAAGAATGCTTAGTACAGAACTTTTAGCCAAAAGCAAGGTCTAACAAATATGGTTAAATCCGAAAAAAAATAAAAAGATGAATTCAAAAGAAAAAAATATAGACAAGGTTCATAAGGAAGATTTGGGATTTGATATTCCAGAAGACTATTTTTTAAAGTCTAAAAATGAAATATTATCTAAAGTTTCAACTTCAAAAAAGTCTAAAACTATTTCAATATTTAAACATAGATTTGTTTGGTTGGCAGCGGCAGGAATTGCTTTATTTGTTGCCTTAACGGTTTTTAAACAACAAACAATTCCTTCTATGAAAAATACCCCAAAAATTGTATTAGACACATTAAATGCTTCTGAAAATGTTGATTTGGCGCTGAACTATTTTTTTGAAGACAATGTTCTTATTGCCTCACTTTTTGTGAGCGATGCCAATGTTGAAAACTATGTGACCAATGCTTTTTTAGAAGAGGTTGCGGCTGATGAATATTTAGATGATTTTATTGTTAATGAATTAATGGAAGAAGATTTATTTTAAAATTAAAACTTTTTTATCCCTTCAAGGTCTAAACAATAGAACGTTCAAAAAAATAAAATTAATAATTAAAATATATACAAATGAAAACTTTAAAATTAATAGCAGTGATAATGGTTGTGTTGCTTACAGGTTTTTTATCAACACAAGCTCAAGAAAATAATGCAAGCGATAAACAGCCTCTAATGAAAAACTTAACCGAGCAACAAAAAACGATTTTGCAAGAACAGCAAATGTTGATGAAGCAACAGCGAGAAGCATTCAAGGCAACCCTTTCTGAACAGCAGTTGGCTATTTTGGAGAACCAACAAATTTCAAAAGAAGAGCGAGTGCAAGCTTTAAGAAATACTTTTACCGATGCGCAAAAAGAGATCATGAACCAAAATAGGGAACAAATAGGTGCTATAAAAGAACAGTTTAGAAATACCATTACTGCTGAGCAACGTCAGCAATTAAGAATGAATATGCGAACAAATAACAGCACTGAAACAGGGAATGAATTAAGACAAACTGTACGTGAACAGCGCCAAACCAATGATGGAGGTAACAGAAAAGGAAATGGTTCGCACTAAAAAATAACAATTTTAAAAAAAGTGGTTGAGATTTCTTAACCACTTTTGCTTTAAAAAAACTTAAATGAAAAAATTACTTTTTTTAGTCTGTTGGTTTTCTGGTTTTTTATTGGCCTATTCGCAAGAACCTCCAAAAAAAATAGAAGAAGTTGATGAGATTGTTGATGAACTTTTAATGGAAGAATCGTTTAGCGATTTATTGACTTCCTTAACCAATTTTCATTTTTTATATTTTTCAGTAAACTATAGCAGTGCCACTTATTTTTCGGGACGTGATATAGATGTAGATCAGTTTAACATAACACCTCAAATTACTTATATGCATTCCAAAGGATTTTATGCCAGCCTTTCGGGGATTATTTATAGCGAATTTAATCCACATTGGGATGTTACTACCGCTACTTTGGGTTATGGAAAAAGTTTTGGCAACAATAAAATATTTAGAATTTTCGGCTCATTTTCTGGATATCTGTATTCCGATAATAATGTTGAAGGCCTTTACAATGGTACTGCAAATGCCGGGTTAAGTATTCAAAATAAAAAAAGAACTTTAGGCACTCAAATTTCAGGAGCTTATTATTTTGGCGGAGAAGCTACTTACCAAATAGTATCAAGCAGTTATGCAAGTTTAAATTTGTTTAAAACACCCAAACATAATTTAAAATTTAGACCTCAATTAAGTTTTATTACAGGCACACAATTGGTTGATATTGGAGGAGTGCCACTTCAAAAGGAAGTTTTATCAAAAGAAACCGATGCTGAAGATTTAAATTTAACAAGCAATGTTTATGCACTTATTTATACTCAAATAAATTTTCCACTTCAATATAGTTATAAATCTTTCGACTTTGAACTTGGTTACAATTTAAATATTCCAGCAGCATTAGAAAATGAAACCGATTTAAATAATACTGGTTTTTTCAACTTAAGTCTTTCATATTTGCTTGATATTTAGCGTCAATTTTCAATAAATTTTAGTGATTTTAACTAACTATGACAAGTTATAATTTTATAATTGTTGGTTGAAATAAAAAAATTACTTTTGAAATATGATGAATCCTTTTGACGATAGCTATTTTATGAAACGTGCTTTGCAGGAAGCAGAGCAAGCTTTTGAAAAAAATGAAGTTCCAATTGGCGCTGTAATTGTAATGAACAATCAAATTATAGCTAGAGCACATAATTTAACTGAAACTTTGAATGATGTAACCGCCCATGCCGAAATGCAGGCATTTACAGCTGCTGCTGATTTTTTAGGTGGAAAATATTTAAAAGAATGTACTTTGTATGTTACTTTAGAACCTTGCCAAATGTGTGCAGGAGCGAGCTACTGGACTCAAATTGGAAAAATTGTGTTTGGTGCTTCTGAAGAAAAAAGAGGCTTTTTAGCAATGAAAACTACTTTACATCCAAAAACCGAAGTTGTTGGTGGTGTTTTACAAAAAGAGTGCGGTGCACTGTTAACTCGTTTTTTTATTGAAAAACGAAACTTGAATTAGTTTTTATCTTCTTTTTTAATGTGCTCTTCTAAATCTTTTCGATATTTATCAAAGGTAAAATCTTTGATGTTTTTGTTTTTGTACCGGTGATAAATAAATAAAGGCATAAAAATAAAAGCAATGGCTAATACACCAATTCCTATAACAATTTCACCAGAATTATCTCCAGTATTTTTTAGGTAAAAACCATAAGTCAAAGTTCCTAAAATTATTATTAAAATTGTGATTATGATATATTTCATAGTAAAGTTATTAAGCAGTTACGTCAATTAATTTTCTACGATAAGCGGTTAATAAGCGTGATTTTGAAATAAAACCAAAATATTTACCATCTTTCAACACAACTAAATTCCAAGCGCCACAACGCTTAAATTTATCTAAAATATCTTCCGCAGAATCTTTTTCATAATAAATAATATCTGACCCGTCGTGCATTAATGACTCCACAGTAACTTCATCATACATTTCTTTGTTAAACATAATACTTCTAATATCATTGATAGTAAGAATGCCTAAAAAATCATTTTCTTTACTTACCACAGGAAAATGGTTTCTAGATGATTGTGCCACTGCTTTGGTTACAACATCACCCAAAGTCATTTCAGGGTAAAGCAGTACAAAATTAGTTTCAATAAGCTTATCTAAATCTAACAACATCAACACATTTTTATCTTTGTCATGAGTTAGTAATTGGCCTCTTTCAGCCAATTGTTTATGGTAAATATTATGAGGAATGTATTTTTTAGTAATTAAATATGAAATTGAAGAAACAATCATTAATGGAACAAACAACTCATAACCACCTGTTATCTCGGCAATTAAGAATATAGCGGTTAAAGGCGCATGTAAAATTCCAGCCATTAAACCAGCCATTCCAACCATAGCAAAATTTGTTAACGATAATTGGTGGCTAAACATGTTACTCGCATTTATAATTAATGCAAAAACATACCCTGTAATACTTCCGGTAAAAAGAGTTGGAGCAAATACACCTCCAACACCACCAGCTCCAAAAGTAAGTGAACTTGCCACAATTTTAAACAAAATTAAACCTACAAGAAGCGCAATAATTATCCAAATATTATCTACTGCACTATGAAAAATATTATTGGTTACAACATCAGTTATATTTCCTTTTAAAATATTATTAATAGTTGAAAACCCTTCACCAAATAGAGGTGGAACAAAATAAATAATAATTCCTAGTAAAACACCTCCAATTAATAAGCGAACATACGTATTAGAAAATTTCCTAAAAAAAGTATCAATATTAAAAAAAACTTTGCTAAAATAAATTGAAGTTGCTGCTGAAAAAACACCCAACATTATGTAAAAAATTACATCATTAAATTCAAACTTATCTTGTAGTGTAAAGTGAAGTAAAACTTCATCACCAAAAAAGAAATACGATGTTAATACCGCTGTAATAGAAGCCAGTAAAAGTGGAATCATGGAGGCTAAAGTAAGTTCCAAGCTAAAAATTTCTACAGCAAAAACAATTGCAGCAATTGGAGCTTTAAAGATTGAAGCCATTGCTCCTGCTGCTGCCGCACCAATAAGTAATGTTCTTGTGGTTTGGTTTAAATGAAATAATCTAGCAAAATTAGAACCTAAAGCGGCTGATGTAGCTACAGTTGGTCCTTCTAATCCAACAGAACCTCCAAAACCAACAGTAATTGGAGCTGTAATTATAGACGACCACATTTGATACCTTGGCATTAATCCTTTTTCAGTTGAAATGGCAAATAAAGTTGAAGGAATTCCGTGTCCTAATTTTTTCCGAATTAAATATTTCTTTATCAGTAGCACAATTAATAAGCCAATAATTGGAAATATGAAATAGAAAGCCTGATGAATATCTTTTATAATATTACCCTCTAACAATTCTTGAATAAAATGCGTAAAGTTTTTTAATGTTACAGCGGCAAGTCCGGCTAATAATCCTATTACGGCACTGGCAATTCTAATAAATTGCTTATTAGAGATATGTTGGTATCTCCATTTTAAAAATTTTCTAAATAATATTTCTGACCTTGATGGCATTTTTTAATAAAAAAGTGAGTTGCAAAAGTACCTAAATTTAGATATTACTTGGTTCGTTTTGGACAATTTTTACATTTTTTTTCACCTTTTTTCTTGTATTTTTCACAGCACACATCCTTAGTGTTTTCATTGGGTTTATTTTTGCCCTTGGGCTTCCAATCAAAATCATAATTAAAAATGCTGGGTAAATTTGAATTTAAGGCAAACAAATTTTTATAGTTTTAGAAATGTTTGAATATATTAATTATTGGTTTAATTTGTTAATTATTTTTTAAAAATGATTGAATATCTTTATTTGCGCCATATAAAACAAGAATATCATCTTTTTCTAAAATGAGATCAGGTGATGCCACACCTTGAACTTTTTGAATCATAACACTGCGTCCAACCCTGCTAATTTGTTCTGTTTTTTTTATGGTTGTTAAAATTAAGATGTTATATTTTTTTCTAAAATCAATTTCTCCAATTTTTTTCCCTGCACAATTATCAGGGACACTGGCTTCAACTAGACTAAAATCCTCATTCAATTCAAATGAATCGATAACGCCTTTTAGGCACAATTTTTTAGACCATCTTTCAGCAGTTTCTTCTTCAGGGTGAACTATTTCATCAACTCCTAATGCTTTTAAAACCATTTCGTGCAGCGGATTTATGGCTCTGCTTATTAATCTTTTTACCTGTAAATTTTTAAAAAGTGCAGTTGCCATAATATTAGCTCCTTGATCTTCCCCAATTGCTACAATTACCACATCGGTATCTTTTAATGGTAGCCCAGGAACTGTAAAATCGTCTGTGGCATTCATACAAATTGTATGTGATATTTTTTCTTTTAAGGCATCAACTTTAGCCATACTAGAATCAATTCCTATAACTTCGTTTCCTTGATTTGTTAATTTTTCGGCCAATGAAGCACCAAAATTTCCAAGTCCTACAATTAAAAATTTCATACTTATTTTTTTAGTTTATAATTATTTCTTCAGTTGGGTATCGATAATTTTTATGTTTTACTTTTTTGAAAATTGCAATAAGAATAGATAGCATACTTACCCTACCTATAAACATGATGGTTATGAGTGTAAATTTACTTAGCGGACTTAAACTTGCAGTAACACCTAAGCTTAAACCTACTGTACTATAAGCTGAAAAGCATTCAAAAGCAACATCTAACAGTTTTTTATCGGGGTCGAAATATGAAATTGCAATTATTCCAAATCCTATAACCACTAATGAAAGAGATATAGTTGCAAAAGCACGCCTTACTGAAATATCTGAAATTTCACGTCTAAAAATTTCAATTCTAGATTTTCCTTTGGCTAAACTTATAAAATTAAGAGTGGCAATTGCAAATGTGCTAGTTTTTATTCCACCTCCTGTTGAAGCTGGTGAAGCACCAATCCACATTAATAAAAAGGTAACCATTATTGTAGAAAGGTTCAAGGCATTCAAATCAACAGTATTGAATCCTGCTGTTCTTGGTGTAGCTGAACCAAATAGCGCTGTTACAAATTTTCCAAATCCATGACGTTCAGTTAAAGTATTGTTATATTCACTGATATAAAATAAAACGGTTCCAACAACTAATAATGAAAAGGAAGTAATTAAAGTAATTCTGCTATTTAAACTTAATATCCAAGGCTTGTATTGTTTTTGCCATTTTTTAAGTCCTAATACTTTTCTGGTCACATAATATTTTGAGTATTTCATTAAGTTGGCTAAAAATGGAAATCCTAATCCGCCAAGCAATAATAAAATAATAATAATAAGTTGAAGTCCATAATTAAATCTAAATCCACTTTCGTATAATCCATTTGGGAGGGTTGAAAATCCGGCATTACAAAATGCGGAAACTGAGTGGAATACTGCAAAAAATATGCGTTCGAAAAATGATGGAATTAAAATATTACTTAAATTAAAATAAATAAAAATGGCACCTAGAATTTCAATTGAAAAAGTAATTAATAATATTCTTTTTAAAGCATTAAAAACTTCTCCTAGTTTTTCTGAATTGGTCATATCGCTTAAAACCAATTGATTTTCAAAAGAAGAAACGCCTTTAAAAAAATAACTAAAATAACTAGCAAATGTTAAAATACCAATACCGCCTGTTTGGATTAGTATTAATATAAAGGTTTGACCAAGACTGGTAAAATAACTGCTAGTATCTACAACTATTAATCCGGTAACACAAACGGCACTGGTTGAGGTAAACAAGGCGTCTAAAAATGAAATTCCATTTTGTGTGGCATTGGGTAGCATTAAAAGCAATGTTCCCAAAAGAATAATAGCTAAAAAACTTAGCACAAATAACTGAGCGGGATTAAATAGTGTGCGCTTATAGTTTATATTTTGTTCAGAAAATTCTCTTATAAATGTTAAAAGTATGGTTATTTTAACCCAGTTGTCATTGTATAAAAAGTTTAAATGATTATGTGCTTCTGCTGAGAAGAAATGTATATAAATAACATATAGGGTGATGAAAATTGAAATAAAATCAAAACTGATTACTTTTACTCGTAAACTTTTTCGTTGCGTATAATACCTTAAAACAGTGGTTACAATACCAATCCATAATACAACAAAATAAAATACATTTAACCTATTTTGAAGCCAGTTTTGTTGATTATAGCCGAAATCGAAAATTAGAATAAAAATACCAATTGAGCTTAGTAAAAAAGCAAAACGGTAAAATAATTTAATTGAGAACAGTTTAATAAAAACCTCTTTCAAAATTTATAACATCAATTATTTCATTTAAAGTATCAAGATAATTTATTCAATTCAATTTTAAGATTTAGTTCTTTTAATTGAGTGTCGTCAATTTTTGAAGGGGCATCAATCATAACGTCCCTACCATTATTATTTTTAGGGAACGCAATAAAATCACGAATGGTTTCTTGACCGCCTAAAATGGCAACCAATCTGTCCAATCCAAATGCCAAACCACCATGTGGGGGTGCGCCATATTCAAATGCATTCATTAAAAATCCGAATTGTTCTTTTGCCTGCTCTGGTGTAAACCCTAAATGGTCAAACATCAAAGCTTGTGTTGCTTTATCGTGAATACGGATAGAACCACCGCCAATTTCATTTCCATTCAAAACCATATCATAAGCATTTGCTCTAACTTTTGCAGGGTCAGTATCTAACAATTTCATGTCCTCTGGTTTAGGAGAGGTAAAAGGATGGTGCATTGCATGAAAACGTTTCGATTCCTCATCCCATTCTAATAGTGGAAAATCAACCACCCAAAGTGGCGCAAATTCGTTTGGTTTACGCAATCCTAAACGATTTGCCAATTCCATACGTAAAATGCTTAATTGTGTTCTAACTTTATCGGTATTACCAGATAAAATACAAATTAAATCCCCCGCGTTTGCTCCAGTAATTTCAGCCCATTTAGTTAAATCTTCTTCAGCATAAAACTTATCTACAGATGATTTAAAAGTACCATCTTCATTACAACGAACATAAACCATTCCTAAAGCACCAACTTGAGGTCTTTTAATCCATTCAATCAAGTTGTCAATTTCTTTTCTGGTATAAGCATTTCCTCCAGGAACGGCAATTCCAACAACTAGTTCAGCATTGTTAAAAACACTAAAATCTTTATGTTGTGCAACTGCATTTAATTCGCCAAACTCCATTCCAAAACGAATGTCTGGTTTGTCGTTTCCATATTTTTTCATAGCTTCATCGTAGGTCATTCTTGGGAAATCAGCTACATCAACCCCTTTAATTTCTTTTAGTAAATGACGGGTTAACCCTTCAAAAGCGTTTAAAATATCTTCCTGTTCTACAAAAGCCATTTCACAGTCAATTTGCGTAAACTCAGGCTGCCTGTCGGCACGTAAATCTTCATCTCTAAAGCATTTTACAATTTGAAAATACTTATCTAAACCACCAACCATGAGCAATTGCTTGAAAGTTTGAGGGGATTGTGGTAGCGCATAAAACTGACCGGCATTCATACGGCTAGGCACCACAAAATCACGCGCACCTTCTGGCGTAGATTTAATTAAAACAGGTGTTTCAACTTCAATAAAACCTTTGTCTGATAAATATTTACGAACTTCAATGGCTACTTTATGACGAAAAATTAAATTTTCTTTTACTGGATTTCTACGAATATCTAAATAACGATATTTCATTCTCAATTCATCACCACCGTCAGTTTCGTCTTCAATAGTAAAGGGAGGCACTAATGATTTGTTTAAAACCTTTAGTTCTTTTACCAAAATTTCAATTTCCCCAGTTGGGATGTTTTTGTTTTTTGAAACACGCTCAATAACTTCACCTTTTATTTGAATCACAAATTCACGGCCCAGCGTTTTAGCCTCTTCAACCATTTCTTTAGAAGAACGATCTGCATCAAAAATTAATTGCGTAATTCCATAGCGGTCACGTAAATCAACCCAAATCATAAATCCTTTATCGCGTGTTTTTTGCACCCACCCAGCCAAGATAACTTCCTGACCAACATTTTCTAATCTTAATTCACCGTTTGAATGTGTTCTGTACATTTTTATTTTTATTATAAGAATGTGCAAATTTAATGATTTCATGCGTAGCATAAACAGTTCTGTCAGATTTTTGTTCCATTGACATTAATTTTAAAATAAATAATTACATAACACTAGTTATTTAATTTCAAAAGAAACAAAAAGCTGTTTATGAGTGCTTTAGAAGATTTTATTGAAATATTTCAAAAAAATAGTTGCATATTAGTATGATTCGTATTATTTTCGTAGTACGAATCGTACTAAAATAACAATATAAATGGAAATCAAACCTACATTAATAGACTTTGCAATTCTTGGATTACTACAAGAAGAACCTCTAACGGGCTATGGAATTCGAAAACTTTTCGAAGAAACTGCTTTAGGTAACTATAGTAGTAGTCCAGGAACAATCTATCCGGCATTAAAAAGACTTCAAAAAGGAACGCTGATTGAAAGTGTTGTACAAAAAACGTCATCAAAATCATCTTTTCAAATTACTAAAAATGGAATTTTAATGCTTAAAAACTGGTTTTTAAAGCCAATAGAAAAAGTAGAAGTTGAAAAAAAAATGGATGAATTGTTATTGCGATTTGCATTCATGGAAAAATTGATAGATAAAGACCATCGAATTAATTATTTAAAGTCTTTAAGTACAATTTTACATTTATATATAATTGAGTTGGAAGCGTATTATAAAATGGAAAGTGAAAAAATGCCTTTACACGGCAAATTGGCTTTTCAATATGGCATAGACTCAAATAAAACGGCATTAAAATGGTGTGAAAAAGCACTTTTTCAGCTAACTTAAAATATTATTATTATGAAAACAAATTATTATTTAAAATTGGTATTAGGAGCTATTTTAATTGCTGCAATTTATTCTTTTCTCAGATTACTATCTGGAGCAGGAGTTGTGTTAAACTCTAGTGGTTTTTTATGGGGGTTACTTTCAAACCTTTTAATTGTATTAATATTAGGATATTATACTTTAAACTCAACATTAAAAGGTGTGAAATTAGCTTTCTCAGTTTTTTTAATTTATTTTATTATTGGGTCCCTTAATATTTTAATTGAAGCCTATATTTTCGATGTAACAGGTAGGGTAGAAACATTAAATGAAATGATTCAAGGATTTTTTGTAGCGCTATTTTTCGCTCCAATTTTTGTTTACATACTTGATAAATGGAAAGGCGAATCAATAACATTAAAGTTTGAAAAAAGAGGAATATTTGTTTGGCTGTGGAGAGTGCCTTTAAGTATATTTTTATATTTAATTTTTTATATAATGGCTGGAATTATATTACAAATGTCTTATCCAGCATTAATGGATTTTTACAGTGATAAAATTCCACCTGTTGAAGTCATGATTTTAACTCAATTCCCAAGAGGGCTTTTGTTTGTATTTATTACCGTTTTAATGTTAAGAACTTTACAATTATCATTCTTAAAAAAAGCAATTTTAGTTGGCTTCGTGTTTTCGATTCTTGGAGGAATTGCGCCATTAATCCCGCCAAATGAATTTATGCCTGCCAATATTAGATTAGTTCATGGTTTTGAAGTTGGAATTTCAAATTTTTTATATGGATTTGTTATTAGTTATTTATTAAAACAAAAGAACCAAGTTATTGCTAATAACTAATTTTAAGACCAAAAAATTAAATAGCTTTAATGATGTTCAAAAAGTTTGGATTAATTATTTGTAGATTTACAGGCTTTGAAATTGGTTTTAAAAATAGAAATTTGAATTAAAACTATTATGGGTTATAAGCACTTAATTGAAGATATCAAGCACAACGTTGAACGTTTCAATACTAAAAATGCTATTTTTTATAAAAATAACAAGCAAAACTCATGGGAAGGCATTTCGTGGAAAAATTTTGGAAATGAAATTGAAAAAGTATCGAAAGCACTTTTAAATGCTGGTATTTCATCACAACAAAACATTGCAATTTTTTCTGAAAATATGCCTGAATGGATTATTGCTGATGTTGCTATTATGGGCATTAGGGCTGTAACTGTGCCAATTTATGCTACAAACTCTAAAAATGAAGCCGAGTATATAATTAACGATGCGGAAATTAGTATCATTTTTGTTGGTGGACAAGAAGAATATAACAAGGCTTTTGATATTTCAGAAACAAATAAATATTTAAAATTAATTGTTGCTTTAGACGACCAAATTAAGTTAAAATCAGCTCAAAATTCAGTCTATTTAAAAGATTTTATAGAAGTTGAATTTCCTAAAAGTATAGATATTGAACTTCAAAAAAGACATTTTGAAAGTAATTTTGAAGATTTAGCAAGTATTATTTACACTTCTGGAACTACTGGTGAGCCAAAAGGGGTGATGTTAAACCATCAAAATTTTGCAGCGTCGCTAGTGGCTCATGATTTTGAATTGAATGTTTCAGAAAAAGATGTTTCGTTAAGTTTTTTACCCTTAAGCCATATTTACGAACGCAGTTGGGTATTTTTCTGTTTACACAGGGGCATAGAAGTTTATTTTAATCAAAATCCAAAATTAATTGCCGAGGTTTTAAAAGAAGTAAAACCAACCGTAATGTGCACAGTGCCTCGTATTTTTGAGAAAATTTTTGCGGCAATTCAAGACAAAAGAAAAGAAGCTTCTCCAACCAAAATGAAATTGGCAAGCTGGGCTTTGGGTATTGGAAATGCATATTATAACAAGCACAAACGTATTGATAAAAAAGTGCCATTATCATTAAAATTGAAATTCAAAATTGCCGATAAAATGGTGTTGAGCAAATTAAGAGGTGTATTTGGTGGTCGAATTAAATTTATGCCTTGTGGAGGTGCTCCTTTGGCAGCTGATATGGTTTCTTTCTTTCATTCATTTGGCTTAAACATTAAGTGTGGTTATGGTTTAACTGAAACTACAGCAACAGTTTCATTATTTGGGTATAAAAATTTCGAATTTAATTCCGCAGGAAAAACAATTCATGGTTCGCAAATTAAAATTGGTGAAAACAATGAAATTTTAGTAAAAGGACCTGGAGTTATGAAAGGCTATTACAAAAAACCGATTGAAACTGAAGAAGTATTTAAAGAAGGTTGGTTTTGTACTGGTGATGCAGGTGCTATGGACGCAGAAGGAAATTTGGTAATAACAGACCGGATTAAAGATTTAATGAAAACATCAGGCGGAAAATACATTGCCCCACAAAAGTTAGAACTTGCATTAATTAACGACGCTTTTATAGAACAAATTGCTGTAATAGGAGATCAGCAAAAATATGTAACAGCTTTGGCAGTTCCTAGTTTTGAAAACCTAAAAAAATATGCTTTAGAGCATAAAATTACTTTTAAAGATATTGAGGAATTGATCAATCACAATCAAATTAAAGAACTATTTGAAAAGCGGTTTGAAGAATTGCAAAAAGAATTTTCAAAGTTTGAAAAGATTAAAAAATTCACGTTATTACCAAAAGAATTTAGTATTGAAGCAGGTGAAATTACGGCTACTTTAAAATTAAAACGCAAAGTAATTCAACAAAAATATAAAGCATTGATAGATAAAATGTACGCTGAATAATTTGTATTTTTAACTTAAAACAGAACAACTTGGAACCAAAATTATATTTAGTACCAACACCAATTGGAAATTTAGAAGATATGACTTTTAGAGCTGTTAGCGTTTTAAAGGAAGTTGATTTAATTCTAGCAGAAGACACACGCACCAGTGGAAAATTGTTAAAGCATTTTGACATTTCAACGCATATGCATAGCCATCATATGCATAATGAGCATAAAACTGTTGCCAATATTGTACAACGTATTAAAAATGGAGAAGCCATTGCATTAATTTCAGATGCTGGTACACCAGCTATTTCTGATCCAGGATTTTTATTAACGCGCGCTTGTTTGGAAAATGGAATTGAAATTGAATGTTTGCCAGGTGCAACTGCTTTTGTTCCTGCTTTGGTAAATAGTGGTTTGCCAAATGATAAATTTGTATTTGAAGGATTTCTACCAGTTAAAAAAGGACGTCAAACCCGACTGACTTTTTTAGCTGAAGAAACACGCACTATGATTTTTTATGAATCGCCACACAAATTGGTAAAAACATTGACCAATTTTGCTGAATATTTTGGTGAAGAACGTCCAATTTCTGTTTCAAGAGAATTGACTAAATTATATGAAGAAACCATAAGAGGAACTGTAGCAGAAGTTTTAGCACATTTCACAAAAAAAGATCCAAAAGGTGAATTTGTAATTGTAGTTGGTGGAAAAAAGTAATGGATTGTTAAAATCAATTTGTTTGACTTTATTCTTAAAAATTTTCAGTACCTGTTGGTTGTTTAACCTAATGAATGATTGTATTGAATGCATAAATCAATCAATAAATTTATAATTAAGGATCTTGAGATAACCAAAAAAAATAAAATATTAAATATTTACGCCTTTTCTGTAAAAAATTAGTTAATTTTAATTTCTAATTAACTAAAAATCAATATTATGAAAAGTATTTATTCAATTTTATTCTTATCAATTCTATTTATTGCCTGTCAGCCTAAACCAGACAATTCGGCGAATGAGGCTTTTGAAAAAAATTCACAAACGGTCTTAGCCAATTTGGAAGGATGGCAAAATGAGAATTTAGATTATTCTATGTATGCAAGTGATTTTGCAGCGCTGGAAACTGGCTTTGGCGCCGTTAAAGATTCCTTATCATTAGATGAGATGATTGAGAACGACAAACTAATGTGGGCAACATTTGATTTTAAATTATTAACGTCGCCTCCTGTTTTATTGCCGGGTGTTAATGCACAAACTAAATTAGCTGATGGCTCTGTTCGTCATTACTGTAGTTGGGAAGTTACACTTCCTGCAACTGATTCAACTGCTGCCAAATCAGGAGTTATTAAATTATATGAATCTTACGATTTTGATGCTGAAGGTAAAATTAGATATCAGCAAGTTTATGGAGACTTTGGCGGATTAATGAATCATTTATTCGGCAAAGAATAGTTTTTCAACCATTGTTATTTATATTCAAAAAGCCTTTATTTTTTATAAAGGCTTTTTTGTTAGGGGTCATTTTGTTAGAAAAAGTTATTGGATTTCTATATCGAACGCTATTTTTATAGCACTTCTTTATTCAACAACAGTTACTAAATCTTCAGTAGATTTTCTAACCTTTTTTAGGTTTACAAGCCAATCTTTATCAGCATTTCTATAACCAATAGGCAATAGCACACAACTTCTTAATCCTTTTGCTCTTAAATCTAAAATTTCATCAACAGCAGTTGGGTCAAATCCTTCTATAGGTGTAGTGTCAACACCTTCATAAGCTGCTGCAATTATTGCTGCACTAAAAGCAATATAAGCTTGTTTTGCTGCGTGATTGAAGTTTTCTTCTGCATCTTTTTGTGGATAGTTGTTTAGCAACATTTGGCGGTAATTCTCCCATCCCTCATTTTTAAAACCACGAACTTCATTTGTTAAGTCAAACATTTTGTTAATTCTTTCAGCAGTATAAGTGTCCCAAGCTGCAAAAACCAATAAATGAGAACAATCTGTAATCATAGACTGATTCCAAGCAACTGGTCTAATAGCTTCTTTAATAGCCTGATTTTTAACTACAATTATTTCAAAAGGCTGTAATCCACTTGATGTTGGCGCCAATCGTGCGGCCTCAATAATGTTGGCAATTTTTTCTTCTGATACCTTTTCACCATTCATTGCTTTTGCTGCGTATCTCCAGTTTAATTTATCTAATAATTCCATAATTTTTATTTTAATTTATTTTTTTAGTAATGTTATTTTTGAAATTTCTTTTATATCATTTGATGAAATAATTTGTTTTTGTGACAAGTTTGAATTTGCCAAATTCACCATTGCCTGTGCAATTGTTTCAGCTTCAATCATCTTATAATTCTTTAATTTTCCAACAATTAAAGGTTCAAATAATTTAAAAACAGCTAAGCCAATTTTTTCTCCAATTCTTATTTCTTTTCTATTTCCGCTAATTATTGAAGGCTGCAAAATGTAAGTGTTTTCTATTTTTTGTGCCAAAACATCGCGTTCCATTTCACCTTTTGTTTTGTTATAAAAAATATTGCTTTTTGCATTTGCACCCAATGCTGAAACTACCAAAAAAGTACTAATATTATTTTCTTTTGAAATTTTTGCAGAGGTTACTGGAATACCGTAATCGATACTCTTATAGGCTTTTTTATCGGGTGTTTTTTTAGCTGTAGTACCTATACAACAAAATACTTCATCGCCTGTAAAATCTTTTTTAAAGGTCTCCAAGTTTAAAATATCACCTGTGTATTGAATCACTTTCAATGGCAATCCATCAATTTTTTTACGAGAAAATAATTTTATGGTTTCATACCTGTCATCTTTTATTAGTTTCTCCAGAAGAATGCCACCAGTTAAACCTGTTGCACCCAATATGATTGCTGTTTTTTTCATTGCTTATATTTTTATACTATCCCAGGCTGCGTTGAAAGCAATATCAATTCTTTCCTCTGTTAAATCACAGTTGCTTTTATACTGTTTGTTTGTTAAAAATGCCAATGGGTAAATAGTAAATGCATACATTAAATAAGGTGAAATAGGTTTTAAAATACCTTCTTCTTTTCCTCTTTCCCATAAATCAATCAATGGTTGTAAATGTTTCAAACCTTCGCGTTTCACATCATCATCAATCATAGGTGTGTTGTCACATTGAGATAAAAAAGTGGACTCTTCAACTTGATTTAATTTGAAATGAGCAATGTTAAACCATATTTTTTTAAAACTTTCTTTTACACAAACCTCCTCACGATAATTTTTGAAAGCATAAACACTAAAAGATGCTTTCATTTCTAGATACAACTGATTGATTAAATTTTGTTTGTTTTCAAAATAAATATAAATGGTTGCTGGAGACATTTCAGCCATTTTTGCAATTTTAGACATTGGTGCGTCATGAAAGCCATTATTATTTACCAAATGAAGGGTAGCTTTTAATAAAGCTGAACGTTTTTTATCACATTTTTGTCTGATAGCCATAAAATTTAATTTTATTTAATGAGGCAAATATATATAAAAATATTTACAAAACGAACGTTCATTCATTTTGTGAATATAAAATAATGTTAAAACTTAAAATGTAGTACTTTTGTTGCAGTATATAAATTATGGGAATTAATAAGAATAACAACTCAAATCTTCATCTCGAAAACATTCATCAAAAAGGATATTATTTTGGTGAATTAATTGAAAAACACCTACCGTTAAAGGATTTTGTTTTTGTAAATAACTACAATACTGAAACTATTAATTTTGCAGATCCAAAGGCAGTAAAAGCATTAAATACGGCTTTGTTGTTTAAGTATTACAATATTGTTTTTTGGGATTTTCCTGATGAAAATTTATGTCCGCCAATTCCTGGAAGAGTTGATTATGTGCATCATTTAGCTGATTTGCTGAAATCTTCAAGTTTAATTGAAAATGTTAAGGTACTAGATGTTGGTACAGGAGCCAATTGTATTTACCCAATATTAGGAAACAAAGTATATAACTGGCATTTTTTAGGGACTGATATTGATGAAAAATCGTTAAACTGTGCTGAAAATATTGTTAAAAAGAATGGTCTTGAAGCATTTATTAAATTAAAAAAACAACCAGATTCAACTCAAATATTAAAGGGAATTTTTGAGGATAATTCCAAATTTTCGGCTGCTATGTGCAATCCACCATTTTATAGTTCTCAGGAAGAGGCAATGCAATCCAATGCACGAAAATTGGAAGCTTTGGGAAATGCTGCAAAAACTAGAAATTTTAGCGGAAAACAGCAGGAATTATGGTATAAAGGTGGCGAGAAGGCATTTATTCATACGTATTTGTACGAAAGTTCTATGTTTAAAACACAGTGCTTTTGGTACACAACCTTGGTTTCCAAAAAAGAAAATGCTGAAAGTATGATTCCTTCCTTAAAAAAATTAGGTGCTACGGAAATTAAAACCATTCCAATGCATCAAGGCAATAAAGTTACGCGTGTTGTTGCTTGGACTTTTTTAACTATGGAAGAACAAAAAGAATGGTTAACTAACAAGTTTTAGTTTTTATATTATACGATATTTAATAACCCAGTAAATTGAGCATTTTCTCGGCATATCGTTTCCCTAATATTCTATATCCAGCCGAGTCAAAATGGGCATTGTCTTTCCCAGAACAACCTTTTGATGATATAATATGCGCAGTAGAAATAGTGATAGGAAGCGTGTTAATAATTGCATTCATACTTGAACAACAATTGTTTGGAGTAGCCAATAATTCTCCAGCAAGCAATGGAACAGAATCAGAGGATAGAGAAAGATCAGTTAACATATCATTATAAATCTTTTTCACATAGTTAGGCCATTGACTATTGCCAGTATTTGTTTCTCCCTGATGCAAAAGAATCCCTTTAATTACCCCATCTTTTTGAGCTTTTTTTGCGAGTTCTGTTAAATACTGATAAGGATTTCCTTTATACCATTTGATTTTGTCGGTAAACCAGTCTTCAGTGTATGTAGTTTTATAATTTTGATATTTATCTTTGTCAAACAATCGGATGTCACAACCACCAACAGAAATATTAATAACACCAACTTTAATGCTATCAGGAAGTTTTTCAATCATGGTTCGTCCAAAATAATCAGCAGGCGATAAGCCCGAGTTGCATTGGCACAAAGGAGGAACTGCTGTTCTCCAATTGCCTTTTAAAAGGTTAGGGTTTGTACAATCCATTGCCTGCATCACCTGAAAACGACTGTCAACAGTTTTGTCTTGTAATTCTATTTCACCTTGCCCTTCCATGTTTGACTGACCAAAACAAATGAAAATATAAAAATTTGAATCTTGAGAGTATAATTTCATGGTTGATAGTAAAAAAAATGTGAATAAAATGAGATTTACTTTTGTATTTGGTTTTCTCATAATTTTTTATTTAGCGGGATGCATTTGTTAAATTTTTCATGTATTCTGGTTAGTTATTTAAATCTAAGCATAATTTTATGAAGTGTTTGTAACTCAATTTTTATTTATGGGGTTCAATATGTATTAGAACATGTCCTAAATTAGGTATTTCGTTTCTCAAATAGTCTTTTAGTTGGTGAGAAATGTCGTGCCCTTCTTTTACTGAAATTTTTCCATCAACTATGGCGTGTAAATCAACATGATATTTCATACCTGCTTTACGAATAAAACACTTTTCAGTACCCAAAATACCTTTGACTTTGATTGATTTTTCTCGAATTTCTTCTAAAAGGTCGTCGTAAAGATGTTCGTCCATTATTTCACCCAAAGCCGGTCTAAAAATCAAATAACTGTTATAAAGTATAAAAACAGAAGCCAATAAAGCTGCCCAATCATCAGCCGTTTCATAACCTTTACCAAAAATTAATGCGATTGAAATTCCTATAAATGCCATTATTGAAGTTATTGCATCACTTCTATGATGCCATGCATCTGCTTTTAAAGATGAACTATTTGTTTGTTTACTTTTTTTAATAACGATTCTATAAGACAATTCTTTCCATAAAATAATGCTACCTAATACAATTAGGGTCCAAGATTTTGGCGATTTATGTGGCGTTTGGATATTTTCTATACTTTCATAAGCAATAATTGTGGCTGAAGTAACAAGAAAAGCAACAACCATAAAGGTAATCAAAGGCTCAATTTTTCCATGCCCGTAAGGATGGTTTTCATCTGCGGGACGCTTTGCATATTTTAACCCAAACAGTACAAGCAGTGACGAAAAAATATCAGATGTTGATTCAATAGCGTCAGCAATTAGCGCATAAGAATTACCAAAGAAACCTGCAAGACCTTTAATAATTGCTAAAAGGGTGTTGCCAATGATGCTAAAGTAAGTAGTTCGTATTGCAGTTTGTTCGTTATTCATTTAGTTTTTTAGGTTGTACAAAACGAGTTTTACAGGGTGAGTTGCTGTTTTAAAACCGTTCTTTGCAACTGTTTATAAATTGGTTTAAATGTACTAATATTTTCCTATTAACTACTGTTAAGAAATTTGCTGATTAGTTAAATTTTTATTTTGAATTTGTTTTCAGCGAGTAATTTTTGTATAATTTTTATTTTAGAACAACGTAAATTTCTCTTTACTACATAATTAAAGTCAACATTTTTTTCTAAGATTTGTACAACTTTAAAATCGGAGATTTTTTAGCTGTAGCAAATCAATTGTTGAATATTTTTTGGCATTATTAGTTTAAATGTAAATATTTATTAGTGTATAAATTTCGTTTTAGATTCCAACTCATAAAATAATTATTAAATTCAATAATGTAAAACACAACAATCCTAAAGTTCCAGCTTTTACAAAATTAGCACGATTTAGTTTTTTTCAAATCCTTAAAAAATTTTATTTGTTTTGAGCACATAATCTTGTACTTTAATAGTTGAAAGTAGCATTAGAAGTTTATTTATTCTTTTTTTGTTTTATCATTTTTTGAATAAAGACATTGTTAGGGATAGATACTTTTTCCGCTTCTTTTGTTTTAAGAATTACGAAAAAAAGACCTATATCGCTAACCCTTCCTTCTATTTCATAATCTTTATCAATTATTATTATAGTATCATCTAGTTTAACGGAGTGATTAAAGAATAAGATTATTCCTGAAGTTATATTTGATAAAATTGACCATTGTGCAAACAATGCGATTCCTATAACCGTGAGTATTGAACCAATAAAAAAAGCCAATTCATTCTGCTCAACTCCCCAAACTAATAAAACGAATGCAGATACTAGAAAAAGCAAAATTAGATTAAGAACCTTCTTGATAATTTTACCTCTTGTTTTTTGCATAAAACTGTTATCAACCGTTTTATCAATTATTTTATTGGTTGCCACTCGCAGAATTATATAAACTACAATAACAATAACAGTTTCGATGATTTTAATGTTTGGTATGTCCACTTTTTCTTAATTTAATTACAAGGATTCGACTATGATTAATTGTACTGATTAACACTTAATATTGCAAGCCTGCAGGCCGGTACACCAAACTGAAACCCAAATAGGATTGTAAGAAGTAGGTGATAACGAGCACTTAATTATAGACATTATGGCATTTTATTTCATTATTCTAAAAATTTCTTTAATTCAGATACACAATAAAAAATGCTACGTTGTATGCTAAAAAACATATTAAAGAAACAACATATGGCTTATAATTTTTTCCATTACGTTTGTCAACCCAAATAAGCATCACTAAAATTAAATTCATTATGGCATATGTAATAGGCATCGCTATTAAGTCATCTCCAAAAATATTAAATGTCCACCTTCCTATAGTTGGATCAATAAGCACTACAGCCGATGCAATCATATATCGCATGTGTTTAGCGGTTGTTTTTCGGTGTTTAATTGCCAAAAAATAAAGAACAATCAATATGAGCATATTTCCAATTGGAAATACTAAATAATTGTAATTTTCTTTTTGTATAACCTTATAAATCATTACAAGAAAACTTAATATCCATAATGGGAAAATTACAAAAGTGCTCCTGCCTATAAGTTTGTGCCATTTATATTTTTTATTTAAAATAAGAAATGGCTGGGTTATTAATATTACTATCCAAAGAACAGATAGGAAAAAATGTAGATGCACAAGAAAATCAATATGTTCATTAAACTCTGGAAATAATCCAAAATAACTTGGATAAAAGCCAATAACAATTAATGGAATAATTAGTAGTAATATGTACCCTAATTTTCTATAGTTTTTTTCCATTTATAATGTTTTTTAAAATAAAGGTTAGCTTGTATTAAACGTACTAAGTATTTTTTAAAACACCTAAATATATTAAAATAGTATTACCAAAGTTAGAAGTGAGGCAAATAAATTAATACCAGCGTTTTTTATTCTTCTTTGAGGCTTCCGATTTACGTCCCGGTTTATTTTTACTTTTCCCAGGTGTTCTGTGTACTTCTTTTTTAGCCTTTGGATCTAATATATAAGGGTGTTCATTCATAACCGGAATTACGGTATTTATCAATTGCTGAATATCCTTGATATATGGTTTTTCATCGGCAGAACAAAAAGAATAAGCATTTCCTGAATTTCCGGCTCTACCTGTTCGTCCAATTCGGTGCACATAGGTTTCTGAAATATTTGGAATGTCAAAATTAATCACTGCATCTAAGTTGTCAATATCAATGCCTCGTGCAGCAACATCAGTGGCAATTAAAATATTTATTTTACCATCTTTAAAATTTTCCAAGGCATTTTCACGGTCGTTTTGGGTTTTATCACCATGAATACTATCAACTTTATAACCATTGCCTTTTAGCATTTTTTCAAGTTTGGCAATACCAAGTTTGGTACGTCTAAAAATTAAAATATTGCCTTTTATGGTATTTCTTAACAGGTGTAAACACAGCTCCATTTTATTTTGCTTTCCAACATAAAACAATAACTGATTTACATTTTGAGCAGTTGAAGATGAAGGTGTTGCATTTACCGTTTCAGGATCTTTTAAAATTACATTTGCCAATTGCACAACTTTCATAGGCATAGTTGCCGAAAACAGTAAAATTTGTTTTTCGGTTGGACATAAACGTTCAATTTTTCGTACATCATCAATAAAACCCATATCTAACATTAAATCGGCTTCATCTAATACCAAGGTTTCTACAAAACTTAAATTTATAACATCTTGTTTGTGTAAATCGAGCAACCTGCCAGGTGTTGCAACTAAAATATCAACGCCTTTGTTCAACACATCTTTTTGAGGTTCAATTGAAGTTCCTCCATAAACTACAGTGGTTCGTAAATTGGTATATTTACCATAATCTTTAAAACTTTCCATAATTTGTAATGCCAATTCTCGGGTAGGACTTACAATTAAAGCGCGTATTTTTTTAGTTCTTTTACCTGCATCTTGTTTGTCAAAAAGCATTTGTAATATTGGTAATGCAAAAGCAGCCGTTTTTCCAGTTCCGGTTTGGGCTGTTGTTATTACGTCTTTTTTAGCTAAAACCAGCGGAATGGTTTGTTGCTGAACTGGTGTTGGCGTTTCGTAATTTTGTTCGGCAACCGATTTTAAAAGTGGTTTTATAAGTTGTAAATCCTTAAATGACATATTAAGATGTTTGAAAATATGCTGCAAAGATACAGTAAAATAGATAAGGTAATTATAAAACCAACAATCCGTTACTTCTTAATTTATTTATTGGTTTTGTGTACCAAAACAATTCAAAATTATCAAAATGAAGTTCAAAATCATCTTTCAAATGCGAAAAAGTATAGGTATTATTTTGCTTTACTGAAATTTTGTCTAAAGTATGCAACAGCCATTCGCCTTTGTTTTTTTCAAATGAAATTTCAAGTACATCAATTTTTGAATGAAAGGCAAAATTAATAAGTTCTAAGGTATTTCCTCTTTTTGTTTTTGAAGTATAAGAAACCAATGGACTATTGCCAAGCCAAACAACTTTTGCAGAAGGTTTTACCATAAAATTTTCTTCTGAGGCTATACAATCTTCAATAAAATACGACTGAATTTCGGTAGTTGGAATTTCAAAATCGAACCAATCTTGTAAAGGAATATCAAATCCAACACCGTGCATAAAATTAAAAATCGATTTTTTCAATCCATAACTAAATACACTGTGGTCAATACCTGTTTCGTCTATAAAATCAACATCATTATTGGCAAATGAAATTTCTTTATAATCTGGAATTATACCATATTTTGCTGGCTCTAAACCAATAGGACTATGGGTTGTAAGCGCAAACTGATGCCAAAACCCCGACTGAATAATGCCCAACTCAAATAGTTGGCGTACCATTTCTAAACTATCTACTGTTTCTTGAACTGTTTGTGTTGGGAAACCATACATTAAATAGGCGTGTACCATAATGTTGGCTTCGGTAAAATTACGCGTTACTTGCGCCACCTGTTCTACGGTAACACCTTTATCAATCAAACCTAATAATCGATCTGATGCAACTTCCAATCCACCTGAAACAGCAATACAACCCGATGCTTTTAACAACAAACAAAGGTCTTTGGTAAAGTTTTTTTCAAACCGAATATTGGTCCACCAGGTAACAGTTAAATTGCGTTTTAAAATTTCCAAAGCCAGCGCTCTCATTAGGGCTGGTGGTGCTGCTTCATCAACAAAATGAAAACCAGTTTCACCTGTTTGGGCAATGATTTGTTCCATTCTGTCAACCAATAATTTCGCAGTAATGGGTTCGTAAATTTTAATATAATCAAGTGAAATATCACAAAAAGTACATTTTGCCCAATAGCAACCATGCGCCATGGTGAGTTTGTTCCAGCGGCCATCGCTCCATAAACTATGCATTGGGTTTGCAATTTCAATCACTGAAATGTATTGTTCTAAAAGTAAATCGGAATAATCAGGTGTTCCTAATTCACTTTGTTTATAATCATGTTTTGGTGAATTGTTGAGGTAAACAACTTTATTATTTTCAATTAAAAAAGTTCTTTTAAATTTATTGAAGTCTTCATTTTTAGGTGAAGCATTTAATACATTTGAAAGTAACAATTCAATTGGTAATTCGCCGTCATCTAAGGTGATAAAATCAAAAAAATCAAATACGCGGATATCTGAAACTGAACGTAATTCGGTATTTGGAAATCCTCCTCCCATCGCAATTTTAATTTCTGGATAATTTGTTTTAATAAATTGAGCACAACGAAAAGCACTGTATAAATTTCCTGGAAAAGGCACTGAAAAACAAACTAATTTTGGCTGTAGCGTTTTAAGTTTTTCTGCTAAAAGTTGTATGGTAATTGGGTCTATATAAGTAGGTTTTTGTTGTAAATGTTATATAATTCATCAAAACTATTGGCGCTTTTTCCAAGCTGTTCAGCATAACGACTAAATCCAAAATTTTCGTCAACACATTCTTTGATAAAATCAGATAAATCTTCAAGATAAAGTGTTGCCAAATGTTTTGCTTTGTCTTGCAAACCCATAGCGCCAAACGCCCAGTCCAAATCGTCTAATTGTTCAAATCGTGAGGCTTGTGGTAAAAAATTATCGGTACAAATTTGACTAGCGAATGTTTGGTTTTTGCCTTGTAAAAATGCAATAACTGGCTCAATGGTTATTAAATATTCGTTTTTTAAAGCTAAAATTCTTTGTGCATTTTCAGAAGTAGTACTTTTGTTTTTAAAGCTATATTCAAAAATTTCTTGTAAAGTTTTTTTTGAAAATAATTCTAAAATGACTTCAATGCCTAAATCCATTTGAAATGAACTGATGTTTTTTGTATTTAAAAAACCTTTTAAATAAACAGTTGCAGGATAAGGAGTGTTTAATTGTGTAAAAGGTGGCGTAATTAATAAAATATCCCTTCCCATTTTTTTGAATACAATTTAAATTATTAGCTATTTTTAATTGTTTTTAAGTATAAATTTTCAACTTTTGTACGCGCCCAAGGGGTTTTGCGTAAAAATTTCAAACTAGAATTGATAGAAGGATTACTGTTAAAACATTTTATTTTAATGCGAGTTCCCAAGGCCTCCCAGCCATAAATCGATACCAAATATTGCACTATTTCTGCGAGTTTAACTCCGTGTAATGGATTGTTAACCTGGCTGTTATCTTGTTTATGGTCTAAATTCATTAGAAATGTTATTTTTTTAATTCGGTTTTAATAACATCAATCATTTCAGCAAATTCTTTTTCGTTATATAATCGTGAAAGAAAAATAATTTTTCCGGTTTTATCCAAAACAATATTTCGGGTAACACCTGCATTTGGAAGCGTAAAACTTTCAAATAATGAGCCGTCTTTATCAATTGTAAAAGGATAAGTTACCTGCATTTTGGCAATAAATTTGTCCACTTTTTCGCGCTCTTCTTTTAAATCGATGCCAATTAATATAAAATCTTCATTTTTAAATTGTTGCCAAACTTCACTTTCTAAATGTGGCATTTCTTTAATACATACACTGCACCATGATGCTGTAAATTGTAAAACCACCACTTGCCCTTTTAAACTTTCGTTTGAAACAGAGGTGCCATCAAGTAAGTTAAATACTAGTTTAGGAGCTTGTTCACCAACCTTTACTTTGTAGCCTCTGGTGGTATCTTCTTGTGAAGATCCAATAAAAGAAACAAGCAATATTAAAATAAATAGTATTTTTTTCATGAGTTTAAAGTATTAAATTTCCTTTGAAAACAATCACTGCATTTCCTTTAATCAACATTTTATTGTTTTCAATTAACTCAACCTGCATAAAACCAGTTCTTTTTGAAGCTTGGAACGATTTTAATTTAGTTTTATACAATCTTTTGCTCCAGTATTTTGTTAAAAATGTGTGTGTTGCGCCTGTTACCGGATCTTCATTTGAGCCACTCCAAGGCCAAAAATAACGTGAGTGAAAATCGTACTCACCAGTTGAAGCAGCTGTTACTAAAACACCGTTTATAGTGTTGTGAGTTTTTAGCAAAACTTCAAAATTTGGGGCTAGGTTCTTTAATATATCAGTACTTGAAATTTCGAGTAACAAAATATTTGTTTCCTTGTTGTATTCACAATTGTTAATTTCATTTAAACCCAAGGCATCTAACATTGCTTGCGGAACCGTTGCAGGTACTGTTTCGTAAACAGGAAATTCCATAGTAATTACATCGTTTACCTTTTTTGTAATTAAGGTTAAATTTTGAAAAGTGCTAAATGTAACTTCATTTATGTTCAAATTTTGAAACAATACTTTTGCTGAAGCCAAAGTGGCATGACCACATAATGGAATTTCCATAACTGGTGAAAAATAACGTATGGAATATTGATTTTTGTTTTCTAATTGTTGAATAAATGCTGTTTCAGACAGGTTTAATTCTTGAGCAATTTTAAGCATTAAATCTTCAGAAACAGGTTGGTTTAAAATACAAACACCTGCCGGATTTCCTTTAAAGACTTCATTTGTAAATGAATCTACAATATAAGTTTCCATAAATTATGGTTGTGGAATATTTCCTGTAGCTATCATGTAATAAGCTATTGGTAAAGCAATAAGTAAACCAATACCAACAGGTTTCCAAACATTTCTTTTTTCGTAGGTTATTTCAGTAGGAATTTCCTTTTTCCAAATAAATTGTTCTAATAAAAAGATACCTAAAAGACTTGTAGTTAAAGAAATTAATGCATTTGTAACACCTAAAACATCAAATAAAATAATTAATAAAACGGTGTAAGCCAATGAGCCCATTAATGCCAATTTAGCTGCTTTTATTTTTTTAAGCTGAAACAAGTTCATCGCCATTAAAATACCACCTCCAAAAACTGAAAATAGCGCCCCAAATATAAAAATGAATTGGGTGCTATAAAGCAGTGGGGTTTCTGTAGAAGTTGAAGTATTTACTTCAATTGGATTCTCTATTTCAGTTGTTTCAACAGTAGCTGTTTCTGTAAGTTCCAGCTTAATTTGTTCACTGTTTTCAATGGTAATTCCTCTTTTTCAAGTTCTAAAATAGCTGTTAAAACAGCATAATCTTGAAAATCATGTTTATTAACTACGTAATTTTTCAATTCGTCATCAGACAATTTTGCCATTTTCATTGAAAAGAAATTTTCTTCACTCATGTTTGTAATGTTATATATTTTTTCAAATCTGAAGTTAAAATAGTTGCTAGTTCTGTGTTATTTTCAATACTTGTTTCAGTAAATAAAAAGCCAAAAACCTTGTACCTCTTATAATTAACTTTTCGCAAATTTAAGGGTTTTTTAAAGTCTTTCAATAAAAGTTCGTAATTAAACGACTCAATTTCACTTTCTTTGATGCCAGAGTTGTTGTCTAAAACAATTAAATTGTACTTTTTTGTTAAACGATTGCTGAAAATAGTTGTCCAATTTGGCTTTTTATTTTTTAAAAAATATTCATATGAATTGATGCCGAAAGCGTACCAAGAAATGTCTCCAGTTGTACACCAGCCACCAAAACGCAGCGGATTTACTTCAATTGGAATCACATTTTTATTTTTATCAATGCGAACTTCCACATGCATTGGAAAATTTTTAAGATTGGCTTTTTCGCCAATTAGTTGTAAAAAATGCTCAATTTCAGCATAATACATTTCAAAAATTTCTTTTGAAGTCGAATAAACGCGATCACTTACATCTTTATCAGATGAAAAAATATGATGTAAAATATTTAAAATTACAACTTCGCCTTTTTCATTAAAATAACAGTCAATTGCATGTTCTTCACCGTCAATATAAGCTTCTAAAATAAAATCGGTAACATCAACAACTTCTTTTGGGTACATGTTTTTAAAGTCCTTAATTTGGCCCTCAATTTTTGGTAAAGTAAGCTGCCATTCTTGCCAGTTGTCAATTTTATGAACCGCCAAACTAAAAAAGCCAACTGCGGGTTTTATGATTATTGGAAATTGTAAATCATGAGCAGCAATGGTTTTTAATTCTTCAAACTTTACACCTTTATAAAAGTAATTTGGGTAAACATCCTTTATCAATGCTCTAAATTTTATTTTGTTTTTAAACAATTGAATTTTAGTTGGTAAATCAGAAAAAGCTAAATTTTTTTCAATCCAGCTAATGGCGTTTTCAGAATTGGTGTATATGGATAAATTAGGCTGACTTTTATATATAGCAATGGCTTTATTTTCTGAAATCCAGTTCAAAGAACCATCATCAATCATTTCTTTTGCAATAGCGGTTTCAACAATTTGAAAATTGTTTTCCTTGATTGTATTAATCAAAAAATCTGAAGCAAAAGGTTTATCTATTAATATCATATTTTATTTGAGTTTTAGTATCCGGCAGCGTTACCGTCTTTTCTAGATTCTGATGCGCCGTAATAAACACCATTTTCTTTGTCGAACATAATTGCCTGATAACCACCATAACTTCCTATTTCAAAACCTATATTATGTCCTTTACTCATTAAATTTCTAATGGTTTCATAATCAAATCCCGATTCTAAAACAATTTGTCCGCCATCAGTCATTTCACCGCCTGTTGGTTCTGTTGAACCATTATGTTGCATTCTAGGGGCATCGCCGGCTTCCTGTAAATTCATTCCAAAATCAATTAAATTAATTACAATTTGCGCGTGACCTTGTGGTTGCATAGCACCACCCATTAAGCCAAAACTAACCCAAGGTTCTCCATTTTTTGTAATAAAAGCTGGAATAATGGTGTGAAAAGGACGCTTATTTGGTTCAATTACGTTAAAATGATCTGCTTCTAAAGAAAACAATTCACCTCTGTCTTGAAGCATAAAACCCAAACCAGGAGGTACCATTCCTGAGCCCATACCACGATAATTGCTTTGAATAAGAGAAACCATATTTCCATCTTTATCGGCGACTGTTAAATAAACAGTATCTCCATCTTCAAGTGCTCCAGGAGAGTATCTTCTTGCGGCTCTTTCACCAATTAAGGCTCTTCTTTGTGCAGCATATTCCTTAGAAATTAACTGATTTACAGGTATTTTGTTAAAATTGGGATCGGCATAATACTTTGCTCTATCTTCAAAAGCTAGTTTTTTAGATTCAGTAAAATAATGAACATATTCAGTGCTGCCAAACCCCATTTCTTTTACATTATACCCTTCCATAATATTTAAAATTTGCAAAGCTGCAATTCCTTGTCCGTTTGGTGGTAATTCCCAAACATCATAACCTCTGTAATTTGTTGAAACAGGTTCAACCCATTCTGAAGTATGATTTGCCAAATCTTTTTCACTTATAAAACCTCCTTGTGATTGAATAAAATTGGCAATGGTTTTTGCAGTTTCGCCTTTATAAAAAGCGTCTTTGCCTCCTTTTGCAATTTTTTGGTAAGTATTTGCAAGAAAAGGGTTTTTAAATACTGTTCCTTTAGCTAAAGGTTTTCCATTTGGCATATATGTTTCAGAAAAATTTGGATAATTTTTAAATCGGGATGATGATAAAGTTAAATAATATCCAATAAGTTCTGTAACTGGAAAGCCTTCGTTGGCATATCTTATGGCAGGTGCAAGTATTTGCTCCATTTTCATAGACCCAAATTTTTTATGCATTTCAAACCAACCGTCAACACATCCTGGAACACTAACGGGTAATGGCCCATAAGCCGGAATACTAGTCATATTTTGATCTTTGAAATATTGTAAATTTAAATTCTCAGGAGAACGTCCGCTTGCATTCAAGCCATATAATTTTTTATCTTTTGCACTCCAAATAATGGCAAATAAATCGCCTCCAATACCTGATCCAGTTGGTTCCATTAAACCTAAAGCCGCATTTGCAGCAATTGCCGCATCTATTGCGTTTCCACCATTTTTTAAAATATCTAACCCAATTTGAGTAACCAAGGGATGACTTGTTGCAACCATTCCGTTTTTAGCAATAACTTCCGATCGTGTTGCAAATGCCTTTCCATTAATTCTGTCCTGACCAAAAATGAAAGTTGAATTTAATATAAAAACAAGGGTAATAATACTGGATGTTTTAAGGAGATTTGTCATTTCATTTCACTTTATAAGTTATTTGTTTTCAATAAGCTAAAAATACAACAAACTTTATAATAATTTGGTTACAAATGTTTTGATTAAATTAGATTGAAGATTTATAAATTCTTTTTTTTTACGTAACTTTAGACTATGATAAAAGACACAAAACTTGCTGTACTTATTGATGGTGATAATATTCCTTCAAAATATATTAAAGAAATGATGGAAGAAATTACTAAATATGGCACACCAACCATAAAACGTATTTATGGAGATTGGACAAAGCCTCACTTGGCTAAATGGAAAAATATTTTACTCGAAAATGCCATAACGCCCATTCAGCAATACGGTTATACAACCGGCAAAAACGCCACAGATTCGGCAATGATTATTGACGCCATGGATATTTTATATTCTGAAAAAGTAAACGGATTTTGTTTGGTTTCATCGGATAGTGATTTTACAAAATTAGCTACACGTTTGCGTGAGGCGGGTTTAGTGGTTTATGGAATTGGAGAAAAGAAAACACCAGATCCTTTTATTGTGGCCTGCGATAAATTTATTTATTTGGAAATTTTAGAATTAGACGAAGACGAAAATAATCAAGGAAAAACAAGACATAAAAAGGTAAATATTGATAAAATTACGCCTAAGGTTATTCGTTTTTTACAAAACTCAGTTGATGACGCATCTGATGATACAGGCTGGGCTTTTATGGGCGATGTAGGTTCACTTATTTTAAAAAAACAACCCAATTTTGATGCAAGAAATTTTGGTTTTGAAAAATTAACCCCTTTGTTTAAATCATTGGATGAGTTTGAAATTGATCAAAAAGAGAGTTCAAGCGGAGGTAGATTTAAGTTAATTTATGTGAGAAATAGGAAAAAATAAGTTCATTTTTAAATCTTTATTGAATAAAAATGGAATTTGATTTTTAGAAAAAAAAGGTAATATATCGAAACTCATGGAAAAAATAAACAGAGATGATATATACATTATAAGTCAAAATAGTAATTGGAAAGATCATAGTGTTCAACGTTTTTTAAAAGAGAATATTTATAGTTCAGCCAATGCTTGGCGTCAATTTTTACGTTTATTTTTTCTTAGTTTAGGGGTAGCCTTTGTAACCTCGGGAATCATTTTCTTTTTTGCATATAATTGGGCCGACCTTCATAAATTCGTAAAATTAGGCATAATTGAAGCCCTTATTATAGTTGCAACATTGCTTGCGTTATATTCTAAATTAAACAAACTTTCTAAAAATTTAGCACTTACAAGTGCGTCGGTTTTAGTAGGTGTGTTGATTGCTGTTTTTGGGCAAATTTATCAGACTGGGGCGAATGCCTATGATTTTTTCTTAGGATGGACCTTGTTTATTACTGTGTGGGTTTTAATTTCAAATTTTGCACCACTTTGGCTAATTTATCTTTCCTTAATTAATACAACTCTTATTTTATATGCAGAACAAGTTGCATATGATTGGTCTGGTGTTTTTGTTTCAACATTACAATTTGTTTTAAATACGTCGTTTTTAATCTTTTTTATTTTCGGATTCAAAAAAGTCACAAAAATAAATTTCCCAAAATGGTTTCTTTATGTAATTGCCCTAGCCGCAATTTTTTCGTCAACCACTGGAATTGTAATTGGTATTTTTACCGAACAAGGAACGGCATTCTGGGCATTATTAGCAATAACTTCAATATTGTACGTTGCCGGCATTTTGTACAGTTTAAAAATTAAAACAACTTTTTACATTGCATTAATAGCTTTCAGTTTGGTAGTTGTTATTACCTCTTTTTTAATAAAGACTTTTGATTTTGACGCTGCTTATTTATTAGTCACTTTATTTATTATTGGAAGTGTTACACTTTCAATTAAATTATTAATGGATCTTCAAAAAAAATGGTCGCATGAATAAAGATGAGCACATACAGGAAGTTTTGAAGGCTATTGAAGTTTTTAATGGTGAACAAGTTCAGTACAATGAACCAGCAATAATTGCTGAATACCATAAAAGAGACGCAAACAAAACAAATTTATCAATTAAAATTCTTTCCATATTTGGAGGTTTTTTTGCAACACAGTCATTCCTTGGCTTTCTTAGCTTAATGGGATTGTTTGATTCTAATGTGGCACTTTTGGTAGTTGGATTTGCTTTTATAATTGCCGCACTTTTAATAAATAGAATATTTGATAAAGTTATTTACGATACTTTAAGTATTTCAGCTTATGTTACAGGCCTTGTTCTTATTGGAATTGGATTGAATGGTTTAAATGTAAATAACAGTTTAATTGCACTAATTATTTTAGTGGTTGCTTTTATTTCTTTATTTATAAATCAGACCTATATTTTATCGTTTATTGCGGTTTTAACAGTTTGTGGATCTTTACTTAGTTTAATAATAATAAATAAGTTTTTTGGGTTTATTCACGGTTACAATATATTAATTGCAGGAATGTTAACGTATCTTATTTTAAATGAAGGGAAAATTATTGCGACCAATAAAAACCTATCAAAATTATATAGCCCAATGCGTATTGGATTTATTTTTTCGTTGTTGTTTGGTTTAATTATCTCAGCGAACAGGGAAATATTTGATATGAACATTGGCTTTATTTGGCTGTCTTCAGTAATATTATTGCTACTTGTTATTTATTTGGTTTCTGAAATTGTTGAAATTATAAGTGTAAAAGATAAAAAAAGTCAAATCATAATATATATTCTTACCATTTTAGTGTTGTCTTCAACCATTTTTGCACCATCAATTTTAGGTGCTATTTTAATAATATTACTTTGTTTTTTAGTAAATTATAAAACAGGTTATATTGTTGGAATAACCGCTCTTATTTATTTTGTTTCACAGTATTATTACGACCTAAATTTTAGCTTGTTAACAAAATCTATTATTTTATTTGCATCGGGTATATTGTTCTTGGGTTTTTATGTATTTGTTAATAAAAAAAGTTTGCAAAATGAAAAAATTTAAATGGATTATTATTTTAATAAACCTGATTGTAGTATTGATATTGTTTAACAATTCAATAATAAAAAAAGAAGCAATTTTAGCCGAAGGAAAACTAATTTTGTTAGAATTAGCTCCTGTTGACCCAAGATCAATAATACAAGGCGATTATATGCAATTAACATATAAAATAGCAGAAAAGGATGGGATAGACAGCATTGCCAAACGAGGATTTGTTGTGGTAAAAACCAATGAAAAAGGCATTGCAGAACGCATAAGAATTCAAACCAAAAAAACACCTTTAAATAGTGATGAATTTTTAATTGAATATACTGCCGGAAGCTGGAACATGAATATTGGGGCAGAATCTTTCTTTTTTGAAGAAGGACAAGCCGAAAAATACGAAAAAGCTATCTATGGAGGTTTACGCGTTGATAGTAAAGGAAACAGTATTTTAGTTGGGCTTTATGATGAAAATTTCAATAAAATAGAATAAACAATGAAGTACAGAATTTTAGGAAAAACAAATTTAAAGGTTTCTGAAATTAGTTTAGGAACCTGGCAGGTAGGAGGTAAATGGGGTAGCGATTTTGATTTTATAAATGCCGAAAAAATATTAAATACAGCTATTGATAATGGTGTTAATTTTATAGATACTGCTGATGTTTATAGCAATAAGTTAAGTGAAAAAACTGTTGGAAAAGTAGTTAAATCACGTTCAGAAGAAGTGTATGTTGCTACTAAATGTGGTAGACAATTACAGCCACATACTAACGCAAACTATCAGGTAACTGTTTTAAGAAAATTTGTTGAAGATAGTTTGTTAAATTTGGGTTTAGATCGCATTGATTTAATCCAATTACATTGTCCGCCAACTGAAGTTTACTATCGTCCAGAAATTTTTGATCTGTTCGATAGATTAACCAAAGAAGGAAAAATAAGAAATTATGGTGTAAGTGTTGAAAAAGTTGAAGAAGCCTTAAAAGCCATTGAATTTGAAGGTGTTAGTACCGTTCAAATTATTTTTAATATGTTTAGACAGCGCCCTTCTGATTTGTTTTTTAAAGAAGCCAAAGCAAAAAATGTTGGTATTATAGCACGGGTGCCATTAGCAAGCGGATTGTTAACTGGAAAGTTTAATAAAGATTCAAAGTTTGAAAAAGATGACCATCGCTTTTTTAATATTGATGGGGCTGCCTTTGATAAAGGAGAAACTTTTTCGGGAATTGATTATGAGTTAGGTTTAAAAGCTGTTGATGAATTAAAACAACTTTTTAACAATCAAAATATGGTACATAAGGCATTACAATGGATTTTATCTTTTAATGAAGTGAGTTGCATTATTCCGGGCGCATCAACTGTTGAACAATTAAAAAGTAACATTGCGGCTTCAGCCGCTCAACCACTTTCAAAAAGTGAAATTGAAGCGGTAAATCAAATTTATTCAAAATATATTAAAAATGAAGTGCACCAATTGTGGTAAAACTATCGCTGTTTTTTACTGTAAAATTTTCTTTTAGGTTTTTTAGCAGTTTCTCCTTCTTTTGGTTTGTGTTCAGCACGACGATTGTTCTTTTTTCGCTGATTTTTAGTTGGTTTTTCAACAAGTGGCACTTCTTCATTTTCGTCTAACAGAAAAGGATGTTCCTCCACCACAGGAATTTGCTGATTGATTAATTTTTGAATGTCTTTTAGGTAGGCTTTTTCTTCTAGATTACAGAACGAAAGTGCAATTCCACTGGCTTTTGCACGCCCTGTTCGGCCAATTCTATGAACATAAGTTTCAGGTATATTTGGCAAATCAAAATTGATTACCAATTGCAATTCTTCAATATCAATTCCACGAGCTGCAATATCTGTAGCAATAAGAACATGTAATTTTCCGTCTTTAAAATCGCCTAATGCTCTTTGACGCGCACCTTGTGATTTATTACCGTGAATGGCAGCCGCTTTAATGTGTTCTTTGGCTAAAAAGCGAACCACTTTGTCGGCTCCATGTTTGGTTCTCGAAAACACCAATACTGAAGCTTCAGGGTTTTGATTTATTAAATGAACCAGTAATTTTGGTTTGTTAGTTTTACTTACAAAATAAACTGCTTGTTCAATTCTTTCGGCAGTTGTTTGTTTTGGTTGTATGGTTACTTTCGAGGGATTTCCTAAAATAGCTTTTGACAATTCTAAGCTCGCAGGAGGCATAGTTGCTGAGAAAAATAACGACTGGCGTTTATTAGGCAGTTTGGCAATTATTTTCTTTATATCGTGAATAAATCCCATATCTAACATTTGATCGGCTTCATCCAAAACAAAATATTCTATGTCTTTCAAGGTAATATATCCTTGCGAAATTAAATCTAACAAACGGCCTGGAGTAGCTACCAAAATATCAACACCACGTTTTAAAGTATCGGTTTGCGCGCCTTGTTTTACACCTCCAAAAATTACCGTATTTTTAATACCGGTATATTTTCCATAAGCTTTAATACTTTCTGCAATTTGAATGGCCAACTCACGAGTTGGAGTTACAACTAAAGCTCTTATTTTTCTATGTCCTTTATGGTCATCTTTACTATTAAACAAATGCTGTAAAATAGGAATGGTGAAGGCGGCAGTTTTCCCGGTTCCGGTTTGTGCGCAGCCTAATAAATCTTTTTGTGCTAATAAAATTGGTATAGATTGTTCTTGTATTGGGGTAGGGTTTGTATATCCTTCTTCATCAATTGCCTTCAAAATGGGTTCAATAATCCCTAAATTTTTAAATGTCATATAACTTATATAAGTCGGCAAAGGTATGTTAATTGTTTGGATAAACAGTTTTTAGCTATAATTGAAGACATAAATGACTAAATACATCGATTTAGTAGATATCATATCCCATTTTAATAAGTTAACAATGGTTTTCTTATTTTTGCCAGCTTAATAAAAGAGGTTATATGAATTATCAGTTAATTTGTTCTGACATAGATGGAACACTTTTAAATAAGGATAGAGAGTTATCTAAAGAAACTATTGCGCAAGTTAAACGCGTGGCGCCTATTCCAATGGTTTTAATTTCGTCTCGTATGCCAAAAGCTTTACGTCATTTACAACAAGAATTTGGGAATGCATCGGCCCCAATAATTGCTTATAATGGTGGTTTGGTTTTAGATCAGGAAAGAGTGCTGCATTCAACTTTTATTAAAAATGAAGTATTGGCTCAAATTATCAATCAATGTTCAAATACCAGCATTCATTTAAGTTTATTTCATGCTGATGAATGGTATGTTCCTTCTATGGATTATTGGGCGAAACGAGAAGAAAATAATACAAAAGTAACGCCTGAAATAAAAGCAAATTCAGAGGTTTTAAAATCCTGGGAAAATGAAGGCAAAGGAGCCCATAAAATTATGTGTATGGGTGATGCGGAAGAAATTGATATTTTATACAAATCGCTGGAAACCTGTTTTTCAGATGAAATTATGTTGTATCGTTCAAAAGATACTTATATAGAAATTTCTCATAAAAATATTTCTAAAAAAACCGCGATTGAAGTGTTGTTAAAAGAATATTATACCAATATTACAATGGAAAATGTAGTAGCTTTTGGCGACAATTACAACGATATTGAAATGCTAAAAGCAGTGGGTTTAGGGGTTGCAGTTGCCAATGCGAATGAGGCCGTTTTAAAAGCAGCGAAAGTTATAACAGACTCAAACAAAAAAGATGGTGTTGCCAAAGCGATAAAAGAGTTTTTTGTGTAGTCTAAAATAGATAAAAGTCAAGAAATTTCATCTATTTACTTATGGCTAAAACAGCTGCTTCTGCACAGCGTTCGCCATCCATAGCGGCCGATACAATGCCACCGGCATAACCGCCACCTTCTCCACAAGGAAATAAACCTTGTAATTCTGGATGCTCTAAATGTTCATTTCTTGGAATATTTACAGGCGATGAGGTTCTGCTTTCAACACCTACAACATTGGCTTCATCCGTATAATATCCATTCATTTTTTTTCCAAACGCTTTAAAACCTTTTCGTAATCTTCCGCCAATTGATTTTGGTAATAATGAATGTAATGGTGCCGATTTTAATCCTGGCTGATAGGAGGTAGGATTTAAAGTATTTGATAATTTTCCTTCTACAAAATCAGTTAAACGTTGCGCAGGTGCTGTTTGTGTTTTTCCTCCAGCAAGCCAAGGCTAATTTTTCTAAGTCTTTTTGAAATTCTAAACCTTTTAATGCTCCAAAATGTTCGTATTTGAGTAAATCTTGTTCGGCATTTATTTCAACTACAATTCCTGAATTTGCGTAAAAATTATTTCGTTTAGAAGGCGACATGCCATTTACAACAACTTCTCCATTGGCTGTTGCAGCAGGAACAATAAATCCGCCAGGACACATACAAAATGAATATACACCACGGTTATTGAACCTGATGTACCAAACTGTAAGAAGCTGCTGGCAACAATTCATCGCGTTCGCCTGTGCAATGGTATTGAATGGAATCTATAATTTGTTGCGGATGTTCAACACGAACGCCCATGGCAAACGATTTTGCTTTTAAGGCAATATTTTTGCGTTGTAATAAATAATAAATATCTCTTGCTGAATGTCCAGTGGCTAAAATAACAGCATTTACGGTCATTTCTTTGCCATTTTGTAAATGAATGGCTCTTAGTTGATGGTTTTTGATCACAAAATCGGTAACACGAGTTTCAAAATGGATTTCACCGCCATATTTTAAAATAGTTTCACGAATATTTTTAACCACTTTTGGCAATTTATTAGTGCCAATATGCGGATGTGCATCTACCAAAATTTGATCGGTAGCACCGTGATAAACAAGATTTTCAAAAATACGGCGAACATCACCGCGCTTTAAACTTCGAGTGTATAATTTTCCGTCTGAATAAGTACCTGCACCACCTTCACCAAAGCAATAATTAGAATCTTCATCAACCAAATGAAACTGATTGATAGCGCGTAAATCTCGTCTTCTGTCCTGTACATTTTTTCCGCGCTCTAAAACAACCGGCTTAAAACCAAGTTCAATACAACGCAAAGCGGCATACATGCCGGCAGGACCAAAACCTATAATGTGAATTTCTTTTGCGCTTGAAACATCCTTATAATCAAAAATATAATCGGGAGTTTCAGGAATTGTTTCTTGTATATAAACAGCTAATTTATAATTGAAAAATATGGTTGGTTTTCTGGCATCAATAGATTTCCGTAATACTTTAATGGTAGTAATTTCATTTTCAGAAATTTCTAAAGTCTTTGCAACTTTTTTCTTTAAAAAACCTTCAATTTTTTCTTCTTGAAGCTGAACTCTGATTTGAATTTCTTTTACCATAGCGGCAAAATTAATTAAATTAAATTAATAATCAGTCTCATATAATCGCAACCTGTTTTGAAGCGAATTTAATTCAGTTTGTAGGTTTTCCATTTTTTGAAGTAAGTTAAAAACAGCATCAATTCCTTCAATATTGATGTTTAAATCCTGATGAATTCTAATCATTTTTTCAAGATCATTTATAATATCTTGATGTAAGTACAATGTTTGTTCTATGATAGTTACATTTATTAGTCCAACTTCTTCAAGTTGATTAAAAAACGAAATTTCTAAATTATAGTGTTTGCATAACTGCATTACCGAAATAAAATCTTTGCCATCCATATCTATCGTAGTTTTGCTAATTCTTCAAATAGTTCTTTTTCTTTTTCAGAAAGATTTGTTGGCATTTTAATTTGATAAGAAATATATAGGTCGCCAAACGTTCCTTCTTTTTTGTAAACAGGAAAACCTTTTCCTTTAAGTTTTACCTGAGTTCCGTTTTGAGTTTCGGGTTTTACTTTCAATTTTACTTTTCCGTCAAAAGTATCAATAACTGTTTCGCCTCCTAAAAGAGCAGTGTACAAATCAAGGTCAACATTAGTATATAAATTATCCTTGTCGCGTTTAAAATTGGTATGATTGGAAATGTTGAATTTTAGATATAAATCTCCTTTAGGACCATTGTTAACGCCTTCGCCACCATATCCTTTTATTTTAATTGTTTGTCCATTTTCAACCCCGGCAGGTATTGTTAAGCGAATGTTTTTGCCATTAATGGTTAAAGTTCTTTTGTCGGTTTTATAAACATCCTTTAAATCCAACTGTAATTCAGCATTAAAATCCTGCCCTTTAAATTTCACATTTCGGTTACTAGATCTTGCAGAACCACTTCTTCCACCAAACATAGAGCTAAAAAAATCTGAGAAATCTTCTTCACCAAAATTTCCCGAACTACTTTGTTGCGAACCTCTTCGGTATTGTTGCTGTTGATTGGCTTTTTCAAATTGCTCGGCATGTTGCCAGTCTTTACCGTACTTATCGTATTTTTTACGATTTTCGGGATGACTTAAAACTTCATTAGCTTCATTAATTTGTTTGAATTTTTTTTCGGCTTCTTTGTCGTTTGGATTTAAATCTGGGTGGTATTTGCGCGCCAATTTTCGATACGCTTTTTTAATGTCGCTTTCAGTTGCTTTTTGATCAATTCCTAATACTTTATAATAATCAATAAAATTCATTTTTTAATTATCATTGGTTAGTTAATGGTTAATTTCATTTTTAAAATGAATGATTACTCTAAAAGTACTCATTTTAAATAAATTAACAAAACGGAAACTATTCTAAAAAGCTATTTTCTAATTAAACTAAAATGACCTTTCTTTTCTCTAATATTTCCATCGTCATCAATTAATTGAGCTGTAAACCAATAATCGGTTGAAGGTAAATTATAACCATTGTATTCACCATTCCATCCATCACTTGTTGCGTCTATTTGGGTAATTAATTTTCCAAATCGGTCGAAAATATAAATGAGCGATGTAGGATAAAAATTGGAACTGACGCCTTTTATTTGCCAGGTGTCGTTAAAGCCGTCGTTATTAGGTGTAAAAAAATTAGGAAAACCAATTACTGAAACTTCAATGCTTGCAACGCCACAATCATTTTTGTCTTGCACAAAAATGGTGTGTATTCCAGGAGGCACATTTGTAAATACCGATTCATCTTGGTAAATTCCAAACATATCATCTAAAGCAAATTCATAATCTCCAATACCTAAATTGTTTTGTTGGTTATTTATTGTAATTGTATTGTTGTTAGAATCGTCAGTAATGGTAATGTCGTCTGCTGAAATGTTTGCAATATTAGATTCGGTAACAGTGACTATTTGTGGAAACGAAATACAGTTAGCACTAGAAGTTGCAATGGCGGTATAAACACCGCCTTTTGAAACTGTAATTGTTGGATTATTGCTAATTGAATTGCCATTTTCATCAAACCATTCATACGTATAAGTTCCTTGTGCATTTTTCGGTTCAATTAAAATAGGAGGTAAGTTTAAACATACAATTTCGGCAGGATTTACTACAAATTCTGGACGAGGATGTACTGTTAAAGTTACATGCTGACCTACGCCAAAACAATCGCCATTATCTTCACTTTGTACGCGAACATATAAAGGCTGTGAAAAAGGTGTTTCGTTTACATAGCTATCTTGCGGAAGAATTTCGTTTTCTCTAAGTTGTGCATCCGTTAAATTTCTAAAATAATGCACACTCAAATTTTGTCCCGTTGGAAATTGATCAATAATATCTGCTGATGCTTGTGTTAAATCAAATGTTTCATAGCCGTCAATACTTTCATCTGCATCACATTGCTCTAAATTATTTAGATAACCAACAGGGAAGCTAGTTGTTGACACCTCAAGTGTTATAGTTGAAACTCTATGGCAACCGTTTGTATTTTCTGCCCGTGCATAAACTGTATTTGCTGTTGCATTGTTAAATGGTGAAGGGCTTATCGAGTTGCTTCCTGAATCAGCATCAAAAAAATTCAAATAATACGTAACCGTTAAAGTGTTATCTCCAATTGTAATAAACGGATTAGCTTCTGTTAAATTGAAATCGGTAAAACCATTAGGTGTTCCATCTTCGTCACAGTTTATTAACGTTACTGTTGATTGAATTACAGGTAACGAATTTACTCGAATTTTAAAAGACGTATCGGTAGTACAAGAGTTGTCTAAGTTATTGGCAATTCTAACATATATTGTTTGTCCACCTTGATCAGTATTTACAAAGTTAGTTGGATTGGTAATTTCACTTCCAATAACATACGTTGGATTCGGTAAAATAACTAAAACTAAAATCTGAAGCATTTTTTCCATTTAATAAAACAGCCTCATTTCTGTTAAATTAAAAGTTGAAAAACCATCTGTATCACTGCCACTTACAGTGGTATCACACTCTTCAATTATTGGAATATCTATAGCTGGTAAAGGAACAACAGTTTCAAAAACAGAAACGTTGATAGCTAATCTTGTTGGACTCTCACAACCGTTTATAGTTTGCGTAGCGTAATAGGTATTATTGTCAACCAATAATTCTGTTGGATTTAAAGGTGTTACAGATGTTGCATTGGCGTACCATAAAATGTTGACTCCTGTAATTGTTAAATCAGCCAAGGTTGCATTTTCAATATCACAAAAAGTTTGTGTTGAAAGCCCGGTTGGCGCTAATGTATATTGAACATTTAAATAAACAGGTGTTCTAGTTAAGGATGTACAATTATTTGCAGTGGCGTCAACATAATAAATGGTGTTTGCAGTTGTAACTGGAGTTGTAAAACTGTTACCTGTAGTTATTAAAGTACTTCCTGTTGCTGTTGTATACCAGTTTACAATTCCTGCCGAAGGTGTTGCAGTTAAAGTAGCTATTCCTGCCCCGCAAATTGTTGTAAGCGGAGATACTGAGGTAATGGTAGGAATGGTATTTACTACAACTTCAACTTTAGTTCTTGCTCCTGTTTCACACATTCCATCTGATGAAGCCAAAGCATAATAACTTGTAGTAGTTGAAATTGGAGTAGGAATGGTGTATGTACTACCACTTCCTAATTTATTTCCACCGGTGGCTGCATCAAACCAAATTACATTACCTGTATTTGCAGTTGCTTCAATTATTGCTATACCAGAATCACAGATTGGAGTTGGTGCAATAGTTGCTGTTATTTTTGGAATGTATATTTGTGTAAATGCTGAAAGATTTAAAACTGGGTCTCCAGGCATACCACCGTATTCAACAATATAGCCTTGAGGAAAATAATTTCCAGTACCACCGTTATTAGGTAAATCATTCCAAGAACCTGATTTACCAACATTAAATGTCACATGAGCATAATCTTCATTTCCTTGGTTGTTAGGTTCTCCAGTATTCCAAAAAGCAAATGGGATATCTGTTCCATTTACTTGTACCCATTAACCCAAAAGGATTTACCTGTCTCCGGACCAGTCATCCATCTCCATGTTCCTTCAACTGCTTCATCACTTCCTCCAATCCAACCTGCCCCTGCAGCCTGCTCGCCACTCAATTTAGCTTCATCAGCTGAAGTAATTGTTGCTAAATAACCTTGTAAACCATAATAATTTCTTCCTTCAGCGGTTGTTTTTGCATTAGACCATGTGATTCCTACACTTGGAACATATTCATAATAATGCCCAGTTGAGGGTAAATAATTAGCTTCCCCAACAGTTATTGAAAAAGTTTTATCGTTTAAAGGGTTGGCAGCAGTACTTCTAAAAACTACATTTTTAATGGCAGCAATTATCTCAGCATCATTTGGGCTGTTTGCTCCTGTCCATTCCAATTCTAATTTACCTTCTAAAGTATTAAATGGTTTTGCTGTAATGTTTGGATTTGCACCTGTTAATTGCAAAATATCTTGACCATTTACATAACCTGTTGAAATTTGAATAAAAAGTGCATCAACCTGATTGGTACCACTTGTTAAATTAAAATCCGTAACAATTGGAATTGTACTTAACGGACAATATGCCTGGTTACCATTGGCTGAAAGTATAGGAGGAGTTTGAGACCAAACGTTAAAAGCAATAAGCGAAACTAAAATTAAAAAAAATTGAAATTTATGTTTGTTAGGTAACATTTAAAATGGCATAAAATATTGTCGGCTAGTAAAAATAGGAAAATGATTTAAGTTTTCCTTTAATTATTTGATCCATTTAATTTTAACTGCTGATATTTTTGATATTTCTAATCTTGTTTCTGATAGGATAATAAAATTGTTTTTTAAATAGAAATCAATGGGTGATTTATAAGTAGTTCCGTTTGTTTTTTTATAATTATTATGGTCAATTACCCAGCCATTTAGTTCGGTGACTGATTGTTTTGCTTCATTTAATAAATGGGTTCCAAATCCTTTCCCTTGTATTTGTGAATCTAAAATCATAGCAAACCATTTTTCATTGGTCTCTACTAAAATCAAAATACCAACCTTTAACAATTTCATTTTCATCAATTAGTAATAAATGTTGTTGATTTTTTAAATTGCGTAAATAATTTTCTAATTCCTCAAAAGCCAAGTAGGTTAAATTTATAGGATATTCTTTATTCCAAAGTATATAAATAGCCTTTTTTTGTTGAAGTGAAAGTATGTTTGTTTTAATAATTCTCATGTCTTTTGCGAAGATATCAATAAAAACAAAAAGAGCACTCATCAGTGCTCTTTTCTCTTTTTCACAACAACTTTCCTGTTATTTGTTACCTAACAGTAACAATTCATTTACAACTACTTCAGTGATATAGCGTTTTGTACCGTCTTTGTCATCATAACTTCTTGATGTTAGTTTTCCCTCAATGGCAACTTCTTTACCTTTTTCTAAATATTTTTCAATAATTTCAGCTGTTTTATTCCAGGCTACACAATTATGCCAATAAGTTTCTGTAATTTTTTCACCTTGCGCATTTTTGTAATTTTCATTGGTTGCGATTGAAAATTTTGCCAATTTTTTTCCTGAATCTAAAGTGATAATTTCAGGGTTGTTTCCTAAGTTTCCAATTAACTGTACTTTGTTTCTTAACGTATTCATAAGATAAGGTTTTTATAAAGTTGAATCTCATTCGTTCAATTCAACAGTGCAAATATTGGATGCTTTTAAAATTTTATTCGGTTGTTATTTAATTACTTTCGTATGTAAATGTTTGTAGTCGTTTGTATTCAGATAATATGTTGTATATTTGGAATACTACAAACTAATAAATATAAAAATGGTACGAAATTTTAGAAATGAGATTTGGGCTCCATATGGCAATGAACTCTGGAGCGATGAAGACGAATTTTTAGTTTCAAATTTTGGAAGAATTCAACGAAAAAAGGTTTATGAAGAAACTTGGGAGCTGTCTAAAACATCGTTAATTGGAGGTTACGACACGTTTTGGATTCGAAGAAAAAACAGCAAACAATCGTCATCCTATTACATCCATAGGGTTGTGGCTTCAGTATTTTGTAAACGTACAGATAATGAGAAATATGTGATTCATTTGGATTTTGATAAATTGAACAATATAGTGTCAAATTTGAAATGGGTGAATAAAGCGGATATGTATTTGCATCATAAAAAAAATCCAAAGAAACTCGCCCGAAAAGGAAAAGTAACTTCTTCAAAATTAACTGAAGGAAGAGTTAGGTTGATAAAAAGGAAAATTTTCGACCCAAATCGAAAAACAAGAATGCGTTTAATTGCCAAGCAGTTTGGTATTTCAGAAATGCAGTTATACCGAATCAAATCGGGGGAAAATTGGAGTCACGTAAAAATGGATGAATAATTAATAAAAATGTTATGAAAAAAAAATGCTTAGAATGTGAAGAACCTCTAAATGGAAGAATTGACAAAAAATTCTGTTCAGATTATTGTAGAAACTCCTACAACAACAAAATTGACAAGGAAAGTAAAAATTTGGTTAGAAATATTAACAATCGCTTACGTAAAAACCACCGTTTGCTTTCTGATTTAAATAGCAGTGGAAAAACAAAAGTTACACGAACAAAGCTATTAGATGGCAATTTTGATTTTAATTTCTTCACGTCCATTTATAACACAAAAACAGGTAATACTTATTATTATATTTACGATCAGGGGTATTTACCTTTAGAAAACGATTATTATTTATTGATTAAAAAGGAATAAACTTAATATCAATAAATTAAAAGTTATTTTCTATTTCTGCTGCTTCAAGCATTAAATAGTGTAATTCTGTGTTTTTAATAAAAGGTTTTAACAAATTACTGCCAGGCCCAAACATAGCCAACTCTACATAGTCAGAAGAATGGTGCATACTTATCCACCCTACCGAATTATGTTGTTTTTGAATTTCGGCCATTGCTTTAAAAGGCAAATGCCTTGCATTGTACAATCCATCTTCCGCGTTTATGTTTAAATAATAACCTAAAATAAGTTTAGCCTCTTCATCTGTCACGTTGAAATTATTGGCATATTCAATGCGTTCTTTTATTTGAGAAATAGTTGTTTCTTTTCCAAAACCATTTAAAATCCATTCGTTACTGTGTTTGTAATTTTGAATAGCATCAAAATTATCATTTGCATCACTTCCTGAAATAACACCAGGATTTGAATTTCCGTGATCGGTAGTAATAATGACCAGTGTATCATTATTGATTGCTGCGAAATCCATGGCCACTTTTATAGCTTCATCATGCGAAGTTTGGTCGTAAATTAAACCGGCAATATCATTTCCATGAGCTGCCCAATCTACTTTTCCAGCTTCTACTTGTAAAACAAAACCTTCAGGGTTATTTTTCATCCGGTCTATGGCTTTTTGTGTCATTTCGGCCAATGAAGGCGTACTTTCAATAAGTTCTTTGCTGTTATTTCTATCAATGGTATATGGCAAGCCACCATCTGCAAAAACACCTAAAATAGGTCTATTTATGTTGGCCGCAAACATTTCATTTCTGGTTTTCACAACTTGATAGCCAGCCATTGCAAATTCTTGATACATATTACGTTTATCTTTTCTCTTTTCTGAAGAAAAATAATCGTTTCCACCACCCATCATAATATCAAAACCAAGATCCAAATATTTTTCAGCAATATTTTCTTGGTCATTTCGTGATTTACTATTCACACAAAAACCAGCAGGTGTGGCATGGGTAATAGGAACTGTAGTAACACAACCTGCCATTTTACCGACTTTTTTAAATTTTTGCCAAATTGGTAAATAATTTTCACCAGTTGAACTAACGTTTATAGCGCCATTATTAATTCTAAAACCACCACCCCATGAGGAACTTGCCGCTGCCGAGTCCGTAACAATTGAATTTGCCGAAGACATATCCATTAAAGCGCGACTAATTTTATTCTCTCTATACAGTTGAAGCCAATTGCTTCCGTTGCCAGTTTTTCTAGAAAGGAATAAATCGGTCATATTTAAAGTACCAATGCTCATCCCGTCACTCACAATAATTATAATATTCTTCGCTTTTTTATTTTTTTTAAGAGTATCAAAATCTATTTCTGTAGCGCTTAAATCGAAAGGATTTAATAAAGAAGTTCCAAGTGCAAAAAGGGAACCATTTCTAAAAAATTTTCTTCTATCCATTGTGAGTTTTTTTAATAATGAAGCAAATATAAAGAATAGGAAAATTAACAATGTACCAATTATGATTAATTATTAAAATAAATCAGAACTTATTTTTGCATAAAAAGTCTAAAAAAATAATTTAATTTAGAGCAATATATTATTAGAGGATGATTTCAAAAAAATACCATCAGGTTATTTCTATATTAATTTTAGTTGCGGCCGTTTATTATAGTTTCTATACATTAACACCTTCCTTTAAAAATGAAGCCAATGCTACAACTGAATTTTCCAATCAAAATGCGCTAAAACATTTAGAAATTATTTCAAAAAAACCACATTTTACTGGTTCTTCTGAACATGAGCTTGTTTTAAATTATTTGGTTAATGAATTTAAAAAACTAGGTTTAGATGTTGAAATTCAAGAACAAGTTGCCATCAACAGCAAGTGGAGGGCTGCCGCAAAAGTAAAAAATATTGTTACTAAAATTAAAGGAACTGAAAAAGGAAAAGCATTGTTATTGCTTTCACATTACGATTCCAATCCACATTCGTCTTTAGGTGCAAGTGATGCAGGAAGTGGGGTTGTAGTTATTTTAGAAGGCATTCGTGCTTTTTTAGCCAAAAATGAACTTCCAAAAAACGATATTATTATTTGTATTACAGATGCTGAAGAACTTGGTTTATTAGGCGCCAATGCTTTTGTAAATCATAATTCCTTGGCAAAAGATGTAGGTTTGATTTTAAATTTTGAAGCACGTGGAAGTGGCGGACCAAGTTATATGTTGTTAGAAACAAATGGAGGTAACAAAAATTTAATTGAAGCTTTTCAGAAGGTAAATGCTTCTAATCCAGTAGCAAGTTCATTGATGTATAGCATATACAAAATGTTACCGAACGATACTGATTTAACTGTTTTTAGAGAAGATGGAAATATTGATGGTTTTAATTTTGCGTTTATTGGTGATCATTTTGATTATCATACTGTTCAGGATTCTTTTGAACGGATTGATTTGAATAGTTTTCAGCATCAGGTTTCTTATTTTACGGCCTCTTTAGACTATTTTGCCAATAATAATTTAGAAAATCTGAAAGCAGAAGAAGACTTTGTGTTTTTTAATTTTCCTTACTTCGGATTGGTTTTTTATCCATTTTCTTGGATTTTACCTATGTTTATTGTTTGTGCTATATTGTTTTTAGGTCTTCTTTTAGTTGGATTTGCAAAAGGAAAACTAACAGTTAAGGGTGTCTTAAAAGGTTACATTCCTTTTTTACTCTCTTTAATATTTTCAGGTTTATTGGGTTTTTATGGTTGGAAATTATTATTAAAAATTCACCCACAATACAATGATATTTTACACGGTTTTACCTATAATGGTTATGCATATATCGCCTTTTTTGTTTCAATTACCATTGTGCTATGTTTTTGGTTTTATAAAGCATTTTTTAGAAAAGGAACAACACAAGACTTACTAATTGCTCCGTTGCTTTTATGGCTGATAATTAATGGAGGTATTGCTTTTTATTTGAAAGGAGCTGCCTATTTTATCATTCCTGTTTTTATTTTATTAATGATGTTTTGGGTTATCATTTTTTCAGCAAAAAGGAAAAAACCAAACTTGCTTTTTACAGTACTTGCAATACCTGTTTTAATAATTTTTTCGCCTTTAATTCAAATGTTTCCGGTTGGTTTGGGTTTAAAAATGCTGATGATAAGTACCATTTTTACAGTTTTGTTATTTGGATTCTTAATTCCTGTTTTTCATCAATATAAAAATTCAAAAAATTTAGGAAAAGTTTTTTTATTTATAGGATTTATGACGCTGATTTCTGCTGAAATTCAGTCAGATTATGACATTGAAAGAAAACAGCCAAATAGCATTATTTATGTTTTAGATGCAGATAAAAATGAAGCTTATTGGGCTAGTTACAATAAAAAAGTTGATGATTTTACAAAACAGTTTTTAAGTGAAAACCCTTCAAAAGGGAGTTACGACCAAAATACAATGTCGAGCAAATATAATTCCAATATTAAGCTGCATTTAAAAGCGGCTATTAAAGAACTTAAAAAGCCTTTAATTAAAATTGTTTCAGATAGTATTATTGATAAGGACAGATACGTTAAACTTCAAATTATTTCAGAAAGAAATGCCAATAAAATAGAATTGTTAACCAATACCCCAATTCAATTTAAGGCGTTTAAAGTTAACAAAGAGGCTTTAAAAAATTATGATAACAGTGAATTTGTATTCCAGGTAAGAAATTGGAACTGTAATGAGTTTTTTCAGAACATTTGAAGATGAAATTGTTGAGATTGAATTTATAGTTGAAAACAATTTGAAATTGGATTTTGACATTTTGGAGATTAAATACGATTTATTTGAAAATGCTGAATTTGAAATTAAACCTCGTTCAGAAAAAATGATGCCTATGCCATTTGTTTTAAACGATGCGACGATTATAAAAACCAACATTAAATTTTAAATTATGAAAAAAATCATTTTAGTTGCACTATCATTTAGCTGTTTGTTTTCTTGTCGAAAAATTACCAAACCAGTTGAAGAAGTTGGCTCTATTGAATTAAATGACACTATTGAGGTTGCTATTTTTTCAAAACCTGAATTGAATGAAAAGAGTGCTAATTATTTATATCATTTTGCCTTTGATTGTATTGAACAGGAGTACCCAAATAAATTGGATCAGGTTTTAGGAGATAGCACTTATTTAAAACAACCTTCTGAATTGCACCCAACCTTTTATGGTTGTTTTGATTGGCACTCATCTGTGCACGGGCATTGGACATTGCTTAACATTATAAAAGAATTACCAAATTTTGAACAGCGCGACGTTATTTTAAAAAAACTTCAATCAACCATTACTAAAGAAAATATTTTAAAAGAAATTGCCTATTTTGATGATATTCACAACAAAAATTTTGAGCGTACTTACGGTTGGGCTTGGTTGTTAAAGGTCGCCGAAACTTTACGAGACTGGCAAACTGTACGAAGCTAAACAACTTATATGATAATTTAGAACCGCTGGTAGTTTTAATTGAAGATAAATACATAGAGTTTTTGCCAAAATTAAACCATCCAATTCGTGTTGGAGAGCATCCAAATACAGCTTTCGGAATGTCATTCGCCTTAGATTATGCAAAAAAGTACTCCCCTAAATTAGAAGCAATGATTATTTTAAAAGCTCGTGAATATTATTTGAATGATAAAGGTTGTCCAATTACGTGGGAGCCAGGTGGATTCGATTTTTTATCACCTTGTTTACAGGAAGCCTCTTTAATGCTGAAAGTATTACCCAAAGAAGAGTATTTAACTTGGTTGGATACTTTTTTGCCAGATTTTAGAAATAACCCAGAAGGATATTTAGAAGTTGCAGAAGTAACAGATCGTTCTGATGGGAAACTGGCCCATTTAGATGGTTTAAATTTTAGTCGAGCCTGGTGTTTGTATGAAATAGGAAATGCTTTGGAAAATGATAAAATGATTAATTTAGCCAATAAACATTTTGATTATAGTTATAAAAAAATGGACTCTGGCGAATATGCCGGAGCCCATTGGTTAGCTTCTTTTGCTTTGTATGCCGTATTAAAAAGTAATTAATTTACGCCAAATTCGGTAATACGCATTGTATTTGCCATTCCTCTAGATTTTACAGGCATAGATGTAATGTTAATGGCATAATCGCCTTGTTTTAAATAACCGCGCTTATGAGCTAAATTATTAATATCTTCAATAGTTTGATCGGTACTTACAAATTTATCATAAAAAACACCTTTTACACCCCAAAGTAGGTTTAGCATTGCTAAAATTCTTCTGTTTGAAGAGAATACCAAAATGTGAGATTGTGGTCTCCACGATGATATTTGAAATGCTGTAAAACCAGAATCTGTTAAGGTTGTAATAACTTCAGCGCCTATAGATTTTGCCATTAGCGCTGCTTGATGACAAATTGTTTTAGAAATAAATCTTTCATTAACACATTGTACATATTCTTGAGGTGGAGAAATAAGAGGAGAATTTTCAACACTTTCAATAATTCTTCTCATTTGTTGAATTACTTCTACAGGATAATCTCCCATTGCTGTTTCACCTGAAAGCATAACAGCGTCAGCACCATCCATAATTGAATTTGCAACATCATTAACTTCAGCTCTGGTTGGAACCTGATTTGTAATCATAGTTTCCATCATTTGTGTTGCAATAATAATTGGAATATGTGCCTTTTTTGCTTTTAAGACCAATTTTTTCTGTAATAATGGTACTGTTTCCATTGGAACTTCTACACCTAAATCACCTCGTGCACACATTAAGGCATCACAATATGGTGTAATTTTATCGATGTTTGTTATGGCTTCTGGTTTTTCAATTTTAGCAACTACAGGAATTTTGTAAGAAGAGTTTGCTGCAATTAAATCGTGCAATTCAATTAAATCTTCAGGAGTTCTTACAAATGAAAGCGCAATCCAGTCTACTTCAAGTTTAATCGCGAACAATGCATCTTGAATATCTTTTTCAGTTAATGCTGGAAGTGAAATTTTTGTATTTGGTAAATTAACACCTTTTTTAGATCTTAAGGAACCGCCGCGTAAAACTTTAGTTGTAACAATAGAATCTCTATCTGTTGCGGTCACTTCAAAAAGTAATTTACCATCATCAACCAAAATATGCTCACCAATCTGCACATCCTTTGGAAAGTTTTGGTAGGTCATATAGGCCTTTTCATTTGTTCCTTCACATTTTTCTGTAGTAAAGGTAAAAGTATCTCCAACTTTAAGATTTACATTTTCATCCATCACACCAACGCGTAATTTAGGACCCTGTAAATCGGCCAAAATGGCTACATGGTAGTCTTTATCTTTATTAATTGTTCTTATAATATTTACACGTTTTTCAACTTCTGAATAATCTGCATGTGAAAAATTTATTCTAAAAACATTTACACCACTATCCATCATTTTTTCAATAATTTCTTTAGTGTCTGTTGCCGGACCAAGGGTTGCAACAATTTTTGTACGTTTTCTATTTAATGCCATAGTTAAAATATTAGGTGATCTTTTGATTTTAATGTTGTTGGTTCAATTGAGTATGAGGTTATTATTTGGTTTACTGCATTTAGTTTTTCAATTAAATTTTTCATGAAATTTTGGCAGTAGCTTCCTTCAATTTTTAAAAAAAAGTCTATTTTCTTTTTTTCAGGAATTAAATATGAAATTGTGCTGTAATTGCCTCCAAATAATCCAGGGTTTTCTTGATTTTGTACAAATGTTTTGTGTTTGTTATTAATTAAATAATAATTTATAAAACTGTTTTCATCTTTAAATTCAAATAAAGGAAACTCTGCATCTGAGTTTTCAAAATCTAAATTATGTTTAAACCTTGTTAGCTTGGTTTTTAAATGCATATTTATTAGATAAGCTAACCTGTAATCTTCTTCAGTTGAATGAATTCCAACTAATGAATAATCATCATCTTCTTCTAAATTAAACGTTAATAGTTGCATATAAAGGATGAAAATTGGTTAGGCAAAAATACCATTGTTTAAGTTCAGGAACTAATAATTTTACGAAAACGTATTCGGCTAAGTCCTTGTTAAAGGTTTAAAATCTCGCTCTGGAAGGCGAAATAGGCGCGTTTTGACGCTGTTTCTTCTGCCTTTTTCTTTGAAGTTGCTCGGCCTTTAGAAACAATTTTCCCATCTAAAAAAAGTTTAACACTGAAATGCTTTAAAGTATCATTGCCGGTATCTTCGTATACATCAAAGGTAAAATCTTTTTTTTGTTTTTGACACCATTCAATGAATAAACTTTTATAGCTGGTTATTTTACCCTCTAATTTTGGAACGTCAACATAAGGAATAATAACTCTCTTTTGAATGAATTTTTCACAATACCTATAACCTCTATCTAGGTAAATGGCACCAATTAAAGCTTCAAAAACATTCCCATGAATATTTTCTCCAAATTTAGATTTTGCGATTGAGCTTTTTACAAATCTCAACAAGTCTAAATCTCTTCCAAGTTCGTTTAAATGCTCACGGCTAACAATTTTTGAGCGCATTTGAGTTAAGTAACCTTCGTCACCTGATGGAACTTTTTCAAATAAATAGGCAGCAATTACTGAGCTGAGCATGGCATCACCCAAAAACTCTAAACGCTCGTAATTTTGAGGAAGCCCAGTCTCTTTATCAATTTCTTTTATTGACCGATGAATAAATGCTTTTTTGTAATAGCGTAAATTTTTAGGATTAAATCCCAAAATATTTTTTAATTCAACAAAAAGGATTTTATCTTCTTTAGAAAGATTTTCAATAATTTTTCGAATGAAGTTCATTCAGTACTACAGTTAATCAAGTTTTTTAAAGAGTACACATGCATTATGGCCTCCAAAACCAAAAGTGTTGCTCATTGCAACTTTTACATTACGTTTTTGTGCTTTGTTAAACGTAAAATTTAATCTACTGTCAATTTGATCATCATCAGTAAAATGATTAATTGTAGGAGGTACAATACCATGTTTTATAGCTAAAATAGAAGCAATAGCCTCTACAGCTCCGGCAGCACCTAGTAAATGACCAGTCATTGACTTAGTTGAATTAATGTTTATAGTATAAGCATGGTCTCCAAACACATCTAATATTGCCTTAGATTCAGCGATATCTCCAAGTGGAGTTGAGGTTCCGTGCATGTTTATAGCATCAACATCTTCTGGTTTTAAACCAGCATCTCTTAAGCAGTTTAACATTACGTTTTTAGCGCCTAAACCCTCTGGGTGTGGAGCTGTAATGTGATAAGCGTCGGCCGATAAACCTCCCCCTAATAATTCTGCATATATTTTTGCGCCTCTTGCTTTGGCGTGTTCATATTCTTCCAATATAAGTGCTCCAGCCCCTTCTCCTGAAACAAAGCCATCTCGATCCTTATCAAAAGGTCTGGATGCTGTTTGAGGATCATCATTTCTTGTGGAAAGTGCTTGTAAGGCGTTAAAACCACCGATGCCTGCAATTGCAACTGTAGCTTCAGAACCACCAGAAACCATTACATCAGCATATCCTAAACGAATGTAATTCAGTGCATCAATTATTGCATTTGAAGAAGATGCGCAAGCTGATACTGTTGCAAAGTTTGGTCCTCTAAATCCATATTTTATAGAAATTTGGCCAGGTGCAATATCAGCAATCATTTTTGGAATAAAGAAAGGATTAAATTTTGGACTACCATCGCCAGTTGAAAAACCTATCATTTCATTTTGAAAAGTTTCTAAACCACCAATACCTGCGCCCCAAATAACACCAACCCTGTCTTTATCAATATTTTCAATATCTAATTGAGAGTCTTGAATGGCTTCATCAGATGCAACCATAGCATACTGAGTAAATTTATCCATTTTTCGAGCCTCTTTTCTGTCAATGAAATCATTGACATTAAAATTTTTGATTTCACAAGCAAAACGAGTTTTGAACTTGGACGCATCAAAATGCGTTATTGGAGCGGCTCCGCTAACACCGTTAACAAGGCCATTCCAATATTGTTCTACATTATTACCTATTGGCGTTAATGCACCAAGTCCAGTTACTACAACTCGTTTTAATTCCATATAAAAATTACTTTTTCGCGTCTTCTATATAGCTAATTGCTTGACCAACAGTACCAATATTCTCTGCCTGATCGTCTGGAATTTGAATATCGAATTCTTTTTCGAATTCCATTATTAATTCTACAGTGTCAAGTGAATCAGCTCCTAAATCGTTAGTGAAGCTTGCTTCTGTTGTCACTTCATTTTCGTCAACGCCTAATTTATCCACGATAATGGCCTTTACTCTTGATGCAATGTCTGACATAATTTTTTAATTTTAAATTTAATTACGGGGCAAAAATATGAAACTTTATTGAATTCAAAATCATTTACAGTAGAAAAGATGTTAACGAGAACAAAAATTTCATTTTTTTTGCGCTTTATAGGCTAAAAGTAACTAATTATTTGTTTTTTTGCTAAACAACATTTTAAGACTATGATTCGTATTGCAATACTCGCTTCTGGCTCAGGAACTAATGCTGAAAATATTATAAAATACTTTGAAAAAAATACTGAAATTGAAGTAACACTGGTGCTTTCAAATAAACCTGATGCAAAGGTACTTGACAGAGCTAAAAATTTAGGAGTTAGAGATGTAAGTTTTAGTCGAAATGATTTTTCTGAAACAGAAAACGTATTGAATTTACTAAGGGAAAATGCTGATTATATAATTTTAGCAGGGTTTTTATGGAAAGTTCCTTCAGTTATTATTAATGCTTTTCCTAATAAAATAATTAACATTCATCCAGCTTTGTTACCAAAATACGGTGGAAAAGGAATGTACGGAATGCATGTTCATGAAGCTGTTGTGATGAATAATGAAAAAATTTCAGGGATTACAATTCATTATGTAAATGAAAATTACGATGAAGGTACTATTATTTTTCAAAAGAGCTTTGATGTTTTACAAACTGATAATGCCGAGGATGTTGCCAAAAAAATTCATGAATTAGAATATGAGTTCTTTCCACAAGTTATTGAAAAAGTGATTTTAGAAAATGGCTAAAAAAAAGTTTTATGTTATATGGAAAGGTCACAAACAAGGAATTTTCACCTCATGGGAAGTTTGTAAAAAAAATATTGCCGATTTTAAAGGGGCACAATATAAATCCTTTACATCCAAAGAAGCCGCTGAAAAAGCTTTTAAAGGAAAATATGAAGATTATATAGGGAAGGATACTAAAAAAGCAGAACTTTCTTCCGAGGAATTAAAAAAATATGGAAAACCAATTGTGCCTTCAATTTCTGTAGATGCAGCTTGTGCCGGAAATCCTGGGAAAATGGAATATAGAGGTGTGGATACAGAAACTAAGAAACAATTTTTTATTCAAGGTCCGTTTGAACAAGGCACTAATAATATTGGAGAATTTTTAGCATTGGTGCATGGATTGGGTTATTTAAAACAGCATAAATTGGCGTTTCCTATTTATTCTGATTCTAAAATTGCCATGAGTTGGGTAAAAGCAAAACAATGTAGAACAAATTTACAAATTTCACAGGCAAATAAATCGTTGTTTGATTTGGTAAAACGTGCCGAAAAATGGTTGAAAGAAAACACCTACACCACCCAAATTTTAAAATGGGAAACCAAGGCTTGGGGCGAAATTCCTGCGGACTTTGGCAGGAAGTAATTTTATAGATGGATTTAAATATTTAAAAGGAGTTTTTAATTAGCATACAATTTTATTATTTTTATAATACTAAACTAATTTTATAAAAAAATTAATGAATCGAAAAAACTTATACATTGTTTTTTTTATATGGGTAAATTCAGTTTTGGCTTTTAATAATATAAAATCCGACACACTTTTTAAACCTTCTAAAATAATCGATTCCTTAATTCTTAGTGAAAAACTGGACTGGTCAGTTCGTTTAGTTTCAAATTTTAAATCACAACGATTCAAAATAAGTAATAATGAAGGTACTGTGAAATATACACCAAACAATCCTTTTGGGATTGGATTTGGAGTTGCCAATCAAAAATTAGTAATTGATGTTATTTTTAATATAAAAGGGGCCGAAAAAAAAGAAGAACAAACAGAAAAATTTGCAGCTGAAGGAGCTATTATACTAAAAAACATTAATTATTTTAGTTTCATATTAGAAAATACACATGGGTATAATTTTTCTAATAATTTTAATAATTTTAAAGAATTTCGAGGTGATATTTCGATGTTATCAATAGGTTTGGAGTATCTGCGTTTATTAAACAAATCAAATTTAACCGTAAGAGATATGAAATCTGGCTTAAGAAGTTATAATAAAACTACTTTTACCTTTGGCATTGGAGGTTTTTTAATAATCAACGATTTGAGTGCCGATAGTTCAATAATTCCTGATGATTTTCCTTATTTTAATGAAGAAGCCCAAATTACAGATGTTTCCGCCTTTGGGTTAGGAATGCTCACCGGACTTTCGGCTTATTTTAAATTACCTGATAATTTTTATGCGTCTTTATATCTAGCTCCTGGTATAGGGTTAGAGTATAAGAAAATTAAAACTGAAACCGACAAATATTTTCCCTCAAATCCATTGTTATATAAAACAGATTTTTTTGGTTCTGTAGGCTATAATAAAGAAAAATTTTATATCAATTTTACATTTGCCACAGATCTATATGCCACAAGTTTTGACTATAACAACAGAGGCTTATTAAGCGTAACAAAATCAAAACTAGTGTTAGGTTATAACATTGGAAAAATAAATATGCCTAAAAAAATATTTTAAAAGTTTAAAAATGTATTTATTTTGGAAAGAAATACTTTTAATTCAAAAACTTTTCTAGTTTTAACTTTATAGTTTGAATCTCTTTGGGAAGTTTGTTATGGTCAAATTCGAATGAATGTACTTTTTCATTCATATTAATTGAACATATTGCCTTAATGGCCTTATCTACAGCCAAATCATCAGCTGAAATATTACTTTTTATTTTATTAAAATTTATTTCATAAAACAATTTATTTATCTCATTATATTGATTTTCAGTTAATGTAATTTTTTTTACAAGGCCATTGTTATTTAATTCAATTTCATTATTTTTTAATTGTAATGAATAAATATAACCTCTTGTTTGAGCATAATAATTGAAGGAAATTTGTTCTTTTTCTTGACTTTCACAAGAATTGGAAAAAGTTAAAAGTATTAGTAAGGCGTGAATTATAAATTTCATGATTGAAATATTTAAAAATAAAGATATAAAAAAAGGAGCTAAAAGCCCCTTTTTAATGTTTTAAAGGAAATATTTAATTGTACAAAACTTGCTCTAAATCCTCCATTTCCAAAAATAGTTCTCATTCTGTCGTTTTGACCATAGTAAACATATACATACAATCGTCATAAACATAGTCCATATAATTCATAGTCATATCAGGTAAATCTCCTGATCCTTCATCACAACTATTTGTATTTGCATTTGGGCATTCACCTTGTTGTGTCCCATAATTTGGACCACCAGCTTTTGGTGTGTCAGTTACGTAATCATCAACACTACAACCACCATCACCCCAAATATGTCTTAAATTTAACCAGTGACCTACTTCATGAGTTGCTGTTCTTCCATCTCCATAAACACCAGAGGTTTCACCAAAAGCATTAGAAGTCAATTACAACACCATCTGTAGCCATTGAACCTCCAGGGAATTGAGCATACCCAAGAATTCCACCGCCAATTTCACAAACCCAAATATTTAAATTATTTGCTGGATCTGTTGGGTCAATTCCTCCTCGTTTAGAAATTTTCATTGCATCTGAAGTTCCCCATGAAGTTTTTCTTGAAGTTTTTCGATTAATTCTAGCAATTGTAAATGTAATATCAACATCTGCCACTAAATTTGAAAAATAGGAAGGGGTATTACTTGTGTTTGGATTGGTATTTTGGAAATCTTCATTTAATATGGCGATTTGAGAATTGATTTGAGCTTCAGTTACTTGTCCTTCAAATAGCTCAATAATATTTATAATTACTGGGATTTCTATAGATCCTGCATAAATAGTTGGTTCTGTGGGTGTTCCACCACCGCCGCCACTACCTGGTTTTCCTTTTGAGGAATTCCCTTTAGCAGCAATAGCTTTTCTAGTGTGATATTCAATATCATACATGCGCTTTTCTAAACCTGGATTGTCTTTTAATTGTTGGTTTAGCACTTTCATACTTGCACATTTTTCGTTTTTAGCATCAGCAGATGATTTTGCAAATAAATCATCATCTGTGTACACATAAAAGTCGCTCATGTCAATTTCAGCAACTTCTTGGTTTGGGGTAATTTCTTCAGAACTGTCTTGACATGCTACAAAAAATATAGCGATAATTGGTAATGATAGTATTAATTTTTTCATTCTAATTGTGGGTGTTAGTTAGTAATATTTTTAATCTTAATTTTAAATCAAGATTCTCAAATATATTAAAAAAATGTTAATGACAATGAATTTGTTATTTAAAGAGGTTAAAATTAAATAATATTTAAAATCATTCTTCAATTTAAATGATTATATCTAAGAATCAATTCATTACAAAATGTATTTATAGTCAAATACATCCTTATAAAAATATGATTTCATAAAGATGTATTTTAATTGAATTGCAATAAAAGTTATATTTTATTCCTCTTTCTTGTCAATATAATAAGTTGAAATATCAGGTTTGAAAGCGCGGTTAAACCACAATGGTCTTCTTTCTCCGTTTGGTCCTGGAGCTGGGCGTGTCATTGCCATCCATTCTTTATACACCTCGTGCGATTTATTAGTATCTACAAAAATATCGCCGTATTTTTCATCTTTGCCTGGTTTTTCAATGCGAACTCTCTGATGCCAACAATGCATACCGCTAATTGGATCTGGGTGCACTGCGTGCGTAATATTTTGATGCACACCACCATCTTTCCAGAAAATTCTTTTTGAATCTTTATCACTTGACTCAAATGGTTTAATACCTGAAATGGTATTCATTTTCCAACCTCCATTTCCATTACTCTCTATATTTACGGTATTAGTCGCCCAACGATTTCCAATTTTATCTTGAGGTCTGCGCCAACGCCCAATGTGGTGTGAACAAGCAACAACACCTGGTTTCATACTTTGGGTAACCCAAACTTTATCAATAAAATAACCAATATCGGTATTTAGTTTTACCAAATCACCAGTTTGGAATCCCCATTTCTTAGCGTCATCTGGGTGCATCCAAATAGGATTTCTATTCGAAATCTCAACCAACCATTTAGCATTTCCTGAGCGTGAATGAATTAAGGTTGGTAATCTAAATGTAGGCACTAAAACATACTCTCCTTTTGATTTGTCTAAAACATCATTATGTATATGACTTTTTATATAAGTTGGTGTGGCATATTCAGGCCATTTCCAATCGACCATGGTTTGTGAATAAAACTCGTTTTTACGCGAAGGCGTTGGAAAACCAACACAAGCTTTTCCGTTTACCATAACGCCAATTGGTTTTCCATCTTTAGAAATTACATCAGTTTCTGGGTCAATTGTTGTGCCTTTTAATTGCTCATCAGTAAGTAAATTTTCATTCTTTTTATACGACTCGCCTTTTTCAATTTCAAATGCGCCGTATTTTTGCATGTATTGCAATTCGGTTAAACCTTCAGATTTTGCTTTTTCAGGTAAACCTTTTACACGTTCAAAAATATATTGATAGTATTCATCAATCGTAATTTTTTCTCCTGGGCGATAAGGCGATTCAAAATGTTTTCGAATGCCCATACTTCCGTCAGGGTCAATTCTCCAAGACAATTCAATGAAAAATTCATCTTCTTCCCAAACTTCACCTGGATTGGCTTCATAGGTTAAGTTTACTGGTTTTCCATTTCTTCGAGCTGCTTCACGCAATACAGGCTGACGGAAAGCTACCCAAGTTCCCCCGTGTGTAGCGTAACTATTTAAATCGTGACGTTCTGATGCCATTCCCATTGGTAAAACAAAATCGGCATAAAAAGCAGTTTCATTCCAGGTTGGAGTTAAGGCTGCATGCAATCCAAATTTTGTCTCATCTGAAAACATTTCCATCCATGTAAATCCGTCAGGGTAGGTCCAAACCGGATTGAAAACTCTTGAAAAATACACGTCCATTTTACCTCTTCCTTCTTTTAAGAAATGTGGCAATAACTGACTCATTTCAAAAAATGCTAAAGGATATTCTTTTGGGAAATGTAATTCGTTCCAATATTTTTGAGGTTTTGGAACATTTGGTTGTGTTGGGCTAAATTTATTCCAACTATTAGGTGAAGTTCCACCTTTTGCACCAACAGCACCTGTTAACACTGTTAAAAAATGTAAACAACGTGCAACAGCCCATCCGCCGAGGTTTGAAGCTCCTGCAGCCCGCCAGTTATGAGACGCAAATCGCTCACCTGCTTCACCTATTTTATGGGCAATTTCAACAATCATTTCAGCCTTTACACCAGATTCTTTCTCTGCATATTCAGGTGTAAATTCCTTATATTCTTCAATCATTGCCGCAATATAATTCTCAAAAGTCACTTCCTTATCTGCGTGTAGTGCTTTTAAATAAGCCTTCCAGTTGGTCCAATTTTCTAAATAATTGCGATTGTACAAACCTTCTTCCAAGATAATTAAAGCCATAGCCAACAATACCGCAGCTTCAGTTCCTGGATACGATGGCAACCAATAATCAGACATACTCGCGGTATTAGATAAACGAGGATCCATAGTTGCCAGCTTAGCGCCTTTCATTTTACCTTCAATAATACGTTGCGCATGTGGATTGAAATAATGGCCGGATTCTAGGTGTGCAGACACCAATAATATAAATTTAGCCTCGGCGTGATCAGGTGAAGGACGATCGTATCCATACCATAAATTATAACCAAAACGAGCCCCTGAAGAACAAATATTGGTATGTGAATTATGGCCGTCAATACCCCAACCCTGTAAAATCCAGTTCATAAATTTTTCATTCCCGGGTCTTCCAACGTGGTAAGCAATTTCATTTTGTCTGTTTTCTTGAATGGCTTTTCTTATTCTATTAGCAATAGTGTCCAAAGCATCGTCCCAAGAAACGCGTTCCCATTCACCATCTCCTCTTTTTCCTTTTCTTTTTAAAGGAAATAAAATACGATCAGGATCGGTTAGCTGATTGATGGTTGCAGGACCTTTGGCGCAATTTCTTCCTCTGCTTCCAGGATGATAAGGATTTCCTTCAAACTTTTTCACCTCTTGAGTTTCTTTGTCAATAAATGCTGTTAAACCACAGGCACTTTCACAATTAAAACAAGTTGTAGGTACAATTTGATAGGTTTTTTTCTCTTTTCGTGGCCAAACTTTTGGGTTGTATTCTATCCAATTATCCCATTTTTCGGGTGGTGGAAAATTCTCATAAAGCTGCGCAACTTGCTCGTCGGTAAAATGACGCATATCGTTGTCAAATTCTTGATAACCCTCCTTGTGCAGATTAGGAATCAAACCAATTTTTTCTGCAATGTTTTCTATAAATGATGGTTTTTTATATCCCATGACTATTTAATTTAAGATTGTTGAATTGTAATATTAAGCAAGTGGTACTCTTTGCGGTGCTTCAACCCAAATTTTCTCCGTTGCTATAATTCCTATTAAAACCAATACTGCTGATCCAACCAGCAATGGGGCTGTATTTCCAACTATTAAAAATACTAGTGGAATAATATTACCTATACTCACTGAAACAATCCAAAAAAGATTTCTATATCGTCCTTTGGTAATCATTTTTACTACCTTTTTTGCTGAAGTTGTTGGGTGTGTAATTGTAAGTTCTGTAACCAAAGTAAATAAGTTTACAACCAATGCAATTACCAAAGTATTTGTTAAAATATCCATCCAGTTTTCTTGACCAAAAATTAAACCCGCCAATACAAAAACAGAGGCCCCTGCCATTACGCTATGCACTAACATATGTAAAGGTAAGGTTGGACTTTGCCAAAAATCGCGCCCTTTTGCTTGTGCAAATAAAAAGGCTGTATATACTGCCAATAACACTGCAAAAATTGCTGTTAACCACAATAATGCTTTTTCAGGAATGGCAATTTCAAAGAAAGTAGCTACTCCCCAAATGGTAACCAGTAAACCAAATATTGAAATGGTATAACCCCCTTTTACCAACCAAGAATTCCATTGTGGTCGAAGTAATACATTCAAAAATCGATCTGGACGATCTAAGTCCATTACCAAGAACAATCCTGTTAAACCAAGAAATATCAATGAAATTCCGGCAGACCATAATTTAGCTGTAGAAGAAACTTCATAACCCAATAAAATGGCTAAAAAAGGAATTAAGAAAGCGCCTGCTGCAATGGCTTTTGTAAATACATAAGCCGAAACTTCCCATCCCCAAAGAATTCCTTTGTCTGGAGTATCGTAAACTCGTCTTGCTTTCCCACTTAAAACATCAATATAATTTGGGTTTTCAGTTTCTTTTCTTTGATAGGCAGCTTGAATATCATTATCTATTGTCATTTGTAATAAATCTACATCGCCATTGGTATGCATCATTTTTTCAGCTGCTTTGGCAAAATGCCCAACACCCCGCGCCTGAGAATTCCATAACCAAGCCCCAGATTTATCAGTTGCTTCAGGAATTAAGGAAGAATCATCTCCATCAATATAAAACAGGTTTGGATTTGTGCCTTTTTCAGGTTTACGAACTTTTACTGCCTGACGTGCCAATAGTTGTGAAATTTCAGTGTTTGGATTGTGCATATCGCCAGCAATAATAGCGTGCTCAGGACAAACCGAAACACAAGCAGGTTCCCTACCAACATCAACCCTATGAGCACAATAATTACATTTTGCAGCGGTATTGTTATCAGGATCAATATACAAGGCATCATAAGGACAAGCCTGCATACACGATTTACATCCAATACACCGGTTGTTATCAAAATCTACAATCCCATCTTCACGGGTGTAGAGCGCTTCTACCGGACAAATTTCAACACAAGGTGCATCGGTACAATGGTTGCATCGCATCACTGAAAAAATGCGTCTAGTATTGGGAAATTCTCCTTTTTCAACTTGCTTAACGTATGTTCGGTTAACGCCAACTGCTACATCATGTTCTGATTTACAGGCGGTTGTGCAAGCATGGCAACCGATACATTTACGGTTGTCAATTATAAAACCATACTTCATTTTTTTAAAATAGTTTGAATTATTATCAAATTTAGCTATTGAAAAAGGGATTTTTGTAACCAATATCACACAATTTTATATTTTTAAAAAATCCGACCCTATCTTTAAATTGAAATGCCTTATTTTTGTGTACTAAATGCAATAAAGCAATGACAATAAACCTTTTATTTTTTGGAATTACTACCGATCTGGTTGGAAAAAATGATATGCTATTTAGCATAAATGATAACACAACTGTTAATCAGTTAAAAAAAATATTAATCACCCAATTTTCAGCTTTAAAAAATTTGCACGAATTTGCCATTGCTGTAAATGAAGATTATGCTGAGGATATTTTAGTGCTAAACGAAGGTGATGTTGTTGCAATTATTCCACCAGTAAGTGGTGGATAGGTAAAAAATTTGTTTAATTTTATATTTCTCAAAATTTACAAATGAGTAAAAAATCTTTAAACAGAAAAAAGCACAATCCTACAAACTTTGTATTTACTGGGCTTCAACAAGAAAAGGAAATTGGAATTCAATTATTTGAATACAATAAGGAAGGTCTTCTTGAGCTTACAAATGTAAAGGCTGGAGAATTAAACAATTTTTCCAATTTAACAAAACAGTACTGGCTTAATATACACGGTATTCACGACGTTGAAATTATAAGTGAAATATGTAAAAAAGTTGGAATTCATGAGTTGGCTATCCAAGATATTTTAGATGTTAATCAACGTCCGAAATTTCAGGAATATGACGATTATTGGTTTTTTTCAATTAAATCTATGCTGCCATCTTTGAATGATGAAATTATTTCTGAACAATTGAGTTTTATTTTAGGGGAGAATTATTTGGTGTCTTTTCAAGAACAAAAAAATGATCATTTTGACCACGTAAGACATCGTTTGAGAGAAAAAGTTGGTATCGCTCATGAAAGAACTACTGATTATTTATTGTATTTATTATTAGAGGCAGTTTTAGATAACTATTTTAAAACCATTGATGATATTTCTGATAAAGTTGAGAAATTTGATCTTATTGATATTAATTCAGATCCTTCACCTACCATTTTAACGGAAATTGAAATTATTAAGACACAATTACAAGCTTTAAAAAAAGTAATTAGCCCAATTAAAGAATTTGTTTCAAAAGTTGACCGGGATGAGTATAGTTTAATTCAGACAAAACATGTGAAATATTATTATGAATTAAAAGATTTGTGTTTAACCTTATTGGATAATTGTGATAAAATGGAGGCAAGGCTAGAAAGCAGAATTAATTTATTTTTCTCGATTCAAGGCCATCGTATGAATCAAGTGATGAAAACATTAACAGTTATATCTTCTGTTTTTATACCATTGACATTTATTGCAGGAATTTACGGAATGAACTTTGCGTATATGCCCGAATTAAACTTTAAATGGGGTTATTTTGCCGTATGGATAGTGATGTTTTTGATTTTTTTAGCAATGTTATATTATTTCAAAAGGAAAAACTGGTTTTAAAAGCCGTTTTTAGATTCCTCTCTTAAATATTTTTTATCAATATAAAATGTTCCAAAAGGAATTATTGATGCAGCTAAAATAGTAGCAAACACTTTTGTTTTCCAACTCAAATCATATTTCAACATTATTGCCATTACAACATAAGCCATAAATAACAACCCATGAGGCATACCAAGTAATTTTACAAAGAATTCATTGCCTGCAAAATATTTTATAGGTGTTGCTATAAAAAGTAATAATAAATAGGACACTCCTTCTAAAATGCTCACGATTCTAAATGCTTTTTTCATTTTTCTTATAATTATTTAGGAAGGGGCAAAAGTACATTTTTTTAATTTGTTAACTTTGCATGAATTTTATTAAAAAATGACAGAAAACACTTCAGTAAAAATTATGTCAACAACTTTAAATCTTCAAGATTGTTATCATTTTGTTGACGAAGCTTCTTGTGGCGGTATTGTAACCTTTATAGGAACTGTTAGAAATATAACAAAAAATAAAACAGTTACTTTGCTAGAGTTTAGTGCTTATGAACCAATGGCTTTGAAAGAAATGCAAAAAATAGCCAATCGTGCATTGGCAAAATTTGAGATTTATAAAATTGCAATTCATCACGCCGTTGGGGCTTTGAAAATTGGAGATATTCCGGTAATTATTGCCGTTTCTTCAGCACATAGAAAGGCTGCATTTGAAGCTTGCGAATTTGCTATTGACACCTTAAAGGAAACAGTGCCTATTTGGAAAAAAGAACATTTTGATGATGGTGAAGTTTGGGTAAATGCGCACCCTTAATAAAGTTTGAAAGTGAGTTTTAAAACTCAACAAATCAATAATTAAACATATCCGTCAATTCCTTCAACCAAACTAAAAACGTTTAAAGTTGGAAATTTTGATTTTATTTTAAGAGTTACATCATAACTATTAATGCCTTTGTTGCAAACAATTACATAATTTTTATCAAAATTGGGAATAAACTTATCTATATCAAAATCTTTAAAAGGTAATTTTTTATCAACTTTAAAAGGAATTTGAGCGTCTACATTATTAATAACACTTACAATTTCAATGATAGGATCGGATAATTTTTTACTTAATTCTGAAGCAGAAATTAACAAAGAACTGTCTTGAGTTTTGCAGTGGGCATCTAAATAAATTGAGTTTTTAAATAGGGATTCAACATTTATAGATTTATTTTTCTTCAATTTCATTTTCAATTGAGAGTTTTCCAAAACATTATAAATCAATAATTGATTTGTTAATAATTTTCCTGTTTTAGTAATTAATTTAATTACTTCATTTACCTGTAACATAGCAATTAACCCAACAATTGGGTTCATAGTTCCGGCAGTTTCGCAATTTGGAATTTCCGAAGCTATTGTTGGAAAAGCATCTCTCAAATTACAAGTGTAATCTCCGTCACCATTAAGTACATTAAAGGTTGCAACATAGCCGTCAAACTTGTACAACGAACCGTAAACCAATGGCTTTTTCGAAACAACGCAAGCATCATTTATTAAATATTTTATTTGTAAATTATCAGTCCCGTCTACTACAATATCATAGCGTGAAATTAAAGACAAAATAGAATTTTTATCAATGGCTTCGTTTGTAACTAATACCTTTGTGAAAGGTGTTCTTTTTTGAATTTCTGACGCCAATACACTAACTTTTGAGTGCTGGATGTCATCTTTTTTAAAAAAAACCTGACGATGTAAATTTGAAACTGTAACATTATCAAAATCAACCAAATGTAAAGTTCCCACACCACTTGCGGCTAAATACACAGCAATTGGACTTCCCAAACCACCGCAACCGATTACTACTACTTTTGCTTTTTGTAAGAGTTCCTGCCCTTGTTCCCCAATTTCGGGTAAGGTAATTTGTCGCTTAAAATATTCAGATTTTAAAATTTCCATTAGTCAATTAAAATTGCTTTACCTGCCTTATTTAAATAATACTTTTCGTTTTCAATGGTATAGTACTTATTTAACTGTTGAATGTACAAAAAATACTGTGTATTTCCAAAGCCATAAACAGTGTATTGTTGTTGCCAAATTAACAATTGATGAACAATTTCAATTGCAGTAAATGGCGATAAATTGATAATTTTCAAAATTTTATTTTGAATCTCATTTAAATTGTTCTTGGATGGAAATCTTTTTAAATGTTGATTCATTGCCATTTGAAAGTATTGAAATTTCGATTTTTTTTTACTAAAATTAAATTCAGCTATTTTTTCAATATCATTTTCAACAAATGTTTGCCAACAATTATCGGCAAACATTAAATTATCTTTGCTTATTTTTATTTTATTTTCATATAATAATTTGAAGTTTTCAGAAGAAAAATCAGTTAAAGATTGTAATTTTTCTTTTCCTTTAACCTTTCCAGTGCAAACCAAATTATAGGTAATGTCTTTTCTGTAATTTTGAAGTAAGTAAGAGCAGAGAGCCATTAGGTTTACTTGGCAAAATAAATCGAATTCAAACCACATCACTACTTCTGCATTCTCGGGAAAATCGTCAGCTTTTAATATTTCTTTAATAGTTTTATCAAAGTATTCCAATTTGGAAATTCCCAATTCTTTTTCAAAAAAATCATATCTTTTTTTCCAAAAATCATCACCTGCTACCTGAATATCAAGAGGGCCATCGCATAAGGCTTCGCGCCAAATAATAATTTCACCATCAATTCCTGACTTTCTCAACAATGGCGCAACTGCATCGCCATTCACAATATGAAAAATATTAGCCATTTATTTCTTTATGTGCATTTTTAAAATCTTCTGGGGTATTAATGTTTCGAATTAAATCATCGTCGATTTCAACAATTTCAACATCTGAATTAATCAATACTTTTCGTGGACAAGAATATCCCTGTGCCAAATAATTAAGCAATAAAGTATAACTTTTTGGTTCCCAAATGGTAATTAAAGGCTCTGGAAAATCTTTGTTTTTACCTTTTATAGTAGTTGCTATTTTTGACGGATTTCTATGTTTTAACAACAGTTGAATTACTTCATCTGTCACAAAAGGTAAATCGGTTGCCAATACCAGCCAAGCCACATTTGGATGCTCCTGAAACGCCGAACAAATGGCGCCAAACGGACCTAAGCCAATAAACTTATCGGTAATTTTATGGATTACTGTAATTTCTTGTTCTTCACGCACCGATAAATAGGTTTTTAAATGGTGTTTTTTCAATAAATCAATTGCAACTTCACGTTGATTTTTTCCGAAGAAATTAAGTTCGCCCTTATCGGTTCCCATTCTGGTACTTTTGCCACCAGCCAGCACCAAACCTTGAACAGGTGCTATTTTTTGCTTGATTAAATTTTCTAGATGTTTAGCAATTTTTTCAACTTCATCAATTTCATAACAAATTAAGTTTTTAATTTGAGGATTGTGCGTTTCTAAAAAATCGAAATATTTTGAGTCGTTTGTTAATTTTACAACAAATTGTATATTATTTAACTGATCGAGCCTTTTTTTAACAGAATCTACTTTATGATTGTCTAAAATTAATAGCTGCTGCGCTCCTTGGAAATGATTTCCATTGATAAATAGAAAGTCGTACTGAGAAAATTGTACACGCTGATTGAATTTATTCACCCCACAATTTATAGTTGTTTTTGCGCTTCCTTTGTGATGAAAAGTAAAAGTTTCTAGCTTTAATGGCTCAACACTGTCGTTATGGGACGCATCAAAATAAGCCAGTTTATAGTTGCTTAATTTTTCAGAAACCTGCTGCACTAAATTTGAAATTACATCGCATTTAGTTCCCACAATTGCAATTTCGTTTGGCGCAAAATTGTCGTTTTCTTTTAATGTAAGTTTTGCGTGTTTTTGATGTTTATTCATTTTTTATATCGCTTTTTCCCCCAGATTTTTCAATCAGTTTCACCTCTTTAATAATCATTTTTTGTGAAATGGCCTTACACATATCATACACTGTTAAAGCTGCAATATTTGCCCCAGTTAAGGCTTCCATTTCAACCCCTGTTTTTCCTTCAATAGCAACTGTACACAAAATTTCAATATGTTCATTATCTACAATATCAATATCAATATCAACACCATTAATTAATAAAGGGTGACACATAGGAATTAATTCGGAAGTCTTTTTTACTGCCTGAATTCCCGCAATAATGGCTGTTTGAAAAACCGGACCTTTCTTGGTAATTAATTCATTTTTTTGAAAATGTGCAATAATTGCTGAACCTAAAAACATAGTTGCTTTGGCCGTTGCTTTGCGTTGGGTGATTTGTTTATCACCTACATTCACCATTTTTGGCTGATTCTTTTTATTGATATGAGAAAATTCACTCACAATTATTTACTTTTATGGTTAATTTGAATTGATAAAGTTAAATTAAAAAGATTAAATTCACGCAATTTTTATATCAATATGAAAAATAGCCTTACTTATTTCTTTGTTTTTTTTATAGGTATTTTAGTTGCCTATTTATACTTTAAAAATGACATTTCTAATCAAGAAAGGGAACAAACTCAAATTATTCTTAATGAAGTAAAAAATGTTAGAAAACTTGTTGTAGTTGAAAGTTCTTATACGCAAATGTATAATTACGAAAAATCGAAGTATTTTTTAGTTGAACAGTTTTCGTTCGATAAAAAAGTAATTTTGGTGGTAAATGCGCAAATTCAAATTTCATATGATTTAAAAAAATTAAAAATTGAAACAGATACTTTAAATAAAAAAGTAATTATTCATAAAATTCCTGAACCTGAAGTGTTTATTGCGCCTAAAGTTTCTTACTACGATTTTGAACAAAGCACATTTAATACTTTTACAAAGGAAGAACTAAACAAGGTAAATGCGATTGCTATTAAAAAGGTAAAGGAAGCTGCAAATATTACCGAATTAAAGAAAAAAGCTAAAATTCAATTAGTTAATGAACTTAGGGAGATTTACAAAACAACCACCTTGTTAAATTGGGAATTTATTGACCATTCTGGTCTTGGTATTCAACCTTCAAATTTCAAAGATTAGTTTTTAATTACAATTCGTATTTAAAATAAAAACCATAGGTACTTTCTTTATACTGTGGAAAAAAGGAAAAGTCTTTTGATTTTTTAAACGGATTGAAATTTTTAAAAGGCTCAAAATGATAAACCAATTGAGTTATAAAAATTCCAATACCTGCACCCATCAATACGTCAGACAGATAATGTTTGTTATTTAGCATTCTAAAAACACCAGTTGTGGCGGCAAATGCATAACCGCTATAAGCATAAACAGTTGAAGTATCCTGGAATTCGTTTTGTAGAACTGCTGCATTTGTAAATGCAATGGTTGTATGCCCTGATGGAAAAGAATTCATATCCTCACCATCAGGTCTGGTTTTTATAATGGTTGCTTTTAACAATTCAGAAATTCCTGTTGAAACTACGTTAGAAATAAATAAATACTTTGTTTGATCGAACCAATGATTTTTTGCGGTTACACCAAAAGCATCGGCTGCATACATTTGAACTACAGGAACAAAAAGCAAATAATCATCTACAGAAGTTTGAAAATCATTTCCAACTTTATCGCGTAAATCGGCTTGAAGATTATATTCAAAATTGCTGTTATTTACCAATAAACCAATACCAACTAAGCTTGCAGGAACTATGGCTTTATGCAAAAGTGTTCGTTGTTTTTTTATAGCTGAAGTTGAAACTGAATTTAATGTATCAATTTCGATATTAGTAGTTTGCGCATTCAAAGTTAGCATCTTAAAAAACACAATAGATACTAGTACTTTTGAAATTATTTTCATAGTAAATTTTTAAAATTGTAGGCAAAAAAGTACGTTTCAAGTTCGAATAAAAAAGTTGTTTTAATTCTAAAATTACCTATAAATAATTATTGGAAATAGTTCACCCCTTTCAAAGTTTGATCTATCATCGGGTAATTCTAAAAAAGCATCGGCATCAACTAAATTTGCCAAATCTCCTGAGCCTTTTCCAGCGGCAGGGCTGGCATATAATATTCCATTATTTTGATGCAATTTTACTTGTAAAAAATAAGTTAAATTGGGTTTAAAATAAAAATCTTCAGAAAGTATTGCTTTTTGTTGGGTATCAACATTTAGGCCAACAGATTTTTGATACCATGGCGTGAAATATTTTAAACAGCTTACAAATGTTGAAACCGGATTTCCTGGAAAAGCAAAAACAACTTTTCTCGCTTTTTTTCCAAACCAAAAAGGTTTTCCCGGACGTTGTTTTACTTGATGAAATAATTTTTCAACACCAAGTTCAGCTAATACTTCTGGAATAAAATCAAATTTTCCTTTTGAAACCGCACCGCTAAAAATTAACACATCATAATCATTTAAAAAAGAATCAATCTTAGCTTTTAAAGCTGTTTTATCGTCTAAAATATGAGCTGTTTCAGCATTGATATTTAATTTTTTAAGCAAGGATACCAAAGCAAAAACATTGCTTCTTCTAATTTGATGTGCTTCTGGAATTTCATTGACCGCAACCAGCTCATTTCCTGTAGAAACAATCATTACTTTTGGATGTTTTGCCACTTTTATATCAGTTTTCCCTACCGTTGCAAAAACACTAATTTCAGCAGCCGAAATAAGGGTATTTTTTTCAATTAGCACATCGCCAAAAGTTCTGTCTAAACCTTTTAAATGTATATTTTGAAAGTTTTTAACGTCGTCTAAATTTATAGTAGCAATGCCATTTTTTATGGTTAACAATTCATATTGAATTACAGCATCACAACCTTTTGGCAACACGGCTCCAGTCATTGCTTCTATACAATGTGTCTTATTTTGTAAGGTTAATTGCGGACTTCCAGCGGCTTGAACACCTTCAATTTCAAAAGCTCTTTGTCCATTTTGAAAAGCTTCTATGGCAATTGCAATTCCGTCCATACTAACTCTATTAAATGGCGGAAAATCGCGATCAGCAATAATATCTTCCTTTAAAACTCGTCCAACTGAATTTAGGAAATCAATCTCTTCAATACCATAATCTACGGATTGATTTAGTATAATTTGTAAGGCGTTATTTACTGTAATTAAATCCATAGTCTTATTTTAAAGCTTTAAAAAATGCTGTTAATTTATGTCCGTCTAACTTCCCATTTGTTCTTACACCACTGCATAAATCCAATCCATATGGATTTACATCCCGAATGGCTTTAAAAGCGTTTGTGGCATTTAAACCGCCTGCCAAAAATACTGGGATAGTTACTTTTTCAACAATTTTTTTACTGATTTCCCAATTATGAACTCTACCAGTTCCACCTAGTTCTTTGACTGATAAATTTGGGTTTCCACTATCTAACAAAATTGTATCTACAAAGTTTGAAATTTCCAGCGCTTCTTCAATTGAATTTTTATCTAAAACATGTAAAACTTGCACAATTTTAGTTTTTGGCAAAGCTTTTTTTAATTCCAAGTGATTGCCTTTTGTTAAAGCATCAACAATTTGAATAGTTGTGGTATTTACTATTGAATGATGCTCAATTATTTTATCAACCGAAGTTTCGCTGGTTAATAAAAAAGTGTCAATATTTTTAGGGGTAAAAGCTGCAATTTCAGCAATTAATTCATCAGATATAATTCCGGGACCACTAGGCATAAAACCAACCAAACCCAAGGCCGATGCGCCCGCCTTAATGGCCATTTGCGCTTCTTGAATACTGCTAATACAGCAAATTTTAATACGTGTTTTGTTTGTTATCAATTTTAAAGCGTTCTTATTTTTTAATTGAAATTTAACCTCCAATTGTAGACATACTTTCCGAAACATCATTCCCTCGAGCTGCCTCAGCAACAAAACCGTTTTCAGGTTTTTTATGAACTGTTGAAATAAATAATTCCTTTAATTCATCATCACTGGCACCGTTTCTTATAAAATCACGAACATTAAAAACGCCGCCATCAAACAAACAGTTTTTAAACAATCCGGTAGCAGTAATTCTTATGCGATTACAATCGTTACAAATGGTACGCGTAAATGAAGGAATAATGCCAAAAGTACCTTTATAATTTGGAATTTTGAAATTTTTTGAAGTTGATGAAATTTTTGAAGGAAGCACAGTTATATCGCTATAATGTTGTTGAATATGATTGATAATCTTAGTATAATTCCAAATTTCGTCCATATTTCGTTGACCTCTACCGTTGAAAGGCATTTCTTCAATAAAACGAACAGCAATGTCTTTGTATTTTGAAAGTTCAATAAAATCTATAATTTCATCAGTATTAAAACCCGATTGAACCACAACGTTTAACTTTAGTTTTAACTTGCTCTTTTCTAATTTTTCAAAAGTGTCATACACGTTTTCAAAAACATCTCTTCGGGTAATTTGAGAAAATTTTTCTTTTTGTAAACTATCAATGCTCAAGTTTATAGCATTGATGTTTAATGCTTCTAACTTGTCAATATAATTTGAAATTAATGCGCCGTTAGTTGTTATATTTATTTCATCTAACTTATCATTAAACGACAGCGATTCTAAAAAGTTGACAAAATCTTTTCTTACAAAAGGTTCGCCGCCAGTTAAACGCACTTTATTAACGCCTAATTCAGACAATACACGCGTAATTCGGTACATTTCTTTGTACGATAGTAAATCTTTTCGATCAACAATATCAATTCCGTGAGCAGGCATACAATACTGACAACGCAAGTTACAACGGTCGGTAACTGCCAATCGCAAATAGGAAATTTTTCTACCAAACTTGTCTGTCAACTGCATTAATTAAGTGTTATTTTATTTCTTCCTAAAATGATTACTTCGTCTTTTTCTAATTTTTTTAAAGTTCTTGAAATTGCTTCTCTAGAAACTTTTAAATCTCGAGCAATATCGAAATGTTTTCTGCTTATTGTTATTTCATTGTGAACCAAACTTGTATATTCTAAATATTTCAACAAGCGAAATTCTAAATTTTCAAAAGCAATATCGTTTATTCTTTCCAAAAGAAAAGAAGTTTGACTGTGATTTAATTTTAAATAATAAGATCGCCAGGAATTATAATTTAAAAACCACGAATTTACAATTTTTGAAGGTACAGCTATGTAAGTTACATTACTTTCAGCTTTTATTCTAATTTCGCTTTTTTTATCTTCTAAACTATAAGTGATTGCAATTGCACTACACTGATTATTAGTTAAATAATGCAAAAAAATCCCATTTCCTTTTCCATCGCGGCGCATTACTTTGGCAATTCCAGAAACAATTATTGGAATAAAATGAATCTCATTTCTAATTTCTAAAATAATTTGATCGGGTTGGGCATGTTTTAGAATTCCGTAATCACATAATTCCTTCTGAATTTTAGGTTCAAAAATAGTAGAAAAATTATTTGCAACTATTTCATGTATTTTCATTCAAAGTGCTTTTAATGAGGTAGTTTGTCTTTTAAAGCTCCGTAAAAGAAAGTACCTAATGTAGCACCAAAGATAACCACTAAAATTGAAACAACACCTTTACCAACCAATACAAACATTGGACCCGGACAAGCTCCAGCCAATGCCCAACCTAGTCCAAATAAAATACCTCCAAGCAAATTACGGTACAAACCCATCTTTTTAGGCGTTACATGAATCTCGTGGCCTTCAAAAGTTTTTACAACTTTTTTCTTGAACAACAACATGCTTACCATACCTATCATTACTGCAGATCCAATAATTCCATACATGTGAAAAGATTGAAATTTAAACATTTCGTAAATTCTGTACCACGAAATTATTTCAGCTTTACTCATTACAATTCCGAAGAGGATGCCTATCAAGAAAAATTTTATATATTTCATAATGCTGCTATTTAAAATATTAAGGGTAAAATTAACCAAGTCATTATTAAACCTCCAATAAAAAAGCCAATAACAGAAATTAACGATGGGAGCTCTAAATTGCTCAAACCAACAATTGCGTGACCTGAGGTGCAACCGCCTGCCCATCGGGCACCAAAACCAACCATAATACCGGCAATTAATAAAATAAAAAAGCCTTTAAAAGTTAACATTGTATCTATACTGAAAATTTCGTCTGGCAAATAAGTGGCTCCTGCATTTTGAATACCAATATCTGCCAAATCTTGAATTGTTTGAGGGTTTAAAGCAACAACATCAGTAGGTGATAACCATTGCGAAGCTATAAAACCACCAGCAATTCCACCAGCAATAAAAATCAAATTCCAACTATTTTGTTTCCAGTCAATTTTAAAATAATCAACAAACCTTCCTGCGCCACCAATGGAGCACAATGTTTCTAAATTGGATGAAACGCCAAAGCGTTCACCAAAGTAGTACAATAAAAACATAATTAACGCTATAATTGGTCCAGCAATGTACCAAGCCCAAGGTTGTGTAATAAAGTCCATAATTTATTTATTAGTTAGTTTTATAAAAGTATCGTATAAATTATGTTGCTTTGTAACCTATGTTACATATGCTAAAATTGCAAAATTTCAATTTTGTTTCGGTGCAACTTAATTTTCCCTTCATTCTCTAATTGTTTTAACAATCTTGAAATAACAACGCGAGAAGTATGCATATCATAAGCTATATCTTGATGTGTAGTATTTAATGAAGTTTCACGCATTATCTGAGCTCTGTCAGTTAAATATTTATACAAACGCTCATCCATTCTCATAAAAGCTAAAGAATCAACTGTTTCCATCATTTCATTTAGACGAATATTGTAGCTATCAATTATAAAATTTCTCCAAGATTTATATTTTACCATCCATTCATCCAATTTATCTTTTGGAAGAAATATAATTTCAGATTCTTTTTCAGCGATGGCTCTGATACCACATTTTCCATTTGAAATAGCACTTGCAAAAGAGCTTGCACAAGTATCACCTTTTTCTAAAAAATACAATAAAATTTCTTCTCCTTTTTTATCTTCTCGAACAATTTTTATAGCTCCGTCTAATAACAAAGGAATTCCTTTCATCTGATCTCCTAAATCTACTAAAAGTTCATTCTCTCGCAGTTTTTTATAAGTGCCAACTTGCTCAATTTCATCCATTAATTCTTTTTCAAACACAAATGAATAATAGTTATTTAATTTTTCTCTAATCATTTTATAAAATTTAAAATTTTTGAAGTAGCACCAGTTTTATTTACAACGTAATTCAGTGCATTGCTACCTGCGAGTTCTCTTTTTTGTTTATCTTGATAAAATTCGTTTAAAAGTACGGATAATTTTTGAGAATTATCAACTACAAAACAAGCCTTATTTTCAATGAGTTCAATGGCTTCATTGAACTTTTGATAATTTGGACCAATAACAATTGGAACGCCAAATGTTGCTGGCTCTAATACGTTATGTATACCTGATTTTGTATAGCCACCACCAACATAAGCAATATTTGCATAGTTGTATATTTTTGTTAAAATACCTACAGTATTAATAATAAAAACCTGAAAATCTTTTAGGGTTTTATCTTCTTTGTCTGAAAACAAAACAGTTTTTTTTGAAATTGAGTTTTTCAATGTCTCAATAGCTTTTGCATTGATATTGTGAGGGGCGATTATGAATTTTTCATTTTCTGTAGCATAATTATTGATATATTCCACTAACAAATCTTCATCTTCTTTCCAAGTGCTTCCAGCAACTAAAGTATAAGTATTGTTTTTAAATTCAGTTATGAAATTAAGGGTGTTGTTTTGTTTTGTAATTTCAAAAACACGGTCAAAACGTGTGTCGCCACTTATGGTTACATTTTGTAAATGAATACTTTTTAATAATTTTTCTGAATTATAATCTTGAACAAAGAAATGTGAAAATGCAGTTAATGATTTTCGCATCCAACCTCCGTACCATTTAAAAAAAACTTGATTTTCGTTAAAAATTCCAGAAACTAAAATGGTTTTTACTTTTTTATTTTGAAGTTCATTTAAAAGGTTTGGCCAAAATTCATATTTAACAAAAATGGCCAGATCAGGGTGAACTAGCTCTAAAAAGCGTTTCGCATTTTTTTTAGAATCGAGCGGTAAATAACAAACCACATCGGCTACATCATAATTTTTTCGAACTTCATAACCTGAAGGTGAAAAAAAAGTAACTACCAATTTATGTTTTGGATATTGTATTTTTAATTTTTCAATAATTGGTCGCCCTTGTTCAAATTCACCCAAAGAAGCACAATGAACCCAAAAAACCGTATCTTCTCTTGAAATTCCAGCAATTAACTTTGAAAAAGTTTCAGTTCTTCCTTCAACAAAAAGTTTTATTTTTTTATTGAAAATGGCAATTATTTTTAAAATAAAAGCAGTTATTAAAACAAGTATGTTGTAAAAAAAATGCATAACGTGCAAATGTACAAAATAAGGGTATAAAAAAACTCCCAAACTATTAAGTTTGAGAGTTTCATTTTTATAAAAGCTATTTCTTAAACCTCAAAAGGCTCAATAGAAACATAAGATCTGTTGTCTTTTTTCTTTTGGAATTTAACCACACCGTCAACTTTTGCGTGTAAAGTATGATCTTTTCCCATATATACATTTTCACCTGGATGGTGAGAAGTACCTCTTTGACGGATAATAATATTTCCTGCAATTGCAGCTTGTCCACCAAATATTTTTACTCCTAAACGTTTCGATTCTGATTCTCTACCGTTTTTCGAACTACCTACTCCTTTTTTATGTGCCATGATGTTATGGTTTTAAAATTGTGATTCTTATTTAGTTAATGCCTCAATTAATTCAGCTTTCTTTAAAGAAGTGTATCCTTCAATACCTCTTTCTTTAGCTAAAGCTTTTAATTCTGCAACTGTCATTGAATTCAAATCATCTGAAGCTTTTTCAACTACTGGCGCTTCAACTTTTTCAGTTTTTGGAGCTGCTTTTGGAGCTGCTGCCTTTTTTGTTGCACCACTTGCTGCGATAGTTTCAATTTGAATTTCAGTTAAAGCTTGGCGGTGACCATTCTTTTTTCTAAATCCTTTTCTACGTTTCTTTTTGAAAACGATTACTTTATCACCTTGTAAGATGACCTAAGATTTTTGCCGTTACTTCGGCTCCTTCGATAGCTGGGGCGCCAACTGTTACAGTACCTTCACTTTCTAAAAGAAGAACTTTATCAAAAGAAACTTTTGATCCTTCTTCTTGTTGTAAGCGGTGTACATAAACCTTTTGGTCTTTTGCTACTTTAAACTGCTGCCCTGCTATTTCTACAATTGCATACATAAGTATTGTTTTTTATTCGCTTTATTAATTAATTCACCTTTTCAATTAAGGCGGGTGCAAATATAAAGTTTTTTTCTGATTGCGCAAAACAATTTTAACACAAAGAAATCGCTCATTATTAGCGTATTAATTTTCAATCTTAAGAATTCGTTAATTTTATAAAAAATGGTGATGTTTATTATTAGTATAAGAATATAAATGGCTAAATTTAAAACTTCAAAATTTAACAAATGCGCACAACGCACAACCATTAATTTAAAACACTATTGAAAATGAAAAAAATGTATTACTTTAAGCTTTTTAGGATTGCTTTTTTGTACAAATATATTTGCGCAAAAGGTTGTTTTTGAAGAGTATGACTTAAGCAATGGCTTGCATGTAATTTTGCATAAAGACAATTCTGCGCCTGTTGTAACCACAACTGTAATGTACCATGTTGGTGCTAAAGATGAAAACCCTGAAAGAACGGGTTTTGCTCATTTTTTTGAGCACCTTTTATTTGAAGGAACCGAAAATATTGAAAGAGGCGTTTGGGACAAAATAGTTTCTTCTAACGGAGGTACTGGTAATGCAACAACAAACCAAGATAGAACTTATTATTATGAAGTTTTCCCTTCAAATGGTTTAGAATTAGGGTTATGGTTAGAATCTGAAAGAATGTTACATCCTGTTATTAGTCAAATAGGAGTTGACACTCAAAATGAAGTTGTAAAAGAAGAGAAAAGAACGAATTACGACAACTCTCCTTATGGGCAATGGACATTTCAAGTATTTAAAAACTTATTTAAGGAACACCCTTATCGATGGACTACCATAGGTTCTTTAGATCATTTAGATGCAGCATCATTGGAAGAATTTCAAGCATTTAATAAAAAATTCTACATTCCAAACAATGCTGTTTTGGTAGTTGCTGGTGATTTTGAAACCGAAAGCACAAAAGAATTAATTGAAGCGTATTTTGGAAGTATTCCTAGAGGTGAAGATGTTGTTCGTGAAACTGTAGTTGAAAAACCAATTACATCACCAATAGAAGTTACTTTTGAAGATCCAAACATTCAAATCCCTGCGGTTTTTACAGTATATAGAACACCTGCAATGACAACACGTGACGCAAGAGTTTTAGATATGATTTCAACTGTTTTAAGTGACGGAAAAAGCTCAAGATTGTATAAAAAATTAGTTGACGATGAGAAAAAGGCGATGCAAGTTGCCGCTTTCAATTATTCGTTGGAAGATTATGGAGCATATATTGTTTTGGCACTTCCTTTAGGTGAAAACACATTAGACGATTTGGTTGCTGAAATGGATGAAGAAATTTTAAAACTTAAAACCGAATTAATTTCGGAAAAAGAACTTCAAAAATTAAGAAATAAGTTTGAAAATCAATATGTAAATTCAAATTCAAGTGTAGAAGGAATTGCGGGTTCATTAGCCACTTTTTATATGTTTATGATGATGTTAACTTGATTAATACAGAAATTGACATCTATAATTCAATAACCAGAGAAGAAATTAGAGAAGTTGCTAAAAAATATCTAAATCCAGACCAACGATTGGTTTTAGATTATTTTCCTAAAAAAGAGATAGAATAAAACTATACAACAACATGAAAACAAAATTTATATACCTTATAACACTATTTTTTCTGACCATTTCTGCATCAAGCACAAATAGACAGATCAGTACAGCCAAAACCAGGACCCGCTCCAAAAATTAATTTAGGGAAACCACAAACATTTGAATTAAAAAATGGCTTAAAAGTTTTGGTGGTTGAAAATCACAAATTACCACGTGTTTCGGCTTCCTTAACCATTGATAATGGGCCTATTTTTGAAGGAGAAAAAGCTGGCGTTTCTAGTTTAATAGGAAGCCTTTTAGGTTCAGGAACTAAAAATGTTGGTAAAGATGCCTTTAATGAAGAAGTAGATTATTTAGGAGCCAATATTTCCTTTGGAAGTCAAAGTGCCAGAATGAGTTCTTTGTCGAAATATTTTCCAAGAGTATTAGAATTAATGGCTGATGCCACTCAAAATCCAATATTTACTCAAGAAGAGTTTGACAAAGAAGCAAACCTGTTAAAAGACGGAATTAAATCGGGCGAAAATAGCGTACAAAATATTGCAAGCAGGGTTCAAAGTTTATTGGCTTATGGGAAAAACCATCCTTATGGTGAATACACGTCAATAGCAACTGTTGACAATGTTACTTTAGCTGATGTTCAAACTTTTTATATTACTTATTTCAAACCAAATAATGCCTATTTAGTAATTGTTGGAGACGTGAACTTTAAGGAAGTTAAAAGCTTAGTGACCAAAAATTTCAGTAATTGGAAAAGTAGTGAAGTACCAACTTATGCAATACCACCAGTTACTAATGTTTCTGAAACTGAAATTGATTTTGTTGATATGCCAAATGCAGTACAATCTGATGTTACTGTGTTGAGTACTGTTCAATTAAAAATGAACAACCCAGATTATTTTGCAATAAAACTTACCAACTTTATTCTTGGTGGTGGTGGTCGATGGCAGATTGTTTTTAAACTTACGTGAGGATAAAGGTTATACTTATGACGCTTATTCAACAATAGACAGTAACGAAAGAACGGCCGCATTATTTACTGCTTCTGCTCAAGTACGTAATATTGTAACAGATAGCGCTGCAGTACAAATTATTGAAGAAATAAAAAAAATAAGAGATACAAAAGTAACAGAAGAGGAATTAAATTTAGCGAAAGCTGCATACACAGGAAGCTTTGTTAGAAATGTTGAAAAACCAGAAACCGTTGCTCGATATGCTTTAAATATAAAAATTAATAATTTACCCGAAGATTTTTATGAAACTTATTTAGATAAAATAAATGCTGTAACTATTGATGATATTGCGCGTGTTTCTCAAAAATATTTTAGTTCAGACAATGCAAGAATTGTTATTGTTGGAAAAGCTTTAGATGTATTGCCTAATTTAGAAAAATCACCTTACAAAATTAATTATTTTGATAAGGAAGGCAACCCAACAGGTAAACCAGAAATGACCAAACCAATTCCAGCAGGTGTAACCAAAGAAACTGTGATAAACAATTATTTTAGTGCTATTGGAGGGCTCGACAAAATTAAAGCACTTACAAGTACTTTAACCACTTATGAAGCAACTGCTATGGGAAGCACAATTTTATCTACTGAAAAAAGAACAGCTGATAAATATGCAAATACCATGAGCATGGGTGGCAATGTTTTGGCAAAAATTGTAATGACTAAAGATGCTGTTACCATGAATAAACAACCACTTCCTCCGGCAATGGCAAATGAGATGAGCTACACTTTAGGTACTTTTACAGAAATGGGGTTACTAAACAATGAAAATACCAAATTATCAGGTATTGAAAACATTGATGGTAAAGACATGTATGTTCTTTCGACCAAAGGTGAAATTGTATCTTCAAATGTTTATTTTGATGTAACAACAGGTTTAAAAGTAAAAGAAACTCAGGTGGTATCCATACAAGGTCAAACACAAAATCAAGAATCAACTTATAGTGACTATAAAGCATTCAGTGGTGTATTATTTCCAGCAACAAAATCAGGAAATTTAGGACCACAAGTAGTTGAATTTAAATTAATAGAAGCGAAAGTTAATGAAGGTGTTTCCGAAAGTGATTTCGAATAAACATTTACATTAAATTATATAGTAAAACGACTCAAGAAATTGGGTCGTTTTTTATTTTGATTTATTCACTAAATAAACACCAAGTAAAATTACCAAACCTGAAAAAAATTGGAAAAAGGAAATTTTTTCTCCATCTAAAATTCCCCAGCCTATAGCTATTATTGGAATTAAATAGGTTACTGATGATGAAAAAACGGGATCTGAAATTTGAATTAATCTGTTAAACATAATTTTCGCTAAAGCGGTTCCAAAAATTGCTAAAATTGAAATGTAAAGCAGTGCCGTTTTACTAGTATCAGTAATTTCAAAAGTAGTAAAAAAATTTGTAGACCATAACACAATTAGTGTTGGAATGATTAACAATAAAAAATTTCCGACAGTTATACTTAAAGCATTTAAATCATGAAGGTACTTTTTCAAAATATTTACATTGAAAGCGTAACAAATGGTTGCAAATAAAATTAACCCCGAATACGAATAATCTTGTGAGGGGTTAATTTCTGCACCTTTTAGAATAAGCATTGTTGTACCAGTTAAACCAACTAAAACACCAATTAATTGATTTCGTTTAAAGCTAAAACCAAAAACAAGAGCGCCAAATATTAAAGTGTTAAAAGGCGTTAAGGAATTTAATATGGAAGCAATTGAACTATCAATATGCTCAATTGCATACGCAAATAAAAAAACTGGAATAAAGTTCCCAATAACACCATTTAATAATAAGTAGTACCAATGCCTTCTATTAATTTTAAATAAGTGTTTAAAACCAATTAACAATAAAAACACTGCTGTTATTAAAACTCTCAAAGCCCCAACCTGTATGGGAGTTAACCCAATAAGGGCTTTTTTCATTAAAATAAATGAACTTCCCCAAACTAATGAAAGAATTAATAAATATACCCAGCGTAAATTTTTGTTATCCATTATAATTATTAAAAGTGCAAAATTCTGTTAAATATTCGGATTTAAAAGGATTAGTTTTTAATTTTGTGGGAAATAACTAAAATGTTGATGCTTATGAAAAGGTTTATAACCATAACGATTGTTTCCTTATTATTTATTTCTTGTAATGAAATTAAAAAGGAAAAAATTAATGAAAATAAGGAAGAAATAAAACTAGATGTTGCTGCAAATAATAAAAGCATTGAAGTTGAAATTGAAGGAATGACTTGTGAAATTGGTTGCGCTAGAACTATTGAATCTAAACTATCAAAAGTAAATGGGATTTCATATTCAAAAGTAGATTTTGAATCTGGAAAGGGTCAGTTTACTTATGATACAAACAAACTTTCAGAAGATGATATTGTTGCTAAAATAAATGGAATAGCAGGAGGTGATTTGTATTCAGTTAACAATGTTAAACCTTTAAATGAAATTTTAAAAGATAGTATTTCTTCATAATAATTTAAGAAACTTCAACTGCTGTTTTAGCTATTTCAAGAAACTTTTTCATTTCGCAAAGTAGTTTTTGGAAAATTTTTAATGTAGTTTAACACAAAAGGAGGTTAGTTTCTCTAAAAAAGAATGTTAAAAAACATATCCAATGATGCTTTTTTTAATTTTTTAACACATTTTTCAATTTGATTTAATTTGCATAACTATTTGTCAAATAATTGAAAAACACCCATAATTATTGGGTTTTTACAAATTTTAGAAATATGAAATTATGAATTATATTGATTGAAATACATGTATTAGGGTATTGTTAACAATAAAAAAGGAGTGTTTAAAAAAATATGAAAAAAATATTGGATTTTTTTTTGTAATAATATAAAAATTTTGTTGTTAATTTGTACTCGAATAAAAATCAATCTAAAAATCATGAAACAAATTAAATTTTTATTAGCAATTGCATTAGTTAGTGTATTTGTTATTTCTTGTAAAGAAACTCCAAAAGAAGAAGCTCCTGCTGAAGAGGTAGTAGTTGAAGAAGTTATTGAAGAAGTTGCTGTTGACACTACTGCTGTTGAAGTTGCTATTGACACTACAGCTGTTGTAGCTGAGTAATCTTAGAGAACTCAAATTAAAAAATTTAAAGCTTCAATTTATTGAGGCTTTTTTTATGCCTTTATTTTTCTTACAGAATATTTTAAAAATAATAAGCTAATAAAATATAGCAAACCAATAAATTGGTGGGCCACTCCATAAAAAAGTGGAATTTTTCCTTCAACATTCAACACTGTTAAAACTCCTAATACTACCTGCGTAATTAACAATAGTAAAGTTAGGTTTAACCATTTTTTAGAAAACAAATCAATTTCATTTTTTAATTTCAAAAACATCCATAACCCTAAAACAAGTAAAAGATACGCAAGTATTCTGTGTGTAAATTGCACAAATGCAGGTGCAAATAAATAGCTGTCGTAATTAATCATATTTGCCCAATTCCAATTTGTACCTATTAATAAAACATTAGGCACCAATTCACCGTTCATATCTGGCCAGCTTGGATAATATAACCCTGCGCGCATTCCTGCCATTAAGCCAGCAAAAATCATTTGAATTAAAGTAATTATAATAGTTAGTGGAATAATTGTGGTTGAAATTATTTTTTTTGAAGTTCCAAAATTATAAACATCGGCCAATGTTTTTACCATAGCCCATATTACCAATAATGCCAACATAAAATGAATGGTTAACTTGTATGCATTTACCCAAGGTCTATTAATTAAACCACTTTGCACCATAATCCAACCGGCTGAAGCCGTTAAAATTGTTAAAAATACTACGAGTCCTAGTCGTTTAACTAAGTATGTATCAATTTGTTTTTTAGTTATAAAAATTAAAAAAGGAATTAAAAATATAAACCCTAAAGCTCTTACCCAAAGCCTGTGAAAATATTCCCAGAAATATATAAACTTAAAATCTTTTACATTGAATGTTGAATTAATTTTATGAAACTGAGGTGTTTCCTTGTAAGCTTCAAAAGCTTGTAACCACTGTTCATCATTTAAAGGAGGTACAACTCCAGTAACTATATCCCAGCTGGTTATTGAAAGCCCTGACCCTGTTAAACGAGTAATTCCTCCAAGAATAACTTGTCCAATTAGCATAATTATGCCTATTAAAACCCAAATTCTTATTGTTTTATTATATCTATAACTATTGGTTTTCATTTATTGCCATTCTAAAGTTTCAATCAAATGTTCCATATCTTTTTCAATATATTTTATTGCAGGTAATATAGAGTCGTAATTTGGTTTTGTATAAAAATACAAAGCTCCTGTAATTACATGTTTCAAACTGTCTGTTGCTCTAAACTGAAGGTTGGTGGCAACATTTCCATCAACATTGTACAATTTTGCAAATACTTTTTTTTGAAAATTATCATAAGGCCGATCACTTATGGCGTCAGCTTTTATGGTATGTTCAAAAGTGAGTTTTTCTACTTCTTTCAAAATTTCATTTAAATTGCCATCAACATTTCTGTAAGTGATATGAACGGTGGCTTTTAAATTTGGATATTCAATTTTTGCCCAGCAGTTGTTTTGAATATTAATGTTGGCATACTTAGAAATTTCAAAACTAAATGGGCATTCAGAAGTCAATTTTACATAGGTGTTTTGTGGATATTGTAATTTTAAATACGATTTAGGTTTTGGTAAAGTTTCATTTTTACAAGAAAGTAAAAGCAAGGTTAAAATAAAAAAAACACTAAAAATTTTCATTATAGTTTAGGCTTTAAGTCTAGTGAATTGTTACCTTGATTTTATTAATTCGTTTTTTATCCATGGCTTCAATTTTAAAAGCATAGTTTTGAAACTTAATTACTTCATTTCTTTTTGGAAATTTGCCGTAAATTTCTAATACAAATCCTGCAATTGTTTCAGATTCTCCTTGGTTTTCTTCAAAAATTGTAGTGTTTGTTATATTTAAAATTTTATAAAAATCTTTTAAATTCGTTTTTCCTTCAAAAAGAAAATTATTTTCATCAATTTTCGAATATGAACTATCGTCCTCATCAAATTCATCATTAATATCTCCAACAATTTCTTCAATTACATCCTCTAAAGTTATAATTCCACAGGTACCGCCATATTCATCAACAACAATTGCTAAATGATTTTTCTTTTCCTGAAATTCTTTCAACAAATCATCTAATTTTTTATTTTCAGGCACAAAATATGGTTCTCTAATTAATTTTTGCCAATTATAATCTTTTTTATGCAAATAAGGTAACAAATCTTTTGCGTACAAAACCCCAACAATTTCATCAACACTTCCATGATATACAGGATTTCTTGAATACCCTTTATCTGCTATTTTGGAAATTACATCACTAAAATTTTCAGTGTTAGAAATTGCAAAAATATCCATACGCGGAATCATAATTTCACTTGTTTCTGTATTTCCAAAATTTACAATTCCCTGTAAAATTTTCTGTTCATCTTCTGTGGTTGCTTTATCTGAAGTTAATTCTAAGGCCTGAGATAATTTTGCAACTGATAAACTTGACTTCTTTTTGCCTAATTTGGTTTCAATAAAGTTTGTTAAATTCATTAAAGGTAAACTGATTATTGTAAGAATTGAATTTAATATGTTTAAAGGGAAAGCCATTATTGTAGCAAATTTTAGAGCATTTCTAGTGGCGTAAACTTTTGGCAAAACTTCACCAAATAATAAAATTAAAAATGTAACTAAAACTACTTCAATTAAAAACTTTAAAATATGATGGTGTAATATCTTTAAAAATAGTTTCTCCAATATAGGCGAAAATTAATACAATTAAAATATTGATAAAGTTGTTTGAAATTAAAATGGTTGCTAATAATTTCTGTGGATTTTTTAGCAAGTTCACAACTGTTTTTTGATTGGATGATTTAGATTCTAAGGCTTTGTCTAATTCAACCTGTGACAATGAAAAAAAAGCAACTTCAGCGCCAGAAACCAATGCCGAGAGCAACAATAAAAAAAACAATACAGCAATGCTTAAAATAAGCCAATAATTAAAGCTTTCAAATAAAATAATGAATAAAAATGAGGGTTCAGGATCCAAAGGTTTTCAATTTAATTAAACTTAAAAAGGCAAATCATCATCTTCAACTTCGCTATTTATTGAAGTTTCTTTTTTAGGTTTTTCGGCAATTGTTGGAGGTGTTTCTTGTTTTGGAGTGTTTAAATCCTTTTTAGTGGTTAAAAAAGTCATATCAACAACATGAATTTCAGTAGTAAATCTTTTTACTCCATCTTCACCTTCCCATTGACGGGTTTTAATTCGCCCTTCACAATACACCTTGTCACCTTTGCTTAAATATTTTTCACAAATTTCAGCTAATTTATTTCGAACTACAATATTATGCCACTCTGTAGTTGTTACTCTTTCTCCGGTTTGTTTATTTGTAAAAACTTCATTTGTTGCCAACGGAAAGCGTCCAATTGCGTTTCCGCCATCAAAATAATGCATTTTCACTTCGTCTCCTAAATGTCCTATTAAAATCACTTTATTTACTGTGCCAGCCATTTTTTAAAAGTAAAGTATTAATAATCAAAAGTACTAAAAAAATTAGTTTGTTTTAAAGCCCTTTAAAAAATTATCAACCAATGTTGAAACTGGAAATGTGTGAATTTCACTCCAGTTGGTTTTGAAACTGGATGATTCTGAAGTATTCACAATCCAAAATTTAGTATTGATATGTTGATGTGTTAATTTGTGCATAATTACTTCTTTGTTAAAAAGTTTTACTGAAGTTGATTTAGATTTAAACAAATCATCAAAATATTTGTGTTGCATTAATTCTTTTTCATCAATTTCATTCGAGGTTTCTATCAGTGGAAATTCATACAGATTTAACCAAATACCTTTTTTTCGTTGTACAATTTTAGTTTTATTGTCTTGGCGTTTGAATCACTAAATAATTAAAATACCTCTTTTTAATGGTCAATTTTTTTTCTTTAACAGGTAACTCTTTCACCTTATTTTGACCCAAAGCAACACAACTATTATTTAACGGACAAATTTCACAATCAGGATTTTGTGGTTTACACATGCGAGCTCCAAACTCCATAATAGCTTGGTTGTATGTTCCTGGATTTTTGATGCATCAATTAACTGTTTGCGCCAATAGTTTAAATTCTTTTATTCCTTTTGGTGTATTAATAGGTGTATAAATTCCAAAATAACGAGCAAGAACTCTATAAACATTTCCATCTACAACAGCTGTTGCTTCATTAAAACAAATAGAAGCAATGGCACGATGCCGTATAATCACCTACACCTTTTAATTTTATCAATTCTGATAAGTTGATGGAAATTTTCCATTCAAGTTCATTTACAATATATTTGGCTGTAGAATGTAAATTTCGGGCTCTTGAATAATAACCCAAACCTTGCCAAAGTTTTAAAACCTGCTCTTCAGAAGCTTTTGCCAAATCAAAAACTGTAGGAAATTGTTCTATAAACTTAATATAATAGGGCATTCCTTGGTCAACTCTGTGTTTGTTGTAAAATAATTTCCGAAAGCCAAATGTAGTAAGGATTGTTGGTGTTGCGCCAAGGTAAATCTCTTTTATTTTGTAAATACCAGTAGATTAATGTTTTAGAAAATTTCATTACTATTTATTGTAAAATACAAAAATAAATCTTTTAAATGATTAAATTTTAATGAATTAGCTTTTGAAATATTGATTTTTAAATTCCTATATTTGCCTCTTAAATTTTATAATAACATATATAAAATAATAAAAATGACGAAAGCAGATATAGTAGCAAAAATTTCAGATAAATTAGGAATTGAAAAAGGAGATGTTCAAGCAACTGTTGAAACGTTTATGGAAGAAGTAAAAACCTCATTAGAAAAAGGAGATAATGTTTATTTAAGAGGATTTGGTAGTTTTATAATTAAAACAAGAGCTGAAAAAACTGGAAGAAACATTTCAAAAAATACTACTATTAAAATTCCTGCACACAATATACCTGCATTTAAACCTGCAAAAGTATTTGTTGAAGGCGTAAAAACTAATGTAACGTTAAGTAATAAGTAGCAAAATAATTATTAATCAAAAAACAACATTTATTATGCCAAGTGGTAAAAAAAGAAAAAGACATAAGGTTGCAACGCACAAACGTAAAAAAAGAGCGAGAGCAAATCGTCACAAAAAGAAAAAGTAAGCTATAACTACTTTTTCTTTTTAAATTAAAAGTTCATTGAAATAGATATTTGCATTTACCTTGCAAATATTGTTACGGGTTAAAATCCTGTGAAAATTATTATAAATCGTTCAATACTTAATTATTTGAACATAAAAATTAATTAGAGTGAAAAAGAATTAATTATTCGATCGAACTCCTCTGATATTGATTTTGCCTTATTAAAAGATGGAAAATTAATTGAATTACACAAAGAATCAAATGAAAATAAATTCTCGGTTGGAGATGTTTTTATAGCCAAAATCCGGAAAAGCTATTGCCGGGTTAAATGCTGCATTTGTAAATGTAGGTTATGAAAAAGATGGTTTTTTGCATTATCATGATTTAGGAGCGCAATTAAATTCTTTAAATAAATTCATAAAAGGTATTAGTACAGGTAAAATTAAAGATTTCTCTTTAAAAAATTTTCATTTGAAAAAGATATTGACAAAGATGGAAGCATTGTTGATGTTTTAAAAACAGGTCAAAATTTATTAGTACAAATTGTAAAAGAACCAATATCTACCAAAGGACCTCGTATAAGTTCCGAGATTTCAATAGCAGGTAGATATATTGTTTTAGTTCCTTTTTCTGACAGAGTTTCCATTTCTCAAAAAATTAGGATACTGAAGAAAAAGAACGTTTAAAAAGACTCGTAAAAAGCATTAAACCTAAAGGTTTTGGAGTAATTGTTCGAACTGTAGCTGAAAATAAAAAAGTTGCAGATTTAGATAAAGATTTACAAAACTCTGTAGAAAGATGGATTGCAATGTGTAAAAAAATAGAACTATTAAAGCACATCAAACACCCGTAAAAGTATTAAGTGAATTGAATAGAGCCTCTTCAATTTTAAGAGATATGTTTAATGATTCTTTTACAAGCATTATCACTAATGATGAAACTATGTTTATAGAAACTAAAGAATATTTACAAGAAATTGCTCCTGAAAAAGAGTCAATTGTAAAATTGTATAAATCTAAAGTTCCTATTTTTGAAAAATATGGAATTGAACGTCAAATTAAAACCTCATTTGGACGAACTGTTTCTATGAGTAAAGGTGCTTATTTGGTAATTGAACATACTGAAGCACTTCACGTAATTGATGTAAATAGTGGTAACCGTTCAAATAAAGCTGCTTACCAAGACGATACAGCACTTGAAGTCAATTTAATTGCTGCATCAGAAATTGCCAGACAATTACGTTTACGAGATATGGGAGGTATTATTGTTGTAGATTTTATTGATATGCACACGCCTGAACATAGACAAAAACTCTATGATCATTTAAAGGCTGAAATGGCATTTGATAGAGCAAAACACAAAATATTGCCACCAAGTAAGTTTGGATTGGTTCAAATTACAAGACAACGAGTTAGACCTGAGTTGGTTATTAAAACACACGAGCCTAATCCAAGTGGAGAAGGTGAAGTTGAAGCTCCAATAGTATTAATTGATAAAATTGAAGCTGAACTTGACAAACTAATTATTTTAAAGGAGCATAAAAAGATTATTTTAAATACACATCCTTTTATAGCTGCTTACTTAAAAAAAGGAATTCCATCAATACAACAAAGATGGTTTGCAAAATACAAAAAGTGGATTAAAATTTTACCAAGAGATGCTTATCAATATTTAAGATTTGATTTTACCAATGCTGCCGGTGAAATTCTTGAATAAGGCAATCAAACAATATCTATAAAAGTCCTGCTTCATTGCAGGGCTTTTTTAAAACCAATACCCAATATTAAAATACCAATAATTATCATTATGGTCTGGCGACCAGGTGTAATGTACTTCTACAGGTCCTAAAAAGGTTTCTAATCCATAACCAAACATATAACCAGACATGGTATTCTCAAATATCTTTCCTTCTTTAAATAAATCTTCACCAACCCTTGCATAGTTTCCTGTCAAAGAAAAATAATTTTTCTTAATAAACTCATATCTCAGCGTTAAACCAGATTTTAAAAAACCATCACCATTAAGTTCTGCAAAATCATATCCGAAAAAAGGTGTAAAATTATTGATGAAATTTTTGCCATAACCTCCTACATTATAGGTTAATGCTCTATTTTCATTATCACCAACTGTGAATCCTGCTTCTGAAAAAAAATGAAATGTTAATTTATTAAACGCAGTTGTTGCAATACCAAAATTAGCTTTTAATTGAATAAAGGGTGTAAAAGTATTAGTGAAATCTGAGGACGTTGTATAATATAACATCCCCGTATCTAAAAATAAACCTTCTTTTGGAAAATAACTTTTATCGTAAGTGTCTAATTTTAAATAGGCAAACAGGTTAAAGTAATTAGATTTATCAAAATACAATTTATCGTTGCTACGGTCATAAAAAGCATCTTCATACGCATTAATTGTTTCAGTTGAAGCAATAACCCTTTTTTGTTCTATTCCCGCTCCTATGGCAAATTTCCGACTAAAAACGGTTTGAACATAGGCTTGATTTGTAAAATCTTCATAATCTAAATTAATTTTATTTGTATTTTCTGAGGCAATTTTTACATTTTCATTAAAAGTATTGTAACGAAACTTAAGCCCAAAACTCCAATAGAAACCATTGTCGATAAAATAATTTAAATTATACCTTAAATTATCTCCTAAAACCAAATCGGCAGAAAATATATCATTTTTAAAAAGTAAGTGCTTAGAAGTTAGATTTAACAAAACACCTGTTTTATATAAATCATCATAATGAATGCCTAATTTTAATAAGTTAAAAACATCAGTTTCTTTAACATTGAATTTTATAACATTCCCATCCTCATATTCATCGATTTCATATTGTATAATTTCAAAATTGCCTGTAGATGATAAATTATTTACACTTTCAACTAAGCTTTTATAGCTGGTTGTGTCTTTTTGTTTTAAATTTAATTTACCTAAAATATACGATCGTGTATAATGTTTATTACCAGTTATTTCAATTTTTGAAATATGGAATTTTTTATAATCTGAAGTTGTATTTTTGGTTGGTATTGTTTTTGTCTGGCATTTTGCAATGTCTAATAATTGATTCATATTGGCTCTTGAAGAAGAATCACCTTGCTTCATAATTTCATCAATTTTATCAAATGACAATACGTTGTACTTATTTAAATTGGGTTTAATCAACAAATCAACCATACTATATTTAGTTTCCAGTGTATTGTACATTTGAAAGCCAATTATTTGATTTAAAATTTTTACTGCTGAATTCAATTCTTCTTTGCTGCTCAATCCGCTTTGAATATCAACTCCAATTATAATATCGGGCCCCATTGCTTTTACTTCTTCAACAGGAAAATTATTGACAACACCACCATCGGTGAACAGTTTTCCATCAATTTCAACAGGCGCTAATATTGTTGGTAAACTTCCACTTGCCTTTACTGCTAATGGTAAAAAACCTTGATTTAATATTTCCTGCTCACCAGTTTCCAAATTTGTGGCAATACATAGAAATGGAATTGGAAGTTTATTAAAATCTTGAATGCTATTTACATGTTGGGTTAATTCAGTTAATAAATTGAGTACATTTTGCCCTTCAGACATTGCTTTTGGAATGCCAATACTTCGTTTTCGTATTGGTAAGGTTATGGCATATTTTTCGCCATCTTCCTTTTCATAAAACGGTTTAGATTTTCGTGGGGTATTATTTGATAAAATTTGATCAAAATCAACGGTTTTAATAATGGAATCCAGTTGATTTGCTGTATAGCCAGAAGCATATAAGGCTCCAACAATTGCTCCCATACTGGTTCCGCCAATATAATCTACTCTAATTCCGGCTTCTTCTAAAACTTTTAAAACTGCGACATGTGCAAATCCTTTTGCACCGCCACCACTAAGAACCAAGCCTACTTTAATGTCTTTTTTTTCACAAATTTCCTGAGAAATCAGCAAACTTGTGAAAAGTAAAAAAACGATTAAAATTAGCTTTTTCATATTTAATTATTCTTTTGAAAAAAGTTATAAACTTTAGTAGCTCTTGAATTTCCAATCAACTTTTCTAGGTCATCCATAGATGCTTCTGAAATTCTTTTTGCCGATTTAAAATGTTTTAATAAAGATACAACAGTTTGTTCACCTATACCAGAAATTTGTTCTAACTGGTTGTTTAGTGCACTTTTACTTCGTTTATTTCTATGATGTGTAATGCCAAAGCGGTGGGCTTCATTTCTTAATTGCTGAATAATTTTAAGGGTTTCGGATTTTTTATCTAAATATAAAGGGATGGAGTCATTAGGATAATAAATTTCCTCCAAACGCTTTGCAATTCCAATAATAGCTACTTTATTTCTTAAACCAAGAATATCTAAACTTTTTAATGCTGAAGACAGTTGCCCTTTTCCACCGTCAATAACAATTAGTTGAGGCAAATCGGATCCTTCATCAAGTAAACGTTTGTAACGCCTAAAAACAACTTCTTCCATAGAAGCAAAATCATCGGGGCCATCAACAGTTTTTATATTAAAATGTCTGTAGTCATTTTTACTTGGCTTACCGTCTTTAAAAACCACGCAAGCTGCGACAGGATTGGTTCCTTGTATGTTTGAGTTGTCGAAACATTCAATATGGCGAGGTTGTTTTGTTAACCTTAAATCCTTTTGCATTTGTTCCATAATTCTGTTTACATGCCTGTCTGGATCAATAATTTTAATTTGTTTTAATTTATCCTGTCTAAAGTATTTTGCATTTCTAATGCTCAATTCAACTATTCTTAACTTATCTCCTAATTTAGGCACAGTAACTTTTATGTTTTCACCCAATTCAACTTCAAAAGGCACGTAAATTTCTTTAGATTGTGAATTAAAACGCTGCCTAAATTCAATAATTGCAAGTTCTAATAATTCTTTATCGGTTTCATTCAGTTTTTTCTTTATTTCAGAGGTATGAGACTGAATAATAGCCCCGTTTGAAATTTTAAAAAAATTGATATAACTATAGCTTTCATCAGAAACAATTGAAAAAACATCAACATTTGTAATTGAAGGATTTACAACAGTAGATTTTGCCTGATAATTTGCTAGTAAATTTATTTTTTCTTTGATTTTTTGAGCTTCCTCGAATTCCATTTCATTTGAAAACTGCATCATTAAATGTTCAAAAGTTTTGATAGCTTCTCTAAAATTTCCTTTTACAATATTTCGAATTGCAACAATATCATCATTATAGTTTTCTTCGGTTTGCAAATTTTCACAAGGTCCTTTGCAATTTCCAATATGAAATTCTAGGCAAACCTTGTATTTTTCATTTAACACATTTTTTTCACTTAAATCATAATTACAAGACCTCAGTAAATACAACTCTTTAATTAGGTCCAGCAATGCTTTTGCAGTTCTTACCGAAGTATATGGGCCGTAATATTCAGAACCGTCTTTAATAACATTTCGAGTTAAAAAAATGCGTGGAAAACGTTCTTTTTTTATACAAATCCAAGGGTAGGTTTTGTCGTCTTTCAACATTACATTGTAACGTGGCTGATACTTTTTTATCAGGTTGTTTTCAAGTAATAGCGCATCTGTTTCGGTATTAACAACAATATGTTTAATGCTGAATATTTTTTTAACCAGCACTTTTGTTTTACCGTAATCATGGTTTTTTGTGAAGTAAGAAGCAACTCTTTTTTTTAAATCTTTTGCTTTTCCAACATATAAAATCACCCCATTTTTATCGTAATACTGATAAACGCCAGGCTGATTTGGTAACGACTTTATTTGAATTTCTAACTCCAAAAAGTAATGTAATTTAAAATTTAAAAATACTATTTTAATTTGAATCTATTTCGAAATAAATGAGTCGTTTAAAAACACTTTTACTAACAATAATTATGTACTTTTGCGAAATGTATAAAAAATAGCTTTTTTATAGCTTTTTTTTAAATATAATATAAAATATTACAGATGAAATACTGGAAAAAACATTCAAAAGAAAAATTAATAGCGAGAATTGACCAAGCTTTAAATGCCAATGTGAATTTTCAAACAAGTAAATATTTGGGCTATCCGGTTTCTAAATTAGACGAAAATGTGTTTAATACAACAGGTGCATTTTTAGATGTTTCACCGCTTTTAAAATCGTTTATCGCAAACCCAAACAATATTGGCTGTCATACTTTAGGGAAAAGTGAAGAGGCATTTAAAGGGTCGCAAGCTTTGGAACGCGAAGTACTTGAAGTTTTGGCTGTTGATATTTTTAAAGCTAAAGAAAATGAATATGATGGTTATATAGCTACTGGGGGAACCGAAGCAAATATTCAGGCATTATGGATTTACAGAAATCTATACAAAAAGCAATACAATGCTTCGTTAAGTGAAATGGTGATTTTAGCTTCAGCAGATACTCATTATTCTGTATATAAAGGTTCAAATTTATTAAGCGTTGATACGGTTTCCATTCCTGTTGATTTTAATTCCAGAGAAATTATTACCGAAGAATTAGACACAATTGTTAAAAATTTAATTGAAAAAGGCAAGAAGTATTTTATGGTTATTTCAAATATGGCAACAACTATGTTTGGATCTGTAGACAATCCTGATACGTATGCGGAGATTTTAAATAGGTATAAAGTTGAATTTAAAATTCACGTTGATGGTGCTTTTGGCGGATTTATTTATCCAATCTCTAACAGACAATCTACCATCAATTTTCAAAATTCAAATATTTCCTCAATTACTATTGATGCACATAAAATGCTACAGGCACCTTATGGTACGGGTGTTTTTTTATGTAGAAAGGGATTGATTGAAAATGTACTTACCAAAGAAGCGCAATATGTTGATGGGATGGATTTGACCATTGTTGGAAGTCGTTCTGGAGCAAATGCAATTGCAGTTTGGATGATTTTATTTAGTTATGGTTATTATGGCTGGTTTGAAAAAATAAACACACTTTTATTGCGTACCGAATGGTTTTGCACTCAAATGGACAATTTAAATATTGAATATTTTAGAGACCCTTTTATGAATATTGTTACCCTAAAGTCAAAATATGTACCTGAAGATTTGGCGCATAAATTTGGATTGGTTCCAGATACACACAATGGCAACAATAGCTGGTACAAAGTGATCATGATGGATCACGTTGAAATTGATGACTTGTTAAAATTTGTAAATGAATTAAATGAAAATTTAATTAACTAATCAATAATACAAGAATAAAAAATAAAAGCTAAAACAATTATTACTATTAATATTTTTGTTTGTATTGGAGTACTTTTTATTTTTTCGCTGAGTTTCATAGTTATTTTTTTGCTAATTTAAAAAATAAAACTGAAAATAAGTAGGAATTTCCATTCAATAATAAAGGTGTCTAATATATACATTATAATTTTTTAAATGAATCCTGTAAAAATGAAAATATAATATATGCCTGTTAACACAAAAACAACTCCAGCAACAAAACGCATCCATTTTTCAATTTTAGTTATTTTTTTATAAAAAACGCCCACACTATTTGCTGCAAATGAAAGTAAAAAAGTAAATAAAATAACGGGAAGCCCTGTTCCAAATGCAAATATAACGGGCAAATACAAGCCGTCAACATTTGTAATTGTCATTGGAATTAACATTCCAAAATACAAAGCGCCACTATAGGGACAAAAAGCTAGGGCAAATAAAACACCTATTAAAAAGGAACCTAATAGGCCTTTTCCTAAAAATTTTTGAGCCAACTTATCTGTAAAATTAGATTTATTTAAAAAATTAAGTCGAATTACATTCAGCATAATTAAACCAATTATGATAAGTAAAGGGCCTAAATATTTTTCGCCATTTTGCTGAAAAAATCTGGCAATATGAAATTTACTTGCTCCAAAATATAAAATCAACCCAATAAAAGTATAACTAAAAGCTCTACCAAAAGAATATAAAATTCCACTTAAAAAAACAGTTCTTTTATTCGATATATTTTTTGAAATAAATGCCGTAGCAGTAATGTTTGTAGCTAAAGGACAAGGACTAATAGATGTCATTAATCCTAATACTAAAGCTGATAATATTGGAATATTATTATTCTCGAGTAAAGCTTTTAGAAAATCCATTTACAACTTCTTTAGCTCAGTCTCAATAATAGTTTTTAGTTTTGCTGAAAATACTTCTTGATTATTCCCGTCCATAAAAGCAAAATCTGTTAAATCAATAGGAGATTCATTTCCATCAACTATTACATTTAAAAACAATGACGTTCCGGTTGCTTCAAATTTTTCAGCCATTTTAAAATTTTGTTCTTCATCAACATTAATAGCTTTAAATGAAATTTTATTATCGGACAATTCCTTAGAAAAATAAGTGTTCAATGTATATTTTGTATTTGCTTCAATAGCATTACAAGTCATACAACGGTGTGTTGAATGAAAATCAATTACCTCAATTTGATTCGCTAACGTTTCTACTTTTAACACTTCTTTTCGAGTTTTTTCTTTACAAGAAAACAAGATGATACTAATTACTATAATTAGAAATGTACTTACCTTTTTCATTTTTTGAAAATTAAATATTATAAAATTAAATTAAAAACATATCCTGAAATAATAATACATAAAGTTACAACAGAAAAAAAGATTCCTATCAACTTAAGAGTCATTACTTTTTTTAGCAACATAGCTTCTGGTAACGACAAGCCTACAACTCCCATCATAAAGGCAATTGCGGTTCCTAAAGGAATTCCTTTGGCTACTAATACCTGAATTACAGGTAATACTCCTGAAGCATTCATATACATTGGAACTGCTAAAATTGTTGCTATTGGCACTGCAAACCAATTTTCTTTATTTAGATATTTTTCAAAAAATCCTTCTGGAATATAACCGTGCATTAAACCTCCAATGGCAATTCCAACCAAAACATAGGGTAAAATTCCTTTTAAAATAATTTTGGTTTCTTGCCAAATTGAAGGCAATTTATCTTTGAATGAAGTATGTTCTAGTTCGAATTTTTCGGTTTCGTGTTGCGAATTTTCCAATACTTTTTGAACCCAAGGCGATAAATATTTCTCGAGTTTCAATTTTTGAAGAATAATGCCTGAAATAGTTCCTAATAAAACACCACTAATAACATAAATAACTGTAGTTTTTAAACCAAATAAGGCAATAAACAAACCTATAGCAACTTCATTTACCAAAGGTGAAGTAACCAAAAAAGCAAACGTTACACCTAATGGAATGCCACCTTTTACAAAACCAATAAATAAAGGTACAGAAGAACAGGAGCAAAATGGAGTAACTACCCCAAATAATGAAGCCGTTAAATATTCAAATCCATATAATTTTTTACGAGATAAATAATTACGCACTTTTTCAACAGGAAAATAACTATTTACAATTCCCATTAAAAAGATAATTACAATTACGAGCAATAAAATCTTTATACTGTCGTAAATAAAAAAATGAAATGCTTCAGCTAAATGATTGCTTTTTTCTAAATTGAAAACTGAATAAACCAGCCAATTCGCTATATATTCAATCCATTTAAACATAGTTTATTTGTAATATTTTTTCTTCAACCATAACGAAACATTTACCAAGGCAATTAATACTGGTACCTCAACTAACGGACCAATAACACCTGTAAATGCTTGTTGTGAATTAATTCCAAAAACAGCAATTGCCACCGCAATGGCCAATTCAAAATTATTTCCAGTAGCTGTAAATGCAACTGCGGCATTTCGTTTATAATCTATTCCCATAGCTTTTCCTGTAAAGAAACTTACAAAAAACATGAGTATGAAGTAAATTACCAACGGGACTGCAATTTTTAATACATCAAAAGGAATTTGTACAATTAAATCTCCTTTTAAACTAAACATCAATACAATTGTACCTAATAAAGCTATTAAAGTTATTGGCGAAATAAAGGGAATAAACTTGTGATTGTAAAAATCGATTCCTTTGTATTTTACAATAAAATACCTGCTTAAGTACCCCATTAAAAATGGAATTCCTAAATAAATAGCCACACTTTTGGCAACTTCATATATAGAAATATTTACATCAAAACCTTCTAAGCCTAAATAATTTGGCAAAACAGTTATAAACAACCAAGCATAAAAACTATAGGTAAAAATTTGAAAAACACTGTTTAAGGCTACCAAAGTAGCACCATATTCACGGCTTGCTCCAGCTAAATCATTCCAAACAATAACCATTGCTATACAGCGTGCCAAACCAATTAATATCAACCCTGACATATAGCCTGGCTCATCTCTTAAAAAAAGAACAGCCAATACAAACATTAAAATGGGTCCAACAATCCAGTTCATAAATAAGGACATCGACATTAATTTAGTGTCTTTAAAAACAGTTGGAATTAAACTGTAATCAACTTTTGCCAAAGGAGGATACATCATTAAAATTAAACCAATTGCCAATGGAATATTTGTAGTACCTACTGAAAAAGAATCGGCAATTCCTCCAATTTCAGGGAATACATAACCTAAACCAACGCCTATGGCCATTGCTAAAAATATCCACAGCGTTAAATATCGGTCTAAAAACTTTAGTCTTTTTTTCATCATTGTTGAATTTTAGAAAAAACATATAACATTTCAGAAGCTATTTGATTGCTTCGTTCCTGATACTTTTCAGCTTGTTGAGGTGTGTTATCAAATGCTTTAGGATCGTCATATTTTATAGGAATTCGTTTTTCAGCCCCAGGAATAAAAGGGCAACCAACGTCGGCATTGTTACAGGTCATAATTGCCGCAAATTCACTTTGAGGATTGAATTGATTGTCGTACGTTTTAGAAAAACCAACAATTGGATGCTCATTTTCAGCATATTTAATACTATAAACAGGGTTGTTTTCTTCTGATAATTTCACTATTTGAAAACCTGCATTAGCTAATGTTTTAGCCGCCATTGAAAACATTGCTGTAGCTTCTGTTCCACCCGAATAACAAAAAACATTTCTTATATTGAAATAATGTGCTGCAGTTTGCGCCCAAACTTGGGATAAATGACTTCGACGTGAATTATGAGTACAAATAAAATTTAGATTTATGTTTTCACGGGCTGAAACTTTAGTTTGAACAAAGTTTATTAATAGTTGTAACTCAACTTTTCTTTCCGTTGAAATTTTTAAATTTTGCAACAAATCTATAGTGTTGTTAATTTCTTGAAATAGCATTGTTTTTGTGTTTTAGTTAGCTTTTGAGGTGTTAGGTTAGCAACAACCCGATTCTTTTTCATCTGAAGAACAACATGATGATGATTCCGTATTTTCATCAGAACAACAGGCATTGTTTGCAAAATTATCCAGTAAAAAAGGTAATAAATCTTCTTTTGAAGGAATTTTACCTGCCATAACAACTTTTCCATCAATAACAATTGCTGGTGTACGCATAACATCATAAAGCATAATTTCTTCAATATCTGTAACTTTTACAACGTGAGCATCTATATTCAATTCTTTTACAATATTGGTTACTGCTTTTTCAGCACTTATACAACTTGAACACCCAGTTCCTAAAACTTTTATGATTTTCATATATATAATTTTATAATAATTTACTTTTTTTTTGTTTAAATATCAATTTTGATTGTCTTTGAAGAATTACATTATCTAACCAAATTCTATTAACAACAATGTGATTCAGTTGAACAACAGCTAGAATTTTCTACTCCAATACTTGAAAGTTTCACCTTTTGCTTTTCACTTGGGATGTTACATTTATCCTGTGCTAAACAATCTGTTTTTTTTGAGGTTAGCAAAAAGTTTGTCCCATTAAAATCCAGTCCATATTTACCAATAGTATCTCCTTGATATTCCACTTCAATTTCTAAATTACCTAAGTTTAAAAGCTTATCAGACAATTCAATTATATGAATTAATTTTTCTGGATGCAAACGGTGGTCATAATCATTAGCTTCCCAAAGTTGAAAGTTAGCAACAACTTCATTACGCAGTGTGCCACCGCAATCAATAAAATGTTTTGTTACTTTACCTACTTCAGTTACGTGAAAATGATTGGGAACTAACTGCCCGTTTGGCAATTGAAAAGCAATGGTGTTTAAACTGCTTAAATGTTCTTTAATTTCTTGAATTTTCATTTCTTGAATTTTTTTCTTATTGATTATCGTGAATACACGATTGGATTAATTAAATTTTTTTACTTACACGAAATTGTTGGGCGATTTTTAAAAAAATCACTAAATAATTGCTTTGCTCTTGCCCAATTTTCTTGATGAATACAATACTTAATTTTTGGTGGATTTACTTCTCCTTGAATTAAACCAGCGTCTTTTAACTCTTTTAAGTGTTGTGAAATGGTTGATTGAGCCAATGGAATTACTTCTACCAAATCGCCCGTAAAACAACAGCTTTGATTTTCCAAATAATTTAGAATTTTAATACGCGTAGGGTGCCCTAACGCTTTTGCAAATCGCGCCAAATCTTCAGTTTCAGCCAAATATTCTATGTGTTGAATTGTTCTTTTCATAAGTTCATCGCAAATATACGATTGATTATTTATTTACCAAATGAATTTAAAAGTTTATTTAAATGAGAGGTGAAAAATTAATCTTCTTTTGGAAATGCTTTTTTGTTAAATACAATTAACAAACCAACACCTGTAGAAATGGCTGTATCGGCAACATTAAAAATGGCATTGAAAAAAGTAAAGGGCTTACCTCCCCAAATTGGTAACCAATTAGGTAAATCACCACTCCAAATTGGAAAATAAAGCATGTCAACAACCTTTCCGAAGAATAATTTTCCATAAGGCTCTTCAGCAAATAGGGTAGCAGTTGCATTGTATGGAGTGTCAAATATTACTCCGTAAAAAACAGAGTCGATAATATTCCCCATAGCACCAGCAAATATGAGAGATATGGCAACAATTAATATTTGATGTGCGTTTTTTTTAACCGATTTAAATAACCAGTATCCAATACCTGTAATGGCAAATAATCTAAAAATTGTTAAAAATAATTTCCCTGTTTTACCGCCAAATTCGGCTCCCCAAGCCATGCCGTTATTTTCAATAAAGTGAATTCTAAACCAATCAAAAACTACAACTTCTTCGCCATATAAAAAATTAGTTTTGATATAAACTTTACTTATTTGATCAATTAGTAAAATTAAAATGATAATTATTATTGGTTTTTTCAATGTTTTAAAATTTACTGATTTGTATAAAAAATAAAGCTCCCAAATTTGGAAGCTTTAAAACAGCTACTATTTTTTATTGTTGCATGTTTTTTGCTTCAATGCTCAATGTAGCATGAGGCACTAATTTTAAGCGTTCTTTTGCAATTAATTTCCCTGTTACGCGACAAACACCATACGTTTTATTTTCAATACGTACCAATGCATTTTTTAGGTCTCTGATAAACTTTTCTTGACGAATTGCTAAAGCCACGTTTGCCTCTTTAGACATAGTTTCGGAGCCTTCCTCAAAAGCTTTAAAAGTTGGAGAGGTATCTTCAGTCCCATTATTGCTATCGTTTTTAAAAGCACTTTTTATCAAGGCTAAATCTTCTTCAGCAAAAGCTATTTTATTTTGAATTAATTCTCTGAATTCTGCTAAATCTTTGTCTGAATATCTGTTGTTTTCAATTTCGCTCATAACTTACATTTTTTCAATTAATATTTTGGTAATTACATCATCAAAAGCAATTTCTATGCCTTTTTCAACGATCTCTTGAAACACCAATTCATTAGTTAGGGTTTCGGTTTTAATATATTGTTCGTTTGTTTTAATTGAACGCTCTAATATATCATTTTTTTGAATAATCAACTTAATTTTATCATTTACTTCTAAACCAGATTCCTTACGTAAGTTTTGAACTCTGTTTATCAACTCACGAGCATTACCTTCTTTTCGTAAATCATCGGTAATTGTTACATCTAAGGCAACTGTTAAATTTCCTTGATTTGCAACCAGCCAGCCTTCTATATCCTGTGATGTAATTTCAACTTCGGCTTGAGTTAAATTTACAACATTTCCATTTATATTTATAGAAATTTCACCTTCTTTTTCAACAATTGCAATGTCATCCTGAGTTAATTTTTGGATGGCTTCTCCAACAAACCTCATGTCTTTTCCAAACCTAGGACCAAGTACTTTAAAGTTGGGTTTTATGGTTTTCACCAAGATTCCGGAAGCATCATCAATCAACTCAATTTCCTTCACATTTACTTCAGATTTTATTAAGTTTTCAACAGCCAAAATTTCTTCTCGGTCATTTTCGTCCAATACAGGAATCATAATTCGTTGTAACGGCTGACGCACTTTTATCATCTCTTTTTTACGAAGGGATAAAACCATAGATGATATTTTTTGTGCCTTTTGCATTTTGTGTTCTAACTTACTATCAACTAAACTTTCAACGTATTTTGGGAAATCTCCCAAATGTATAGATTCAAAGTTTTCTTTACCTGTTACACTTGTTAAATCTTTGTAAAGATTGTCCATAAAAAATGGTGCAATTGGAGAGCTTAATTTTGAAACTGTTAGCAGGCAAGTGTACAGTGTTTGGTAAGCTGAAATTTTATCCTGTCCGTAATCTCCTTTCCAAAAACGTCTTCTGCTTAAACGCACAAACCAGTTGCTTAAATTTTCACCAACAAAATCCTGAATGGCTCTTGCAGCTTTCGTTGGTTCGTAATCTTCGTAATAACTCTCAACATTTTTAACCAATGTATTTAGTTCCGATAAAACCCAACGGTCAATCTCTGGTCTGTTTTCAATAGCAATTTCATCTTCTGAATAAGTGAAATTATCTAAGTTTGCATACAATGAAAAGAATGAATAGGTATTGTACAAAGTGCCAAAGAATTTACGACGAACTTCATCAATACCTTCAAGGTCAAATTTTAAGTTGTCCCAAGGATTTGCGTTTGAAATCATATACCAACGTGTAGCATCAGCGCCATATTTATCCATTGTTTCAAATGGGTCAATAGCATTTCCTAAACGTTTACTCATTTTTTTGCCTTCTTTGTCTAAAACTAACCCGTTAGAAACTACATTTTTATAAGCTACCGAATCAAAAACCATTGTTGAAATGGCATGCAGAGTATAAAACCAACCACGTGTTTGGTCTACACCTTCAGCAATAAAATCGGCAGGGAAAAATTTATTATCGTCGATTAAATCTTTATTTTCAAACGGATAATGCCATTGTGCATAAGGCATAGATCCTGAATCGAACCAAACATCAATCAAGTCACTTTCGCGCTTCATTGGTTGTCCTTTTGGCGAAACCAATATTACTTTATCAACTACATTTTTATGAAGATCTATTTTGTCATAGTTTTCGTTGCTCATATTTCCAACTTCAAATGTTGAAAATATATCTTCTTTCATAAAGCCTGCTTCAACGGCACGTTGCATCTCATTTTTCAATTCTTCAACCGATCCGATAATAATTTCTTCGGTTCCATCTTCAGTTCTCCAAATTGGTAACGGAATACCCCAATAACGCGAACGAGATAAATTCCAGTCGTTGGCATTTTTTAACCAGTTTCCAAAACGTCCTTCTCCGGTTGATTTAGGTTTCCAGTTAATGGTATTGTTTAATTCAAACATTTCGTCTCGTTTCTGGGTTACCTTTATAAACCAAGAATCTAATGGATAATATAAAACCGGTTTATCAGTTCTCCAGCAATGAGGATAGCTGTGACGATATTTTTCTACGTGAAATGCTTTATTTTCTTCTTTTAATTTGATTGAAATTTCAACATCTAATGAGCGTTCTGGTTCTTCACCTTCGTTGTAATATTCATTTTTTACGTACTTACCAGCAAATTCTCCCATATGTTTGGTGAACTTTCCTTGTAAATCCACCAAAGGGACTGGATTTCCGTTGTCGTCTAATACCAACATTGGCGGTACTTCTGGATTTGCCTGTTTGGCAACCATAGCATCATCAGCACCAAAAGTTGGTGCAGTGTGCACAATTCCTGTACCATCTTCGGTGGTTACAAAATCACCTGCAATTACTCTAAAAGCATTTTCAGGATTTTTATAAGGAAGCGCAAAAGGTAGTAATTGTTCATATTTTGACTCTAAAATATCGGCACCTTTAAATTCCTGAACAATTAAATACGGAATTTTTTTATCATCTTGTTTGTATTCAGTAAGTTGCAATTCATTTTCAACAGTAAAAAACTTTCCTGAAAATTGTTTTCCAACCAAATTCTTTGCCAAAATCACATTGATTGGCTCAAAAGTGTATTGGTTAAATGATTTCACCAAAACGTAATCTATCTTTTTTCCAACGGTTAAAGCTGTATTTGAAGGCAAGGTCCAAGGTGTTGTGGTCCAAGCTAAAAAGTGCACATCTCCATCAACATTTTGTAATATTGAAGGCAATGTATTTTTAATGGCTTTAAATTGTGCCACTGCAGTGGTATCAGTAACATCTTGATAAGTTCCTGGTTGATTTAATTCATGAGAACTTAAACCTGTACCTGCTTTTGGTGAATAAGGCTGAATGGTATATCCTTTATAAATTAAGCCTTTTTTATACATTTCGGCTAATAACCACCAAACTGTTTCCATGTATTTTGGTTTGTAGGTAACATATGGGTCTTCCATATCAACCCAATAACCAACACGTTTTGTAAGGTCGTTCCAAACATCGGTATAACGCATTACGGCAATTTTACAAGCTTCATTATATTCTTCTACCGTAATTTTTGTACCTATATCTTCCTTTGTAATTCCTAATTCTTTTTCAACACCTAATTCAATTGGTAATCCATGGGTGTCCCAGCCTGCTTTTCTTTTTACCTGAAAACCCTGTAAGGTTTTATAACGACAAAAAATATCTTTAATGGCTCTTGCCATTACATGATGTATTCCCGGTAAACCATTTGCTGAAGGAGGCCCTTCAAAAAAAACAAAAGGTTTATTTTCATTTCTTGACGTTATACTTTTTTCGAAAATATTTTCCGCTTCCCAAAATGCCAAAGTCTCATTTGCTACTTTAGTGAGGCTCAATTCTTTATATTCTCTAAATTTTTTACTCATTTTTTAACCTTAAATAAAATTAGTTTGCAAAATTACGGTTTTTCTTCAAAATAACATTGGTAAAAACAGCAAAAATTAACTGTTAAAAAACACATATTGTAGCAATTTTATTTTAAGTTTATAAATCATTTCTTTTGAAGTTATTTATGATTCAAAAAATTATTACAAATTCATATAAATCAGCCAAAAGAATTCCTTTAAAACTTGATTCTAAATTCATTTTTTTTAGTGATTGCCATAAAGGAGACAATAGTTATGCTGATGATTTTGCCAATAATGGCAATATTTACTTTCACGCATTGCGTAATTATTTTGAAAAGGATTTTACCTATATTGAATTAGGGGATGGCATTGAGTTGTGGGAAAATTTGTTTTTTAATGAAATTTTTGAGGCGCATAAAAATATTTTTTTGCTATTGCGTGAATTTCATTTGAAAAAAAGATTGCATTTGCTTTGGGGGAATCACGACATGGTTCTGAAAAATCCGAACAAATCAGCAAAGCTTTTAGGTTCATATTTTGATAAAATTACCTCAACTACGAAAGAATTATTAGATGGATTTACTTATGATGAAGGCATTATCTTGGAAGCTGAAGGATTTGAAAAAAATATACTTTTAATTCACGGACATCAAGCTGATTTTTTTAATTATGTTTTGTGGAAATGGAGTAGGTTTTTGGTGAGAATTTTATGGAAACCACTTCAGGTAGTGGGTATAAAAGACCCTGCTAGCCCCGCAAAAAATTACAAGGAGTTGCTTAAAATTGAAAGAAGATTAAAAAAGTGGATGATTGCCAATAACAATCAAATGATAATTGCTGGGCACACACATCGACCAAGATTTCCAGAGCCAAATGAATTGCCTTATTTTAATGATGGAAGTTGTGTGCAACCACGGTCAATAACCGGAATAGAAATTGATAACATGCAAATTTCATTGATAAAATGGCATATTATTTCACATAAAGAGGGTACACTGCAAATAGTAAAATCTATTTTGGAAGGGCCAAAAAATCTTTCAGAATATTTAACATGAAAAAAGCGTCTCAAATTTGAGACGCCATTCTTACTATTTAGGGGTTAAATCTTTAATGCAATCTTTTTTGAATAACCCTATATTTTTATTTGAAGTGTTTCTTAAAAGTTGGATACAAATATAAATTATTTTTTTTAAAACTTTGCTAAATTCCTCTTTCTTTTTGTATTTGTTCATAAGCTTTTTGAACCTGTTTAAATTTTTCTTCCGCACCCTTAACATGCTCTTCACCTAAATGCTGTAATTTATCGGGATGATATTTTTTTACCATCTTTCTGTAAGCCATTTTTAATTCTTCATTTGTAGCAGTTTTTTCAATCTCTAAAATAATGTAAGCACTATCTACACTGTTATAAAACATTGCTTTAATTGATTCAAAGTCATATTGATTGATGTTTAAATACCCTGCAATGGTCCTAATTGCATCAAATTCAGATTCAGTAACAGTTCCATCAATTTTTGCTATCCCGAATAAAAAATGTATCAATTGTAAACGCGAAGCGTGCGTTATATTTTGGCGAATTTGTAAACAAACCTGACGGGTTGAAACATTGTTATTTTTTATGAAACCATTAAAAAGTTTGAATGCGTGACTTGCTCTTTCTTCGCCATACATTCTTTTAAAATGTTCTCTAACATAAACCAATTCACGTTCATCTATTTTTCCATCTGCTTTGATAACAACTGCTGAGAGCAATAATAGGCTTATTTCAAAATCACCCGACTGCACATTACTACTTGAATTTCTAAAAGTTTGTGCAGATTCAATATCCCCTTTGGTAAAACCATCAATAAAATTTCCAACAACAAAACCTAAAATGCTACCAATAGGTCCTCCAAGTGTAAAACCCAATCCAGCTCCAAGCCATTTAATAAAATTTGCCATACATATATTTTAAAAGCCGCAAAGATAACTCTATTTGTTAGTAAACTTTAATGTTTTAAGCCAAGTGATGTTAAAAAATTGATAAAATTGATACTTTTGACAAATGAAGTTTAATGTCTAAAATATTCATTATGTGGTAATTATATTGTTTAAATTAACAATTATAATTTTTATTCAATAATTTTAAAACAAAAAAAATATGTACGTTTGCAAAACTATTACGTCTAACAATAAAAATTAAAAAATATGTATCCATTAGAAATTGTAAAACCAATGCAACAAGAATTAGAAAGTGCTGGTTTTACCTCATTACATACAGCACAAGAAGTTGAAGTTGCATTAAAAAAAGAAGGTACAACTTTAGTAGTTGTAAATTCAGTTTGTGGCTGTGCTGCTGGTGCTGCTCGTCCAGGAGCAATTCATTCATTAAAATTTGATAAAGTGCCAACTGATTTAGTAACTGTTTTTGCAGGAGTAGATAGAGAAGCTGTTGAAAAAGCACGTGAATTTATGATTCCTTTTCCTGCTTCATCACCTGCAATTGCTTTATTTAAAGATGGTGTTTTAGTTCATATGCTTGAGCGTCATCATATTGAAGGAAGACCGGCAGAGGTTATTGCTTCAAATTTAGCTGGGGCTTACGACGAATATTGTTAAGCTACATTAATTAATAAATTATTAAAGTTAAAATCCATTCTAGTTTGAATGGATTTTTTTATTTTTAAAAAATGAATAAAGCACAAATAATTAGTAAAACAGAAGACTTTGCAAAAGCCACTTTAAAAGATGCAGAAGGTGGGCACGATTGGTTTCATATTTTACGTGTTTGGAACAATGCAAAATTAATTGCTGAAGAAGAAAATGTTGACCTTTTTATTGTTGAATTGGGCGCATTGCTACACGACATTGCCGATTCTAAATTTCACAATGGTGATGAATCTATAGGTCCAAAAATAGCACGTGAGTTTTTGGAAAATCAGGAAGTTGATGAAAGCGTAATTATTCATATTGAACAAATTATTACAAATATTTCTTATAAAGGTGGCAATTTTGAACAGAAATTTAACTCGCCTGAATTGCAAGTAATTCAAGATGCGGACAGACTAGACGCTATTGGTGCCATTGGTATTGCGCGTTGTTTTAATTATGGCGGTTTTAAAAATAGACCCTTATATAATCCTGATATTCAACCAAATTTAAATCAATCAAAGGAAGAATATAAAAATTCGAATGCACCGACTATTAATCATTTTTATGAAAAATTGCTCCTTTTAAAAGACCGAATGAATACCAAAACAGGCAAAAAAATTGCGGAAGAACGTCATCAATTTATGGAAACATTTCTTCAACAATTTTATGATGAATGGGAGGGGTTAAAATAAACTTTTTAAAGTTTAAATTTTAAGAATATCGATTGTTCTAAATTAACCTTACTCAACAAAGATACTTTTCAAAAAATCACAAATTTTTCTTAAAATAATTTATGAATTGATAGTTTTTATATCTTTCGTCACTTTTCAATGAAATTGAAAAATTAATAAATAAACCAAGCCGATAATGAGTACTTATAAATTTTTTACAATACTGTTTTTTCTGGTTACTTCAGTGGTTTATTCACAAGCTACAATAACGCATAAGGTTACAAAAGGCGAAAGTTTTTATTCAATAGCTAAAAAATATAACGTAAAAGAAAGTGCTATTTACAATTTAAATCCCAAACTTAAAGGGAAAGTACTGCAATTGAATACTATTTTATTGATTCCTAATAAAGACGATGAAACTTCAAATTTAAACGTATCGCAAGCCTTAAATTATAAAGTTGTATCTGGTGATAATTTGTATAAAATTTCAAAAAAATATGGCATTAGTATTCAGGATTTAGAACGATTAAACCCAACTGTTTTAAATAAATTACCAATTGGTTATTTGTTAATACTAAGAGAAGAAATTCCTATTGTTAAAAATGATTCTGTAGTTTTACAAAATGATGCTGTTGTTATGGAAACAAAAGCAATTGTTAAGGATACTTTGGTAAGTATGGTTGAAACTTCAAATATAGATTTTCTAATTGAAACTGCCTTAAGAAATTTGGGTGTAAAATATAGAAGAGGTGGGACAACCAATAAAGGTTTTGATTGTTCTGGATTGATGTTTGCTACTTTTAAAGAACTGGATATTACCCTACCAAGGTCGTCTTATCAGCAGGCGAAGGTTGGTACTAAAGTGAAATCTTCTGAAGCTCAAAAAGGAGATTTGATATTTTTTACAACCAATAGTAGAGGTACTATTAGTCATGTTGGAATGATTACTGAAATTCTCGAAGATGAAATAAAATTTATACACTCATCAACTCAATTAGGAGTTATAATATCTTCAACTAAAGAATTGTATTATTTAAAAAGACTTGTGCAGGTGAATCGGTTTTTTTAAAAATATTGTTTAAAGTATTCTTTTATAAAAAGTTACTTTAAACAATATTTTTTTTTGCTAAAAGGAATTTTTTAGAACTCTAAATCTACAACTAAATCAAAATCGTCATAAATAGCTTTGTCAGCTAAACCATCGAAAAAACTTGTAGAACCGTATTTTACATCATATTTTGTTCTGTCAATTTTTAATGAAGCATTTGCTTTATTCCCATAAACCGACATATTAAATGTTATAGGATTTGTTTTTCCTTTAATGGTTAAATCACCTGTTATTTCATATGAATTTTTACCTGTAGCCTTTACTTTGCTAAAAATTAGTTTAGCTGTTGGATATTTTTCAACTCCAAAAAAATCATCAGATTTTAAATGTCCTTCTAATTTTCCTTTGTATTCACCTTCAAGATCTGTAGCAATAATAGTGGTCATATCAATCATAAATTCTCCACCTGCTAATTTGTCATCTTTAAAATTTAACATACCAGATTGAACTGTAATTAACCCTTCATGAGAGCCAGTAACTTTGTAACCTTTCCATACTACTTTACTTTTCGCTATTTTAATTATTTTATTTTCAATGTTTATTTCAGTGAAAGAAAATGTAATAAGTGCAACTACTACAACTGCTGCTAGTTTTTTAATTGTATTTTTCATCTTTATTGTTTTTAATTAATATTTAAAATTTATGATACAAATGTCTAAAACATAGTTTGATTGGAAAATGAAGTAGATTATGAAATAATGTTAAACTAGATTAACATTTATGGCTCTAATATTATTTGACTTTTAATTTTACTTAAAAATTCTTTTGTAATCCCTAAGTATGAGGCAATCATATATTGTGGCACACGCTGTTCAATTGAAGGGTATAATTGTTTAAATTGAATATACTGTTCTTTAGCTGTTAGGCTAAAATTTCTAACAATTCGTTTTTGTGAAGCTACAAAAGCACGTTCTATAATTTTTCTAAAGAAGCGTTCTAATTTTGGTATTTCTGATAATAATTCTTCATTTTTATCAAATGAGAACTGTATGAGTTCAGTATTTTCAAGACACTGTACATTAAAATCTGCAGGAGTTTGAGAAATAAAACTTCCCATATCTGATGTCCACCAATCTTCAATAGCAAACATTACAATATGTTCTTGACCGTTATCATCAATATAAAATGTTTTTGTACAACCAGAAATAATAAAACATTGATATTTACAAACATCACCCTGTTGCCCAATAAATTGCCCTTTTAAATATTTTCTAAAAGTTATTTTTGAAAGCAAAATAGAGATTTCCTCATTCGTTAAGTTAATGTGCTTTCCAATGTGATGCAATAAAGGTTCAAAGTTCATTAAGTGTTTTTTTAAATATTGAGTTACTCAAAATTTGGTTTGCGTTTTTCTAAAAAAGCAGTTGTACCTTCTTTAAAATCATTTGTTCCAAAGCTTATTCCAAATTGTTCAATTTCAACGCTATAACCATTTACACAATTTGTATAATTTGCATTTACAGCTTTGATGGCTCCTGCTATTGCTACTGATGAATTGTTGGTAATTTTAGCAGCTAATTTTTCACATAAAGGCAAAAGTTCTGCCTGCTCAACAACATAGTTTACCAAACCCCAATCTTTTGCTTCTTCTGCCGAAATCATTCCGGCTGTCATAATCATTTCCATTGCTTTTCCTTTTCCAACAAGTTGAGGTAATCGTTGCGTACCACCATAACCTGGAATTACGCCTAAACTTACTTCCGGTAATCCCATTTTAGCATTGGAACTGGCGATTCTAAAATGTGCCGCCATGGCCAATTCTAAACCACCACCCAAGGCAAAACCATTGATTGCAGCGATTACAGGTGTTCCTAAATTTTGAACAAAATTGAATAATATTTCTTGACCTTTTCTGGCAAGTTCTGTTCCTTCTTCAATATTAAAATCTGCAAATTCAGAGATATCAGCACCAGCAACAAAAGCTTTTTCACCACTTCCGGTAATTATGATTACTTTGACATTTGAATTTAAATCCAAATTTTTGAAAGCCATATGCAATTCTTCAATGGTTTTTTTATTTAAAGCATTTAACTTTAGTGGTCTGTTAATAGTTATTTTTGCTAAATTTTCTTTTATTTCAATTAATATGTTTTCAAAGTCCATTATTTTATTTTTTAGGTAATATTATTTTAAAAACGGTTCCTTTATTATGTTGCGATGTAAAAGTGATGCTACCATTGTAGGCTTCAATTATATTTTTCACCATAGCCAAACCTAAACCCATTCCACTTGATTTGGTTGTAAATTTTGGTTCAAAAATTTTCTCTTTATCTTCTTCTGAAATGCCTTTGCCATTATCAGCTACAGTAATTATAACTTGATTATTTTCTTCTGAAACTGTAACCTCAATTTTTTTGTTTTTAATGTCATCCAAGGCCTGAGTTGCATTTGTAACCAAATTTGTCACAATTCTAATTAACTGTGTTTTATCTAATTCAGCAATAATAACTTCTTGTTTTGGGAAATAGGAAATATAATCTTCAGTAAAAATATCCAAGGCAAGTTTTACAACTTCAACTACATTTAATACTTCTCGGTTTTGAGTTGGCATATTTGCAAAATTTGAAAATGCAGATGCAATTGAGTTCATGATATCTATTTGTTGAATTAATGAATTACTGAATTCATTAATTTTATCATAAATTTTAGGGTCATTAATGTCAAATTTCCGTTGAAAACTTTGCACTGTTAATCGCATTGGTGTTAACGGATTTTTAATTTCATGCGCTACCTGTTTTGCCATTTCTTGCCAAGCTTGTTCTCTTTCTCCTTTTGCTAATTTTACAGCACTTTTTTCTAGCTCATCTACCATTGCATTGTAGGCATTTACCAAAGTAAATATTTCAGCACTTGCATCGTTTAAAATAATTTTTTCGTTGCGCTCATTTAAGCGAGTTTGTTTCATTTTATCAGTAACTGCTTTGATATTTCTTGTGATATAACTTGAAATAAAAAAAGCCAATCCAATAGCCAATAAAAACATCAAAGCATAAACAAAGCCCATTCTCACCAAAAACTCCTCTAAATCTTTGTCTTGTTGGCTGTTATCTTGTAAATATTCCAAATTTAAAATACCAATAGGTTTAAATTTAGTATCAGTTATAAATGAAAATGAAGATTGATATGTATTCCCATTTATAACTTCGGTATTTACAAGTCTATGTTTATAATTTTTTAAAATAGTAGTCAAAATAGAATCAGACAAAACAACTGGCGCATCACTTTTTACAAACCCAGAGTGAGAACTTATTGCTAAATTTCCATTCAAATAATAAATATTAATTTCTAAATTTTCAATGTCTGAAATTTCAAATATTTTGTCTTTAAAAATATAAGGTAAGTTTTTAGGCTCAAGAGGGAAAGTGTTGCCGGTGTTAAACCAATAATTAATTGAGGCCTGTACAGCTGCTTCTTTTCGGTCAAGTCTTCCCTGATTGTATTCTTCAGTTTGTTCCTTATATTGGTAAATTGTTACAGCCGCAATCAATACAGAAGCCAATAATATAAGTAATATCATTGCTAAAAATATGCGAATGCGTAATGACAGATGCTTGAATTTCATTTTATAAAATTGAAGTAAATATACTTAATAATTTTTAGCCTAATGCCTTCAATAAATATACCAACAAAATTATTTGTATCGCAGTTTGAAAATAAGAATTATCAATGTTAAAATAGCAGTAACAATATTTGCTACTATCATAGCCAAACTGTTTAAATGAATACCATAAATTAGCCATAACATAATACCACAAAACATGGCAATATACATAGTTAACGAAATGTTTCCTGCCGATTTGGTTTTCCAAGTTTTGTATACTTGAGGCACATACGCCGATGTGGTTAAAACTGCAGCAATCAATCCAATTATTTCAAATTTGTCTATCATTATTTCTGTTTAAACGTTTAAAGGTTGAAATGTTAAAAAGTTTAATTGTAAAAGTTTCAACTTATTTCCTAAACTTTGACTTTTAAATTTAGACTTTTTTCTTTTCCCTTAGACTAAAAACTACCCAACAATATTTACAATTTTACCATGAACAATAATTACTTTTTTTGGTGCTCTACCCTGTAATTGCTCTTGTGTTTTTGGATGAGCCATTATTATTTCTTCAATTTCTTTAACACTTAAATCTAACGGCAATTCAATTTTAAATCGCATTTTTCCATTGAATGAAACAGGGTATTCCTTAGTGCTTTCAACCAAGTATTTTGGTTCAAAAATTGGAAAATCTACAGTTGATATAGATGTGTGATGGCCTAATTTATTCCATAATTCTTCGGCAATATGTGGCGCATAAGGCTCAATAATAATAGCTAAAGGTTCTAGAATTGCTCGTTTGTTACATTTTAAAGCAGTTAATTCATTCACAGCAATCATAAAAGTTGAAACTGAAGTATTGAAAGAGAAATTAGCAATATCTTCTTCAACTTTTTTAATGGTTTTATGCAAGGTTTTTAATTCATCAGCAGTTGGCTCTTCATTGGAAACTGAAAATGCTCCATCAACAATATACAATTTCCATAATTTTTTTAAGAAACTATAAACCCCAGATATTCCTGAAGTTTTCCATGGTTTAGACTGCTCTAACGGACCTAAAAACATTTCAAATAAACGCAAGCTATCAGCACCGTATTCTTCACAAATTTGATCAGGATTTACAACGTTGTATTTAGATTTACTCATTTTTTCAACCTCGCGACCTACAATGTACTTTCCGTCTTCCAGAACAAATTCAGCATCTTTAAATTCCTCTCTCCAGTTTTTAAATGCTTCCACATCTAATTCATCTGAATGATTTACAAAAGAAACATCTGAATGAATGGGTTGTACTTTTAGGTCGTCAATTAATCCTTTTGAAACAAATTTATTTTCACCTTCAACCCTATAAACAAAAGCCGAAGTTCCAGTAATCATTCCTTGATTGATGAGTTTTTTGGCATATTCATCATTGGGCACAAAACCTCTGTCGAACATAAATTTTTGCCAAAAACGCGAGTACAATAAATGTCCGGTAGCGTGTTCGCTACCACCAATATACAAATCAACATCCTGCCAATAATCAACTGCTGCTTTGCTCACAAATTCCTCCGTATTGCTCGGATCCATATACCGATTAAAATATTGTGAACTTCCTGCCCAGCCCGGCATCGTATTTAATTCTAAAGGAAACACAGTTTCATTGTCTATCAAATCATTTGAAACAACTTCATTTTTTGAAGTATCCCATGACCAAACAGTTGCATTTCCTAAAGGAGGTTTTCCGTCTTCAGTTGGTAAATATTTCTCAACTTCTGGCAAAACAATTGGCAAATATTGTTTGTCAATCATTTGTGGCATTCCGTTTTTGTAATATACCGGGAAAGGTTCTCCCCAATAACGCTGACGGCTAAAAACGGCATCGCGCAATCGGTAATTTATTTTTCCGTAACCAAAACCACGTTTTTCAATTTCGTAAATAATGGTTTTCATAGCTTTTTTATAAGGTAAGCCATTTAAAAAATCAGAATTTGCAATCACTGAGTTTTCTTTATCGGTAAAAGCTTCTTCAGAAATATCGACACCTTCAAAAATATTGATAATTTCAATTCCAAAGTGTTTTGCAAAGGCATAATCTCTTTCATCACCGCAAGGAACCGCCATTACAGCACCTGTTCCATAACCAGCCAACACATAATCTCCAATCCAAATTTGCACTTTTTCTCCAGTAAACGGATGTAATGCATAAGCACCTGTAAACACACCCGAAATGGTTTTTACATCGGCCATACGTTCTAACTCACTGCGCTTTGCTGTTGCTTTTATATAGGCTTCAACGGCTTCCTTTTGTGCTGGAGTAGTAATTTTTGAAACCAATTCGTGCTCTAGGAGCCAAAGTCATAAAACTTACCCCAAAAATAGTGTCGGGTCGTGTGGTAAAAACTTCTATCCTATCCCCCGACCCCTTTCCAACGGAAAGGGGAGCTTTTGACAACTCCTCTTCTTTTTGATTTATAACTCCATCTATTGAACCTATTACTTCTTCATTTAAAAATCTGATTACTTTAAAACCTAGACCCTCCAAGATCTTTGTTCTCTCTTGATCTTTTTCCAATTGATTTTCGTGAATTTTTCCATCAACTTCAATAATCAACTTTTTTGAAAGACAAACAAAATCAACAATAAAATCAGCAATCAAATGCTGTTGTCTAAACTTAACATCTAATTTTTTACCTTTTAAATGTTTCCAAAGAACAGCCTCAGCTTCTGTTGGATTTTCTCTCATTTCTTTTGCTTTTTCAAGCAAAATATTGGCATTATTCCCACCGGTTAAATAACCTGGTTTGGCTTCCTTTCCTTCGGAAAGGGCTGGGGATAGGACATCAAAAGAAACCATAGCACCTTCAGATCTTCCAATCCAATAGGTTTGAGAATCTTTTAAAGGTTGCGGCCAATCAACTTTTGACAAGCCATCTAATAAGCGTTGTGCATAGGCTGTAATACGCATACTCCATTGCTTCATTTTTTTACGAACAACAGTATGGCCTCCACGTTCTGATACACCATTTACAATTTCATCATTGGCCAATACGGTTCCTAAAGCAGGACACCAGTTTACTTCTGTTTCAGATAAAAATGTCAATCGGTATTTTAACAGTATTTCCTGTTTTTCTTCTTCTGAATAATTGTTCCAGATTTCAGCAGTAAAAATTTCAACATCATCATCACAAACAGCATTTATGTTTGTGTTGCCTTCAACAGCAAAAACTTCTTCCAATTCTGAAATAGGCCTTGCCTGATTGGCATCTTTACAATAATACGATTCGAACAATTGAATAAAAATCCATTGTGTCCATTTATAATAACTAGGATCTGAGGTACGTACCTCACGAGACCAATCGAATGAAAAACCAATTTGATCTAATTGTTTTCTATAGGTTGCAATATTGGCTTCAGTAGTAATTGCTGGGTGTTGCCCTGTTTGAATGGCATACTGCTCGGCAGGTAAACCAAAAGAATCATAGCCTTGAGGATGTAAAACATTAAAGCCTTTGTGACGTTTGTAACGTGCATAAATATCTGATGCAATGTACCCAAGTGGATGGCCAACATGGAGACCAGCGCCCGATGGGTATGGAAACATGTCTAACACATAAAACTTAGGTTTATCTGATTTGTTTTCGGCTTTAAATGTTTGATTTTCTGCCCAATATTGTTGCCACTTTGCTTCAATTGCTCTAAAATTGTAATCCATCCTAATATTCAAAATTTAAAAGCGCAAAGTTACATTTTAAAAAGAAAACTATAAAGTGTTTATTTTGAATTCATCACATTGCTATTTAAATTGAATTAATGGGTAGCATAATACCATTTTGTTTCTATGAAAATTGTACTTTTCAGCCTTTAATAAAAAGCAAGATTAAATTGATTAAAAATACCCAAAAAGCACATTTAGCATTGCTCGGTGCCAATATAATTTATGGTGCAAATTTTTTAATTGCTAAAGGAATAATGCCAGATAAAATGAGTCCTTCAGGATTGGTTTTATTAAGAATTATTGGTGCGGGTCTCATGTTTTGGGTAGTAAAACAATTTGTAAAAGAAAAAGTTGAAAGAAAAGATTTTAAATTGTTAATTATATGTGGACTTTTAGGAATTTCAACCAATATGCTTCTTTTTTTTCACGGACTTAGTTTAACTTCTCCTATTGATGCATCTATAATTATGACAACAACTCCTGTAATTGTACTAATTTTAAGTGCACTAATTTTAAAAGAAAGTATAACACGAAACAAGTTTATAGGAATTGTAATTGGTGCTATTGGTGCTTTTATTTTGGTTTGGTTTGGAAAAAAATCTGTTGGAACAAGTTCTTTTTTAGGAAACTTATTTGTGTTTTTAAATGCCTGTTCTTATGGATTATACTTGGTTTTGGTAAAACCATTAATGAAAAAGTATAAAGCCATTACTGTTATTAGCTGGGTGTTTTTGTTTGGTTTTATTTTTGTGTTACCCTTTGGATTTAATGATTTATTAAATACTAATTTTAGCGCGTTTACAACCAATACTTATCTTGCAGTGGCATTTGTTATTATTGGAACAACTTTTTTAACTTATTTATTCAATATTTACGCACTTAATTATGTTTCTCCTTCAGTAAATGGAAGTTTTATTTACCTACAACCTGTATTGAGTTTTATAATGGTAATTATTTATGCTTTTGCAATGGGGCATGATGAATATGCACAGGATATCAATTTTATCAAAATTTTAAGTTGTATTTTGGTGGTAGTTGGCGTTTATATGATTAGTAAAAAAGCGCCAAGTATAAAGTTTGAAAGTTAATTTCACCGTTAGCAAAAATAAAGTTTTTAATAGCAACAATAAGCTAATTTTCCCTTCGAGCTCTCTTTTCCTGAGGGAGTAAACAATTGTAAATAAAACTATTTACAGGCGTATCAATTCCTAAAAGTTTTCCAAATTTAACTACTGCACCATTTTGGGCTTCTAATTCTGAAGGTTTGCCTTCCATGATGTCTCTTTGTAAAGAAGCGGTTGTGTTATAAGGTTGTTTTTCAATAATACCAAATGTTTTTTGAATACAATCAGATGCCAATTGAATGTCTTTTGCTTTTGCAATCGCTAAAATTTCTTCAGCAGTTTTATACATTAATTTTTTAATTTCGGGTGAAGTAATCATTTCACCAATAGTTGAACGGGTTAAAGCCCCAATAGCACTTACTGTTGTAATGTATAAAAATTTAGTCCAAATTTCAGTATGAATGTTCTTTGCCAGTCTGTTTGTAATTTTAGCTTCTGAAAACAATTTTTCCAACACCAAAGCACGTTCAGAAGTTTCATTGTTTAATTCACCAAAAACAATGGTTGGCTCGTATGACATATGATTGATAACACCATAATCTTCAACTTTACTTACCACCAAACACAAACCGCCTAACACATGTGTTTTTGGAATAACTTCACACAAAACATCTTGATTTTCAACGCCGTTTAGTAATGAAATGACGATGGTATTTTTATTTAAAACTGGTTTTATTTTTTTGGCAACCTCAGCCAATTGCCAAGTTTTAGTGCAAACTAAAATCAAATCTATATTTTCTACTTCTGAAATAGTTGAAGTTGCGTTTGCTGGCTTAACCAAATAATCGCCTTTATGACTCTTTAATTGTAAACCGTTTTTTTGAATGGCTTCTAAATGTTTTCCACGGGCGATAAAAGTAACATTGTTCCCTGCCTGTGCCAATCGGGCACCAAAATATCCGCCAACGCCACCTGTTCCGTAAATTACAATATTCATAAGTTTGGTTTTTCTATCAAAAATAACAGTTTTTAGTTATTTTACCTCACTTTTCGAAGGAACTTTCCAGCTAAAACCAATAGAATAATAATTCATATTGTTGTTTAATCCAAAACCATACGAAGCATCAAGTTGCGTATTTGGATTTAATAAAAAAGTAAATCCAACATCAAAATTACTTTCATAAATATTTGATTCTCCCCATATACCAAATGGCTCCATATAAAAACCTACAACCTCTGAAATTCCAAAACCAATTGCTAAGGAATATGTTAAAAAGTTGGTGCTTTCCAAATAATCATATCCAATATTTAATCCTGCGCCAAAACGATTGGATATAGGGTGTGAAATGGATAACTTATTCACCACACCAACTTCATTGATAAGTAAATTTTCTTGTGAAAAAGGCAATAGTATGTGTGATAAAAAAGCAATTTCAGTTTTAACATTTTCTTTTTTTAACAATTGAAATTTGGCGCCAATCTGTACATCGGTCAACCCGTTATTACTAGATTTATTTTCAGCATTTCCAAATTTAGAAGCTTCATATTGGGTGGCTAATCGCAATTCAATACCGTTGGTTATACCGTATCTCAGTAACATTTGAGGGATTAAAAAGCCTTTATAACCAATATCTGAAAAGGTTAAATAGGTACTACCCAATTCCATTTGAAAAACTTTTTTACCTACGGTAGATGATGATTCGGTTTGATCTGGACGGTCAGTTACAATTTCTTGACTGTATAAAAAGGTTGAAAAAAGCAATAAGGATAGAAAAATAATTTTGTTAGTAGTAATCATTGATAAGGTTTTTTACAAACATATATTATATTTTTAGATTAGTCTAAAAATTATTTTATATTTGTCTAAATTTATTTCACCAATGTTATCACAAGCTGAAGAAAATTACCTAAAAGCCATTTTTAGTATAGGTTATGGCAATGCACAAACCGTAAGCACAACCCATATTGCAAAAAGTTTAAAAACGAAGGCTTCATCGGTTACCGATATGATTAAAAAACTTGCCGATAAAAACTTGGTACATTACGAAAAATACAAGGGGGTATCCCTTACTGCTGAAGGGAAACAAATTGCTGTTAAAATTGTAAGACGGCATAGACTTTGGGAAGTGTTTTTAGTTGATAAACTTCATTATAAATGGGATGAAGTACATGATTTAGCAGAACAATTAGAGCATATTAAATCGAATTCTTTGATTGATAAATTAGATGCTTTTTTAGAATTTCCCAGTAATGACCCACATGGCGACCCAATTCCAGATAAAAATGGAAATATTGAACATCATAAAAATGTGATGCTTTCTTCAGTAGCTATTGGTCAAACTTGCACTGTGGTAGGTGTAAAAGATTCTTCCGTTGAGTTCTTAAATTATCTTGACAATTCAAACATTCAATTGGGTAACATTTTTAAAATTATTTCAAAAGAACCTTTTGACGATTCAATAACTATTGAAAATAATAAATTTTCAAAATCAATTTCAAACCAAATATCTAAAAACTTATACGTAAAAATATTATAAAATGGAACAAATTATTTCTTATTTCGAAAGCATAGATCCTGTTTTAGCTGCGTTTTATGCAACTTTATTTACTTGGGGCTTAACCGCTGCAGGAGCAGCTTTGGTATTTTTATTTAAAGGCTACAATAGGGCAGTTTTTGATGGAATGTTAGGTTTTACTGGAGGGGTAATGGTAGCTGCCAGTTTTTGGAGTTTATTAGCGCCTGGTATTGAAATGAGTCCTGGTGAAGGATTTATTAAAGTTATTCCTGCAGTAGTGGGTTTTGCTTTAGGTGCACTTTTCTTATTTGGATTAGATAAAGTTTTGCCGCATTTACATATTAACTTTAAAGAAACTGAAAAGGAAGGGGTCAAAACGCCTTGGCACAAAACCACCTTACTAGTTTTGGCAATTACGCTACACAACATTCCTGAAGGTTTGGCTGTTGGTGTTTTATTTGGTGGTGTTGCTGCTGGTTTTGATGGCGCAACTATTGGTGGGGCTGTTGCCTTGGCTATTGGGATTGGATTGCAAAACTTTCCTGAAGGTTTTGCTGTTTCTATGCCAATTAGAAGGCAAGGAGCAAGTAAAAGGAAGAGTTTTATGTTTGGACAAGCTTCAGCGATTGTTGAACCTATTGCCGCTGTAATTGGTGCTTGGGCAGTTATGACTTTTCAACCAATTTTACCATATGCCCTTTCATTTGCAGCAGGTGCTATGATATTTGTGGTTGTTGAAGAAGTAATACCTGAAACCCAAAGAGATAAATATACCGATATTGCCACCCTTGGTTTTATTGGTGGATTTATTGTTATGATGACCCTAGATGTTGGATTAAGCTAAGGAAGTATTGAATAGATAAAATAAAAGAAAAAGTAGTCATTCAGATTTGTTAACATCCACAATCTGAATTGCAATTGCTTTTATTTTTAGCCTTAAAAAAGAATTTTTTAACTAAAAATCCAATGGCAATTCCAAGTGCTATATAAACTAAAATTTCCTGCATTAGCTTAAAATTGTATAAGTAATGGCTGCCACAATATAAGCCAAAGTAGACATGCCTGTTAATTGTAAAATTGGCCAGATCCAGCTTTTTGTTTCACGCTTTACAATAGCTAAAGTACCAATACATTGCATAGCAAAAGCATAAAAAAGCAGTAAAGACATTCCAGAGGCAAAGTTAAATCGTTTTTTGCCAGTTTTGGGATTAATTTCTGCGGCCATTCGCTGTTTAATAGTGCCGGCATCTTCACCTTCACTTTCAACACTATAAATGGTGGCCAAAGCTCCAACAAAAACTTCTCGGGCAGCAAAAGAACTAATCAATGCTATTCCAATTTTCCAATCATAACCCAAAGGCTCAATAACTGGTTCAATGGTTTTTCCCATATATCCTATATAGGAATTTTCTAATTTATAGGAAGCTATTTTTTGTTGAAGTTCATGCTGCGGTAAATCAATATTTTCTTGTTTTGAAGTTACTGTAACTTCAGCTTCTTTAAAAGATTGTGGTCCGTTTGAAGCTAAAAACCACAAAACAATTGATAAAGCTAAAATTATTTTTCCTGCACCTAAAATAAAAGCTTTGGTTTTTTCAACTACTTCATAAAATACATTTTTTATTGAAGGTAATTTATAGCCTGGCATTTCAATAACAAACAAACTTTTGTTTTCAATTTTCAGTATTTTATTTAATAAAATAGCTGAAGATATGGCAGCTGCAAATCCTAAAAAGTACAATGCTAATAATGTTAATCCTTGTAAATTCAGAATCCCAAGAATGCGCTGATTAGGAATAATAAGTGCAATTAAAATAGCGTAAACAGGTAAGCGTGCAGAACAGGTTGTAAATGGCACCACCAAAATGGTTATTAATCGTTCTTTCCAGCTACTTATATTTCTGGAAGCCATGATTGCCGGAATTGCACAGGCTGTTCCTGAAATTAAGGGAATGATACTTTTTCCGCTCATTCCAAATCGACGCATAATTTTATCCATTAAAAAAACCACACGGCTCATATAACCTGTTTCTTCTAATATTGAAATAAATAGAAATAAAATGGCTATTTGTGGAATAAAAATAATAACACCGCCAATTCCCGGAATTAAACCTTCGGCTATTAAATTGGTAAAAACGCCAGGAGGTAAACTGTTTTTTACCAGTTCACTTAAATTTGCAAATAAGCCATCAATTAAATCCATTGGCAAACTTGCCCATTCAAATATTGACGTGAAAATAAGTAATAGAACCCCAATAAAAATGAGATAACCAAATATTTTATGGGTTAAAATACTGTCTAATTTAGATCTTAAATCAGAGGCACGAGATTTATCAACTTTATATGTTTTTTTTAAAATTTCATTGATGAGTTGATACCTGAAAATAGTTTCTTTGTGTTGGTATTTTTTAATTTTTTCTGCATCTTTTTTAACAATATCAATTTTTACATTTTGATCTGCAGTTAAAAAATGACAATGTTGTTGCTGTGTAATTAACAACCAAGTTTTGTATAATGAATTCTCAGAGAATTGGGTTTCTAATGCTGAAAAATAAGCAGCATCAATTTTATCGGATATTTTAGCTGAAGGTTCAGTATTCCAGTTTTTATAGTTTGCTAATTCTTTTTTAAGATTTTCAATTCCAATATTTTTTCTTGAACTGATTAAAACAATTTCAGTTTTAAGCTCTTTTTTTAACAAATCAATATCAATATCAATTCCTTTTCTACTCATTTGATCGGCCATATTTATGGCTAAAATGGTAGGAATTTCTAAGTCTTTAATTTGAGTAAAAAGTAATAAGTTTCTTTTTAAATTTTCAACTTCGGCAACTACAATAATTAAATCGGGATACGAAACATTGTCTTTATTAAGTAGCGTTTCAAGTACAATGCTTTCATCTAATGTTTGTGGGTTGATGCTATAGGTGCCTGGTAAATCAACAATTTCGGCTGTTAAAGTTTCAGATATTTTGCACTTACCATGCTTTTTATCAACAGTAATACCTGGATAATTACCAACTTTTTGCTTTAAGCCGGTAAGCTGATTAAATAATGAAGTTTTTCCAGTATTAGGGTTTCCCACTAATGCAACATTCACAACATTATTTTTCATGTACTACAGCTTAGTAATATTAATTTGGTCGGCCATTTCTTTTCTTATGGCTAAATGACTTCCATTAACTTTTATATACAATGGATCTTTTAGTGGAGCAATTTGAATTAAACGAACTTCTTTGCCTGGTAAACAACCCATCTCCAACAAACATAATGGAATTAAATCTAACGAAAAATCTTCGATAATTCCACTTTCACCTATCTGTAAACTTGCAATTGTATCGCCCATTATTAAGAATAATTATAAATAATGAGCAAATATACTAAATTAGAATCATTCTAAACAATGATAATTATCATTTCTATTTAGATTCATTCTTAAGTATTTTAATATCGGAAATCAATCTGTCCATATCTTCAAGATTTGTTCCATCGTAAAAACCACGGATTTGTTTTTTCTTATCAACCAAAATAAAATTTTCGGTATGAACAAAATCTTGCAAGCCACCATCACCATCTTCTAAAACAGCAAAATAACTTTTACGAGACAATTTATAAATATGTTTTTTATTGCCTGTTGTAATATTCCATTTGGCATCAATCACACCTTTTTCATCGGCATATGCACGTAAAACTGAAACACTGTCAATATCAGGAGTTACAGAATGTGATAAAAACATAACATCATCATCATTTAAAAAAGCTTCTTGTAATTTCCCCATATTGTTTGTCATAACTGGGCAAATAGTCATGCACCTAGTAAAGAAAAAATCGGCTACATAAATTTTACCTTCGTAATTGGCTTGGGTAATGGTATCGCCATTTTGATTGATCAATTCAAAATCTGAAACTTTATGATTGCTTCGTACATGTAAAATACTTTCATCAACCAATTTAGGATTTACATCAGCTGGATTAAAAACAGGCAATCTTTTTTCAGGGGTTAACAGTGAATAAATGGCATAAACCATAATTACTGAAAAAACAGCCATAATTGTCAAAGTTGGAATTGATTTTTTAAAGTACTTTAAATCCATTTTTTTTGTAAAATTAAAACACAAATTTAACACAAATCGCCGTTATGGATACTTAACTCTTTTAAAACTTTGTTAAAAGGGACACTATATTCCATTTTCAGTTTTTCAACTGTATATAAAACCGTACATTTGTGCGATTTTATTTTGAAAAAATACATATGGAAATATTAATAAAGGCTTCCCAATTTATACTAAGTTTATCGTTTTTAATTGTTTTACACGAATTAGGACATTTTATTCCTGCTAAAATATTTAAAACACGTGTTGAAAAATTTTACTTATTTTTCGATTATAAATTTTCATTATTTAAAAAACAAATTGGAGAAACAGTTTACGGAATTGGTTGGATTCCGCTTGGAGGGTATGTGAAAATCTCAGGAATGATTGATGAAAGCATGGATACCGAACAAATGAAACAACCTGCACAACCGTGGGAGTTTAGATCAAAACCAGCTTGGCAACGTTTAATTATTATGTTGGGTGGTGTAACAGTAAATTTTATTTTGGGGATTTTAATTTACATCATGATTACCTTTGTTTGGGGTGTTGATTATGTGACACCAAATGATGTTAAGAATGGATTTTCGGTTCATGAATCGTTTGAAACTTATGGTTTTAAAGATGGTGATAAGATTACAAAATTTAATGGTGTTGAGCCACAAAATGTATTAGATATAAACAAGCATTTGTTTTTAAGAGGAATTACTTCCTTAGAAGTAATGCACGAAGATGGAAATACTGAAACCATTGCAATTCCTGAAGATATTGGTAGCATTATGTGGGAAAAAGGAGTAATGGAGCCTTTTTCAGCAAGGTCTATGCCAGTTATTGATACAGTAGTAGCTAATTCACCTGCAGAAAAAGCAGGACTTCTTAAAAAAGATAAAATAATTTCTGTAAACAATACTCCTGTTGAATATTGGCAAGATTTTACAACTTTGATTCAACAATCAGAAAATGAAGTTAATGTAATTATTGAGAGAAATGGTATTTCTGAAAATATTGTAATTACTCCTGATGAAGATAGAACAATTGGTGTTTCTAACTTTAGACAAAGCAGTGTAAATATTCAACATAAAGATTACACTTTTTTAGAAAGTATTTCAAAAGGTAATTCTTTGGCTATTTGGACCTTGAAAGATTATATTACACAGTTTAAATATGTTTTCACTAAAAAAGGTGCAACAAGTATTGGAGGATTTATTGCAATTGGGAATATTTTCCCGGCAACTTGGAGCTGGCAATCCTTTTGGGGAATAACGGCATTTTTATCAATAATGCTTGGATTTATGAATTTATTACCAATTCCTGCTCTTGATGGTGGTCACGTAGTATTTACATTATTTGAGATGATTACAGGTAGAAAACCGAATGATAAATTTTTAGAATACGCACAAATTACAGGATTTATTTTGTTGATAGCATTGCTGTTACTGGCAAATGGTAATGATATTGTGAAACTGTTTTCTTAGAAAATATAGCAAATTTAAAAAGCCTTTTTCATATGAAAAAGGCTTTTTTTATATTACATAGTCTGTTATTGTATATTTATGCTTATTGATTTAATTAACTCAACATCATTTTTGCTTTAACCAAAGCATTGTACAACAAGTCAATTTCTTCAAAAGTATTATAAAAGGCAAAAGAAGCACGAACAGTTCCCGGAATTTTATAGAAATCCATAATAGGTTGTGCACAATGATGACCAGTTCTAACGGCAATACCTAATTTATCAATTATTGAACCAATGTCATAAGGATGAATTTTGTCAATATTAAATGAAATTACTGAAGTTTTATTTTTAGCTGTTCCGTAAATTTTTAAACCTTCAATTTCCAGCAATTTTTTAGTAGCATATTGCAACAATTGATTTTCATGGGCTGCAATGTTTTCAAAACCAATATTATTCATATAATCAATGGCAGTTCCAAAAGCAATTACGCCAGCTATGTTTGGCGTGCCAGCTTCAAATTTGTGCGGTAAATCGGCATAAGTGGTTTTTTCAAATGTTACTTGTTTTATCATTTCTCCACCACCTTGATATGGAGGTAATTTATTTAACCAGGCTTCTTTTCCATATAAAATTCCAACTCCAGTTGGACCGCATAATTTATGCGCCGAAGCCACGTAAAAATCTACATCTAAAGCTTGAACATCGGGTTTTAAATGAGGGCAACTTTGTGCGCCGTCAATCAATACAGCAGCACCAAATTTATGTGCTTTATCTATGATTTCTTTTATTGGATTGATGGTTCCCAGTGCATTTGAAACATGGTTTACAAATACCAGTTTTGTTTTATCTGAAAGTAATTCATCGTAAACATTCATTAATAATTCACCTTCTAAATTCATAGGAATTACCTTTAAAACGGCACCCGTTCGTTCACATAACATTTGCCAAGGCACAATATTTGAATGGTGCTCCATAGCCGAAACAATAATTTCATCACCTTTATTCAAAAGTGAAGTAAATCCGGTTGCAACAATATTAATACTATGTGTTGTCCCTGCAGTTAAAATTATTTCGTAGCTTTTTTTAGCATTGAAATGATGTTGTAATTTTAAGCGAGCTTCTTCATAAGCATTGGTAGCTTTCTGACTTAAAGTATGCACGCCTCTGTGAATATTTGAATTTATAGTGGTGTAGTAGTTTACAATGCTATCAATAACCACTTGTGGCTTTTGGCTTGTAGCGGCATTGTCTAAATATACAAGCTGTTTACCATTCACTTTTTCTTTTAAAATAGGAAAATCAGCTCGAATTTTTTGAATATCTATCATGGACTCTTTTTAGAATGATTCTAAATACAAAATTACAAAATTGCTATTATTTTAAGTGGTCTTTTTATAACTAATTATAGCCAAAGTATTCATAATAACAGCATAACCAAGCGTTTTTATAAAAAGAGGAAGAATATCTGAAAAATTGGAACCTTTTAACATTACCATCCGCATCACTTCTACAAAGTATTTAATAGGATTGAATTCTGTTAAATATTGTGCCCAAACAGGCATACTCTCAATAGGTGTAAACAGTCCACTCATTAATATAAAAATGACTGTAAAAAACCATGAAATGAACATAGCCTGTTGTTGCGTTTCCGTAAAATTTGATATAAAAAAACCAATTCCTAGAATAACCAAAAGGTATATTGAAGTAAATAAATACAAAAGAAAAATACTACCCACAATTGGCACATTAAATAGCACTTTTGAAATTAATAACCCAATGGTAAGCAAACCAAAACCAATAATCCAGAACGGAAATAATTTACCAATAATAAATTGATATTTTTTTATAGGCGTTACATTGATTTGCTCTAAAGTGCCAATTTCCTTTTCGCGAACAATGTTCATTCCCGATAAAAATAGGGTTATCATAGTTACCAATAAAACCAAAATTCCAGGCACCATAAAGGTTTTATAATTTAAGGTTTCATTATACCAAAAAGAAGGAATACTGATAATGTCTTTAGGTTTGTTTATTTGATTTGAAGGCATCACCAATTTGGTCTGAGCATTTTTATTGAAATCTTTTATAATTTGGTTGATATATACGTTTTCCACGCCTGCTGCAGCGCCATCAATAGCATTGATTGTTACTGCTAAATCTGTTGTTTGGGTTTTAATTAAATTTGTTTCAAAATGTTGGGGGATTTCTAGAATAACATCAATTTCACCTTTTAACATTGCTGAAGATGCTAATTTATAAGAAGGAAAATGGGTTAGGACATTAAAATAAGTTGAAGCATCAAATTTTTCAATTAAAGCTCTTGAAAATGAAGTTTTATCGTTATCAATATAGGAGAATTTGATGTTTTTAACCTCAAAAGTTGCCGCATTTGAAAGAATCACCAATTGCAAAATTGGCAGCACAAAAATAATTGGTAGCATCCCTTTATTTCTAAATATTTGCTTGAATTCTTTTTGGATGATATAACCTATTGTATTCATTTTAACTTCCCTAGATGTGTTTACAAATGTAAATGTTAAAAGTAATAATTTTAGGTTTACATTTTGCCTTCAATGTTACTCAATAATATTTGTCCTTTTAATATCTTTAATTGCTATTTCAACATAAGTAGTGTTTTTATAAAGCCTGATTGTTATTTTAATTTGAGAATTATATTCATAAAAAAAGCTGTTTGAATTATTTCAAACAGCTTTTTTATAATTATTTTATTATTTATTTTAAATCAAATCGATCTGCATTCATCACCTTTATCCAAGCAGCAACAAAGTCTTTTACAAATTTTTCTTTGCTGTCGTTTTGTGCATATACTTCAGCATAAGATCTTAAAATAGAATTTGAACCAAATACTAAATCAATACGTGATAGCTGTCCATTTTACTTGTCCGGTTCTTGCGATCAATGATATTATATACATTATTTCCAACTGGTTTCCATTTGTAAGCCATATCAGTTAGGTTTACAAAGAAATCGTTGGTCAAAGCACCTATATTATTGGTAAATACTCCATGTTTTGTACCACCATAATTAGTTCCCATTACACGCATACCACCAATTAAAACTGTCATTTCAGGAGCTGTTAAACCCATTAATTGAGTTCGATCGAGCAGTAATTCTTCAGGACTTACAACATAATCTTTTTTCTGCCAGTTTCTATATCCATCTGCTACTGGTTCAAGAGGTTCAAATGATTCAGCATCTGTCATTTCAGCTGTTGCATCACCTCTTCCTGGTGCAAATGGCACCGAAATATTATATCCTGCATTTTTTATTGCTTGTTCTACTCCAACATTTCCAGCCAAAACTATTGTATCGGCAACACTAATTCCAAATTCTGAAGCAATTGGTTCCAATACTGAAAGTACTTTAGACAAACGTTTTGGTTCATTTCCATCCCAATCTTTTTGAGGTGCTAAGCGAATTCGTGCTCCATTTGCTCCTCCTCTAAAGTCAGAACCTCTAAATGTACGGGCACTATCCCAAGCAGTTGAAACCATTTCAGAAATAGTTAAACCTGAACCAGCAATTTTTGCTTTTACTGTATCTAACATTGTAATCTTTTTTTCCTTGAGGAACTGGATCTTGCCAAATTAAATCTTCTTTTGGAACATCTGGACCAAAATAACGATCTTTAGGTCCCATATCACGATGTGTCAATTTAAACCATGCTCTTGCAAAAGTGTCAGAAAAGGCATCAAAATCATTTTTAAATTTTAATGAAATTTCTTTGTAAATCGGATCAACTCTTCATCGCCATATCCGCATCGGTCATCATTGGATTGTGACGTGATTGAAAAGTCTTCAACATCTACTGGTTTATCTTCTTCTTTGATGTTTTTGGGTTCCCATTGCCAAGCTCCAGCAGGACTTTTACGTCAATTCCCACTCATGGTTAAACAACATCTCAAAATAACCATTATCCCATTTTGTTGGATATGTTGTCCAAGCACCTTCTAATCCACTGGTTACTGTATCACGTCCTTCACCTGTTCTTGTTGGGTTTTTCCAACCTAAACCTTGTTCTTCTACTGGTGCAGATTCTGGATTAGGACCTAAAATACTTGGCATTTCCATTTCCATGGGTTTTACCAACGGTATGCCCACCGGCTGTTAAGGCAACCGTTTCTTCATCATTCATTGCCATTCTTTTAAATGTTTCACGTACTTGAGCTCCTGTTTTTAATGGGTCTGGTTTTCCATTTACACCTTCGTGGATTTACATAAATCAACCCCATTTGTACTGCAGCTAAAGGGTTTTCCATAGTTGATGGATTATCTAACATTTTCATAACGTCCATCACTAGGTGCTAACCATTCTTTTTCAGCTCCCCAATAAGTATCTTTTTCAGGATGCCAAATATCTTCTCTACCAAAAGCAAAACCAAAAGTTTTTAATCCCATATTTTCATAAGCAATGGTTCCTGCCAAAATAATTAAATCGGCCCAACTTATCTTTGTTCCCATATTTTTTCTTAATAGGCCAAAGTAAGCGTCTTGCTTTGTCTAAACTCACATTGTCTGGCCAAGAATTAAGAGGTGCAAAACGTTGATTTCCTGTTCCACCACCACCACGTCCATCAGCAATTCTATAGGTTCCAGCCGCATGCCATGCCATTCGAATCATTAATCCACCATAATGTCCCCAATCGGCAGGCCACCAATCTTGACTATCAGTCATTAAATTATGTACATCTTTTTTTAAAGCTTCAACATCTAATTTTTTTAATTCTTCATGATAATTAAAATCTTTTAAAAGGATTTGTTTTAGTGTCGTGTTGGTGTAAAATATCCAAATTTAATGCATTTGGCCACCAATTCATTACCGATTTGTCTGATGTTGTGTTTCCGCCATGCATCACGGGACATTTACTTTCCTCTTTTTTGTTAAGTTGATTATGGTCAACTGGGCATTTACCTTCTTTTGAACTACTCATAATTTTTATTTTTTAATGATTATAAAAATAGGTATAAAAAATTACTATAATTAAAAAATATTAATAGATATTATTTATACTATGATAAGCGTCTTAAGTTTGGAGTTTTGTAAAAAAATTGAGGTATTTATTAAATTACATATAAAATTAATGGAATAATTTTATTATTTAAAATAAAAAATGAATAATTATTCAACCAATTTTTTTGAAATTCTACCACTGGCTATTTTAGAGGCTAAAAAACCTAAAATCAGGATGGTAATTATAACAGTAAATACATTTAAAAAAGTAAATTCTACTGGATATGCCAGATTTTGAGTAATCATGAAAAGATGGTATTTTTTTTGAAGTAATACCATTATAATACCTGCAGAAAGACCTATAAATAAACCAAAAACAGTTAATAAAAAGCCTTGTAATATGAATACCCTTTTAATTTCTTTTATGGTTGCGCCTAAACTATAAAGTGTTTTTAAATTATCACGCTTGTCTAAAATCATCATTATAATGGCGCCAATAACATTAAACAGGGCAATTATTAAAATGAGCGTAAAAATTAAGTAGGAAGCTAAATTTTCAGTATTCAACATTTTATAAAAAACAGCATTTAACTGTTCTCTGGTTTCAATTTTAAAATCTGAACCTAACTTTAAATTCAGTGAAGAAATTAATGCAGTTCTATCAAAATTCTCATCAACCTTTAATTCAATTGAAGAAATTTGATTTGGATTATAATTCAATAAAATCTGTGATAATTCTAAAGGTAAAAATGTAAATTTTTTATCAATTTCGTCGGTTAAAGCAAAAATTCCAATGGGTTGTGTATTGATTTGACTAAAGGCATTTTTTGGGTCAGTAATATAGCCTTTTCCGGGTTTTGGAACATAAATTTTTAAAGGTTCAATAAATTCGAAAACACCAATTGAAAGTGCGTTTGAAATGCCATTTCCAACAACTACGCCTAGCGGAATTTCTGAATCTAACCAGGATCCAATATAAACGGTTGTATCTATTTTATTAACGTTTATATAATTATCGTCTACACCTTTTATATATGCAATATGTGTTTTGTTATGAAAGTCGAAAAAAGCCCTTTCTTCAATTACTTTAGTATAGAAAGCAATTCCTTTTTCCTGTTTTAAAATGGTTTCAATTTCTGAATTAAAATCGAATGATTTCCCTTTAACTGATGTAATTTTTATATCGGGATCGGAAGTATTTAAAAAACCAATACTAAAAGTGCGTAAACCTGAAAACCCGCTTAATACAATAAACAATGCCAAAGTGCCAATAATAACACCGAGCGTTGCAATAAATGTAATAATGTTAATGGTGTTGTTACTGCTTTTTGAAAATAAATATCGTTTAGCTATGTAAAACGGAAAGTTCAAATTATTTTTTTTGACGTTTGTTTAGAATCTCAGGATTGGTAATTGGATTTTCATTTTTGCCTTTTAAAGCATTGTCAATATCTTCAATATAATCTAAACTGTCGTCAATATAAAACAAAAGGTTAGGCATACGGCGCAATTGATTTTTTGTGCGTCGTGCCATTTCATAACGTATGGTTGCGGTATTTTCCTGAACCCCTTTTAAAATAATATCACGTTGTAATTGCGGGAACACACTTATATAAACTTTTGCCTGTGATAAATCAGAAGTTACATTTACTTTGGTAACAGATATAATCACACCTTTCATTCCATCTTGCGCAGCGTGTTGTAAAACATCGGCTAAGTCTTTTTGCAAAACACCTGCTATTTTTTTTTGTCTGTTTGTTTCCATTTTGCAAAGATAATAGTTAAAAGTACACAAATTTTGTTTTTATTAGGTCTTGTGTAAAAATATGAATACTGAAATTAATTTTTTTGCGTTAGGGATACAGCTAATTGTTTGAGCTCTTTTTTTGTTGCCAAAAGCATAAAAAAAAGCGAGTAGTTGTAGCCCGACCCAAAGGGGAACGCCCAAATTAAAAAACTAAAAGTCAACAATAGCCAACTAACAACAAATTTGTATATTGCAGCCTATTTAATAAGCACTACTTTTGGATAAATCATTTGAAAAATATCAAAAACGAAGATTAAGATCTTCCTATATTTCAGTTATTATTAGCATTTCTTTAGTATTGTTTTTAGTTGGGCTTTTAGGGCTTATTGTGCTTAAAACCAACAGTATAACTAAGCATTTTAAAGAAAAAATTGCAATTACAGTTTTTTTGAAAGACAATATAAAGTCTAGCGATCTTGAAATTTTAACTGCAGAATTAAACAAAGCGGAATACACAAAAAGTGTTACTTACATTTCAAAAGAAGAAGCCGCCAAAAAATACAGTGAAGACATTGGAGAAAATTTTTTAGAATTTTTAGGTGAAAACCCATTGAAAAATGCCATCGATGTATCATTAAAATCGGATTTTGTGACACCTGAAAAAATGGCTGAAATTGAGCAAAATTTAATCATTAGAAGTATTGTTGCTGAAGTATCATACGACAAACCATTGATTGAATTGCTTTCAAAAAACATCAATCGTTTAAGTTTTTGGATGTTGTTATTTAGTTCATTATTTACATTAATTGCGGTTGTTTTAATAAACAGTTCCATTAGACTTTCAATTTACTCAAAACGTTTTACCATTAAAACAATGCAAATGGTGGGCGCTACAAAAGGATTTATTAGAAAACCATTTATAATTCAAAGTGTAAAGCTTGGAATTATTGGTGCTTTGGTTGCAATTGCCGGATTAATTGCATTTGTTTTATATTTAAACACAAAAATTCCTGAAATTGAGTTGTTGAATGATGTAAAAATTGTTGGTATTTTATGTGCCACAATTGTTAGTTTGGGAATATTAATAACCTGGTTAAGTACATTTTTTGCTACGCAACGTTTTCTTAATTTAAGAACCGACGAAATTTATTACTAAAAAAATGAGTAAAAAAGAAGAACAAAAAAGTGAATTTCTTTTTGGAAAAAAGAATTATATAATTATGCTAGTTGGCATAGTTTTTATTGCCTTAGGATTTATTTTAATGGCTGGTGGCGGAAGTGATGATCCTGAAATATTTAATGAAGAGATTTATAATTTTAGACGCATTCGTTTAGCTCCAACGCTTGTGCTTATTGGTTTAGCCATTGAAATTTATGCAATAATGGCAAAACCTAAAAAATAAGTATGAATTTAATTGAAGCCATTATTTTAGCTATTATTGAAGGCGTGACTGAGTATTTACCAGTTTCTTCAACAGGTCATATGATTATAGCTTCGTCGTTTATGAAAATCGCCGATGATGATTTTACAAAATTATTTACCATTGTAATTCAATTGGGCGCAATCTTAGCTGTAATTGCTTTGTATTGGAAGCGTTTTTTTCAAAGCTTCGATTTTTATTTTAAATTATTGGTTGCTTTTATTCCAGCTGTAATTTTTGGGTTGCTTTTAAATGATGTTATTGATGAACTTTTGGAAAGTCCGTTGGTTGTAGCCATTTCATTAATTTTGGGAGGAATACTTTTGTTGAAAGTTGATGATTGGTTTAAATCTAATGAAGAAATAGATGAACAAAACCCAACGGCGCATACTGAAATAAGTTATTTAACAGCATTAAAAATTGGTTTTTTTCAGTGTTTGGCTATGATTCCTGGAACTTCTCGAAGTGGCGCCACAATTATTGGTGGAATGACTCAAAAATTAAACAGAAAAACAGCAGCCGAGTTTTCGTTCTTTTTAGCTGTTCCAACCATGTTTGGTGCAACAGCTAAAAAATTATACGATTATTTTGGTGATGGCTTGGTATTAACTGGCCAACAACTCAATTATTTATTTATTGGGAACATATTGGCGTTTATTGTGGCAATGATTGCAATAAAATCTTTTATTGATTATTTAAGCAAGAAGGGATTTAAAATTTTTGGTTATTATCGCATCATTATTGGAATTGCCATCTTAGTTATTCATTATTTTATTTATCCATTATCCATTATTTAATGTTAACGGTTGAAGATTATAAAAACGGACAGGTTTTATTAATTGATAAGCCATTAAATTGGACATCTTTTCAGGTTGTAAATAAATTGCGCTGGCACATTCTAAAAAAGTTCAATTTAAAGAAAATAAAAGTTGGACACGCAGGTACTTTAGATCCGTTAGCTTCCGGGTTATTGATAATTTGTACTGGAAATTTCACTAAGAAAATTGATGAGTACCAAGGCCAAATTAAAGAATATACTGGCGAAATTACTTTAGGAGCAACCACACCAAGTTACGATATGGAATCGGAAATTAATGAAACATTTTCAACAGTTCATATAACGGAAGATTTAATTAAGGAAACTACAAAACAATTTTTAGGTGAAATTGATCAGAAACCACCTATGTTTTCAGCCTTAAAAAAGGATGGAATGCGATTGTACGATTTGGCACGTGAAGGTAAAACAGTTGAAATTAATTCAAGAAAAATAACCATATCTGAATTTGAAATTACTAAAATAGCATTACCTAAAATTGAATTTAGAGTAGTTTGTAGCAAAGGAACCTATATTCGTTCATTGGCATTTGATTTTGGGAAAGCGTTGAATTCAGGTGCTTATTTGTCGAAATTAAGACGGACTAAAATTGGGGAATTTAGCGTTGAAAATGCAAAAGAACCTTTGGTTTATATTGAAGAATTTTTGAGTTAAAAGTTTAAAGGTTTAAAGGTAAAAAGGTTTTAGTTTTTTCCAAATACCAAATACCAGCAACCAAAAGCTAACAACTACTTCAAAAAACGTCCCAACCAACTGTCCATAATATTTATTTCCCAATTACTTTCAAGTTCTTCTTTGGTTGTAATCATATTGTCGAAAACAATTGTTTTTGAAGAAACCCCTTTGTCTTTCATCATTTTTTTAAATTCAACAATATCTTTATATTGTACAAATTCGCCTTGTTTATAACAAACATTGATTTTATCAAGTAAGGTAATTTCAAACTTTTTTTCGAGCTCTTGAATAAATAAAGATAGCGCATCGTGTGTTTGAAGGCTTAAATTTAGGTCAGTATCATCAACTGAGATTATGATGAAACGGTCGTATTTCAATTTATATGCACAATTAAACAATTGGTTTTCATTCGCCCAATTGTTTAAAAATGTCTCAATGCTTTCTTTTAACTCAGAAATTTCTTGTTCATAAAATTTTCTGCTCGATGGAAATATCCATATTTTAGACCAATCAGGAATCGCATCAAAATCAACAATCATTGTTTTTTGAAAGCAAAGGTATGTTAATTTTATAAAGTTAAAACCTCAACTGAAGATAATAAGTTAATAATATCTGTTTGAATATTAGTACCTTTATCTTTATTATACCAAAGTTGCAAATCTTTTTTAAATTCAGCATCTAAACTTCCGTGAAGTTCTTTATAATCGTGAACCATTTTGGTTGCAATTGATGGTCTGGGTCCCCAAGTATCAATTACTTCGTTTTTACTATTTACAATTATAACTTTCGGGATGGATTTACTCCCGTTTGTTAAAAACGAATTCATAAGTTCATCGTTTTCATCTCTGCAAACAACTCTCAACTTTATTTTAGGAGTTGCTTCTGCAATTTTATTGAGTACAGGTAAAATTTGAGCAGCATCGCCACACCAACCTTCAGCTAAAGTTAAAAAGGAGAAGTTATCGGTTAAACTGTTTAAGCCCTGTATTGTTTCTTCTGAAATTCTTATGGTTTTATCTAACCTGTCCATTCTGGAATCATTCAATTTACTGTAATTTAAATGGTCTGCAGATTGTTCTTTTCCTGTCGATTTTCCTTCAACTAACAATCCTTTTATTAAAGTTCTATAAGTTGAATAGGAGACGCCTCTTTTTAAACTGTTCTTTATTAGGGTGTTATTCATTTTTTTATTAATTTTATGTTCAATTTTTTGACGAATTATAATATTAAATCTTACAATTTAAATTGTATTATAATTCTTCTGCAAAAATAATATTTGATTTTGAATAAAAAATGTTACTTTTGTTACTAGATAGAAAAAGATAAACAAGTCTTTATATCTCAATCTAAACAATTGACATTATGCAAGTGTTTGTGTATTAGTACTTTTGTTGGGTATTTATAAATTTTAAAAGTATAATTATGAAAAAAACCAAACTAATTTTCTCGCTTTTAACAGTAATTTCGTTTTTCATGACTTCTTGTGGAAGTGGAGAAAAGAAACAAGAGGTAAATGAAACTGCTACTGAAGTTGTTTCTGAAGGTCAAGGGCAATCAGCTGTTTCAGATGATGTTTCTGCTGCAAACGCATTGCAAGTAGCTAAATCAATTGATGATTTTTCAACACTGGTTGCAGCAATTGAGGCTGCAGGAGTTGAAGATGCAGTTGTAAATGTTGGGCCATTAACCATTTTTGCTCCAGTCAATGCAGCTTTTGATAAGCTTCCTGAAGGAACTGTTTCAACTTTGTTATTGCCAGAAAACAAATCTCAATTGGCTTTTATTTTAACCAATCACGTTGCGCCGGCAAATTATCCAGACACACAACTATCGAAGGAAGCCAAAAAAGGGCGTAAATTGTATATGGCTTCAGGTAAATATTTAGTTGTTGAAGAAAAAGAAGATGGATTGTATGTTGGTGGAACAAAAATTTTAAAAACAGTGCAGGTAAGTAATGGTTGGATACATGTAATTGACAATGTATTAGTCCCTGTAGAATAAATAATTTAAGAACAAAAATAATAAAAGAATGAAATTAAAAGTATTAGTATTGGCTATAGTTGTAGCATTTGTAACAAGTTGCGGAGGTGGTGAAAAAAAGGCTGAATCAAATTCAGAATCAAAAGAAGAAGTAAAAGAAGTTGTTGCGGTTGACCCTATGCAAGATAAAGGTGTTGGCCCAATCAAATCCATTACGCTTGGCGAAATTGATGAAGCATTGGCAACTGAAGGGAAAGCTTTATTTGCTTCAAAATGTTCAGCTTGTCATAAAATTAGTAAGCGTTTTGTTGGTCCGCCTTTAGCAGGTGTTACCGAAAGACGTACTCCAGAATGGATTATGAATATGATTTTAAATCCAGAAGTAATGGTAGTTGAAAATGAAGAGGCGAAAAAATTATTGGCTGAATATTTGTCGCCAATGGCAAATCAAAGTTTAACGGAGGCTGAAGCGAGAGCAATTTTAGAATACTTTAGAACAAAAACATCTTCAGGTACTGAAGAATAATATAGAAGCAAACAATTAACAACAAACAAATAATAGTATGAAAACAATTTTTAAATCTTTATTAGCAATTACAGTACTTTCAATGGTATTTAGTAGTTGTGGGAATGGGGACTCAAGTAAAAAGGGTGCTTTATCTAGCAGTGCTGCAGAAAAAGTATATGTCGCTCCAGGAGAACACGATGAATTTTATGCATTTATTTCTGGAGGATTTAGCGGTCAATTGGCAGTTTACGGACTTCCATCAGGTAGATTATTTAAAGTAATTCCTGTTTTTTCAGTTGATGCAGAAAAAGCATATGGTTTTAATGAAGAAACCAAACCAATGTTAAATACTTCTCATGGATTTATTCCTTGGGACGATTCACATCATCCAGATATTTCTCAAACTGCCGGTGAAATTGATGGTCGTTGGGTATTTATTAATGGAAACAATACCCCTCGTATTGCAAAAATTGATTTAACAACTTTTGAAACTACTGAGATTATTGAAATTCCAAATTCAGCAGGTAACCACAGTTCTTCTTTTGTAACTGAAAACACTGAATATGTTGTTGCAGGTACTCGTTTTTCTGTACCTATTCCCTCAAAAAGATATGCCAATTGAAGATTATAAAGGAAATTTTAAAGGTGCCTTATCTTTTATCTCAGTGAATCCTGAAGATGGTGGAATGGCTATTAAATTTCAACTTAGAATGCCAGGATTTGATTATGATTTATCGCATCCAGGAAGAGGTGATTCTCACGGATGGTTCTTTTTTACAACGTATAATACAGAAGAGGCAAATTCATTGTTAGAAGTAAATGCTTCGCAAAATGATAAAGATTTTATTGCAGCTGTTAACTGGAAAAAAATTGAAGAATATGTCAATAATGGTGGTGGTAAAAAAATGCCAGCAAATTATGCGCACAATGTTATATGATGAACATACACATACCGCAACTTCAACTATGAAAAAAGAAGTATTGATTGTTGATCCAATCTGATGTTCCTGGTGCTGTTTATTTTTTGCCAACTCCAAAATCGCCTCATGGTTGTGATGTAGATCCTTCAGGAGAATACATTGTTGGTAGCGGAAAATTATCCGCTGAACTTAACAGTTCATTCTTTTAGAAAAATGCTTAAAGCTATTGAAAATAAAAAATTTGATGGTGATGCTTATGGTATTCCAATTTTACAATTTGAAGATGTTTTGGCTGGAGCTGTTAAGCAACCAGGTTTAGGACCTTTACATACCGAGTTTGACGGTAAAGGAAATGCTTATACTACTTTCTTTATTTCTTCTGAAGTTGTAAAATGGAAATTGGGTACGTGGGAAGTTGTTGATAGAAAACCTACTTATTATTCAGTTGGTCACTTGATGATTCCTGGAGGAAATTCTCGTAAACCATTTGGTAAATATGTATTAGCTATGAATAAAATCACTAAAGACCGTTATTTGCCAACTGGTCCTGAAGTAACACAATCGGCTCAATTATATGATATTTCAGGTGAAAAAATGGAATTGCTATTAGATTTTCCAACTATTGGTGAACCTCACTATGCAGCAGGGTGTCCGGCTGATTTGATTAAAGCCTAATTCAAAAAAAATTTTCAAACTTGAAGACAACAAACATCCTTATGCTGCAAAAAGTGAAGCAGACACTAAAGTAGTTCGAAACGGAAATGAAGTTCATATTTATATGACCATGATAAGAAGTCACTTTTGCACCTGATAATATTGAAGGAATTAAAGTTGGTGACAAAGTATATTTTCACGTTACTAATTTAGAACAAGATTATGATGTGCCTCATGGAATTGCTGTAATTGGAGCAAATACATCTGAATTGTTAATTATGCCTGGACAAACTGAAACTTTTGTTTGGGAACCAAAACAGGTGGGTGTTTGGCCGTTCTATTGTACAGATTTCTGTTCAGCATTACATCAAGAAATGCAAGGATATGTTAGAGTTTCTCCAAAAGGATCTAATGTTCCGTTAACGTTTACTTTGGATGGTGATGCCGTTGATGCAGAATAATATTTTAATAGATTGATTTTTAATAATTCGTTAAGCGGGTAGTAGAATTTGCTGCCCGTTTTTTATTAAAAAATAAAAAGATTAATTTATCCTTTTTATGTAAGATTTATCACATATTTTAGATTGTTATTTAGTAAATTTATATTCAAAATTACTTTAATATTAATTTAGAAATTTAACTTTAAAAAAATGAAAAAATCAAAAATTTTAATGATTGTAGGTCATTATTGCCACTTGGGTTATTTGTGTTTCCTTTATGGAAAATCACTTTAGAAGCACCTCAATATCCAATTCCTTTAGGGATGGACATTCACATCAATAAATTTGTTGACACCCATGAATATTAAAAATATCAATCTCATGAACCATTATGTTGGGATGAAATACATACCTGAGACCATTCCAGAATTTAAAATATTTCCAATGGTAATTGCAATTATGGTTGCATTAGGAGTTGTAATTGGTTTAAAAGGAAATTATAAATGGTTTTTGGCTTGGTTCATTTTAATGAGTGCTTTAGGTATTGCTGGGATGTACGATTTCTATTTATGGGAACATGATTATGGTCATAACCTAGATCCAAAAGCAATAATGAATTTTAAAAATCCCGATGGTTCAGTTATGGGTTTTCAACCACCACTTTTTGGAACCAAATATATTTTAAATTTTACAGCACATTCATACCCTAGAATGGGAGCCTATTTTATGTTTGTTGGGATGTTTATGACACTTATTGCCTTTTTTGTGGGTAAAAAGGAAGCTAAATTGTAAATGGATATATACATAAATCAAGTTTTTTTTAAATAATATACTTGTTTTAATATATATTTATGAACTAAAAAATCAAAAAAATGAAAGTTAAATTTCTTAAACCAGTTATTGGTATTATCATTCTATTGCTTACAATTTCTTGTAAAGTTGAACCAGAAACTATTGAATATGGTAAAGATCAATGTAGCTTTTGTGTAATGAATATTGTTGATAAAACACATGCGGCTCAGTATGTTACAAAAAAAGGAAAGCAATTTAAATTTGATGCTATTGAGTGTTTGGTAAACGATTTGAGTGAAAAAAATGAGGGTGATTTAGCCATCATTTTAGTGGCCAATTACTCCAATCCTGGAGAAATGATTGATGCTAAAACAGCTTCTTATTTAATAAGTCCAAATATCAAAAGCCCAATGGGAGCAAATCTTTCAGCGGTATCTAATGTTAAAAATGCGAAAGAGCTTCAACAAAAGTACGCAGGTGAAATTTACAATTGGGAAACCTTAAAAAAACGTCTTTCAGATAAATAAGGATGAAAAAGGTAAGTTTTCTTTTTTTAATTTTTTGTTACTCATTACTTCAGGCAAAACAAATTGAAGTGTGTAAATCGTGTGAAATTTCAACCATTAAAAAAGCGGTGGAAATTGCTATGGATGGAGATAAAATTTTCATTAAAAAAGGTGTTTACAAAGAAAATGATATTGAAGTTAATAAAGCCATTACCATTTTTGGTGAAGAAGGAACTGTTATTGATGGCACTAATAAAGGGAGTATTTTACACATTACTTCTAGTGATTTTGTAATAAGAAATATTAAAATTGTAAATGTAGTTGTAAGCTATACCAAAGATTATGCTGCCATAAAAGTGGTAAGAAGTAAAAATTTTAAAATTGAAAATGTTGTACTCGATGAGGTGTTTTTTGGTATTTTAATTGAGAAATCGCACAACGGAAAAATTTTAAATAATAAGGTATCCAGTACAGCAAAAGATGAAGCGAATTCAGGAAATGGAATTCATATTTGGCATAGTTCGAATATGGAAGTTGTAGGAAATGAGGTTTTTGGTATGCGAGATGGTATTTACTTTGAATTTGTAACCGAAAGTAAAATTCATAACAATTTAAGTCATAATAATATCAGGTATGGTCTGCATTTTATGTTTTCGAACAATGACACTTATTACAATAACGAATTTAAAAATAATGGCGCAGGTGTTGCAGTTATGTTTTCAAAATTCATCACCATGTACCAAAATAAATTTACGCACAATTGGGGTTCTGCATCTTATGGGTTATTGCTGAAAGAAATTTACGACACTCAAATTTACAACAACACTTTCGAAGAAAATACTATTGGAATTAAGGGCGAAGGTTGCACCAGAATCAACTATAAAAACAATACTTTTATTAGAAATGGCTGGGCAATTAAAATTGCAGGGGCTTGTTATACAAATATTTTTGAACAAAATGATTTCATGCATAATTCACTCGATTTATCGTATAACACAAAGGTAAATGACAACAAGTTTGAAAATAATTATTGGAGTGAATATACGGGGTACGATTTAGATAAAAATGGTATTGGAGACATTCCTTATAGGCCGGTAAAGTTGTTTTCATATATTGTAAATACAACTCCAGAGGCATTGGTTTTACTAAGAAGTTTATTTGTAGATATTATTAATTTTTCAGAAAAAGTTTCACCTGTTTTTACGCCTGATGATTTAATGGATAATAACCCAATAATGAAAAGAATAAATGATTGAATTTAAAAGTTTGCATAAAAGTTTTGGAAAATTAGTCGTTTTAAATGACTTAAATTTAAATATAAAAAAAGGTGGCATTTTTGCCATTCTTGGTCCTAATGGTTCTGGAAAAACAACCTTGATAAAGTGCTTATTGGGAATGGTAATTCCTCATAAAGGAAATATTATTTATAACAATAAAAGTGTTTTAGGAAAATGGGATTATAGAAACGATTTAAATTATTTGCCTCAAATAGCAAATTTCCCTCCTAATTTAACAGTTTTTGAATTGATTGAAATGGTGAAAAATTTACGCCCAAAACAATCAAACGAGCAAGAATTAATAAAACTTTTTGGACTGAACGATTCACTTCAAAAAAAACTAGGCAACCTTTCAGGGGGTACAAAACAAAAAGTAAATATAGTATTGGCTTTTATGTTTGATAGTGATTTAATAATTCTGGATGAACCAACAAATGGGTTAGATCCAATTGCATTAATTCACTTAAAAGAGTTGATTCAAAAAGAAAAAGCAAAAGGAAAAACAATTTTAATCACCACTCATATTATGAGTTTTGTGAATGAAGTTGCCGATGAAATTGTGTTTTTATTAGACGGTAAAATTTACTTTAAAGGAACCATTGAAGAACTTAAGAAACAAACAAATAATGCCAATTTAGAACATGCCATTGCCAATTTAATTGCAAAACAATATGCTTAAAATATTAAAATACAGTTTTTACGATTTAATGCGCAGCCGCTGGAGTTATGTATACTTTTTATTCTATTTAATTTTAGGATTTGTACTGTTGTTTTTAAACAATGATGTAAACAAAGCAGTGATCACTTTAATGAATATTATTATTGTTTTAACACCTTTAATTGGAACCATTTTTGGGGTTATGTATTATTACAATTCCAGAGAATTTACAGAGCTTTTATTGGCGCAACCTATCAATAGAAAAAAAATTTTTATGGGTCAGTATTTGGGGATTTCTATTTCTTTAACCTTAAGTTTGGTGCTGGGTTTGGGTATTCCCTTTGTGTTGTATGGTTTGTTTAAATCTGCAGCCATTTTTAATTTTGGATTGTTGTTGGTAGTTGGTTCCTTTTTAAATTTCATTTTTGTAGCATTGTCATTTAACATCGCACTTTCTACTGAAAATAAAATTAAAGGTTTTGGTTACGCCATTTTAATGTGGCTTTTTTTAGCAGTAATTTACGATGGGGTTTTCTTAATGTCTTTGGTTATGTTTGATGAATATCCACTGGATAAATTTTCATTAATAGCCACAATGTTTAATCCAATTGACTTATCTCGCATTTTAATTTTACTGAAACTTGACATTTCTGCTCTTTTAGGATATACTGGAGCGGTTTTCAGAAAGTTTTTTGGTACTAATTTAGGAATGTTATTATCTATGTCAATCATGATTTTATGGGTACTCATTCCTGTTTTAAGAATTAATATAAAATTAAAAAAGAAAGATTTTTAATATCAGTTTTAGAATGTTATTTTTGTTTTCAATATAAAAATAACAAATAATGGATGCTAATTTTTCAAATTCCAATTTAAGTCAAAATCAACTTGACATCAATCAAACGGTTTCTGTTTATATAACGAAGGTATATAACTGGATGGCTTTGGCATTGTTACTAACAGGATTAATAGCCTACTTTACTGCAGGTTCTGAGCAATTAATTCAATTAGTTTTTGGTAATAAAATTTTATTTTTTGGATTGATAATTGGTGAAATTTTATTGGTTGGTTATATCTCAGCACGTATTCACAAATTATCATCATACAATGCAACGTTGTTGTTTTTGTTGTACGCTGCTTTAAATGGACTGACTTTGTCTTTTATTTTCATGGCATACACAACAGCATCTATAACTTCAACTTTTATAATAACTGCAGGAACTTTTGGAGCTATGAGTGTGTATGGATATTTCACAAAAAGCGATTTAACAAAAATTGGGAATTTAGCATTTATGGCTTTAATAGGTATTATAATTGCATCAGTTGTTAATTTTTTTATGAAAAGTGAAATGATGAATTGGATAATTACCTATTTAGGTGTGGCGATTTTTGTGGCCTTAACAGCCTATGATACACAGAAGTTAAAAAGAATGGCCATACAAGGTTTTGAAAATGAAGAAAATATGGAGAAAGGAGCTATTTTAGGAGCATTAACTTTATATCTGGACTTTATTAACCTGTTCTTGTTTTTGTTAAGAATATTTGGTGATAGAAAGTAAGCTCTTTTAATTTTTTTGTCTGAAGAAATAGCTTAAATGAATCATGATATTTATGAATATGCTTATATTTGATCAGAATTTGAGAAATGAATTTGTAAGCATAAATGAAGAACTACAAACCAAAAGGAAGATTAGCCGCTCAAGCCTATATCGATGGAATTTTAAGAGGTGATAGAGTATTATTATCCAGAGCAATTACCATTATTGAAAGTAATTTAGAAAGTGATAAACTTTTAGCGAAAGACATTATTCAGGCTATTCTGCCACATTCAGGAAATTCAATTCGCATAGGAATTACAGGTGTGCCTGGTGTTGGAAAAAGTACCTTTATTGAATCTTTTGGGAAATATTTAATTACACAAGGCAAACGTGTTGCTATTTTGTCAATTGATCCAAGTAGCCAGCGTTCTAAAGGAAGTATTTTAGGCGATAAAACACGTATGGAGGAATTGGCAAATTTAGAAGAAGCCTACATTCGACCTTCTGCTTCAGGAGATACACTTGGTGGAGTTGCTAACAAAACAGGGGAAACTATGTTGCTTTGTGAAGCCGCTGGATACGATGTTGTTTTAATTGAAACCGTTGGTGTTGGACAGTCGGAAACTGCAGTACATGGAATGACCGATTTCTTTTTATTATTAATGCTTTCAGGTGCCGGTGACGAACTTCAGGGTATTAAAAAAGGCATTATGGAAATGGCCGATATGGTTGTAATTAACAAAGCTGATGGTGATAATATTCGTATGAGTGAAATGGCGCGTTTGCAATACCAAAATGCACTGCATATTTTTCCACAATCTGAATCGGGTTGGAGTCCGGTAGTAAGTACCGCTTCAGCAATTAAAAACATTGGAATTTCAAATGTTTGGGATGAAATTGTAAAGTTTAAAAATTTGGTTGATGAGAACGGATATTTCCTAAAAAACAGAACACATCAACAAATTCAATGGATGTACAATAATATCAATGAAGAATTAAAGCGGTTGTTTTATGGATCCAAAAATATTGCCAGTCATTTAAAAACTTTAGAAAAGCAGATTATTTCAAATAAAATTTCTCCTGTAAAAGCGGCTCAAAAAATTATTGAAGAGTTTAAAAGTTCTTTTTAGTGGAAATTTCAAAATAACGAATTGAATTCGGTTTTAATTGAAATGTCCTAAATATTAATATTTTAATAATTTTTGATATTAATAATATCAGATTCAATACATTTTTCAATTTATACAATTTTAAGACTTAAATAAATTCAATATGACTTCAAAAATAGGTTTTTACACATGTTTATCTTTTTTAATAGGAACACTTTTTTTAAATGCCCAAACCAGAAATGTTTTGGAATTAAACCATTGGAAATTTCAAAAAGGAAATCAAGAAACTGCTTTTGAAATTAATTTTGATGCTTCTAAATGGGAAACTGTAACTGTACCACACGATTGGGCAATTTACGGTCCTTTTGATAAAGAAATTGACAAGCAGGAAGTAGCCATTGTTCAAAACAATGAAAAGGTAGCTTCAGAAAAAACAGGAAGAACAGGAGCCTTGCCTTATATAGGTGAAGCATGGTATCGCAACGAGTTTACACTTCCGGATTTTGAAAAAGGAAAAAAAGTAATCTTGGTTTTTGAAGGAGCAATGAGCGAGCCAACTATTTTTTTAAATGGTGAAAAAGTGGGTGAATGGGCTTATGGTTACAGCTATTTTTATTTTGATATTACCAAATACATTTCAACAAACAAAAAAAATACGCTGGCTGTTCAATTAAACAATTTAGGATTGTCGTCTCGTTGGTATCCCGGTGCAGGTTTGTATCGTAAAGTAAGTGTAATTGTTAAAAACGAAGAAAGTATAGATCAGTGGGGTACCTTTATAACAACGCCTTATATTACATCCCAATTGGCAAAAGTGAATGTAAAAACAAAAGTAGTAGGTGAAAACCTGACGTTAGTTACAACTATTTTTGATGCAGATGGAAATGAAGTTGCCAATAATAAAGCACAAACTATATTTGGAAGTGAATTTGAACAAAATATAGCAGTTGAAAATCCGAAATTATGGAGTCCGGAAAATCCTTATTTGTATACCGCAAAAACACAATTATTTGCTAATGAAAAATTAAAAGATGAGGTTACTACCCGTTTTGGAATTCGAACAATTAAGTACGATGCTAAAACAGGTTTTAGTTTAAATGGTGAGGTTCGAAAATTCAAAGGCGTTTGTTTGCATCACGATTTAGGACCAATAGGCACGGCAGTAAACAAATCAGCTTTACGCAGACAGTTAACTATTTTAAAAGATATGGGATGCGATGCCATTCGTAGTTCGCACAATATGCCTTCATTGGAACAATTGGAGTTGTGTGATGAAATGGGATTTATGTTTTTAGCTGAAAGTTTTGACGAATGGGCAGTTCCAAAAGTTGAAAATGGCTACAATCGTTTTTTTGAAGAATATGCTGAAAAAGACATTGTGAATTTAGTTCATGCAACTAGAAACCATCCAAGTATTGTAATGTGGAGTTCAGGGAATGAAGTCCCAGATCAATGGGGCGCAGAAGGGGTAAAACGGGCAAAATGGTTACAGGAAATATTTCATAGAGAAGATCCAACACGCCCAGTTACTGTTGGAATGGATCAGGTGAAAGCAACTATGGAATCTGGTTTTGGAGCGTTGTTAGACATTCCAGGGCTGAATTACAGATTGCATTTATATGAAGAAGCCTATGAAAAATTTCCGCAGGGATTTATTTTAGGTTCAGAAACAGCTTCAACAGTAAGTTCAAGAGGTATTTATAAATTTCCGGTGGAAAAGGCCAGTATGAAACAATATGATGATTTTCAATCTTCATCATACGATTTAGAATATTGTAGCTGGTCTAATGTACCCGATGATGATTTTGTATTGCAAGATGACAAGCCTTGGGTAATTGGCGAATTTGTTTGGACAGGTTTTGATTATTTAGGAGAGCCAACACCTTATGATGAAATGTGGCCATCACGTAGTTCATATTTTGGAATTTCAGATTTAGCAGGATTGCCAAAAGACCGTTTTTATTTGTATAGAAGTCGTTGGAATACAAAAGACAATACCCTTCATATTTTACCACATTGGAACTGGGAAGGCAGAGAAGGAGAAATTACACCAGTTTTTGTATATACCAACTACGAAAGTGCTGAACTTTTTGTGAATGGAAAAAGTATGGGTATTCAAAAAAAGAACAATTCAACACCACAAAATAGATACCGATTAATGTGGATGGATGTAAAATATGAACCAGGAACTTTAAAAGTAATTGCATTTGATGAGCAGGGAAATATAGCTTCAGAAAAGGAAGTGCATACAGCTGGAAAGCCTTATAAAATTAAACTGGAACCCGATACCAATATTTTAAAAGCCAACGGTGAAGATTTGGCATATGTAACAGTTTCAGTGGTTGATAAAAATGGAAATCCTTGTCCAACGGCAACCAATCAATTAAAATTTAGTGTAAAAGGTAAAGGAACTTATCGTGCAGCGTGTAATGGTGATGCAACTTCTTTAGAAATGTTCCATTTACCAACTATGAAATTATTCAGTGGTAAATTGGTTGTTTTGGTTCAAGCAACTACAGAAGTTGGTGAAATAGAATTAAATGTGACTGGCAAAAATTTAAAAAGTGCTATCTTAAAGCTTAATTCTGAGAATTAATGCATTGCAAATTATTGCTGCCATAGCAAGTGCAATAAAAAGTGTATTATTGTATTGGTAATATTTTAGAATTTGAAATTTTATAAATATATATTTTTATTATTATTTTTCTTGGTTTCTTCTTTTATGGAAGCACAGGAAGTTCCGCCTATTAAAAATTATTCATCAAATGATTACAATGCTGAAAACCAGAATTGGGCTATTTCACAGTCTAGTGAAAAATACATTTATATAGCAAACAATAGTGGTTTGTTAGAATTTAATGGCGCTAATTGGCAATTATACCCTTCGCCAAACAATACTATTTTACGATATGTGAATGTAATTGATGATAAAATTTATACTGGTGGCTATATGGAGTTTGGCTATTGGGAAAAAAACGAGTTTGGAAAATTAATGTACACTTCATTAAGTGAAAAAATCAAGGCAGATTTAATTGAGGAAGATTTTTGGAAAATTATAAAATTTGATTCTTTTATTTTATTTCAATCTTTAAAACGAATTTATATATACGACACCAAAAATGATTCATTTAATATTATTGAATCTGAAGGATCTTTACCAAAACTTTTTAAAGTAAAAGAAGGTATTTATTTTCAAAAAATAGGTGAGGGTATTTTTAAAATTGAAAATGGGAAACCTATCTTAATTTCTGCGCATCCTGTTTTTCAAAATAATATTTTAGTAAATATATTTACAATTGATAACGAATTTTTATTTCAAACTCAAGAATTTGGCATTTATAAATTGGTAAATGAAATACCCGTAAAATGGGAAGTTAAGGCCAATGAAATTATTTCTAAATTAAGTATTTATAGCAGTATTCAGCTTCAAAATGGTAGTATAGTAATTGGTAGTATTTCAAAGGGGATATTTCATATAGATCAACAAGGCAATATTATAAATGCTATAAATCAAGAAAAAGGTTTGAATAATAATACGGTACTATCTATGTTTGAGGATAGCGATAACAACCTTTGGCTTGGCTTGGATAATGGTATTAGTGTTGTTAATTTTAACGATCCTTTCAATGTATATTACGATTTAAAAGGCAAAATAGGATCGGTTTATGCTTCTGCAATATTTAAAAATAAACTCTACTTAGGTAGCAATCAAGGCCTTTTTTACAAGGAATTAAATTCCAATAATGATTTTGAATTTATTGATGGAACTTACGGACAAGTTTGGTGCTTAAAAATTATTGATGATACCTTGTTTTGTGGGCATAATTCGGGAACTTTTATTGTGAATGATAATAGTGTGGAATTAATCTCTACTATTCTTGGTACTTGGGACATTAAACCAACAAAAAGCGAAAATTTATTATTACAAGGAAATTATAACGGGATTAGTGTACTTGAAAAAAAATCTGGAAAGTGGCAATTTAGAAATAAGCTTAATGGGTATTCAATTTCAAGTAGATTTTTTGAGTTAAAAAACGATAAAGAAGTTTTTGTAAACAATGAGTATAATGGTGTATTAAAACTTACAATTAACAAAGATTTTACAAGTGTTTTAAGTTCCGAAATTGAGGAAAACGCTCCTAAAATGCTAAAATCAGGACTTGTAAAATATGAAAATCAAATTTTTTATACTTCTGGTCAGGGTGTTTTTAAACTAGACTCTAGTCTTAATATTTTTAAAAAGGATACTATTATTAGCAAGTATTTTTTAGAAGAAGATAATTATGTTTCTGGAAAACTAATTGTTGATAATGTAACAAATACACTCTGGGGATTTACCGATAAAAATATTATTTATTTCACATCAGGGAAGTTAGATAATGTTTTAAGGGTCAATAAAATTGCGGTACCGGCGTCAATCAGAAATTTTCTTCCTGGTTTTGAGAGTATGATTCATTTAAGCGATAGAGTATATTTATTTGGAACTTCAAGAGGTTATTTTAAATTAGATTTAGATAAAATAACCAATGTTGATTTTGAAGTAACCATTAATTCTATTGATAAGAGTGTGCTTGATGGGGAAAAAAACCATGTTTCATTATTAGAAAAGAGTGAATTTAAATCTTTCGAAAACAATTTATATTTTCAGTTTAATGTGCCTATTTATAATAAATATTTTGAAGTTAATTATAAATATCATTTAGAGGGCTTAAATCAAGATTGGACCGATTGGTCTACAGCTACTCATGTTTCTTTTGAAAATCTACCATATGGCGATTATACATTTAAAGTAAAAGCCAGAATTGGCAACATTTTATCAAAAAATATTGCTACTTATACATTTAGAATAGAAAGGCCTTGGTATATTTCCAACCTTATGATTGTTGTTTATGTTCTTTTATTTATTGTGCTAATTGGTGTGGTGCATTTTATTTATAAACGAAACTTTAATAAGCAAAAAAAGTTATTGTTATTAAAGAAACAAAGAGAATTGGCTTTTAGTCAATTGGAAAGTGAAAAAGTAATTATGAAATTGCGAAATGAGAAGTTGCAGGATGAAATTGAAAGCAAAACCAGAGAGCTGTCTTCTTCAACAATGAATATTATAAAAAAGAATGAAATTCTAAATACCATAAAAGATGAGTTATCGTCATTAAAAGATGATTCAAAAGTAAAACCAGTTATTAAAATTATCAATAAGAATTTAACAAATACCGGAGATTGGGAAATGTTTCAGGAAGCTTTTAACAATGCCGATAGTGATTTCTTAAAAAAGGTTAAAATAGCACATCCTACACTAACTCCAAATGACCTTCGTTTGTGTGCCTATTTACGTTTGAATTTAGCATCAAAAGAAATTGCTCCATTATTGAATATTTCGGCAAGAAGTGTTGAGATAAAACGTTACCGTTTGCGTAAAAAAATGGACTTACCGCACGAAAAGAGTCTTGTTGAGTATATATTAGAATTATAATTTATACATCAATTCCCAAAATCACCTATACATCACCTCAACATTTTAATTACTACAACGTGGTAGTGATTCGTTTTTTTCTTTTTTTAATAGTTTATTTTCAAATTAAGAAACCTAGTATTTTTAACTACTAAGCTTATATTATATGTTAATTTAACCCATTACTATAGTATATTAATTTTTAATTTTTTCGTACCTGTATGTTTTTTGTATAGGCTGGTTTTAAGATTTCATTAACATTATGGGGTACTTTTAACTAAATCAAAATTTAATTAATATATGAAATCACTTTTATTATCAATCTTTCTATGTTTTGCCAGTATTGTCTACTCGCAAACAAATGAAATTAAAGGGACCGTTTCCGATAGGGATGGGAACCCTTTACCTGGAGTGTCAATTGTTGTTAAAAACACAACAACTGGAGTGACTACAGACTTTGACGGTAATTTTACATTAAACGTTCAAAGTGGAGAAACACTAATTTTCTCATATCTTGGATTTATGTCCAAAGAAATTGTAGTAAGCAATTTTAATGCAATGACTGTAATGCTTGAGGAAGACACTCAAAGCCTTGAAGAAGTTGTAGTTATTGGGTATGGTACTCAAAAGGTAAGTCAAATCTCTGGAGCTGTTTCTACTGTAAACAGTAAGAGTGTTGAAATTTTAAAACCAGTTAGAGCTGAAGATGCCTTACAAGGTCAGGCTTCAGGGGTGAACGTAATTTCTAGCGGATCTCCTGGTGCAAAACCTACAGTATTAATTAGAGGTATTGGTTCTAGTTCAGGAAACGATCCTTTGGTTGTTATTGATGGTGTTACACAAACTTTAGACGATTTAAACTCATTAAACCCGTCAGACATTGAATCAATGAGTGTTCTGAAAGATGCTGCAATGACAGCTATTTATGGTGTAAGTGGAGGTAGCGGTGTAATTGTAGTAAAAACAAAATCTGGGAAAAAAGGTGGTAAAACTACTTTTAGCTTCGACTCATCATATGGTGTTCAGGAAGTTGTTAAAACAATTGACGTTTTAAATGCAAGTGAATATGCAGCTATTTTAAATGAGGCGAGTTCAAATGCTGGTGAAGGTTTAATTTTTGATGACATTTCCGGTTTAGGAGTTGGTACCAACTGGCAAGATGAAGTATTGGTTAATGCACCAATAATTACAAATAACCTTACAGCATCTGGAGGAAGTGAAAACACTTCATATTTTATATCAGGAGGTTATTTAATGCAAGATGGTGTTGTAGGTGGTGGAGATAAATCATATTTCAACCGTGCAAACGTAACTGCAAATTTCAATACAAATATTTCAGAAAAGTTTGTATTTATAGTAAATACTAGTTATGCAAACATAAAAAGCGCTGGTTTATCTGAGAACAATATTGGTAGTGTTTTATCGAATGCATTAAACTTTGATCCAATGGTTTCTCCTTATGATGCCAATGGAAAATTTGGAATTAGCGAAACTATTACTCAGGAAATTAAAAACCCTTTAGCGTTAATAGACAATACCTATAACAAAGGAAATACCAATAAGTTTTTTGGAAAATTAGAATTACAATATGATATTATTGATAATTTAAAAGTTTCGACTCGTTTTGGATATACTTATACAGATGTTTATGGTAAAAACTTTACACCGTTACAATACTATGGTGTAGGTCATAACAGTACTACTGCGAATGAAGATTTATCACCAATTATATCAGTTGATCCTGTTAGTGGAGATGTAACTTCTACGCACAATAGAATTTCAGAGTCTAGAACAAATTATTTTAATTTCACTTATGAATTGTTTGGGAATTATAATTTTAAAATCCAAGAAGATCATAATTTCGATGTTGTTTTAGGTTTATCAATCGCAAAAAACACTGGGAATAGCATAACCGCAAATGCTGAAGATATTCCATTTAACTCCTGGGCTTATGCTGATGTAAGTGCAGCAACAGGTGATGCAGCATCTCAAACATCTGGTTCTTGGCAATATGTTAAAAGAAATGTTTCCGTATTTGGGAGATTAAATTATGATTATAAAGACAAATATTTATTCTCTTTCACAGGAAGAAGAGATGGTTCAACAAGTTTTGGTAAAAACAATAAATTTGCATTTTTCCCGTCAGCATCTTTAGGTTGGGTAATTTCAAATGAAGATTTCTATGAATCTAGTGCTGTAAACTTTTTAAAACTAAGAGGTAGTTATGGAACTGTTGGAAACGACAATATTTCTCCTCAATTTTCAACAATATCTACTTTTCCAAAATACACTTTTGATGGAAACATTGTAAGTGGTTCTACTTTGCAATCAATTCCTAATGATGATGTAACTTGGGAAAATCAAGTACAATACAATATTGGGGTTGACGCTAGATTTTTAAATAGTAAAATTAATTTTACAGCTGAATATTTTAACAAAACGGTTGATGATTTATTATTCAATCCTACGTTATCATTATATCTTGGTACACCAGTATATCCAACGGCAAATATCGGTAGCACTGAAAGTTCAGGATTTGAAATCACAGTTGGTTATAATGATACTTACTTTGATGAATTAAATTTAAGTACAAGTGTAAATTTTACAACTATTGAAAATAAGGTTACGGCTATTAACAATGGTGATAAATATATTGATGGTTCTGGATATGGAATTCCATATACTACTGTAACAAGATTTGAAGAAGGTTTCGCACCATTCTATTTTTACGGATATAAAACCGATGGAGTATTCCAAAATCAAAGTGAAGTTGACGGTCACGCAACTCAAAATGGAGCAGTTCCAGGAGATATTCGCTACGTTGATGTGAATGAAGATGGAAAAATTGACGGTGAAGATAGAACCCAAATAGGAGATCCATATGCTGATTTTATGATTGGTTGGAATTTCGCTTTAAATTATAAAAATTTCGATTTAAATGCTTTTGTATATGCTTCAGTTGGTGGAGATGTTTACAGAGCTTATGAAAGAAATTTAAACTACACAAATCGTTTTGCAGGTGTTTTAGACAGATGGACTGGAGAAGGAACTAGCAACAGCGAACCACGAGTAACTTTTGTTGATTCAAACAACAATACCAGAGCTTCAGACCGCTATGTTGAAGATGGAAGTTATGTGAGACTTAAAAATATTCAATTGGGTTACACACTTCCAGAAAAAATCTATCAAACTACTGGTTTTAGCAACATAAGATTTTACGCACAAATTAAAAATGCGGTGACATTTACTAATTATTCTGGTTATGATCCTGAAATTTCTTCGGGAGTTGCAGATACTGGAGTTGATAGAGGGGCATATCCACAACCAAGAGTGTGGTCAATGGGTGTAAATGTTAAATTTTAAAAACATATATGATGAAATATTTTAAACAGATAACAACAGTATTCGCAATACTTTTTCTTGGACAATCTTGTGCAGATTATGTAGATTATGATCCAATTGAGAATTTTCAAATAACCGCTGATGTTTATTTTCAATCAGCAGGTGATTACGAAGCAGCAGTAGTAGGTACTTATGATCCTTTACAATGGATGTACCTAAATATTTTAATTGGAGATATTGCATCAGACAATTCATTTAGCGGAGGTGAAAGTGCTTCAGACGTTATTGGATTGCAGCAAATTGACAATATGACACATAACCCAAGTAACGATAATTTAACATCTATTTGGAAATGGTGTTACGAAGGTGTTAACAGAGCCAATTATTTAGAGCAAAACAAAGATAAAATTGCTTTTGACAGTAAAGAAGCTTTGTATGGAGAGGTTTATTTTTTAAGAGCTTATTATTATTTTGAGTTGGTAAAATTATTTGGAGATGTGCCATTATTTACAAAAAATAGATTAACAGCAGGTGATTCAGGATCTTTACAAAGAGCACCAGAAAGTGAAGTGTACGAACAAATTGAAACTGATCTTCAAAACGCTATTAACGTATTGCCAACTTCTCAATCTCAAAAAGGAAGAGCTACTAAATATGCTGCACAAGCTTTATTAGGTAAAGTTTATTTATACCAAGATAAATTTACTGAAGCTGCAACAGTTTTGGAAAATGTAATTGGAAAATTTACATTAGTTAGCAATTATGGCAATCAATTTTTGAAAGCAGGTGAAAATGGATCAGAATCAGTTTTTGAGGTACAACATTCGAATACTTCAAACTGGTACGATTGGGGTTATGTTCCTCAAGGAACCGAAGGTAACTTTGGGGTTCAACATAATGGGCCAAGAGCTTTCGACGGACCTACTTATGCTTCAGGATGGAGTTTTAATGTGCCATCAGCTAATTTATATAATTCGTTTGAAGCTGGCGATACAAGAAGAGACGCTTCTATACTTGATATTGTAGCTTTTGCAAATGCTACAGGTGCAAGTTATGCTGAAGGATATAAGCACACAGGGTATTTTAACAATAAATACATACCTAGAGCAGGTGAAAGTGGAGCCCAAATAGAACTTAACTACTTAACAAACTATAGAGCTATTCGTTATGCCGATGTTTTATTAATGGCAGCTGAAGCAAATATTAGATCAACATCACCGAATACTGCAAAAGCGCAAGCATATTTTAATGAAGTTCGTCTTAGAGCCTTTGAACAAGATGCGTCACGTATTGTAACAGTTTCAAAAGAAGCAATATGGGCCGAAAGAAACTTGGAATTATCTATGGAAGGTCACCGTTTTTTCGATTTGGTAAGAACTGGTGAGGCCGCAAGTAAAATTGAAGGCTTTGTAAGTCCGAAACACAATTTGTTCCCTATTCCTCAACAAGAGATTGACATTTCAGGTTTAACACAAAATCCTGGATATTAAAAATTTAAAATTTAAAAATATGAAAACATTCAAATATTTTTTAAGTGTAATGCTATTTGTAGTGGCTGTTATGGCCTGTACAAAGGAGGAGTTTGGCAGTGATGATTTTGTGTCATCGGTTGTTGCTCCTGCAAATGTAACTGCATTTTTTACCGTAACACAAGACAATACAGGAACCGTAACCATAACACCTAATAGTGAAGGAGCGGTTAAATACGATTTGTATTTAGGAGATGGTACTGCCGATCCAGTAAAAATTGAGCAGGGAAAAAATTTAACTCATGTATATGCTGAGGGTACTTATGAAGTAAAATTAGTAGCCTATGGTATTACTGGATTAAAAACAGAATCAACCGATCAACTGGTGGTTTCTTTTAAAGCTCCTGAAAATGTTGTAGTTGAAATAGAAAACGACGCTGCAATTTCAAAAAGAGTTAATGTTAAAGTAACAGCTGATTATGCTACAATGTTCGAAGTGTATTTTGGAGAGGAAGGAAATGATGAGCCTGTTGGTGCTAATATTGGTGACATTGCTTCATATGTATACCAAGAAGCTGGAACTTATACTATTAAAGTTGTTGCAAAGAGTGCTGCTATAGAAACTGTTGAAGTTGTACAAGAATTTGAAGTTACTGCAATTTTACAACCACTTGTAAAAGCTCCAAGACCAGTATCAAGAGAAGAAGCTGATGTAGTTTCTATATTTAGTGATGCTTATACAAATGTAGTAGTAACTGAATGGAATCCTGGATGGGGACAATCAACTGTTTTAACTCCTTTTGATGTTGATGGAGACAATATTTTAAAATATGATTATTTAAATTACACAGGTATAGTTACAGATTATGCTAATCCAACTGATGTTTCAGCAATGGAATATGTTCATTTTGACTATTGGACAAATGATGCCGAAACTATTGGGTTCAAAATAGTAAATACATCTTATGATGCTGGAAATCCACTAAAAGAATTTGAAGTTACAAATACAGTAACTGAGGTTGGTAAATGGGTAAGTGTTGACATTCCATTATCTGATTTTACAACAGACATGTCTGGTGTTACACAAATGCTATTTGTTTCTAATGGAGTAACCGTATTTATTGACAATTTATACTTCTGGAAAGAGCCATCAACAGTGGTTGTACCAATTATTTTTGATGATTTTGATGCAAATAGAGGAATTACAACATGGGCAGGTGATGATTGTGGTATGAATGATGCTTTTGCGAACCCTTTTAAAACAGGAATAAACACATCAGATAAAGTTTTAGAGTACAATGATGGTGGAGGAACCTATGCAAATGTTCGTTTTGATATTGCACCTAGTAACTTTAAAGTATCTGCAAAAAATACATTTTCTTTAAAAATCTATGTTCCGTCATCAACTTCAGAAGGAAGTTCAAGTCAAATTTCGTTAAAATTACAGGATGGAACTGCCGGAGAACCTTGGACAACGCAAACGGAGATTATAAAACCAATTGTTTTTGACCAATGGCAAACTGTTACATTTGATTTTGTAAATGACGATTATGTAAATTGGTCTACCGTTACAACAGCTCCTGCTGATAGAACAGATTTAAACAGAGTTGTTTTACAGGTAAATGGTGAGGGTAATAACAATAAAGTAATTGCTTATATCGATGATTTTAGTTATGGTGTAGACGATTCAGGCAGTGGAACTCCTCCATTTGATGGTGGATTGGTAACCAACGGTGATTTTCAAAGTGGAGCGTCTCCATGGATTATAGGTGTTGGTACAGACCCGGCCCCAGTTGTAACAGAAGGTGGAAATACTTATTATTCAGTTAATGTTAGTGCTGCTGGAAACCCTTGGGATGTAAATGTTAGCCAAAAGTTGGAAATCATTAATGGTGCAACGTATACCTTAACTTTTGATGCTTGGTCAAATGTAAATAGACCAATTATTGCAGGAATAGGTCTAAGTGCAGACCCTTGGTCAAATACAGTTGAAACTGTAAATATTACAACAAGTAAACAAACTTATACGCGTACTTTAACAGCAGATTTTGGAGCTGCCAATGCACGTGTATTATTTGATTTAGGAGCTGCTGCAGGTACTGTGAATATTGATAATGTATCTCTTGTTAATAATGATGGAGGAGGAACTCCGCCACCAAGCTCTGGAACGCAAATTGATTTACCAGTTGACTTTGAAAGCACAACAGTAGATTATACGCTAACTGATTTTGGTGGAAACGCATCGTCATTAGTTGCTGATCCTACAAATGCAAGCAATACAGTTGCAAAAGCTATAAAAACCGATGCAGCAGAATTTTGGGCAGGCACTACAATTGGTACAGATAATGGTTTTGCAACCAATATTCCAATTACATTAACTAATTCTAAAATGACTGTGCGTGTTTGGTCTCCAGATGCTGGAACGCCAATCCGTTTAAAAATTGAAGATGCTAATGATAAAACTCATACTTGTGAAACAGAAGTGAATACAACTGTTGCAGGAGGGTGGGAAACCTTAACGTTTGATTTTACAAATCAAGCACCAGGAACAGAGTTATTAAGTGTTGGTTTAAGTAATGGTTGGGTTTATAACAAAGCATCTATCTTTTTCAACTTTGGAACAGATGGAGCAACAGCTGGAGAAAAAACATATTACTTTGATGATGTTTTATTTGTTCAATAATTAAATAATAGAGAAAATGAAAAAATTTAAATATATAATTGGTCTTTTTCTTACACTCGCTTTTTTAGCGAGTTGTGAGGAAACTAATTACGAATTTGGAGATATTATTACTCCATCTAACGTACAAGTAACAACTGAAATTGTTGGACAAGATTTAAGTGATCCTCTTCTAAAAGATGGAGATGGAACTGGTTTTGTAACATTTACATTATCAGCAAATAACGCCATTACCTATAAAGTAGATTTTGGAGATGGCAAAACCAGTGTGGTACCTTCAGGTGTAACAACTCATAGGTACACTAAGGTGGGAACTAATACATATACCGTTATTGTAAGTGCATTAGGAACTGCAGGCGTTGGATCAACTATCACTACTGAAGTTAGTGTTTACAGCTCTTTTTCAGATGTTGAAGCTGAAGAGTTCTTAGGAGGTAAAAATATTGGAGATAGTAAAACCTGGTATTGGGCAGCTGATTTGCCTTTGCATGTAGGAATGGGGCCATTTGAAGACGATTATGGTAATGGAGAATTTGCTTATGAAGCTTGGTGGAATGGAATAAAAGCATGGGATGAAGAAAAATCATGTATGTATACCAATGAATTTGTTTTTACAAGAACCGCTGATGGTTTAACCTTTGAGCAAACTGTAGGTCCGGCATTTATACCAGGTACGTATGCAGGTTATATTGGTGTTGCTGGAGATACTTGTCATGGTGAAGATGTTGCACCCACAATGTTTGGTGTTAAAAAAGTTTCAATAATTCCATCTGGATCTAAGGCTGCACTTGAAGGATCATATAATGATGAGCCTTACAGACAAACAGCTTTTGAAATTGACAATGGTGGTTTTATGGGTTGGTATGTTGGTTCAAGTACTTATGATATTATTTCAATTGATGAAAATTACATGAGAGTTAGAATTATTGAAAACTCTGCAACAGGTGTTGGTGCTGCGTGGTATCAATTATTTACTTCAACCAAACCTACAAAAGAAGCTCAATTTACTGAACTAATTTGGTCTGATGATTTTGAAACAGCTGGTGCTCCAGATGCAACAAAATGGACTTACGACCTTGGTGCAGGAGGCTGGGGTAACGGTGAAGCGCAAACTTATACCAACGATGCAAAAAATGTTATTGTAGAGGATGGTGTTCTTAAAATTACGGCCATAAAAGAAACAGATGGCAGCTATACTTCAGCAAGATTAAAAACACAAGGTTTATTTGATTTTACCTATGGAAAAGTTGTTATAAAAGCAAAATTACCTTCAGTTGCTGGAACTTGGCCTGCACTATGGATGCTTGGTTCTAATTTCCCAACTGTTGGTTGGCCAAAAAGTGGTGAAATAGATATAATGGAGCAAACAGGCGCGGATAAAAATAATACGCTAGGTACACTGCATTGGTTTGATACTGCTAGTTCAACAAATGCAAGTTATGGATTAAATACACCAGTGGCAAATGCATCAACAGAATTTCACATATATTCACTTGAATGGACTGAAGAGTCTGTTAAAATATTTGTTGACAATGTGAAATTTTTTGAAATGACAAATAATGGAGATTTACCATTTAATGCAGATTTTTTCCTAATTGCTAATATTGCTATGGGAGGCTCATTAGGTGGTTCTATTGATCCAGCTTTTACACAAGATCAAATGTTGATCGATTATATTGAAGTATATCAATAATAAAATAATTAATTAAAGTTTGTTTAGTTTGTATACAGCCATTTTTGAATTTCGAAAATGGCTGTATTTCAAAAAAAAGTAATGATATTCAAAAAAAAGATTGTATTAATGACAAAATAGTACAATTACTTTTTAAACGTTTGTCCTAATTTTGAAAGGATATCAACATTTTTATTTTCATTTTATCCTTAACATTATGAATCATCAATTTTCTTTTAAAATTATTGCGTTTTTAATTGTAACTACATTTTTAATGAACAGTTGTCAACAAAAACATCAATCAGAAAAAATTGCAGATCCTTCAATAGAAGTTGATACTGTTTTTCAAGTAAATTACACAAAAAGTGCGGTTTATACAACGGCAACAAACAGCAATGTTAAACTTCAATTAACAAATGCAAATATTGCGTTTTCAGATTTTAAACAACCTTTAGAAACTGAAGCATCAATTTTTGTAAACACATCAAAATTACATCAAACTTTTTTAGGTATTGGTGCAGCCTTAACAGATGCTTCTGCTGAAACATTTTATAAACTTCCAAAAGAAAATCAAGATCTTTTTTATGGAAGCCTATTATAGTGTAGACAAGGGAATTGGCTATTCTTTGGCTAGAACCATAATTCATAGTTGTGATTTTTCAAGTGCAAGTTATACTTATATAGATGAAGGTGATGCAGAATTAAAAACATTTAATATTGATCATGACAAGACAATTTCGACTTGCCATTTACAAAAAAAGCCATTGAAGCGGCCGGAGGTAAATTAACCATGTACGCAAGTCCTTGGAGTCCACCAGCTTTTATGAAAACCAACAATAATATGCTTACAAGGCGGTAAATTAATACCAGAATTTTATCAATCTTGGGCAAATTACTATGCAAAATTTATTAAGGCTTATGAAAAAGAAGGCATTCCAATTTGGGGTTTGACCATTCAAAATGAGCCCATGGCGGTACAACGTTGGGAATCGTGTATTTATACCGCTGAAGAAGAACGCGATTTTTTAAAAAATTATTTAGGACCAACCTTGGAAAAAGAAGGTCTTGGAGACAAAAAAATTATTGTTTGGGATCATAACAGAGATTTATTATTTCAAAGAGCAAATGTAATTTTAAATGATCCAGAAGCTACAAAATATGTTTGGGGAACAGGTTTTCATTGGTATGAAGATTGGAAAGATGGCATCCCAATGTTTGATGATGTGAAGCGCGTACAAGAAACCTATCCCGATAAAAATTTGATTTTTACTGAAGGTTGTAATGAAAAATATGATGTCCTAGAGTAGAAATTGAAGACCCAAAATTGGCTGAGCGTTATGGAAAATCAATGATCAACGATTTTAATAACGGAACAGTTGCCTGGACCGATTGGAATATTCTTTTGGATGAAACAGGTGGCCCAAATCATGTGGGCAATTTATGTTTTGCTCCTGTTCATGGTGATACACAAACAGGGACTTTAACTTTTACCAATTCGTATTATTATATTGGGCATTTCTCAAAATTTATTCGTCCTGGAGCAAAAAGAATTGTCAAGTGGTACAACGTCAAATAACTTAATAACCACCGCTTTTAAAAATGAAGATGGAAGCATTGTTATTGTTGCTTTAAATGATGAGTGATAATGATATTGATTATATGCTTAACAATTGATTCATAAAACGGCACAATTAAAAATGTCGGCCGCATCCATTCAAACAATCATTTTAAATTAAATAACAAATAAAATAGATTCAATCATGTCAAAAAAATTAGTACTTATAGCATTTGTAGTCTCTTTGGGAGGATTTTTATTTGGGTTTGATGCAGGAATTATTTCTGGGGTTATGTCTTATGCTGGACCAGAATTTAATTTAAACGAAGGCAAATAGGTTGGGTAGTAAGCTCACCATCATTTGCAGCTATGATAGCCATGTTATTTTCAGGTAGATTAAGCGATATAATTGGTAGAAAAAAAATACTGATTGTTGTGGCCTTTTTATATGCAGTTTCAGCATTAGTTTCTGCCTATGCAACATCCTATGAAATGTTGTATATAGCGAGAATGATTGGTGGTTTGGCTTTTGGAGCAGCACTTATTTTAGCACCCACTGTATATTGCTGAAATTTCTTCAGCTGAAAATAGAGGTAAATTGGTTTCTATTCAACAATTAAATATTGTTCTTGGATTTTTTGCAGCTTTTTTAAGCAATTACTTTTTCAATAAATAAAATACTCCAGAAAGTACTTTTTTAAACGATGAAAATGTTTGGAGATGGATGCTTGGAGTAGAATTTATTCCTGCAATTTTATATTTTTATTTATGTTTTTGTTCCTAGAAGTCCACGTTGGCTGTATTCAAAGGGGAAATTTGAAGAAGCTAAAAATAGTATTAAATAAACTTTATGGTGAGCAATTGGCAAGTGAGAAATTGAAACCATTGAAAAAAATGTAATTGAAGCGGAAAAAGGAAGATCAAAGATTGCCATTATGGATTTCTTAAAACCATCGTTGCGCTTTATTCTAATTGTAGGTTTGGTAGTGGGAGTTCTTCAGCAAATAACAGGTATTAATGCAGTTTATTTTTATGCAACTTCTATTTTTAAACAAACAGGAATTGGTACTGATGCCTCATTTTGCTTCTGGGATTTTATTAAGTTCAACCACAGTTATTTTTACCATTGTAGCCATATTTTTAATTGATAGAATGGGAAGAAGACCCATTATTATTAGTTGGAATGGCTGGAATAGCTGCTAAGTTTATTGTTATGTGCTTATGGTTTTAACCAGGCAACCTATGAATTGACACCTCAGAAGAAATTGCAACATTTGAAAATTTTGATTCAAGCTATATTAAACCAGTATGCCAATAAGAAGTATGACAATGATTTGGATTTTAAAAATGACATGAAATCTGCTTTAGGAAATCAGGTGTATGGTAAAAATGATGGTGCTATTTTAGAAGCAGCAACAACAATGAATGCAACTTTAGTATTGATTGGTATTTTAGGTTTTATTGCTTGTTTTGCATTTTCATTAGGTCCGGTAATGTGGGTGATGCTATCAGAATTATACCCAATAAAATATAGAGGTTTGGCCATTGGTGTCATTGCCTTTATAAATTCATTTATAAGCTCGGTTGGTCCAACTGATATTTCCCTTGGGAATTATCAACTTTTGGGAATGCCATAACGTTTTTAATTTTCGGAGCAATTGCCTTTATAGGATTCTTTATTTTACTAAAAATATTGCCTGAAACCAAAGGAAAATCATTAGAGCAAATTGAATTTGAACTTGTAAAAAATTAAACAATGATTAAAAATATTTTAAAATCCGTATTTGCAATTGTTTTTTGTGTTACAATCTTATTTGGGTGCAATACTAAAACAAGCCAAACCTGAAACAATGGAAAACAATAACCATGTCAAAAGTTGAGTTGAAAAAAGAAGGTGAAAAGTATCAGCTCTATGTAAATAATAAACCTTTTTATATTAAAGGCGCTGGGCTTGAATTTGGCCAAATAGCTACTGTTGCTGAACATGGAGGGAATTCATTTAGAACTTGGAGAACTGAAAACGGGCAACAGTCAGGGAAAGAAGTATTGGACGCTGCTCAAAAAAATGGGTTAATGGTTACTATGGGAATTGAAGTTGCCCGAGAGCGTCATGGTTTTGATTATAATGATGAAGTGGCTGTAAAAGAGCAGTTCGACCGTATTAAAAAGGAAGTATTGGCTTTAAAAGACCATCCTGCATTAATGATTTGGGCCATTGGAAACGAATTAAATTTAAGAGCGACCAATCCTAAAGTGTGGAATGCTGTGAACGATATTTCAAAAATGATTCATGAAGTTGATGGCAATCATTTAACCACCACAACATTGGCTGGAATTTCACAACAAGATGTTGATTTAATTAAAGAGCGTTGTTCAGATTTGGATTTACTTTCAGTTCAATTGTATGGAAAAATAGTTGAACTTCCTGAGTTAATTAAAGAAGTTTGGGTGGACAGGCCCTTATATGGTAACCGAATGGGGTGCTACTGGGCATTGGGAAGTTCCAAAAACCGAATGGGGTGTGCCAATTGAAGAAAATAGTACTGTAAAAGCGTCCAATTATTTAAAAAGATATCAGATAGCCATTGAAGCCGATTCAATTCAATGTGTTGGTTCGTATGTTTTTTTATGGGGACAAAAACAGGAACGTACTCCAACTTGGTATGGGGTGTTTTTAGAAGATGGAAAATCAACAGAATCGGTTGATGTCATGCATTTTCTTTGGAGTGGAAACTGGCCTGAAAACAGAACGCCGCAAATTGAAGCATTTACAATAAATGGTAAAACAGCCTATGAAAATGTGATTGTAAAAACAAATGAGGAGTGCATGGTAAACTTAAAAATTACTGATATTGAAAATGACACGTTAAATTATCATTGGGAGATTTTACCGGAAAGTACCGATTTAAAAGATGGTGGTGACTTTGAACATAGACCTGAAGCGGTTGAGTTTACAATTATTACAGAAAGCGAAGGAGCATTAAAATTTAATGCACCTTCCCAAAAAGGAAACTATAGGTTATTTGGATATGTTGATGATGGACACAATCATGCTGCAACAGCAAATATTCCATTTAAAGTACAATAAGTAAAGGTTGAAAAATATTAAAAGATTAAAATGGGTAGTGAAAATAAAATTTATATTGGGAATAAGGAAGCATCTTTTGATGTAAATGAAGTAAAGGGTGAACAGGTAACAATTGGAAATGAGCATTTTTATAAAATTTCCAATGTTAATGAAATGAGACCTTTTTTTATGAGTATTGTGAGTAACTCCAATCATTGGATGTTTATTTCAAGCAATGGTGGCTTAACTGCTGGAAGAAAAAATAGCAATTTTGCATTGTTTCCGTATTATACAGATGATAAAATAACAGAATCAGCTGAAATTACTGGTAGCAAAACCATTGTTCAAATTCATTCAAGCGGAAAAACATATTTATGGGAACCATTTTCAAAACGGTATGAAGGTATTTATCAAATTAGCAGAAATTTGTATAAAAACAGCTTTGGAAATAAAATGGTTTTTGAAGAAATCAATCATGATTTAGAACTTACATTTAAATATGAATGGAATTCGAGTGACAAATTTGGCTTTGTTAAAAAATCTACCTTAGTTAATAATTCTAATAAAGCAATTCAATTTACTGTTTTAGATGGTATTCAAAACATTTTGCCTTATGGTGTTGGATCCTGATTTGCAAAATGCAAGTAGTAACTTGGTTGATGCTTATAAAAAATGTGAATTGGAAACCGATTCAGGTTTGGGGATTTTTGCTTTAAGTGCCATTATTGTTGATAAAGCTGAACCAAGTGAAGCCCTAAAAGCAAATATTGTTTGGTCTTTCGGAATTGACAATCCAACGTATTTATTATCTTCATTACAATTGGATAATTTCAGAAAAGGCAAAGAAATTCAACAGGAAATTGATATCAAAGCTGAAAAAGGAGCTTATTTTATTTGCGCAGAAGTTACTTTAGAAGCTGAAGCAAAGCAAGAATGGATCATTGTTGCTGATGTGAACAAATCTATTGTTGCAGTCAATCAAATTAAAGAAATCATTAAAAATGAATCAGATCTAACAAGTTTGGTTGATGAAGATATTGAATTAGGTACAAAACAATTGGTAGACTTAAATGCTGCTGCTGATGGATTACAATTAACAGCCGATACTTTAAGAAATACCAGACATTTCGCCAATACCCTTTTTAATATTATGCGTGGTGGTATTTTTGATAATAATTATCAAATTGAAAAAGCGGATTTTGTAAAATACATTTCCAAAGCAAATAAAAAAGTATTTAAGAAAAAAGAAGACCTTATTAGAAGAACTTCCTGAGTTTTTCACACTTAGCTATCTAAAAGAATTGGCAGAAAATGATGAAGATAAAAACTTTAAACGTCTTTGTTTTGAATATATGCCTTTGAAATTCAGCAGAAGACATGGGGATCCAAGTCGTCCTTGGAATAAGTTTTCTATCAATACAAGAAGCGAAGTTGATGGTTCAAAAATTTTGGATTATGAAGGAAACTGGAGAGATATTTTCCAGAACTGGGAAGCTTTGGCACACTCATATCCCGACTTTATTGAAAGTATGATTCATAAGTTTTTAAATGCTACCACTTTTGATGGCTACAATCCTTATCGCGTAACAAAAGATGGTTTTGATTGGGAAACTATTGAGCCAGATAATCCTTGGTCTTATATTGGATATTGGGGAGATCATCAAATTATTTATTTGTTGAAATTCTTAGAATTTATTGAAAAACATTATCCTTCTAAATTAGCAAGTTACTTTAATCAGGAATTATTTGTGTATGCAAATGTGCCATACAAAATTAAAAACTATGAAGATATTTTATCAAATCCAAAAGACACTATTGATTTTGATGATGAATTGGATAAAGAAATCAATAGAAAAAAGGTTGAATTAGGTGCTGATGGCGCTTTGTTAAGAGACGAAAATTATTTCATTTATAAAGTAAATTTAATTGAAAAATTATTAGCAACGGTATTGGCAAAAGTATCCAATTTTATTCCTGAAGGTGGTATTTGGATGAATACCCAACGCCCAGAATGGAACGATGCTAACAATGCTTTGGTAGGAAATGGTGTTTCCATGGTAACCTTGTATTATTTGCGACGCTTTTTAGATTTCTTCCAAGAAATAGTTTCAAATTCAGGTTTAGAGTCTGTTGAAATTTCTGAAGAATTGGCTATGTTTTTTAATACAGTAGTTTCAACATTTACCGAAAACCAACATTTGTTAAAAGGAAAAATTTCAGATAAAGATAGAAAAGCAATACTTGATGGTTTAGGAATTGCTGGAAGCAATTTTAGAAATAGTGTTTATGAAAATGGATTTTCAAGTAATAAAGCCACAATTTCGAAAGCAGACTTGCTAAACTTTGCAAAAATTACACTTCAATTTATTGATCATTCAATCAAAGCGAATAAACGAGCAGATAATTTGTACCACGCTTACAATTTAATGACTGTTAAAAATAACAATGAGGTAGTAATTTCCTACTTGCCTGAAATGTTAGAAGGTCAGGTTGCAGTGTTAAGTTCGGGTTGTATTTCTGGGGCTGATGCAGTAGAATTGTTAGATGCTCTAAAAAGCAGTGCTTTATTTAGAGAAGATCAATACAGTTATATTTTATATCCAAATAAAGAGTTGCCAAGATTTAACGATAAAAATAATATTTCGGCTGAAAAAGTTCAAAAATCAGCCTTGTTACAACAACTTGTAAAAGATGGAAATACCCAAATTATTGAAAAAGATGTTTTAGGAAATTACCATTTTAATGGAAATTTTAACAATGCAAATAGCCTTAAAGAAGCATTGACGTTAGTTACCAGAAGAAACCTATCAAACGTTGATTGAAAATGACACAAAATTGGTGTTGGATATTTTTGAAGAAATATTTAACCACAAGTCGTTTACAGGAAGATCAGGAACTTTCTTTGGGTATGAAGGTTTAGGTTCAATTTATTGGCATATGGTTTCTAAATTATTATTAAGTGTGCAGGAAACTAGTTTACAGGCTATTGAAAATAAAGAAAGCGAAGTAATTATTGGTAAATTATTAGACCATTATTATGAAATCAATGCAGGAATTGGTGTTGATAAATCACCTGAATTGTATGGTGCTTTTCCAACAGATCCTTATTCGCATACACCAGCCGGAAAAGGAGCGCAACAACCAGGAATGACAGGTCAGGTTAAAGAAGATGTTTTAAGCAGGTTTGGAGAATTAGGTGTTTTTGTAAAAGATGGTAAATTAGTTTTTGATCCTCGATTATTAAGAAAAGAAGAGTTTTTAAAAGAACCAAACAATTTTCAAATACATCAATATCAATCAAGAAGTAAAAGAAATAGCATTAGAAAAAGGTTCACTTTGTTTTACCTATTGTCAAGTCCCAATCATTTATAAATTAGGAGGTGAAAACACATTGCAAATAATGTATAAGGATGGAAACATGTTGAATATTGGTGGTTTAATAGTTGATAGTACTAACAGTCATCAAATTTTTTCAAGAAGTGGTGAAATAGACAGAATGGTTGTTTCATTAAAATAAAAATAAAGCGTTAATTCAGTTTTATTTTAAACTTACAATTGATAAATTATGATAAAAAATAGTGATATTTATTATTAAATATTTAATGATATTAATAATACTAATAATTTCAAATAATTCTACGGCACAAGTTACGCAAGTTGGTAGTGGTAGTTATACAAATACATTACCCAGGGGTTGATTCCGCAGGTAGAAATGGCTATCCTGCTGGGACTCCTCAAATAAGTGGAAATGCTATAGGAAAACCAGTTCCAACCAACGATTGGTGGTCTAAACTTGTTTTAGAAAACCATGCCGATAATTTATTTAATTATCCAATGACCTTAAAAACAACCAATAATGGATTGATTGTAACTTATATTCCTTGGGGTGTTATAGGTGATTCATCTCCAATTATTGTAAGTCTGTCAGGTTTAAATGCTCCGAAAGCAACAGTCTCGGATTATTCAGATTGGACAGTAACAATGAACTGGAATGATGGTTCACATGAATTAAGTGCAACTGCAGGTATTGGAATGCCTTTTATATATTTTCACAAAGAAACAGATGATATTTTAGAAATAAAAGTAAATGGAGGTACAGCAACAGTTTCAGGTGAACTTTTAATAGTTGAAAATGCAAGTGATGTAGCTGATTTTGTGGTATATGCACCAACTGGAAGTGCCTGGACTCAAAATGGCTCGGTGTATACTTCAACATTGAATGGGAAAGATTATTGGTCGATGGCAATGCTGCCTCAATCTAACAGTAATGTTAATAATGTAGCTCAAGAATACAAAAAATACGCCTACGTATTTCCAACAAATACAACAACTAATTGGTCCTATAATGAAAGTAATGGCGTTGTTCAAACAGACTTTACTGTTACTACTGAAACAAAAGAAGGCTCAGAATCAAACATTTTGTTAGGTTTACTGCCTCACCAATGGGATAATTTAGCGTCTAACTCGGTAACACCAAACGGATATAGTTATAGTAGTGTAAGAGGTGAAATTAAAACGCTTGATGGGAATACTTTTAGTGTTGAAAATACCTTTAAAGGAATTCTTCCTACAATGCCTTATCTGGCAAATTATAGTACCGGATTTAGTCCTTCAGAATTAGACACTAAAATATCTCAACTCGAAAATGAAGGGTTATCTACTTGGACTGATTCATACAATGAAGGTCAGGTAATGAATCGATTAATTCAAACTGCTAGAATTGCCGATCAAACAGGAAATACTGTAGCAAGAGATAAAATGATTGCTACTATAAAGGAGCGTTTAGAAGATTGGTTAACATATCAATCTGGTGAAGTCGCTTTTTTATTTTACTACAATAATGATTGGTCTGCAATGCTTGGTTATCCAGCTGGTCATGGGCAAGATAGTAATATCAATGATCACCATTTCCATTGGGGGTATTTTATACATGCTGCTGCATTTATGGAACAATTCGAACCAGGATGGTCAAACCAATGGGGAGATATGATTAATTTATTGGTGCGTGATGCAGCTTCTTCAAATAGAAATGATGATAAATTTCCTTTCCTAAGAAATTTTAGTCCTTATGCAGGTCATTGTTGGGCAAATGGTTTTGCTTCTTTTCCGCAAGGAAATGATCAAGAATCAACTTCTGAAAGTATGCAGTTTAACTCTTCATTAATACATTGGGGAACAATTACTGGTAACGATGAAATTCGTGATTTAGGTATTTATTTATATACCACAGAGCAAACTGCTGTTGAAGAATATTGGTTTGATATGAATGAAAGAAACTTTAAAAGCGGTCAACAATATAGTTTAGTATCCAGAGTTTGGGGTAATTCATACGACAATGGTACATTTTGGACTGCTGATATTACAGCTTCTTATGGAATTGAAATGTATCCAATACATGGAGGCTCTTTATATTTAGGCCAAAATACAACCTATGTTCAAAAAATATGGGACGAATTAAAAACAAATACAGAAATTTTAAGTACAACTAGTACCAATCCTAATTTATGGCATGATACTATCTGGAAATATTTATCATTTTTAGATCCTGAAAAAGCGATAGAATTATACAATTCATATCCAAATCGCGTCATGAAATTTGGTGTTTCAGATGCGCAAACATATCATTGGATTCATGCAATGAATGCTATGGGAAAAATAAAGGCAACACTAACTGCTGATTATCCAATAGCTGCGGCTTTCGAAAAAAATGGAGAGATTACATATGTGGCTCATAATTATTCAAACAGCCCTATTACAGTTACATTTTCTGATGGAGTTACGCTGCAAGTACCAGCAAACAAAATGGCAACAAGTAAAGATGCAAGTGTATCAGGAATAATTACTTCTAATTTTAATCAAGCTTATGCAAATGGAAGTGTGAATCTTTCAGTAACAACAGAAGGAAGTGGAGTAACAAAGGTCGAGTTTTTTGATGGTACAACGCTGTTAGGTGAAGATGCTTCTGCACCTTATGAATTGAAAGCTTCAAATTTAGGTTTAGGAATGCATGGAATGTATGCGAAAATATATGCAGGTACTAATTTTAATGTAACCAATATTATAGAAGTTCAAATAGGAAAACAAGTCCCTTATTCTGGAACTGCTATTTCAATACCAGGAATTATTGAAGCTGGGCATTATGATAAATTTGAAGGTGGTGTTGGACAGGGCATTTCATATGTTGACGTTTCGCAAATGAATGAAGGTGATTTTAGAACAAATGAATATGTAGATGCAGCAACTGTTGATAATGAAGGCGCAACTATAGGATGGATAGCTGCTGGTGAGTGGGTAGAGTATACCATTGATGTACAAACAGCAGGAAATTATGATGTAACATTTAGGTATGCCTCTGGAAATTCAAATGGTGGAGGACCATTTCATTTTGAAATTGATGGCACTAAAATTAGTTCAGATATTACTGTAAATTCAACAAGTTCTACTAATTGGACTACTTGGGCATCAAAAACAATAAACAATATTGAATTAAATAAAGGGGAACATGTATTAAGAATTGCATTTGACAATGGTGAATTTAACCTTGGTAAAATGACTTTCGCTTATGCAAGTGCTTTAAGTTACAATCCTCCATTTGCCAATGCTGGTGAAAATGTAGTGGTGGTTTTGCCTGCTTCAACTGCTGTATTAGACGGTTCGTTGAGTACTGATGCTGATACTCCGACATTGATTTATAACTGGGAACAAGTTTACGGACCTTCAACCATTACTTTTTCCGATAACACAGTTGTTTCACCAAATATTTCAAATTTAGAAGAAGGTATTTATGAATGTAAATTAACGGTAAACGATGGAACACATTCCTCAATAAGTTTTGTAAAAGTGATTGTTTCAGCAACAGGAAACTCAAACCCTACTGCTACTATTTCATCACCAAATAACAATGCATCTTTCAAACAAGGTACAGATATTACCATTACTGCTTCAGCAAGTGATTTAGAAGGTACTGTTGCTTTGGTAGAATTTTACGATGGAATTACTAAGATTGGAGAAGATGATACTGCGCCTTATAGTTTTGTATGGTCAGGAGCTAGTTTAGGGGCTCATGAATTAACAGCCAAAGCAATTGATAATGAAAGCGCTGCGGGAATTTCTCAAATAGTGAATGTTAATATTGAAGAAGTAAAATTTTGCTCCGAGACATCTAAACAAGCCATTGAAGGTGCTTTTACTGTAGGTTACAAGAGCATTTTTGAAACAGTAGGATCTGATGTTACTGTTACTTTTGAATTATTGGACACTGATAAATCGGGTGTTATTGCTTATATGTTCAATAATACTGGAGGTTCTTTTTCAGAATCGCCTATGAACAATGTTTCGGGAAATATTTTTTCTAAAACTTTGAGTGGACTTACTAATGGAGCAAATTTAACAATTGCTTGTAAATTTGCTTTTGCTGGAGGGCAAGCAGTAACAAAATATATAAACTATGTTGTTGGTTCTGATTGCAGTGGTGGAGCAGATGTTCAACCACCTGCAAATTTTACAGCAACTTTAGGAGTTGTGTCTTCAAGTTCAGTTGAATTATTGTTAAATGCAACCGATAATTCAGGAACAGTAGTTTATAATGTAGCCTATGGAGGAGAAACAAATACGGTTTCAGTTGCTTCAGGGATACAAAAATCCATGTTTATTACAGCTCTAAGCCCTAACACTTTATATACTTTTTATGTTTCTGCAAGTGATTTAGCAGGAAACACAGCTATTAACAACCCAATTGAAGTTTCAGCAACTACAAGCACTGATACAAATACGGCATGTTTGGGCACAGCTTCTGATGCACAGCAAGGTTCATTTGATATTGGTTATAATTATGCCTTTGAAACTATTGGAACCAATGTAAAAATAACATTTGAATTACTTGATACTAAAAATGATTTGATAGCCTATTTATGGAAAGCATCTCCTTTTTCGGAAACACCAATGACAAAAGTTTCAGGAAATATTTTCACAACAACAATCACTGGTCAAACAGTAGGCTCAACAATTAGTTATGGATGTAAATTTGCTTTTGCTGGTGGATTGGCGATTACTAAATATTTTTCTTATGTAGTAGGAGATACTTGTGAGGCAACTTCAACGGATGATGATAAAGATGGTGTCGATAATGTAAATGACATTTGTCCAGATACTCCTTTAGGTGAAACTGTTGATGTCAATGGTTGTTCTGTTGGCCAATTGGATGATGACAATGACGGAGTTCAAAATAGTATTGATCAGTGTTCAGCAACACCATCTGGTGAAACTGTAAACGCTGAAGGTTGTTCAGATTCTCAATTAGATGATGATAATGATGGCGTAATGAATAATGTTGATTTATGTTCGGCTACACCATTGGGCGAAACTGTTGATGTAAATGGTTGTTCGGTTGGCCAATTGGATGATGATAATGACGGAGTTCAAAATAGTATTGATCAATGTTCAGCAACACCATCTGGTGAAACTGTAAACGCTGAAGGTTGTTCAGATTCTCAATTAGATGATGATAATGACGGTGTTATGAATAATGTTGATTTATGTTCAAATACTCCTTCAGGAGAAACCGTTGATGCTAATGGTTGTTCAAATTCTCAATTGGATGACGACAATGATGGCGTAATGAATAATATTGATTTATGTTTAGCAACACCATCTGGGGAAACTGTAAACGCTGAAGGTTGTTCAGATTCTCAATTGGATGATGATAATGATGGCGTAATGAATAATGTTGATCAATGCTCAGGAACACCTTCCGGAGAAGATGTGGATTCAAATGGTTGTGGGCTAAGTCAATTAGATGAAGATGGAGATAATGTAATGGACAATGTTGACCAATGCCCTGGAACTCCAGCTGGCACAACTGTAAATGCTGTAGGTTGCTTTATACTTCCAACTAGCAATTTTAAAGTTGAAACTATTAGTGAAACTTGTCCTAATAGAAACAATGGAAAATTAATAATTACGGCGGTTGAAAGTTTTAATTACAAAGTAACAATTAACGGAACTTTACATAGTTTTACCAGCAGTTTAGAGGTTGAAGACTTAGCTCCGGGTACAATTGATTTCTGTATTTCTGTAGATGGAGAATCTTACGAGCAATGTTTTTCAGTAACTATAAATGCAGGTGAAACTATTGTCGGGAAAGCGACAGTGAAATCTAACAAAGTTGCTATTGCTATTTCAAAAGGAACTGCACCATTTAATGTTATGGTAAATGGAGAATCTGTTTTCAAAACAAATAATTCAGCTTTTAGTGTTGATGTATTGCACGGTGATTTAATTGAAGTGCAGAGCAATATTGATTGTGAAGGCGTTTTCTCAAAACAAATGGATCTATTTGAAAGTTTCACGGCTTACCCTAATCCAACAAATGGATCAATGGAAATAGGAATGCCAGTTGCAAAAAAAGAGGTGACTATTGAATTGTATAATATGCAATCGCAACTAATATCATCTAAAACTTATAAAGTCAACTACGGAAAAGTACAATTAAATATTGAAGATATGCCTACAGGTATATACTTGGCAAAGGTTGTTTTAGAAAAACCTGTAACTATTAAAATTGTAAAACAATAAAAGTTGAAACAATGAAATTTATTATAAAAATATTAGGATTAGCAATGATTGGTAGTTTAACCGCTTGTGGAGGCGGTGGAGATGAACCTGATACACCTCCGGTTGAAAATAACCCCCCAACAACACCAACACAAATATATCCAGCAAACAATGAATTATGTATTGACAATGCTGTGACTTTTCAGTGGAATGCCTCAACAGATCCTGAAGGAGATGCCATTAAATATACCATTGAAGTTGCTAAATCAAGTTCATTTTCACCTGTAGCTGAATCTAAAACTGTGACTACAACCTCAACAACCATTTCATTAGAAAAAGGGGTTGCTTATTATTGGAGGGTAAAAGCTGTTGATAGTAAAAATGCATCCAGTAGCCCTTCATCTGCCAATAGTTATTATACAGAAGGCGATGGTGTATCTAATTATGTCCCTTTTGCACCTGAAATAGTTTCGCCAACTTTAGGTTCAGTTGTTCAAACAGAAATAGTTAAGTTAGAATGGAATGCAGATGATGTAGATACAGAGGACAATTTGATTTTTGATGTTTATTTTGGAAAAAATCAAGCTAATTTAGCAGTAGTGTCATCAAATCAAAGTAACACAAATTTTGATATTTTAACTTTAGAAGCATCGACAAAATATTATTGGAAAGTAGTTGTGAAAGATGGGAATGGTGGTGAAACAAAAGGTCAAATATGGAGTTTTACAACAGATTAAATTCTAATCATAATGACCTAGTTAGAAACGGTTTTCAAGCAGAAAAGTAAAATAATTTAAATTGAAAATTATTGAAATTATGAAGTTTAAGAGATTTCTATTAATAATGATAACCGTACTGGGTTTCGGATGTGTTAAAAAAAAACCTAAAGACAGTTTAGTAATGGATAATAAGGTTAACATTGAACTTAAAGTAAAATCATTATTGACAAAAATGACCTTAAAGGAAAAAGTAGGTCAAATGTTAAATATTGGTTTGCCTTCTATTTTGGAAGGGGATTATTGGGATGAGCGCGATAGCGCTTCATTTGATGAAGAAAAGTTTCAAAAGTTTATTGTTGATTACGCTGTTGGATCTATTCATAACACACCTCAATATTTAGCTGGTACAGATGAATGGTATCAAATTGTAAAAAAAATACAAGATGCAAGTATTAACAATACGCGTTTGGGAATTCCTGTTTTGTATGGAATTGACAATATTCACGGTGCAAATTATATTAAAGGATCGGTGCTTTTTCCGCATCAAATTGCATTGGCTGCAACTTGGAACATAGAAATTGCTGCGCTCAACGGAAAAATAACTTCTTATGAATCTAGGGCTGCATCACTACCTTGGAATTTCAATCCAAATATTGACGTTGCTATCAATCCTTTATGGGGAAGAATTTCAGAAAGTTTTGGTGAAGATCCTTACTTAATTTCTGAAATGGGTGCTGCTTATTTAAATGGCTCTCAAGGTGAAGGTCTAGATAATCCTGAAAGTTCAGCCGTTTGTTTAAAACATTTTATTGGTTATGGCGCCGGTAGAAATGGGAAGGATAGAGCAAATGCCATTATTCCTGAAAATAGTTTAAGACAGTATTTTTTACCGCCATTTAAAAAAGCTATTGACAATGGCGCTATGGGTGTTATGATTAGTTCAAATGCCGTAAATGGGATTCCTTGTCATATAAATAAGCATTATATAACTGATATTTTAAAAGGAGAATTAGGGTTTAAAGGGGTAGTGATTTCAGATTTTAGTGATGTTGAATTTTTAATTGAAGCACATGAAATAACCACAAGTAAACGCGAAGCAACAAAAATGGCTGTAAACGCTGGTTTAGATATGTTAATGAATCCGTATGATATTGATGTGGTGGATTATATTGTTGAAATGGTAGAAAACAACGAAATATCTATAGAAAGAATTGATGATGCCGTTACCCGAATATTAAGACTCAAATTTCAGTTAAATTTATTTGAAGTTCCTTATAACAACCCAAAAGATTTTCCAGATTTTGGAAGTGAAAAACATATTGAAGTAAATTACAATTCAGCTGCTGAAGCCATAACTTTACTTAAAAATAATGAGGCCGTTTTACCACTTAAAAAAAGATAAAAAAATATTGGTTACTGGTTATGCTTCAAATTCTATGAATTTGTTAAATGGAGCTTGGTCAAGAACTTTTTTAGGTCAAGACACTAAATACAATGATCCTACTAAACTTACCATTTTAAAAGCCATTGAAAAAGAAACTGGTTCAAATAATATTGATTTTGTAGCAGGAACCAGTTATACTGAAGATATCAATACAGCTGAAGCAGTTTCAAAAGCTAAGAATGCCGATTATATTGTTGTTTGTGTTGGTGAAATACCAGCAACTGAAAAACCATCAGATATTAATGAATTGGACTTGCCAAAAGCACAACAGGAGTTGGTAAAAAAACTAAGTGTTTATAACAAGCCAATTATCTTAGTGATGTTAGGAGGTCGTCCAAGAATCATAAGAGAAATTGAACCATTAGTTGATGGAATTGTAATGGCTTATTATCCAGGTCAAGAAGGTGGGCGCGTGATTTCAGATGTATTGTTTGGTGCAATAAATCCAAGTGGAAAATTACCATACACCTATCCAAAATATTCCGGAAACGCAGTAACATATTATCATAAAAAAGCCGATATACGAGATGTAAATTGGGGTTATGATGGTTTTTATCCTCAGTTTGAATTTGGATTCGGACTTTCTTATACCTCTTTTGAATATTCAAATTTCAGCATAGATAAAGATACTTTAAAAGGAAGTGAATCATTAAAAATTTCAGTTTCAATAAAAAATACAGGAAATAGAGAGGGAAAAGAAGTAGTGCAATTGTATTTAAAAGATTTGGTTGCGTCAGTTGCTCCCGATTCAAAAAGATTGATTCGATTTGAAAAAATAAACCTAAAACCAAATCAATCAGAAACTGTAACATTTACAATTGACGTATCTGATTTGAAGTTTATTGGAATAGATAATACCTGGATGGTAGAAAATGGAGATTTCGAATTTCAAATTGGAGGCAGTTCATTACAAGTGTTGAAAGAAAAAATTAATTACCAGCAATAAGATAAGTATTAGAATTATGAGAACAATTATTAAATCAGCAGTCTATTTAATCATATCATTAATGATTTACGCATTGTTCAGAAAAACCAAAAGAAGAAACAATGATTACAGCTGCAGAAATTTTAGGAAATCCTGAGTATTTAGCCATTTCTTATGGCGGTTATCGTGAAATAACACGAGATATTCAGCCAACCATACCTCAATTGAAAGAGGATATGAAGATTTTAGCTGCTATGAAGGTCAGGTTGTTACGAACTTACAATGTTCATTTAGATCAAGCTTCAAACTTATTAAAAGCAATAAAAGAGTTAAAACAGGAAGATCCAAACTTTGAAATGTATGTAATGCTTGGCGCATGGATAGATTGTAAAAATGCTTTTACCGATTTAGAACCAAACCATTTTGAAGAAAGTGAACGCAACTCTAAGGAAATTGCAACTGCAGTAGCATTGGCAAAACAATATCCAGAAATTGTTAAAATTATTGCCGTTGGTAACGAAGCAATGGTTCGATGGGCGACAAGCTATTACGTGCAGCCTACTGTAATTTTAAAATGGGTGAATCATTTACAGGAACTCAAAAAGAAAGGAGAACTTCCATCTGATTTATGGATTACCAGCTCCGATGATTTTGCATCCTGGGGAGGTGGAGATCCTAGTTACAGAACTAAAGATTTAGAAGCCCTTATAAAAGCGGTTGATTATGTTTCAATGCATACCTATCCAATGCACAATACGTATTACAATCCGCAATTTTGGGAAGTTCCAGATGCTGAAAATGAACTCTCAGACCTAGAAAAAGTAGATGCAGCAATGATTAGAGCATTGGAATTTGCACAAAAACAATATCAAGAAGTCTCAAGTTATGTGAAAAGTATCGATGCAACTAAAACAATACATATTGGAGAATCTGGATGGACAACCATTTCCGATGGACATTATGGCGCTGAAAGTTCAAGAGCCGCTGATGAATACAAGGCTGGAGCATTTTACAACCAAATGCGCGAATGGACAAATAAAGAAAAAATTTCATTATTCTATTTTGAAGCCTTTGATGAACAATGGAAAGACGCTGCAAATCCAATAGGATCTGAAAACCATTTTGGATTAATCAATTTGAAAGGACAGGCAAAATATGCGATATGGGATTTGGTTGATGCTGGAATATTTGAAGGATTAACCAGAGACGGAAAACAAATAACTAAAACATATAATGGAGATAAAAATGAATTGCTGAAAGATGTTTTAGCACCCCCATTATAAAATAAAATAACCGCAAATTTATAATTACAATTGGTATTATATGATATCAAAAAATACAAACCAAACTAAATTTAATAAAAATGACACATTATAAAACCGATCCAAAAGATATAGTACCAATTGTAGAGCAAAAATTAGCATTTGGATCAGGACATTTAGCAAATCAATTATTTCCTGCTGCATTAGGTGTTTTTATGATTATTTTGGTTATAGTCATTAAAAATGGATCCCGTTCTTAGCTGGTTTGTTAGCTGCACTGCCACGTTTAATAGATGCACTTACAGATCCAATTATGGGCTATATTTCAGACAATACTAGTTCTAAATGGGGACGAAGAAAACCTTATATTTTTATTGGAAGTATTATTACAGGAATTACTTTTATGGTGATGTGGCAATTGTATCCTGAAAATTCTCAAACCTATAATTTCTTTTTCTTTTTAGCAATGTCTCATTGTGTTTTATTTTGGATATACCATTTTTGCTACACCATTAATTGGTTTGGGATATGAAATGACACCAGATTATAATGAAAGAACACGTTTAATGGCAGTTCGTCTCAATTAATGGGGCAAATAGCTTGGATGATTGCACCTTGGTTTTGGTATATTATTTACCTTCCAATCTTTTGCCGATTCTGCACCTGAAGGGGCTAGAGTTTTATCTGATTTGGGTTGGTGCTTTATGTATGATTTTGGGTATTATGCCAGCTATTATTTTGCAAAGAAAAATTGCGACCAGATTGATAAAAGGACAAACAAAATTATCTTTCAAGAGGAATTTGCCGCAAATACGAAGGAGTTTGTCAAAGGAATTAAACAAACAATTAATAATAAACCATTTCTTAAATTATGTGGTGCTACGTTCTTTATTTTTAATGGCTTTCAAACAATTGCACAGTTTGCTTTTTTTATCATTGTATTTTATCTTTTTAAGGTGATTCAGTAATGGCAGGTTCATGGCCAGCTTGGTTTGGAACCATAAGCGCCATGGCAACTAGCATTTTTGGTAATTCCAATTGTAACTTATATGGCTACAAAAATTGGAAAAAAAAGAGCTTTTATTGTAGCTACCCTTATTTCAATTGTTGGTTATGCTTTAAAATGGTGGGGTTTTGATCCAAGGAATCCTTGGTTAATGTTTTATACCAATTCCGTTAATGTCTTTTGGAATTGGAGGTTTGTTTACATTAATGATGTCTATGACCGCTGATGTTTGTGATTTAGATGAGTTAAACAATGGTGATCGTCGTGAAGGTACATTTGGTGCAGTTTACTGGTGGATGGTAAAATTAGGAACAGCTGTTGGCATTGCTTAACAAGTGGAGTTGTTTTAAATTTAGTTGGTTTTGATGAAAGTATTCAGCATCTCAAACTGCTGAAACAATTACTAACTTGCGAATAGCCGATATCATTAATTCCCATTGTTACTGCTTTAATGGCAATTTTGGTATGTGGAAATATAATGTTACAGAAGAAAAGGCTCATCAAATTAGAGTAAGCCTTAGAAGAGAAACGTGCAGAACGGGTGTAAGTTTAAATAAGTAGAAATAATTTTAAATATTAAAGAAATGGTAAAAAGATATTTATTTTTATTAATTATTTTAATTTCAACAGGTATGCAGGCAACAATTATTATAAAAGTGATATAGCAACTGACATAAATAAAATTACACAACTCCTATCTCAATTAACCATAGAAGAGAAAGTGGCACTTTGCTCTGGTCGTGACGATTGGAGCACAATGCCAATTGAAAGATTAGACATTCCTTGGATTTGGATGTCTGACGGGCCTCATGGGTTACGTCGAGCGCCTGAAACAAATAAAGCTGGCTATGGAGATCAGCTACCGGCAACATGCTTTCCAACAGCTTCTGCTTTGGCGGCAAGCTGGGATGTAGATTTAATATACAAAGTTGGACAAATCTTAGGCAACGAATGTCAGGCTTTAGATGTGAACATTTTATTAGGTCCAGGAGTAAATATTAAAAGATCAGTATTAGGCGGTCGGAATTTTGAATATTTTTCTGAAGATCCAATTTTGTCCGGTGAAATGGGAGCTGCTTTTATAAATGGTGTTCAAAGTCAGGGAGTGGGAACTTCCTTAAAACATTTTACAGCCAATAATGTTGAGACCATGCGGATGTACAACAATTCAGATGTGGACAATCGCACACTCCATGAAATTTATTTGACCCCTTTTGAAATTGCTGTAAAAAAAGCACAACCTTGGACGATTATGGCTTGTTATAACAGAGTGCAAGGAGAATATGGAACACAAAGTCCATATTTATTGACAGAAATTTTGAAAAAAGACTGGGGATTTGAAGGGATTGTAGTTTCAGACTGGTTTGCGGTTATTGATCGTGTGAAGGCAATGCAAGCCGGAATGCATTTGGAAATGCCAAAAGTGAGCGATGTAAACAATAAAATTGCAGTTGAAGCTATCAAAAATGGCGCATTGGATATTGCTGTTGTAGACGCATTGGTAAAAGAAATTTTGACTGTTGTTTTTAAAGCAAAATCTTTAGAGAAAGAAGGCGTAACATTAAATATTGAAAAAGACCATGCTTTTGCAAGACAAGTTGCCGCTGAGGCAGCAACGCTATTGAAAAATGACAATCAGATTTTGCCTGTTTCCAAAGAAAAATATAAAAAAATTGCGATTATTGGAGAGTTTGCCGTAAATCCACGTTATCAGGGTAATGGTAGTTCTCAGGTGAAACCTACCAAATTGGACAATGCTTTAGAAATTATTAAAAAAGAATTTGGTGAAGGCATAGAAATAACATATGCTCAAGGTTACAATTTAGCCGATGATAGCGACATGTCGTTAATTCCAGAGGCTAAAAAAGTAGCAACAGAAGCAGATGTTGTATTGGTATTTGCAGGTTTGCCATTGCAGTACGAGTCGGAAGGTATTGACAGAACGCATATAAACATGCCTCCTTCTCATAATAAATTAATTGGCGAAATAGCTGCTATTCAAAAGAATACGGTTGTGGTACTTACAAATGGAAGTGCCGTTACAATGCCTTGGATTAATGATGTTGCTGGAGTGTTGGAAACTTGGTTAGGCGGACAGGCGGGTGCTGGTGGAATTGCAGATGTTTTATTTGGAAAGGTAAATCCTTCAGGGAAATTAGCAGAAACTTTTCCAATGAATTTACAAGATACTCCTGCATTTTTCAATTTCCCGGGAGAACAAGGAAATGTAATATATGGGGAACGGTTTTTTGTAGGATATCGTTATTATGATGAGCGTAAAATTGAACCTTTATTTCCTTTTGGTTATGGCTTGTCGTACACAAAATTTGAATATAGTGATTTAAAGGTATCATCAAAAAACATTACAGATAAAGAAGCTTTAACAGTTACTGTGACTGTTAAAAATATTGGGGAAGTTAAAGGTAAAGAAATTGTACAATTGTATGTTTCAGATTCAAAAAGCACCTTACAACGACCTGAAAAAGAATTAAAGAAATTTGTAAAAATTGAATTAAATCCTGGAGAAGAAAAAACCATATCATTTCAATTAGAAAGTCGTGATTTTTCATATTTTGATGCAAAAAGAAATAGGTGGATTGCCGAAAGTGGTGAATTTGTTATTTCGGCTGCAGCTTCATCAAGAGATATTCGTTTGTTAGAAACCATAAATTTACAATCAACACAAGCTATTCCGCTTGCTTTTGATGAGTACACGTTCTTTATTGAATATTGGAATAACAAACAAACACGTGAAATTATTTTGGAGTACATGCCAAATTGGATTCGAGGGATAGTAACCGAAGGTGATGAGGCCGAAATAAGAGAATATCAAGATTTTATGGTAGAGCATCCTTTAATTAAGTATCCATACATAACCCATGGAGAAATCACCCATGAACAAGTAAAGGAGTTGGTTGAAAGATGTAAAAATTTAACCTTCACCCCTTAAAAACAATTAGTAATCATGAGTATATTAACAAGTATTGGAAGTAAGGTTTTAGTTTTAGTAATGATGTTGATTTCATGTAAAAAGGAAATTGACCCAATAAAAGTTTCAACTTTTGAAAGGCAAATATTGGTAAATAATGCACCATATCAAATTAAGGGAATTTGTTATCACCCTGTTCCAAAAGGAAGTGATCAACGAAGTTTTGAGAACTTATCGCAAGATTTAGCTTTAATGGTTGAAGCTGGTATTAACACCATTCGTGTATATTCACCAATTGATGATAAAGCTGTTTTAGATGAAATTGATGCTGCAGGAATAAAGGTTATCATTGGGTTTGGATACAATCAAAATGGAAATTTCGATATACTTTCAGGTTCATTTATCAATTATATCAATACCTATAAAAATCACAGTGCTATTTTGTTTTGGGAATTGGGAAATGAATACAATTATCACCCAGAGTGGTTTGGTAATGATATCAAAAACTGGTATACAGCTTTAAACAGTGCTGCTGATTTAATTCATAAAACAGATTCAAATCATCCTGTTGCAACTGCCCATGGAGAATTGCCAGATTCTTTGGCATTTACATTAAATCCTAATATTGATATTTGGGGAATCAATATTTATCGTTGGGACAATCCAAAAAGCTTTTTTGCTGAATGGAGCCCCGTAAGTGCCAAACCAATGTATTTTTCTGAAGCAGGAGCCGATAGTTATATGACTATTAAGAAAGATGGCTATGAGCAAGGGCCAAATGAAAAAGCCCAGGCCGATGCTACCAAAAACATTTTGGAAGGCGTTTTTAGTGCTCCTGAAATTTGTTCAGGTGTAACCTTGTTTGCTTTTGTGGATGAACTATGGAAAGCAGGAAATAATGATTCCTTAGACCCAGGAGGTTGGGCGCCAAATAGTAGCGGTGTACCTTATGACGGAACACCAAATGAAGAATATTGGGGAATAGTAGATATCGATAGAAATAAAAAAGAAGCCTACGATATTGTAAAAGATGTTTATAAAAGTATAAAATAATAAAGCAGCACAAGATGTCAGTTAGAAGAGAAAAAATATTATCCTTAGCGGGAATCAATCATGAGGATAAATCTAGAGAAGAAATACAAGGCTATTTTTCTAAGGCATTAAATAATGGAATACACGGATTGTGTTTTAGTCCTTATGAAGAAGGTCAGCAACCAGGAGATATTATTACCGAAGAACAAATAAGAAGAAGAATGGAAATTATCAAGCCATACACAAAATGGATTCGATCTTTTTCATGTACCGATGGCAACGAATTGATTCCGAAAATTGCACATGAATATGGTATTAAAACAATGGTGGGAGCTTGGTTAGGTGATAATGATGAAATTAATAAAAAGGAAATCGCCAATTTGATTGAAATAGCAAAAAAAGGCTATGTAGATATTGCTGCTGTTGGTAATGAAGTGATGTACAGAGGCGATTTAACCGAAGAAGAATTATTAGCATTTATATACGAAGTAAAAGCGGCTATTCCAAATGTACCCGTGGGATATGTTGATGCGTATTACGAGTTTGAACATCGTCCAAAAATTACAGAAGCCTGTGATGTTGTTCTGGCCAATTGTTACCCTTATTGGGAAGGCTGTGCCTTGGAGTATTCTTTATTGTATATGAAAGATATGTATCAAAGAGCTTTGCGTGCTGCAAATGGGAAAAAAGTAATTATTTCTGAAACAGGGTGGACAAATAAAGGACAGGTTTTTTATGGGGCAATTCCTTCATTTGAAAACGCGATGAAATATTTTATCAATACCCAACAATGGTCAGAAGCTGAAGATATTGATGTATTCTATTTTTCATCGTTTGATGAATCATGGAAAACTGGTGCAGAAGGTGATGTTGGTGCTTTTTGGGGGATTTGGGATAAAGATGAAAATCTGAAATATTAAGAGACAATCCAAAATAGATGAATTAAAAACTACTGAATGAAATATATTTAGATTCTGTTTTTAAGCTTTTGATGAACCTTGGAAAGGTTCTCCTGAGCCACTTGAACCAGAAATGCATTGGGGTTAATTCACTGTAGGTAGAAAACCTAAATTGGTAATATTATAGTTTTAACCAAGTAAAATCTCTCAAATAATAATGACAAGCGCTATAAAATACAATCTATTAAAAAATAGTTTTTATTCAATCTTTTTATTAATATCACTACTTTTTGTTGCTTGTGAAGATGATTCAGAAGAAATTGTTATAAAAGTTGAAGGTACAGAAATTACTAGTTTTTCCTTTTTAAAGGTTAATAACCCAAGTTTATATGATGATGCTTATTTAGACATAAATAACAATACTATTTCAGGGAGACTACCACACAATACAGATATACAAAATTTAAGAGCAACTTTTAATCATGACGGTTTAGAGGTTGTATCTAATAACTTCAATCAAGTTAGTGGGATAACTTATAATGATTTCAGCGAAATTGTTAATTATCAAGTAAAAACTACCGATGGAAGAAGTGAAGATTATAAAGTAGATGTTACTTATTTTACCGGATTGCCAATTATTTATGTCAATACAAATGGTGGTATAGCCATTGATTCTAAGGAAGATTATAGAGAGGGATATGCTTCAGTTTTTGGAGTTAGAAACTATGATGATTTGTCAGATGCTGAAATGGAAATAAAAGGTAGGGGTAACTCTACCTGGTATTTTCATCCTAAAAAAGCTTATCAAATGAAGTTTGATAGCAAAACAGAGTTGTTAGGAATGCCAAAAGATAAAAAATGGATTTTCTTGGCCGAACATTCTGATAAAACTTTAATGAGAAATCGAATTGCTTTTGAAATGGGTTATTTAAGTAAGCTCGATTGGACACCTCAAAGTGTTTTTGCTGAAGTATTTGTTAATAATAAATACAACGGAACGTATCATATTACTCAAAAAGTAGAAGAAAGTAGCAATAGAGTTAATTTAGGCGATACAGGTTATTTGTTAGAAATTGATCAATTGGAACGAATGGAATCTGACGATGTTTTTTTCTATACAAGCGATTTTTTAATCAATATAAAAGAGCCTGAAGTAGCTTACGATAGTGAGGAGTTTAATTATGCGAAAAACTTGATTAATGAATTTGAAACTGTTTTAAAAGGAGTTCAATTTAAAGACCCAACTAATGGGTATGCAAAATATATAGATTTGGATAGTTTTATTGATTGGTATTTAATTAGTGAAATTACAAAAAACGTAGATTCAAAAGACTGGTCAAGTATTTTTATGAATGTGATACCAGGTGGTAAAATTAAGATGGGACCACTTTGGGATTTCGATTTGGCTTTTGGAAATGTTGACTATGCAGATAGTCAATATCCAGAGGGATTTTGGGTAAAAGATCATAAATGGTATGCACGTCTTTTTCAAGATCCATTATTTGTGTCGAGAGTAAAAAATCGCTTTTTATATTTTAAAAAGAATCAAAATTTAATAATAGACAAAATTGATTTTTATGCAAATTATTTAAGTTTAGCTCAAAAAGAAAATGATGATAAATGGGATATCATCGGGAATTATGCTTGGCCAAATCCGGTTGTCTATAATACTTATGAAGAGGAAGTTGAGCACTTAAAAAATTGGTATATCAAAAGAATGAATTGGTTAGATATAGCTTTTAAAAATTTATAATTTAAAATTAAGTATATTTATTAACAATATAAAATTAATCAATTATGAAAGAAAAAGCATATCCAAGGTCATTTTCTCATATTGGAATTACCGTTCCAAATATTGAAAAGGCAGTAGAATTTTATAAAGAAGTGATGGGTTGGTATGTAATTATGCAACCTTCAGAAGTAAAAAAAGAAAGAGAAACAGCCATAGGGCAAATGTGTATTGATGTTTTTGGTGAAGATTGGGAAACTTTTGAAATAGCTCATATGTCAACTTCAGACGGAATAGGTATTGAATTGTTTTCTTTTCCAAATATGAGTGATGAAAAACCAGTATTTTCACCATTCAAAACAGGACTATTTCACTTTTGTGTACAAGATCCTGATATTGAAGAGTTGGTAGCTAAAATTGTTGCTTACGGTGGTAAACAACGTATGCCAATAAGAGAATATTACCCAAATGAAAAACCTTATAAAATGGTTTATGTTGAAGATCCTTTTGGGGTAATTTTCGAGATTTACACCCATAGTTATGAGTTAACTTATTCTTCGGGAGCTTATCAGAAATAACTTATTTAAACCCTTTGGATCTAATTCAAAGGGTTAATTATATCTCCAATAAAATGCAAAAAATTAAAAATACAATATCAGTTCTATTTATTATAAGTAGTGCTTACATAACAGCGCAAGAAAGTCTTTTGGTAAATGTTTACAATAGAGCAGTAACAAGTTTAAATGGCGAGTGGAATTACATTGTAGATCCATACGAGAATGGTTTTTACAATTACCGATTAGAACCTTTTGAAAATCAGGAAAACCCAGGAAAAGGTGCTTTTTTTATCAATGCCAAACCAAGTGATAAATCTGATTTGGTTGAATATGATTTTGACAAGGAAGCAACTATTAAAGTTCCTGGTGATTGGAATACTCAAAAAGAAAATTTATTTTATTACGAAGGAACTGTTTGGTATAAAAAATCTTTCGACTATAAAAAAGCAACCAATGCTAACCGTGTTTTTGTCTATTTTGAAGCTGTTAATTATGAATCGGATGTGTATTTAAACGGCAAAAAATTAGGGAAACACATTGGTGGTTTTACACCTTTTAATTTTGAAATTACCGATTTGTTAAAAGAAAAAGACAATTTTTTAATTGTAAAAGTTGATAACAAACGTAAAAAAGAAGGGGTCCCAACGTTGAATACAGATTGGTGGAATTATGGTGGAATAACTAGAGATGTAAAACTGGTTGAGGTTTCAAACAATTTTGTGCAAGATTATACCGTTCAATTAAATCCTGAAAATAACAAGCAAATAAAAGGGTTTGTAAAATTAAATGGAACTGAGGTTGCTCAACAAAACATTCAAATTGAAATTCCAGAACTTAAAATAAAAAAGACAATTACTACAAATAATAATGGAGAAGCTTCGATTGAAATTGATGCTAAAAAAATTAAATATTGGTCAACTCAAAATCCTTATTTATATGAGGTAATTATTAAAACTTCAACCGATAATATCAACGACCAAATTGGTTTTAGAACCTTAAAAACAAAAGGACATGAAATTTTGTTAAACAATGAAAGTATGTTTTTAAAAGGAATTTCTATTCATGAAGAAAGTCCAATTCGTGGCGGAAGAGGTTATTCAAAAGAAGATGCACAACAATTGCTAGATTGGGCAAAAGAATTGGGATGTAATTACGTACGTTTGGCACATTATCCACACAATGAGCATATGGTTAGACTTGCTGATAAAATGGGAATGATGGTTTGGGAAGAAAACCCAGTTTATTGGACAATTGCTTGGGAAAATGAAGCAACTTATCAAAATGCTCAAAATCAACTAACAGAAGTAATTACGCGAGATAAAAACAGGGCTTCAGTAATTATTTGGTCTATGGCAAATGAAACGCCGACCAGTGCTGCGCGTACTACATTTTTAACAAAATTAGCAACACATACACGAACTATAGATCCAACCAGATTAATTAGTGCAGCTTTAGAGCAAACAGATTATGAAGGAAATACACATATTAGAACCATAGATGATCCATTTGCAGATGTTGTTGATATTTTAAGTTTCAATCAGTATGTTGGTTGGTATGATGGTTTACCTGAAAAGTGTGGACAAATTACCTGGAAAATAACGCAAGATAAACCAGTGTTGATTTCTGAATTTGGTGCTGGTGCTAAAATTGGTTTTCACGGTGATAAATTAACACGCTGGTCTGAAGAGTACCAGGAGGATGTTTATGTACAGACCTTAAAAATGCTTGATGGAATTGAGCAATTGAGGGGCTTTTCACCTTGGATTTTAGTAGATTTCAGATCTCCAAGAAGAGTGCTTCCTGAAATACAGGATGGATTTAACAGAAAAGGATTGATTTCAGAAGACGGGCAAAAGAAAAAAGCATTTTTTGTATTGAAAAATTATTATGATGCTAAAAAAGATTCAAACTAAAATTTAGGCATTTAGAATTTGTTAAGTAGTGTTTTACTTAAGTATAGTTTAACTTAATTTAAAGAAAATGATAAAGAAATTAACAGCACTTATTGTTGTAATTTGTTGTTTGTACGCCTGCAATTATAATTCTAAAACAAAAGAATTACTTTTGCAAACAGCTCTTAAAGATTCAACTTTTATTTACAAAAAATATACACCTAAATCTACCGATAAAATAATTTCTCGGTCAGCATATGCCAATCAATTATATGGTTTTTGGTTGGGTCAGTGCATTGCAAATTGGACAGGTTTGGTAACCGAAATGGATAAAATTGGCAATATTGGTGAAATAAAAACAGGTGACTTTTATACAAGAGATGATTGGGGTAAACCTGATCAACCAAGTATTTGGGGACAAGGAATCCCTAGCGATTTATCTTCGACTATTGATTTTGTGTTTGAAGATGAAAATGGTATTTGGGGTTCTGATGATGATACCGATATTGAATTTATGTATCAGCATCTTGTTGTACACAAATAAAACAAGTGTTTTAACACCTGAACAAATTAAAGATGGTTGGCTAAAGCACATTAAACAAGAGGAAGAAAACTTTTTATGGGTATCTAATCAAAAAGCATTGGATTTAATGGTTCGGGATTTATTTACCGCCTGAAACTAGTGATCCTAAAATTACTTCCGACAGTATTTACAGCAATTACTACGAAATGATTGATGCGCAATTAACCACAGAAATTTTTGGTTTTTTTGCGCCTTCTCGTCCAGATATTGCTTTAAAAATGGCAAAATTACCTATTCAAACCACAGCGCGTGAAAATGCTCAATGGATTTCTGAATTTTATGTAATAATGTATTCGTTGGCTTCCTATGTTGATGAAGATTTAACAATGAAAGAAAAAACACAATGGATGGCAAATGAAGCACGCAAAATCTTACCAAACAATTCCTATTCGGCTAAAATGTTTGATTTTGTCAAAGAAAACTACGATAAAAATCTGCCTTGGGAAGACACAAGAGATGCACTATATATAAGGTATCAAGTTGAACAAGCTGACGGTTATGATATAACTTCAAAAGAGTTGTATTGCAATGGATGTTTTGCTGCTGGAATAAATTTTGGGGCAAGTATTATTAGTTTGTTGTATGGAGAAGGTGATATTAAGGAAACCATAAAAATTGGAGCTTTGTCAGGTTGGGATTCCGACAATCCAACTGCAACTTGGGGTGGTTTATTAGGTTTTATGATTGGTAAAGATGGAGTTGAAGAAGCCTTTGGAAGGAAGTTTTCTAATAAATTCAATATTCATAGAACCAGAATTAATTTCCCAAATAATGGATTGTACACTTTTGAAGAAATGGCAGAAATAGGAATTTATATTGTTGATAGAGTTGTACAGGAAGAAATGAGTGGAGGTATAGATTTGCAAAAAGACGTATGGTATATACCCGCAGTTGAATTTAATTATTTAGAAAATGAAACGTATTTTATTAATTTTAGTTACTTTTTTAGTTTGTTTTGAGAGCTTTTCACAACAAATAGATTATCAATTAGAACAAAACATACATTACTATAATGACTCCATAAATCAGTCAGATGCCTATATTAATGAGCGTTGTGTATTGGATATTTATTATCCTAAAAATATCAAAAATTTTGCAACTATTGTTTGGATTCATGGTGGTGGTTTAACAAGTTGGCAAAAAGAAATTCCTGAAGAATTAAAAAATAAAGGCGTTGCAATTGTTGGTATTAATTATAGGTTGTATCCAAAAGTAAAAGCACCGGGGTATATAGAAGATACCGCTGCCGCAGTAGCTTGGACTTTTAATAACATTCAAAAATACGGAGGAAATAATCAATTAATCTTTGTTTCTGGGCATTCCGCAGGTGGTTATTTAGCTAGTATGATTGGGTTGGATAAAAAATGGTTAGCCCTACATAATATTGATGCAAATAATATTGCGGGTTTAATTCCTTTTAGTGGTCATACAATTACCCATTTTACAGTTCGTGAAGAAAGGGGAATTGCAGGAACCCAGCCTATTATTGATGATTTAGCACCGTTGTATCATGTACGTGCTGATGCACCACCATTACTTTTAATAACAGGAGATCGTGAACTGGAATTATTAGGCAGATATGAAGAAAATGCTTATTTAATGCGAATGATGAAAGTTGCTGGTCATACCAAAACGGTACTTTATGAATTAGATGGCTATGGACATAATATGACGCAACCAGCATTTCCATTGTTATTAAATGAAGTAACGAGAATTAGTAAAGAAAAAAACAATTAAAAATGAAACACTATTTATTAACGCTATCTGCCATCTTATTAATTACAATAAGTTATTCATGCAAGGAAAAAACAACCAAAACTGTTGAAGAAAAATCAACAAATTCACTCAGTTTTATAAAAACCAATGGAACAAAATTAGTCGATGATAAAGGAAATGAAATTATTTTAAAAGGAACCAATTTAGGAAACTGGTTAGTTCCCGAAGGATATATGTTTAAAATGGAACAAGTAAATTCTCCACGTAAAATTGATGAATTATTATATGAACTAATTGGTCCAGATAGTTTACAGGTATTTTGGAATGGTTTTTTAAATAACTACATCACTCATGAGGATATTAAATATTTAAAAAGAATTGGTGTAAATCATATTCGGTTACCATTTCATTATAAAATGTTTACGGACGATTTATATATGGGAGAAAGAAATTCAGGATTCAAATATTTTGATAGATTGATAGATTGGTGCAGAGAAGAGCAATTGTATGTTTTATTAGATATGCATTGTGCTCCGGGCGGACAAACAGGTGATAATATTGATGATAGCTATGGGTATCCATATTTATTAAAAAGTAAATCTTCACAAGATTTAATGACCGATATTTGGGTTGCAATTGCTGAAAAATATAAAAATGAACCTATAATTATTGGCTATGATATAGTAAATGAGCCTATAGCGCATTATTTTAATGATGAATTAGATGATTTAAACAATCAATTAATTTTATTATATAACCGAATTGTTAAAGAGGTGAGAGCAGTTGATCAACAGCATATTATTTTTTTAAGCGGTTCTAATTGGGGTGGAAACTTTGATGTTTTTAAAGATTTAATCGATGACAATGTGGTTTATGAGTTTCATAAATATTGGTTTGATGTAAATCAGGAAGCCATTCAACAATTTCTCGATTTTAGAGACCAACGCAATGTGCCAATTTACATTGGTGAAACAGGTGAAAATACGGATGAATGGGTAGATGAATTTAGAATTTTGTTAGACAATCATGATGTAGGTTGGTGTTTTTGGCCCTATAAAAAAATGAACAATCTACGAGGGATTATGAATTTTAATGAACCAGTAAATTACTATTTAATTACTGATTATGCTAAAAGTGACCGATCATCGTATGCTAAAATAAGAGAAAACAGGCCCGACATTATAAAAGTTCAAAAGGCTTTAAATACCTTTTTAGAAAATTCTTTATATAAAAATAATTATCCCAATATAGGGTATTGCAAAGCGTTGGGTTTTAAAGTTGATTAATAATTAGCACAGGTAAATAGTTTATGAGAAAATACGTTTTGATTATTTTGGTAACGTTGTTTTATGTTAATTCTTTTAGTCAGGAATTGGCTTTAATGACTTATAATATTCGCCTGGATGTAGCTTCTGATGGTGAAAATGCTTGGACAAATCGTAAAGAAGCTTTGGTTTCTCAATTAAAATTTTATGAACCAGCTATTTTTGGAATTCAGGAAGGTTTGCCTAATCAAGTAACTTTTATAAACAACGAATTAATAAATTATAACTTTATTGGAGAAGGAAGAGATGGAGGAGAAATGGGAGAATATTCGGCATTGTTTTTTAATAACTCAATAGTTGAAGTAATACAAAGTGGAACCTTTTGGTTGTCTGAAACCCCTAATAATGTTTCAAAAGGATGGGATGCTGCATTTCCAAGAGTTTGTACTTATGGATTGTTTAAAGAAAAAGCAACTGGCATTCATTTTTTTGTTTTTAATACGCACTTAGACCATATTGGAAAAATTGCCAGAGAAAAAAGTTTAGCACTTATTTTAGAAAAAATGGAAACGTTGAATGTTGACAAATTACCCATTATTTTAATGGGAGATTTTAATTTAGAACCAAATAGCGAAGCCATTTCATTTTTAAAAAACGTGATGAACGATACTTATGAAATGGCTATTGAGCCACCTTATGGTCCTTCAGGGACTTTTAACGCATTTAATTTTGAAAGTTACACGACTACTAGAATTGACTACATATTTGTTTCAAATTCCCAAGAAATTGAAGTTCAAAAATATGCGGTTTTAAACAATTCATATCATTTAAAATATCCTTCTGATCACTTTCCTGTTTTTGTTAAATTGAAATTTCGAAAAAAGAATTAACATTATTTATTCCTCTTTTGCCAATGGCGTATGCCACTGATCTTTAGGAACTACTTTTGGAATTTCAGGATCTGCTTCGTACGATGGTGTCATAATTTGAACATTGTTTTCATTAAAAACATCTAAAATATTTTCATGCAAAAGTGAATATACTTTTTTCATTTTGTCAACATCTTTACAATAAGCGTTAATTTCATAATTCACTGCAAAATCAGCCAAATCCTTTTTTAGAGTATAAGGAGCGGGATCTTTTAGTAATCCTTCTGTTCTGTCGGCTGCCAATTTAAGCATTGCATCTACTTGTCGCCAAGGCGTTTCGTAACCAATACCAACAACGGTATGCAGTATTACGCCGTTTTCTTTAGCTTTAACAGTATAGTTAATAATTTTACTATTTAAAAGAATGGAGTTTGGCAATATTATTTCTTCGTTTTTGAGTGAGCGCAATCGCGTAATCAACAATTGTTGCTCTTCTACAAAACCGGTTTGCCCTTCAACTTCAATAAAATCGCCTTTTCTAAATGCACTTCGGTAAATCATAGAATAACCCGCAATTATATTGCCTATAAAACCAGAAGAACCTATAGAAAACAACACACCAATAAAAACCGAAACGCCTTTAAAAGCTACCGAATCTGAGCCTGGGATATATGGGTAAGCAATTACTATAGCAAAGGCAATTATAAAAGCCCTAACTATTTTAAAAGTTGAGAGGGCCCATTCTGGATGAAAATCTTTAATAAGAATACTACCAGATTCTAAACCAGAAAAAAACAATTTAATAATTTTAACCACATACTTAGTTAAAAAGTAAATGATTATTAAGAAAACCAACTTTGGAATATAATTTAAAAAGCTGGTCCCTAAATTAATGATAGGTTCTGTAATTAAAGTTAAAAAATATACAGCAAATGAATTTGTCCACGGAAAAAGACTCAATACATAGTTAATAAAAAAGCCTATAATTGAAATGTATTAAAATATTACGAATAGAATTTGTCAAAACATGAAAAGCTTTCCAAATTTGATTCGACTTAATTAAGTTAAATGAGATACTATCAACAGCATCAATTCTTGTTTTTATTTTATTTTGCAAGGCATTGCTGATACGATTACTTAACCTAATTACAATAAATAAAATGATGATTAAAACCACTATAGAAATGAAGGCCTGAATTACATTTTTTATGATTACTTTTTGACTCCTGTCTGTTCTATATTTTATAATTGCAGATCCTATTTTTTTACTGATAACTTGTGCAGCAAGGTTACGGTCAATGCCTTCAATTTCTGCATCTTCATCAAAAACTCTTAAAATTACATTTTCACCTATATAAATATAAGAATAGTCTTTGGTGGGAACTATTTTAATTTTTGCTACAGAAATAGAATCATTTGTAGCAATATTTTTAATACGTTGACCAATTTGTTTGGCTCTTTCTTCTGCTGGATATGAAGAAACTCCTCGCACATTAAAAAGGAAATGCCCATCAAGTTTTACAGGCGCAATTTTTATAGTAGATTCAGCAATAGAAAGATTTTCATTGCTGTTCTGCTGACTGTACATATCTGTTGAAAAACACATACTGCATAACAGAAAACCAATAACTATTAAATAATTAAGATTTATATTTTTTCTACTAAGATTCAACATAATGTTTGATTTAAACTTAAAGATGATATCAAATCTAATCAATTCATTGATACTTAAATCAAAGTTCAAGAAATTTTTTTCTGTCTAAATATTTAGGGTGTAAAGTGTTATATTTCATGAATAATGAAAAATTTACTTTTGGATGGTTAAGTAGGTTCCTTTAAAATTTTGGTTTAAAACCATGACTTCAGTAATCCTAAGCTCGCTGTTTGGAATAACTTCAATACTTGCTTTTCCGTTAGCCATTTTAATAGCTTCAGTCCCGGTTGGGGTTCCTTGATTTTTCAAAGTTTTTCCGCCACTTAAGCATTGAAAATAAACGCGGTCTTCATAATCAAAACAGTGCATATTATTTTCATCAACGGCAGTGGCTGTTACTAAATAATTTCCATTTTTCAGTATTGAATATGACATTTTTAAATCTTTGGCAGCACCATTTTTTTGAAAACGATAATTTACATTTAAGGTATCAGAAACTTTTGTATTTGAATTTGGTAAACCTACTGCTATCAACTCGTTTTTTCCTTCTTTAAAGTTGATATCCCAAGTTAAGCCAGAAGCAGGGAATTGTTTAATATCTCTTTGTTTTTCACCTAAAAATTCACCATTATGATACAAGGCTACTCTTTTACAATTACTGTACACACTTATAGTTCTAGGAGTGTTTTCGGTCCTTGACGTTCAGTCCAGGTGTGCGATTCAATATAAGTAAAAGGTACATCACTCCAGTAACTTTTAAATACATAATAAGCATCTTTTGGGTTGCCATTTCTATCGACCAACCCTTTTTGATTCATGTATGGAATATCATTTTCTGGTCGTAGCGGAGTTGCAAAATCTTTGAAAGCCCATTGAACATTACCTACAAATGTGGTGTCTAATTCTGAAATGCGTAAATGCCAATCGAATAAATCTACAATATAATTTTCGCTCCAATCACCAATTTGAGCAATATTGGCAACATTGGTTTGTACAATAGCTTCTTCCCAACCGTCAGATTTTATTTGACCTTCACCTGTAATTGGATTTTCGGTATGGCGGCCAACATGACTTGCACCTCCATATTCGGCATGTAAAAAATGTTTGTATTCGGTTTTGTATAAATCAATGGCTTTTTGATAACTCTTATAACTTCCAGAATACCAACCTGACCAAATGGAGGGTGAAAAAACATCAACAATTGATGAACCTTCATAATATTTTCTGATAGCTGTTTTACGTGAAGGATCTAACTGATGGGATAAATCGTTTAGTTCAGTTAAAAAAGTATTTATTTCCGTAATATCATCACCATTTTCAAAATCAGGTAACCAGTACATTTCATTTCCTAGAGACCAAATAATGATGCTTGGGCGATTGTAATTTTGGTTAATCATTTCTGAGAGCATGTTTTTTGTATTGGTTTTCCACACTTCATTTCCAACACCACCTCGACACCAAGGAATTTCATCCCAAACCAACAAACCTAAAGAGTCACAGGCTTTGTAAATTTCAGGGTCTTGCGGGTAATGTGCCAAACGCACAAAATTAGCACCCATTTCTTTGATAGCTTTCATATCATTCCAATGTTGCTCATTTGTCATAGCAGCACCAACACCTGCGTGTTCTTCGTGTCTGTGAGTGCCGCGCAATAACAATCTTTTTCCGTTTAGATAAAACGGACCATAATCTTTAAATTCAAACCAGCGAAATCCTACTTTATCTTGAATTTCATCCTTAACAAGGTCATTTTCAATTAATGAAACACTCACAGTGTAAAGGTTAGGTGTTTTGGTATCCCACAATTCAGGGTTTTGAATTTCTTTGAAAAAAATGTTTGTATTTTCCCCCGCCACACGCACATTTTCAGTAGCTACAATTTCACCTTTCGGGTTTTTTAATTCGGCTTTTAATGATAAGTTAGAATTGTTTTGAAGATTTGTAATAGTAGCCAAAATATTTAAAGAAGCAGTTTCATTTGAAACAGCTGGTGTGGTTATTTTAATATTGTTAATGTGTGTATTTGCCATTGTTAATAGCCAAACATCTCTTGTAATACCTCCAAAAATGAAGAAATCACTTTTTTGTGATGGAATAACTTCTGGGTCATAACTGTTATCCACACGAACGGAAATGTCGTTATCTCCAGTTTTTATAAATTCGGTAATATCAATTTCAAAGCCCAAATAACCACCAATATGGCCTCCGGCTTCTTTGTCATTTACAAATACTTTGGTTGTAATATTTGAACCTTCAAAATACAATACATATTTTTGATTTTGAACAATTGAAGAGATATGTAGATTTTTTTTATACCAGCTTGCATTTCTTCTATACCCAGGTTCGGTATCGGTAGCATCTTCACTATTCCAAGAGTGTGGTAAATTTATGCTTGTCCATGCTTTTGAACTGGTTGTTGGAATTGTTTCTGATTCGTTTTCAAGGTAAAGCCAATCCTTATTGATATTGGTTTTACTTCTTTGAGCAATTTCGTTTGAATTTTTAGTACAAGAACCAATACTTATTAAAAACACAATAAGTACAAATGTTTGAATTGGTTTTACGTTGGGTAAGAATGGAAATTTCATAAAATTAAAGTGCTTTTTTTCTTAAAAGGGCTTCTAAAAAGTAATAATCGGCATAAACAATAGGTTCGTCTATTTCATCATTTTTAGGCCAGTTTCCTGTGCTGTGATTTAAAATAAAAGGACCGTTTACACTTTCAGGTAATATATATTCCGCTGATTCTAAATTAGAAAGCACTTTATTTGCAAAATTTAAATATACATCATTTTTAGTAATGGTGTATAATTCATAGAGAGCAGAGGTTACCAATGCAGCTGCAGAAGCATCTCTTGGGGCATTGGGAATTACAGGATCGTTAAAGTCCCAATAAGGAATACCATCTTCTGGTAAGTTTGGATGTTCCATATAAAATTTAGCGGTTGCTTCAGCTTGGTTTAAATATGCAGGATCTTTAGTATAGCGATATGACATAGTGTAGCCGTAAATTGCCCAGCCTTGACCACGTGCCCAAGAAGATTCTTTATTAAAACCTTGGTGGGTAACTTTGTCTTTAGCAACACCCTTGATGGTGTCAAATACCACAACGTGATAAATACTATTATCGGGTCTAATGTGGTTTTTTAAAGTTGTATTGGCATGTTCAACTGCAATTTTATGATAGGTGCTGTCACCTGAAATTTTAGTTGCTTCAAAAAGCAATTCAAGGTTTAACATATTGTCTACAATCACAGGAAATTCCCAAATATCACTATTGAAATCCCAAGATCGTATGGCACCAACGTTTTTGTTAAAGCGTTTAGTTAGTGTTTTTGCACTCTGTATAATAATGTCTTTATAGTTTTGATTGTCGGCTACTTTTAAACCTTCACCAAAACTGCAATAAATTTTAAAGCCCATGTCGTGGGTTTTATCATTCCATTTTTGGTTTTCCATATAGGCAGTCCATTCAGCAGCTTTTGTTTTATAAGCTTCATTGCCAGTTAACCTGTATAATTGCCATAAGTTCCCAGGAAAAAACCCACTTGTCCAGTCTTTTGAAGGCACTTTATGAATTTCATCAGGATTTAAAGACATGCTTCTAGGAAAGCCTAAAGAATCCAATGGGTAATTTAATAGTTGTTGATAACGGCTTTCTAATAAAGCTTTTGTATTGTTTTTTATGGGTGTTTGCTTAACCTCAGGTTTACAGGCTGTAAACAGCCATGTAAACCCAAGTATTAAAACAAAATAATTAACTTTATGCATTTAATAAAAATAATAATTAATATCCGGGATTGTTTGGTTGAAGATTAGGATTTCTTGCCAACTCGTCTCCAGGTAATGGAAATAAATAATCTCTTGAGGCACTAAAGTTTGGTTGAGGTTCTAAACCGTTAGTCCCAAAAGCTTGATCACCAATATTTAAACGTTTAATGTCATACCATCTTGAAAATTCAAAAGCAAGCTCTATTCTTCTTTCTTCAAGAATTGCAATTCTTAAATCAGCCTGGTTTAAATTAGTAGGGATATCGGCAGGATAAGCTGACGGAGTACCATTTCTTAGTCGAGCTCTTCTTCTTACGTCATTTACATAACCAGCAGCCTCACTTGAACCTGGTGTGATTTCATTCAAAGCCTCTGCAGCTGTCAATAATACTTCCGCATAGCGCATCATAATATAATTACTGCTTGATTCTCTACCATTTGCTCCTGCAAGTCCAATTTTACGAAAATATTTTGCAATATGAGGTCTGTTTACAGCTCTTCCGTTGTAATTTTTAAATACTGTATAAGGTTGAATTCCAACTGTTTTAAAAGTTGCAACAGTATCTAAACTTACTGCTTTTCTATAATCTCTTCCATCCCAAGTTTGATAAACTTTTAATGTTGGAACAGCTACAGACCATCCTTCGCCATATTCAAATTCTATGTTACCTCTAATTCCGGTTACAGAAGCCAGATAATCCTGACCTAAATCTCCGTCTCTTGATTGACCAATAAAATCAATGGTAAATAATGGCTCATTAGAATTTCCAATTTTATCTGAATTGAATAAATTTTGATAATCTGAATCTAGTCCTAAATTATAAATTCCTTTATTGGTAATTACTGTTTTTGCTTGGTTATAAGCTTTTTCATGTTCACCTAAAGTTAAATAAACAGATGCTAAATAAGCAGTAGCAGTTGCTTTTGATGGTAAAGAACGTGTTGGTTGTGTATTTGGCAACCATTTTTGTGCAAACTCTAAATCGGCAATAATACCTTCATAAACTTTTGCTGCTGGTGTTTTAGAAATAGCATCAACTGTTGATATATCCGAAACAGCAAAATCAATATAAGGAATGTCTCCAAATAAACGAACTAAATGATAGTAAGTAAAAGCACGTGCAAAATAAGCTTGTGCTGCAATGGCATTAATTTCATTTTCATTTCCGTTTAAGCGACTTGCACCGTCAATAGCTTGATTGGCAGCTCCAATAATTGCGTATGATTGTGGCCAAAAGTTAGTCACCATAGCATTGGCATCGTTCATTCTAAATTCATTAACTTCAACTCTATAAGATGAAGTGGTTAAATCGCCAATGTCAGCCATGTCACCTCTCAATAAAAGGGCTAAAGATAATTTTCTACCCCAATATTTTTCAGAGGCCATATATGCAAAGCTACCGTTCACAGCAGCTTGCAGGTCGTCAGTTGTTTGGAAGAAAGATTCAGGAGCCAAAAGCCCAACTGGATTTTCTTCAAGATCAGAGCATCCCAAAGCTAGGAATGCCATACAAATCAATGTTATAAATTTTTTCATGTTTAATTTCTTTAGATTAAAATTTAAAGTTAACACCCATAGTAAATGTTTTCACATTTGGGTAACTACCGTAATCTAAACCAAGGTTTGTATTACTTCTTTCATTATTGTCGTTTCTATAATTTACCTCAGGATCAGCACCAGGATAGCCAGTGAATGTCAATAAGTTTTGACCACTCAAATACACTCTAATACTTTCAATAAAGGTTTTTTCCAATATGTTTTCAGGAATATTATAGCCTAATGAAATGTTTTTTAAACGTAAATAACTTCCGTCGTAAACGTATCTAGAGGTAATTCTCTTAGCTCTAATACCTGCGGCTGGTACATCTGTATCTGTATTTGTTGGTGTCCAAGCGTTTAACATATCTGTTGTAGCATTTGCATCACCCGAACCCATTTCAAGTAAACTGTAATTTAAAATTTCACCCCCAACTGAAGCTTGAAAGAACAAGTTCATGTCAAAATTTTTGTATTTAAAATCGTTGTTAAAACCAGCAATAAAATCTGGAGTAGGATCTCCAATAATGGTTTTATCATCAGAGTTTATCTTACCATCAGGCGCTCCAGTTAAGTTACCTTCAGCATCACGACCGTTGATATCTCTCAACAATTCACCTCCAGGTTGGTTCTCATATCCTGCAGGAATTACATCACCTGCCTGAATAACACCATCGTAAATAAATCCATAGAATGACCCAACCGATTCGCCTTCTCTTAATATTTGAGAATCACTTTGTAAGAAATGTCCTGGAGCTGAGGCAATTAAAATATCTTCGCCACCAGGTAATTTTATAATCTTTGTTTTATTGGTTGAAATATTTAAATTACTATTCCAAGAAAAGTTATCGTTTGAAATATTTCTAGAGCTAATGGTAAATTCAAAACCTTGATTTTCTAACTGACCAATATTTTGAATTTGTTTAGGATTTGCAAGACCTACATATTCCGGTAACGGACGATCAAATAACAAATCTTTTGTTTGAATGTTATAGTAATCCATAGTTACATTGAAACGGTTGTTTAAAAAACCAACGTCAACACCAAAATCGAATTGGTATGAAGTTTCCCATTTCAAATTGTCGTTTGCTAAATCCGTAACAGCTACGGCATTTACAATATTGTCTCCAATTACTGAATATATTTCAGAAAAACGAGCCAATGTTCCGTAAGGAGGAATAGATGGGTTACCAGTTGCACCATAACTTACTCTCCATTTCCAGCTAGAAATAGTTTCGCTATCTTTTAGGAAATCTTCTTTACCCATATTCCAGGCAAAAGCACCTGAAGGGAAAAATGCATATTTGTTATTTTTACTGAAGTTTGATGAACCATCGCGTCTTCCAGTGAAAGTAAACAAGTATTTTTCATTAATATCATAATTCAATCTACCAAAAATTGACACTAACTCTGATTCTTGTAATGAAGATTCTGGTTTTAAGTAAACAGATCCACCACCAAGATTGTGATATGAAACGGAGTTTGTTACAAAACCTCTTGAACCAGCAAAAACCTGATTTCTTGTGTCTTTTTGATAAGAATAACCAGCCATAGCAGTTAAGTTACCTTTCCAAATCTCTTTTTTGTAAGTTAGGTAGTTTTCTGAGATTATTGAAGAATAAGCATTGTCTAAAATTGTAGCTTCTCCTCCAACACCAGCACCACTTAACAAAGTAGTAGGTTTAAATTTACCGGTTTGATTGTTTTCAGAACTATAACCAAAGGCTGTTTTAAAGTTTAAATCTTTAATAATTTCCCAGTTGAAATAGAAATTGGCGCGGTAAGAATTTACAATTGTTTCGTTTATATTTTCAACAGCTGTTGCATAAGGGTTGTCAATATCATCACCTAAAGAGTTTATGGTATACACACCATTGGCATCATAAATGCCTAAATCAGGTGCAAAACGGTAAGCAGCAGAAACCACATCGGCAGTTCCAGTTCCACCTGATTGTGTTTGAGTTAAAATACCATTTTTGCTGTATTTTCCACCATAAACATTTAAGCCTACACTGATTTTTTCACTCACTTTTGCATCAACGTTACTCAAAATAGTAAAACGCTCGATGTCTGAATTTAAAATCACCCCTTTTTGATCAAAGTAATTTCCTGAAACATAATATTTAATATTCTCTGAACCTCCCGAGAATGATAATTGTGTATTTGAAATATTTCCAGTCTGGTAAATTTCATCTTGCCAATCGGTATTTGCAGGTCCTTGTGTGTAGCCACCTGAAACGTAAGAATTTCTATAAGCTGCAAATTGCTCAGCATTTAGCATATCAATAGTATTGTTAACCGACTGAGAAGAGAAAGACGTGTTCAATTCCACAGTAGATTTGCCAATTTTACCTTTCTTGGTTGTAACTAAAATTACACCGTTTGAACCTCTTGAACCATAAATAGCGGTTGAAGAAGCGTCTTTTAAAATTTCCATTGAAGCAATGTCTTCAGGAGGAGGCATTACTGCTCCAACAAATCCGTCAACAACTATAAGAGCATCACTACTTGCATTAATTGATGTTCCACCACGAACCCTAACTTTAATTGGTGCACCTGGCTCACCACCATTATTAGATTGTACTAAAACACCTGCTGAACGACCTTGTAAAGCTTGTTCGGCACTTAATACTGGAAACGCAGATAGTTCTTCTCCTTTTACCTGAGAAACTGATCCAGTAATGTCACTTTTTTTAACCGTACCATAACCAATTACAACCACGGTTTCTAATTCGTCGGCATCGGTTTGCAAAGTAACATTGATAGTGGTATTAGTTCCCACTTTAACTTCTTTTGTTACAAAACCTACATAGCTAAATACCAATACGGCATTGTTGTTTTGGACAGTAACTGTGTAATTTCCATCCATGTCTGTTGATCCGCCGTTGGCGGTTCCTTTGATAGAAATATTCACTCCTGGTAGTCCAAGTGTGTCATCACCTGAAATTACCTTTCCAGAAATACTTCTTTCCTGAGCATACACTAACGTTCCCATGCATAATAGGAACAGTAATAAATACACTCTAATTGATTTCATTTTGTTTGGCATCATTTAAATTGATTTTTAGTTAAAATTTAACTGAAATAAATCATCAATAAACTCAAAGCAATAATTAGTATTGCTAATAGAATTTCTGTCAAACTTATTTTAGTTTTGTTTAATTTCATATGTACAAATATATTGAGCTAAAAAGAACTAAAAATTCAAAATAGGGTATATAAATATCCAAAAAAGGATTATAAACACCTTATTTTAGAGCGTTTGTATTATTCTTCTGAAAAGTGATTGGAAAACTTGATTTGATATTGAGAAGGTGTTTCTCCATATTTTTTTTGAAAGCATTTGCTGAAGTATTTAGGATTGTTGAATCCTACTTTATAACTAATTTGAGAAATGTTAATTTTATTTTGTTCTAATAATTGAGCAGCACGTTTTAATCTAATTTCACGGATAAAATCGTTAGGGGTAAAATTGGTCCAAGCTTTTATTTTGGTGAAAAGCATTGTACGGCTAACACCTAACTCTGAACAAAAGAAAGGAATGTCAAACTGCTCATTTGAAATATTTTCTTCAACAATTTGAAAAGCTTTTTTAAGCAATTGTTCATCAACTGATGAAACAGTGATTTCACTTGGCGAAAGGGTATCATCACTTAAAAATTTATTTTTCAGACGCTGAATACCTTCAAGCATGTTTTTTACTTTTAGTGTAAATTCTTTCACATTAAATGGCTTACTAATGTATTCATCGGCACCGCTTTCTAAGCCTTCAAATTTGTAAATTAATGAAGATCGTGAAGTAAGTAATATAACTGGAATATGACTGGTTTTTAAGTTTTCTTTTATTTTTGAACACATCTCAGTTCCTACCATTTCAGGCATTATTACATCACTAATAATAAGGTCAGGGACAAATTGCAAGGCTTTTTTTAGGCCAACTTTTCCGTTTTCAGCTTCTATAATATTGCAGTCTTTTTTCAATAAAGTTTTAATAAATGAGCGCAGTGGTTTATTATCTTCTACTACCAAAATGCTTGGTTTGGTTTCATCTGTCACAAAATCATCAACATCTTCATCAAAATTTATTGGCGCTGTTTCTAATTGGGTGATATATTGTGTAAGGTCATCGCTAGGTTTAAAATCTTTTAATATTTCTTCATCAAGTAAGTGCTCTCTTCCCAAAGGTAAAGCAACTTCAAAAATGGTTCCTTTTGGTAAATTGTTTTTTACCTTAATACTTCCTTTGTGCAGTGTTACAATATTTTTTGCAATTGCCAAGCCAATACCTGTACCTTTATTATAACCTTCTTTTGGGTTGTTATGAATGGCAATTTCAAAAAAGCGATCAAAAATTTTATCGACATATTCTTCTGCAATACCTACACCATTATCTTCAACCGTTATAAAAATTGATTGTTCGTCACAACTAACTTTTATAATAATATTACCACCTTTTGGGGTAAACCTAAAGGCATTTGAGATTAAATTGTAGAAAACACGTTCTAATTTTGAACGATCGTAAAACACTAAAATAGGGTCTTCTATAGTTTCAAAAGTGTATTTGTATTTACCATCTTTGGCATATTCACTAAATGAAAAAAAGATTTCTTTTAAAAACTTTACAATATTACCTTCAGCAGATTGCAGTTTAAACTGATTGTTTTCTAACTTTCTAAAATCCATCAACCTGTTTATTAATTGCAATAAATGGTTAGCGCTACTTTCAATGACCAACAGTTTTTTGTGCATTTTATTGCTTCCTTTATAATCCAATAATAATTGCTGTAATGGCCCAAGAATAAGGGTTAAAGGTGTTCTGAATTCGTGTGAAATATTCGTAAAAAACTGTAATTTTGCCTGATTTATTTCTTCGTTTCTAATATTTTCAAGGTGCTCTAGTTCTAATTCATGTTTTAAAGTGGCTTTTGATTTTAAAAACTGAATTAAACTAAATAGAGTGGCTAAAATAACAAGGGCATATAACAAAAAAGCCCACCAGCTTTTCCATGGTGCAGGTTTTACAACAATTTGTAATTTAGTAGGTGTTGTATTCCAAATATTATTATTATTTGCGCCTTTAACTTCAAAGGAGTACGTCCCTGCATTTTGTATGGTAAAAGTAGCTTCAGTATTTGAAGTAGTAATCCATTGATTTTCTAAACCCACCAAGCGATACGCATATTGGTTCTTTGTTGAATTGATAAAATTTGGGATGGCAAAAGTTATGGCAAAACTCGCCATATCGTGGTTTAAAGCAATTTTTTTGGTATAAGAAATGCTTTTGGATAAAATACTGTCTTGATGCATTGATGGCTCAACGATTTTATTTTTTATTTTCAAGTTGGTTAAAATTACCTGAGGTGTATAATTATTTGAAATAATTTTTTCAGGATTAAAATAAGATACACCTAATGGTCCGCCAAAATAAAACTCATTTTCGCTGTATTTAAGGCTTGAATTGTCGTTAAACTCATTGCTTATTAAACCATCAATTTCACCATAAGTTGATGTTTGGCCTGAGGTAGGATTGTACTTAATAATGCCTTGGTTTGAGCTTAACCAAAGGTTTCCAATTTTATCTTCAAGAATCGAATGAATAGTGGTTGTCTCTAAGCCAATGTATTTGATGTTTATTTTTTCAAAAGTTCGACCATTAAATTTAAAGAGTCCTTTTGCTTTAATTCCTATCCAAATAGTGCCTTTTTGATCTTCAAAAATAGTTGAAATATCATCTCCAGAAAGCGCTTCCTTGTCATAAAAGAAATGTTTAATAGGTTGATTTTTTGACGAATTATTTGATGCTATTAAATTCAAACCACTTTGTGTGCCAACCCAAACTTGTTTTTTTGAATCGATTAATAAAGAGCGAATTCTATTATTTGTTAATGAAGTAAGGTTGTTTTTTTCGTTTTTAAAGATATGGTAATTTTTGGTTTTTGTGTTGTATTGTATCAATCCTAGTCCGAAAGTTCCCAGCCAAATAACGTCATTTTCACCTTTTTTAATCACATAAATTCCTGAGTTTTCAAGCAGTTTTTCTAGATTGGGGTTTAATAAATTGGTAGCAATTTTAAGGCTTCTAATGTTATAAACACCAACGCCGTTTGCAAAAGTTCCAATCCATAAATCTTCTTCATTGGTTAATAAAAGTGATTTTATATTGGTAAGCGGCTTTTTGGCGTTGTTTAAATTTAAAAAACTGGTAGTATTTGTTTTTTTATTGAGCACCGTAATACCGCCACCTTCTGTTCCAAAATAAATATTATCAGAATAATCAGAAACAATTGACCCAACCACATTATAACTCAACCCGGTTTTACTATTATTTTGATTGAAGTTTGTGAAATTCGAATTTGTTTCGTCCCAAATAGAGACGCCTCCGTAATAAGTACCTATCCAGATCGACCCTTTTTTATCGGTGTAAATAGATTTTACCTTGCTTAAATTTTTATGATCTAAATAATTTACTGAAGGATTTTGCAGTACTTTATTATTTTTTAAAATGTACACGCCGCTATAAGTCCCAAGCCATAAATTATCAAACTTATCAATGCTTATAGCTCTAAAATCGTTATCAAAACTATTGTTTTTTTCTTTGCTTAAAATCGAAATTAAAATTTCATTTTTAAAGTTGTACTTGTACAAACCACTTGTTTTGGTTGCAATCCATAAATTGTTATTTTTATCTTCAAAAATGTCTTGAACATATAAATCACTTTTTGTTTCAGTATTGTATTGATGAAAAACAAAGTTGTTTTCATCTCTACTTTTTAATTTACACAAGCCTTTTGAAGTTCCAACCCAAATTTCACCTTTGTTGGTTTCAATAATTTTTAAAACAAAATTGCTTGGAATACTTTGAGGGTTTTCGGCATTGTAAAAAACCGATTGAAATACCCCTGTTTTTTTGTTGAAAATGCTAATTCCGTTTGAAGTTCCAATCCAAAGTTCATTGTTAATTTCTTGAATACTCCAAATAGTGTTGCTACTTAAAGAGTTGGGATTGTTAGTGTGAAAATATTTTTTAAATGTATTGGTAATTGGATTATAGCTGTTTAATCCATTGTAGGTGCCAATCCAAATTGTTCCGTTAATATCTTCTTCAATGGCTAAAATGTCACTGTTACTTATTGTTGAAGAATCGTTTGGGTTGTTTCTAAATATTTTAAAACTGGTCCCGTCATATTTGTTTAAACCATCTCGGGTTCCAAACCACATTTGACCTAATTTATCTTGGTGAATTGCAATTACAGAACTTTGAGAAAGGCCGTTAGAAGTTGAAATATTTTTAAAACGAGACTCATTCGTTTGAGCAAATCCCTGAAGCCAAACAACCACTAAAAGTAAAAATATTTTAAAGCTATATTGCATGTAATTTAGGTAAATACTTCAAATTTAAATTGCATATTTTCAACAGTGAAATTAAAATATTTTTTATGAACAAATTCTATTAAATTATAATTAATGTTTTTGCAGTCTTTTACTTAGTTGATAATCATACAACGACGGCATATTATAAATCGAAGCATTTAAAAATTCAATATAAGCATTTGGGTTATAATCAATTTCAAAAAATTTGTTTCCATATACCCCAATTAGGTTGGCAAAAGGGCCATCTTGCATGCCGTTTAGTACAATGGTTGAATTTTCTTGGTGTTTATTTTGTAACTGTACATTTATATTCCAAAAAGTACTGTAGGCGCCGTGTGAAGGTTTCCAATAACCTGCGCCACCACCTTCAAATAAGGCATAAGTATTATCGTTTTTTGCTGAAATATGCACGGTTATATTATCAAATAAATTTTGATGATTAGCTCCTGAATGTTGGTCTAATATAGGTTTTACAAAAACCTCACAGTTTTGATACACATTTTTGGTTGAAAAAGTATTAAAACTCAACGGGTGTACTGCTTCATTAAAAACCTTTAAATTGTTTACCAAAACATTGTGAACTCCAGCCATAGCAACGGTATAATGCGCTAAATTACTGCCATTTGTAACAATATCTTTGATGGTAACATTTGCAATTTCTTCGGTTAAAATGCCACTATCAGCATTGCTAATTTCAACATCTTTCACCCAACTGTTGTAAATTCTGGTTAAATAAATTGCATTAAAACCTGGTTCAACGTGGTGTGCAACGCTGGGATAATTTGGAAATTGAATTTTTAAATGTTCAATACCAACTTCTTCTAAATGTTTCCATTCAACCAATTGGGCTTCATATTCAGGTAATATATCAACAGTTAAAGGAGTTTTAATGGTAATTTTATTGCCTTCAATTTTTAAAATTTCAACTTGTTGTCTAACAATTGGAAGCGTTGGAAATTCCCAATGGTGTGAACCTACTTTTACATTGGTATTTTTATATAAATCGGTAATGATGTTACTTTTTTCACCTGTTTTATTAAATAATTCTAATTGAACCACATCGCCAACTTTTAGACTTTTTACATCATTAGCGTAGAACATATTTTCACCTCTGTTTCCTTTTGATACTTTTGCCAGAACGTTTTGAGATATATCGTAACTTCCTAAATAAGATTTTACTCTTTCACCAGGCACTTGAGTCCAAATAATTCCGCCACACCAGGCGTATTGTGAAAAAGGTAAATCTATATTGTTTTCTTTTTCGCGTTGTCTTTTATCGAATTTAACTAAATATTCTCTTAGCTCGGCTAATGCTTCAGGATTTTCAAGGTACATCAAAGGTCTAGGGCAATAAATTTCAGTTCCACCTTCGCCAATACCTGCACCTCTTAAAATAAAATTGCTACGTTCAATATATAATATATCGCTTAAAATTAATTTTCCGGCTGGTAATTGTAAAACAATATTTCCGGGCATGTTTTTTGTGGCTTCCAAAGCTTTTTTGATAGCCTTTGAATCGTCTAAACCATCATTGGCAACTGCACCATAATCGGTAGCTAAAATAATTTGTTCTTTAAAATTTGGTAGTTTAAGTTCTCCGTTATGATAACCTGCATAACTAAAATCGGGAAGGTAAGTAGTGTTGTTTTTTTTATTTAATATTTTAGGAATTTCTTGTGACCAACAATCAAAATTAAAAAAGATGAAAAATAAAAATATTAAAAAAGGGAAATGAATTTTAAAGTGTGTTCTCATGCTAATGTAATTTTAGTAAAAATAGGAAGTTACAGAATACAATGCGTACAAAAAAGGGAGGCTAATCGTCCAAATCGTCTATTCTTAAACATTAGTATGTTACTAAAAACCGGAACGATATTTCGAGTATGTTTTTAATCCAAAATTTTAAAAGCAGTATGTTTAAATGTTGATTAGATATTTATAAAATCATGATTTTATCTCATCAATATAATGCCACTTTTCTTGTTGGCTAAATTCTAAATTTTCTTTAGTAATTATTTCAAGAGGTGAAAATATTTTTTGATGAGGTACGTTATTTTGAATTAAATATTCAGCCATTATTTTAACTGATTTCAATCCTTGGTTAAATGATTTTTGAGAGATTAAAAAGGTAATTTTATCATTTTTTAAACAAGCAACATTTTGTTCTGTTGTGTCAAAACCGATTAAACATAAATTTTTTAATTTTTCAGAATCAATACAATTTGAAATTATTGAAATTCTACTAGAAGGAACTAAAACACCTGAAATATTTTTATGGGTTTCAAATAGTTGTTTTAATTGTTGTTTAACGTGGTCTAAATTGTTTAAATCTTCAAAACTTAATGAAACAGCATTAAACGGAATCTTATTTTTATTAAAATAAGAGTAAAATCCTTGTATTCTTCCTTCTATTGCATTGTTATTGTATAATTTAGATTCAATATCGGTAATTAAGTAATTGGTGTTTTTTTGTGTGCATAAATGCATCAATTTTCCTGATAAATAACCTCCTTTGTACGAATCTTGACCTATAAAAGAAATATTGTTAAAACCATTAATTTCAATATTTAAAAAAATATATGGAATCTTTTTTTGTCCAATAGTGAAATCATTATTTTAGTTTCATTCAAAAATAATGGAGTAAGAATCACAGCTTCAGGTGCTCCATCAATTAATTTTTGAAAACTATTTAAATAAGATTTTTTATCTAATTGATTGAAAGTAAAAACTTTAACTTCAATTCCAAAACTTAAAACTTCTTCAGCAGCTTTTGAAACTCCTAATAAAGGCGATTTCCAAAATAAATTATCGGTATCAAAATCAGGCATCAATACTGATAGGTTATACCTTTTTTTCATTGCCAATGATCTCGCGATATTGTTGATTTTAAAGTTTTTCTCTGTTAAAATATTTTGAACTTTTTCTTTAGTTTTTTTTGAAACCCCATCTCTGCCATGAATCACCCGATCAACGGTTCCAACAGAAACATTTGCAATCTCTGCAATTTCTTTTATTGTAATCATAGTTTATTTAGAATCAAGACAAATATTAAAAAAATATTTTAAAAAAAAGCTATTTTTAAAAATATTTATTACATTTGTGTGCGTACACGGAAAATGTATTTCCTTCAGTTTTTTTGAAAAATGGTCTTTGAGGTGAGTTTTTGAAAAATGAAATTAAGTTTAAAGTTTGTTTTCAAACGAAAGCTTTTTCAGTGAAAATAAAAGTCGTAGGATATGAAGAATACAAAAGAAGGGTGCCAATTGTTCAAATCTAATATACTTGGAGTTTAGCGTTTAAAAATATAGATTCTTTGTTATAAGTTTATAGTTGATTTTAGATAGAACAAAAAATAAATTAAGAATGTGAAATATATGAAATTTCTGATTTGAAGTCTGAAAGCAGGATAGAACAGGACGAATAGAAGGTATATTTTAAAGAATTTTGAAAGCGAAAATTATATAAAAAATGAGTAAAGTAATTGTATTAACAGGAGCAGGAGGTGTTTTATGTAGCACTTTAGCAAAAGCATTGGCTAAGCAAGGTACACAAAATTGCCGTTTTAGACTTAAGAATTGAAGCAGCGAACAAAGTTGCGGATGAAATAAATGCAGATGGAGGTGTTGCTATTGGAGTTGCCGCCAATGTTTTGGAAAAAGCTTCATTAGAAGCTGCTAAAAAAGAAGTAAACGAGCAAATTGGGAGCTTGTGATATTTTAGTAAATGGGGCAGGAGGAAATCATCCTTTAGGAACCACTTCTAATCCTTATTTAGAAACAGCTGATTTAGAAAATACAACTGAAGGCTTTAAAACTTTTTTCGATTTAGATGCCAAAGGAATTGAATTTACATTTAATTTAAACTTTATTGGAACTTTATTGCCAACACAAGTTTTTGCAAAAGATATGGTAGGTAAAAAAGGATGTAGTATTTTAAATATTTCATCTATGAATGCCTTTACGCCTTTAACTAAAATTCCGGCATATAGTGGTGCAAAAGCAGCTGTGTCAAATTTCACACAATGGTTGGCAGTTCATTTTTCAAAAGTAGGAATTCGTGTAAACGCACTGGCACCTGGCTTTTTTCTTACTGACCAAAACAGAACTTTGTTAACCAATAGCGATGGTAGTTTAACGCCAAGGGGAAACACAATTTTGTCACAAACCCCTATGGGAAGATTCGGCGAACCTGAAGATTTAATAAGTACAACATTGTGGTTGTGTGATGAGTCATCAGCATTTGTTACTGGAGTAGTAGTGCCAATTGATGGTGGATTTAGTGCATTTAGTGGAGTTTAACATAAAATATTAATATATGAATTTAAATCTAGAAAATACATGGAGATGGTACGGGCCTAACGATCCAGTTTCTCTGTCCGATGTAAAACAAGCTGGTGCAACTGGTGTTGTTTCTGCATTGCACCATATTCCAAACGGAGAAGTTTGGACTGTTGAAGAAATTCAAAAAAGAAAGGATATTATTGAGGCTGCCGGGCTTACGTGGTCTGTGGTTGAAAGTGTACCTATACACGAAAATATCAAGACACAAAGAGGAGATTTTTCAAAATACATTGAAAATTACAAGCAAACCCTTTTAAATTTAGGTGTTTGTGGTATAGATACCGTTTGTTATAATTTTATGCCAGTATTAGACTGGACTCGTACCAATTTGGATTATGAAGTTGAAGATGGTTCCAGAGCTTTGCGATTTGACGCAACCGCTTTTACTGTTTTTGAAGTAATGTTATTGAAAAGACCAGGCGCAGAAGCAACTTATACTGAAGCACAATTGTCGGCAGCAAAAGCGATGTTTGAAACAATGACAGAAGCTGATAAGCAGCAATTGGTAAAAAATATTATTGCAGGTTTACCAGGCGCTGAAGAAGGTTATACTTTAGAAGAGTTCAATACCATCTTGGCAACGTATAACAATATTGGTCCGAAAGAGTTAAAAGCGCATTTGTTTTACTTTTTACAGCAAATTATTCCAGCGGCTGAAGAAGCTGGAATTTCAATGTGTATTCACCCAGATGACCCTCCTTATCCAATATTAGGTTTACCAAGGGTAGTAAGCACCGAACAGGATATTGTAGATTTATACAAGGCAGTTGATAGTCCAAACAACGGGCTCACTTTTTGTACAGGATCGTTTGGCGTGAGAGCAGACAACGATTTGCCAGGAATGATAGAGCGATTGGGGCACAGAATTCATTTTATACATTTAAGAAGTACGCAAAGAGATGAACTTGGTAATTTTCATGAAGCCAATCATTTAGAAGGTGATGTAGATATGTTTGGAGTTATGAAAGCCTTGGTTTTAGAACAGGAAAAGAGAAAAGCAACTGGAAGAACTGATCTAAGAATGCCAATGCGTCCAGATCACGGTCATAAAATGTTAGACGATTTACATAAAAAAACCAATCCTGGATACTCTGGAATAGGAAGGCTTAGAGGTCTTGCTGAATTAAGAGGTTTAGAAATGGGAATACGTAAAAGTCTATAAGTTTAATAGTTGAAAGGTTTAAAAGTTTAAAACCAACAACCAACAAACCAACAATCAAAAATTATGTCAACAAGTTACGAATCACGATACGCCTCAAGTCCTCAGGCAGTAAAACAATATGATACACAGCAATTAAGAGAGGAATTTTTAATAGAAAACTTAATGGAAGTAGGGAAGATAAACCTTACCTATTCACATTATGATCGTTATATAGCAGGTTCTGCGGTGCCAGTTAAGACATTAAAATTAGAGACCATAGATCCGTTAAAATCAGCTTATTTTTTAGAGCGCAGAGAAATAGGGATTATCAATGTAGGAGGAGATGGAACCGTTGAAGTAGACGGAATGGTTTATGAATTAGGTTTAAAAGATGCCTTGTATATTGGAAGTGGTCATAAAGAAGTTATTTTTAAAAGTAACAATGCCAACAATCCTGCAAAGTATTATTTAAACTCAGCGCCAGCACATAAAAATTTTCCGACCAAAAAAGTGAGTAAGGCAGAAGCCAATAAATTAGAATTGGGTTCGCTAGAAACAGCCAATCACCGCACGGTAAATCAAATGATTATAGGAGGAATTGTAACTACTTGTCAGCTACAAATGGGAATGACTGAATTAAAAACAGGCAGTGTTTGGAACACCATGCCAGCCCACGTGCACGACCGCAGAATGGAAGTTTATTTTTATTTAGACATTCCAGAAAATCAGGCCGTTTGTCATTTTATGGGTCAGCCCAGGAAACACGTCATATTTGGATGAACAACCATCAGGCAGTAATATCACCACCTTGGTCCATTCACTGTGGTTCAGGAACTTCAAATTATACTTTTATATGGGGAATGGCAGGCGAGAATTTAGATTATGGAGATATGGATGTAGCAAAAATAACTGATTTAAGATAAAAAACAGCAATACTAGAATGAAAGACATATTTGATTTAACAGGTAAAAGAGCCTTAATTACAGGAGGTGTTCATGGATTGGGAATGGCCATGGCAAAAGGATTAGGACACGCAGGTGCAGAACTGATTGTAAACAATTATTCACCTGATATGCTTGAAGTGGCAAAAAAGGAATATGAAAGTGAAGGCCTAAAAGTACACACGTATGTTTTTGATGTTACCAACGATAAAGAAGTTGAAAAATACATTGATATAATAGAAAAGGAAGTAGGTCCGATAGATATCTTAATTAACAATGCAGGGATTATTAAACGCGTTCCAATGGAGGATATGGAGTCGGAAGATTTCAGAGCCGTTATTGATGTTAACTTGGTGGGGCCATTTATTGTTTCTAAGTATGTTGGGAGAAAAATGATTGCCAGAAGAGCAGGAAAAATCATCAACATTAATTCAATGATGAGTGAGTTAGGAAGGAATACGGTTTCGGCATATGCAGCCTCAAAAGGAGGCTTAAAAATGTTAACCAAAAATATGGCCACGGAATGGGCAAAATACAACATTCAAACCAATGGGATTGGACCAGGTTATTTTGCAACCAGCCAAACAGCACCCATAAGAGTAGGCGGACATCCGTTTAATGAATTTATAATTCATAGAACGCCAGCTGCACGTTGGGGCAATCCTGAGGATTTGGTTGGAGCGGCAGTATTTTTAGCTTCTAAGGCAAGTGACTTTGTGAATGGACAAATTATATACGTTGATGGTGGAATTTTAGCCACTATTGGAAAACCTGCAAATGAAGATTAATATGAAAAACGACTTCTTTATTTCAATTTTTTTAATAGTTTTTTGTTTTTTTGGCTGTGCTCAAAAATCTTCAGACAATAAAATAATTGTCATCAAAAACAACTTAAACTTGGAGCGTTCTTTTGAAACTGTTGAAATTTCTAAAGATTTTTTAGGCTTAACTTCAGAAGATAATTTTGAATGGTATGGTGTTAAAAATATTGAAAACGACCAATTTTCAACCATTCAATTTCTTGATGACAATGGAGATGGAAATGCCGATGTGTTGTTGTTTCAGCCAATAATTGCACCGCTTGCTGAAATGCAATTTGAAATTGTAAAACTTGGAAATGTTGCAGAAAAGGACTCCGTTGAAATTTGCTATTCTCGATTTGTACCTGAAAGAACTGATGATTATGCCTGGGAAAACAATAAAGTTGCTTTTAGAACCTATGGTCCTACGGCCCAAAAAATGATTGAAGATAGCATTAAAGGAGGAACCTTATCAAGTGGTATTGATGCCTGGCTAAAAAAAGTTGATTACCCAATTATTAATAAATGGTATGAAAAAACAACTGCAGGTACAGGCTCGTATCACGAAGATACGGGCGAAGGGTTAGATAATTTTCATGTAGGTATTAGTCGTGGAGTTGGCGGTGTTGCTGTAAAAATTGATAGCACGTACTATCTGTCTAAAAACTTTACTCACTGGAAAACTTTGAGTACCGGCCCAATAAGAACAAGCTTTATATTGACTTATGCCGATTGGGATGCAGCTGGAAATTTAATTTCAGAAGAAAAACAGATCTCTTTAGATTATGGGAATAACCTGTCAAAATTTGAAATCACAATCAAAGGAGCTAATGAAATTGCTGCAGGTTTGACCTTGCATGAAAATGATGGCGAAACCACAATAAATGAAAATGAAGGTTGGATTAGTTATTGGCAACCGCATGCAGATTCTGAACTAGGAACTGGTATTGTATCGTTAAAATCAACTTTTGTTGGGGCTGAAAATTATATAACTCAATTAAAAGACGCAAGTAACCTTTTTGCTTTTTTAAAAGTTGAAAATAATAAAGTTGTTTATTATGCTGGATTTGGTTGGAAAGAAAGTAAAGAATTTCAAACTAAAGAAGATTGGAACAATTATTTGCATGAATTTTCCGAAAAAATAAATAACCCATTAATCATGCAATTAAAGAAATAATACAATGAATAATCAACCCTTTATTTCGAATAACTTTTTGCTTGAAAACAAGACAGCAGAAAAACTGTATTTTGATTATGTAGCCAATTTACCCATTATAGATTATCACAACCACTTATCGCCAAAACAAGTTGCTGAAAATAAGGTTTTTAATACTTTAACAGAATGTTGGTTGGGAGGCGATCATTACAAATGGCGGGCCATGCGAGCCAATGCCATTGATGAAAAATACATTACTGGAAATTCAACAGAAAAAGAGAAATTTTTAAATTGGGCAGAAACAGTTCCATATACAATGTGCAACCCTTTATATCATTGGACGCATTTAGAGTTGAAACGTTATTTTGGAATAGATACGTTGTTAAATCCTACATCTGCTAACCAAATATACGATGTGGCAAATTTACAGCTAAACAAACCTGAATTTTCAACGCAAGGTTTGATGAAAAAAATGAATGTTGAAGTGATTTGCACGACTGATGACCCTACCGATAGTTTAAAACATCATCAATATTTAAAGAGTGAAAATCACCCTTTTAAAATGTTGCCAACATTTAGACCTGATAATTTTTTAGCCATTCAACATCCCGACTATATAAAAAGAATTGAAAAATTAACAGAAGTTTCAAAAAATACCATCCATAATTTTGAAGATTTATTAACTGCTTTAGAAAGTAGAATTGATTTTTTTAATGCATTAGGAGGGAAATTATCCGATCACGGTTTAACCCAATTACACGCTGTTGATTTTACAGAAACTGAATTAAATGCAATTCTAAACAAACGCTTCTCCGAAAAAGAGATTTCAACTATTGAAGCACAAAAATTTCAAACAGGCTTATTGTATTATTTGGCCAAAATGTACAGTAAAAAAGGATGGATTATGCAATTGCATTTGGGACCAATTAGAAATAACAATACAAGGTTGTTAAATTTAGTAGGCAATGATGCAGGTTGCGACTCTATCAACGATTTGGAGCAAGCCGCTGGGTTGTCGTACTTTTTAAATAAGCTAGATGTTGAAGATAATTTACCAAAAACCATTTTATACAATTTAAACCCAAAAGACAATGAAGTTTTTGCAACCATGGCTGGAAATTTTCAGGACAGTAGTATTGCAAGTAAAGTACAATGGGGCTCAGGCTGGTGGTTTTTAGATCAAAAAGATGGTATTGAAAAACAATTAAATACCTTGTCTAATATGGGGTTAATTAGCCGATTTGTTGGTATGTTAACCGATAGTAGAAGCTTTTTGTCTTTCCCACGTCATGAATATTTCCGAAGAATTTTATGCAATGTAATTGGTACTCAAATTGAAAAAGGACAGTTGCCAAACGACATAAACTGGATTGGAAATATGGTATCAAATATCAGTTATTACAACGCTAAAAATTATTTCAAATTTTAACCAATCAAACAAAATAAAAATGAGTAATACAAATGAGAAAATAGGGAATTATCGCTATAGAATTTTAGGACTATTGATGTTTGCAACCACCATTAACTACTTTGATAGGAGTATAATTGGTGTTATGGCACCAACCCTTGAAAAGATGTTTGACTGGACCAATAGTGACTATGCAAATATTATGGTTTCCTTTAAAGTAGCCTATGCATTAGGATTGCTTTATATGGGTGGTTTAATAGACCGTTTAGGAACTAAAAAAGGTTATACTTTATCAATTGCCATATGGAGTGTTTTTGGAATGTTGCACGCCCTAGTTCGTCCGGGATTTAGTGTCATAGGATTTGCAGCAGCACGCTTTGGATTGGGATTTGGAGAGGCAGGGAATTTTCCTGCAGCTATAAAAACGACTGCAGAATGGTTTCCAAAAAAAGACCGAGCCTTTGCTACGGGACTTTTTAATGCAGCCACAAGTATTGGGGCTATTGCAGCGCCTTTTGTTGTAGGCTGGATAGTTCATGAAGATGGTAAAAACTGGCAAATACCTTTTTTAATAACAGGAGTTCTAAGTGGTATTTGGGTATTTTTATGGTTTAGAATGTATAAAAAGCCAGAAGTTCATCCAAAAGTTTCAAAAGAAGAACTGGCTTATATAAACAGCGACTCTGAAGTAGAGAATGAAGATAAGTTACCTTGGAAAAGCGTATTGAATAAGCGTCAGACCTGGGCATTTTCTTTGGCAAAAGTAACCGATGCAGTATGGTGGTTTTACTTATTCTGGGGCGCTAAATTTTTAGCAGCAACTTTTGATGTAAATATTAAAAATATAGCATTACCATTTTTTGTTATTTATATTTTGGCAGATGGAGGAAGTATTTTTGGAGGCTATCTTTCAGGAGCCTTAATGAGAAAAGGATGGACCATAAATAAGGCACGTAAAATTACTTTGTTAATATGTGCATTGATTATACTTCCGGTAAGTTTTGTAGCCGTAACAGAAAGTAAATGGGTAGCCATTATATTGATTGGATTGGCAGCAGCAGGTCATCAGGCCTGGTCAGCAAATATATTTACTTTGGTGTCGGATGTATTTCCAAAAAAGGCAACGGCCTCGGTAGTTGGAATTGGCGGAATGGTTGGTGCAGTAGCTGGTATTCTTGCAGATATGGCATTGGGTTCAGTACTTGATACAGCAGGAAATAGCGGATACTTTTGGGCGTTTTTAATTGCAGGTTCTTGTTACTTAATTATTTTAGGATTTGTTCATTTGTTGATGCCAAAAATGACTCCTTTAGATGAGAATTTAAACCCGGTTAATGCATAATTTTTGTTCGTTTTGAGTTAATATAAAAAAGCCAATTGTTGTAAAATTCAATTGGCTTTTTAGTTGTTTTAGTTGGTCTAAAACGGGTTGGTTGTTAAATTTTAATTGGATTTAACAATCCTATTTTTGCAATATTATTATTCTCTTTTAATAGTGGTGATTTTTCACTAGGAAGATATGTGTTGCGATCTTCCCATTTAGGACTTTTAAATAATAAATTTGTTGATTTTGCACCACTTGTAGTTTTTAAAGTTCCGCTACTATAAAATAAACAATTGTTAATGCTATTATTGATGCCACTTAAATTAATGGAGGTTACAATATTTTGACAGTTTTCAAATACTGAATTTTGAATGTCAACCGCCTTAATACCTTTGGTTCTTAAAATATAACCTTTTTCAATCATTGTAAATATCAGAAAAAACACATTGGTCTACAGTTAATTTTCCACCTTTAGTCATTGGATTGTCACCATTTCTAATGTAGTTAACAGCAAACTCTTTTAGGTCTGTAAAAAGGGTGTTGTAAAGTATAATTTCTTCAGCATTGTATTTGCCAAAATCTTTTTCATAAGAAAGGTTTAAACCTCTGTAACTATCTCTAATAATTGAGTTTTTAATGCTTAAAGTATCAGCAAAAGTGCCAACATAGGCTTTGAAAACTGAGCCGCCATCGGTATTTGTAAAGTTCTGAATAATACAATTATCAATAAATAGATTGTATGGTCCAGTCACATTTTCATCAGGTGACACTAGCGCATATTTTACTGCAGTTTTTCCCGCTCCATCAATGGTTAAGTTTTCAAGTTGCAGGCGAGTGCCTTCTTCAGCTCTAAAAAAATAAGTCAATGGGTTTTCAATTGTTTCAGACATTTTTACAATCACTTCTCCATTCTTGTTATTTCCTTTAATTACAATATCACCATTAATTTTCATTGATTTTTCAACAATATACAAACCTGGATTTAACATTAAAGTGCCTTTTTTACCCGCTTGTTTTAAAGCTTTGTTTATGGTTTCGGTGCCTGGTTCCACCACTATTTCAGACGGAAGCTTTGCAGTTGTAGTTTCTTTTTGTTCAATAACTACATTCCAGAACGGACCTGATTTTGCATTGATAACCGCTGGATAATTGGTGTTGTCTAAATTAAAAGCCCCAGCAACATATATTTCTCTTTTGGCATCGGTCATATCTAAATCAGGGCTTTTTGCAGTTTTCTTTGCTGAAGAAATTAAAATTTCATTGGTTGAAGTTGGCATTGGAATACCTTTTAATACTGCCCAGTCTAGGGTTGCCTTGGTAAATTGTGAAGGGTTTACTTCGGCTTCTGAATCTACAATATTGCCGTTAAAAGTAAAACCAGTTACAACATCTTGCACATTTAAAATTTTTGTTCCAGTAGTGTTTGTAATTAAATTATTGGCAAAATTTACATGAATAGGAGCTAAGGTTCTTTCATTGTCTTTTCCTGCACCAAACTGAATGGCACTGCAGTTTACAAGTGTATTGTTTTGAATGTCAACATTTTTAACTTGATTGTAACGATTTAAGGGTGAATTTGGAACACCATTCATAACAACAATAGGACCTCTAAAATCGTCGCCAATAATACCAACCAGTAAATTGTTGCGAACAATATGACCTTCATTAATAATTCTAATTCCACCTACTTTAGATTTGTTGTTCCCAATAAAGACATTGTTTTCAACCAAAGCATTGTTACCGTGACGTAAGGTTAAAGTACCTTCACTTTCCATAAAAAGATTGTTTCTAAATACATTGTCGTTTGATTTGTTTGAAATAATTTCAATTTCACCATTACAATGTTTAAAAGTGTTGAATTCAACAATGGTTTTAGACGATTTCATAGAATTTTCACTAGTGCCAATTCTAATAGTTTCACCGCCATTTTCACCTAAATTGGGTCTGTGGCCAAAAAAGTTATGATCTATTTGATGGTCGTTTTCAGTGTGTTCTTCACCTTTTAGCCAAACTACCAAAGTAGTTCCGGCATTTGTTTTTCCTGTAAAATTACAGTGGTCTACACGGTTGTTTTTACCCCATAAATTTACCCAACGATTCTCAATACTTCCATCAACAGGGTTGTAGTTTGTAATGGCACAATTGGTTAACCTGCAATTGGTTGCAAATTCTTTAGAGTCTTTTCTAAACTCAATAATGTTTGAGGCAGTTGGATGTGCCATCTTTAAACCATAAGCCAGCAACAATCACATAGTTTCCTGAAATGTTTAACCTTGAATCACCGGTAACAATAACTTCACCATTGGTTTCTGCCGAAATTACAATAGGTGCTTCTTTGGTTCCATTCCCAAAAGCCTTTAAGTGAACATCCTTCCATTCACCATTTTTTAAAATAATTTTAGTTCCTGGAACAGCTTTTTTCACTGCCTCGTTGAATTCTAGTAATGTTTGAAACCTTTATTTCTGTTGCTAAATTAGTCTGAGAAATCATTAAATGATTAATAAACAGTAATAAAAATATTGTAAATAGGTGTTTTTTATACATATTAATATCTTTTTAAAAAGTAGTTGTTTTATTAATAACTTTGTTTTATTTTTGGTAAACCAGTTTGGTAAACCAAAAGTATTCATTTATTATATATTATCATAAAATATGTTGTTAAAATTTTAACAAACTAAAAATTAGTGAATTAGTAAATGGAATACAATTTTAAAAACTTAATTATTAACATTTAAATTTTATTATTATGAAGAAAACATTACTTATTATCGGCTTAATTGCCAGTTGTTCAATTTTTTCTCAAACTAATCTTGTACTTAACAGTACGTGTGAAACTCACACATTCGATCTTAATGATAATGCTGATTCCTTTGATATGTCACCCCCTACAGGTATTGACGGAGGGTCAAATAATAGTCCTTATAGAGCCATTTGGAATAACACTGATTTAGATTCTTGGTTGTTAAATAATTGTGGTGGTGGTATCGATGGTAATGAGCAACCAGGATCTTCATCTGATGGTAACAAATTTGGACCTAATGCTGGAACAGGTAGAGGTGTAAAAATAGCTTCAACTTGTCGTCGTTTATACCAAGTTGTACCAGTATCAATAGGAACTTCATATACTTTTTCTATTGATTCTCGTTCTGAGGCCATGAACGTTCCTTCAACTGTATATATTTTAAATACTGAAATTACTGACGAAACCAGTCTTTCTAGCACTATCGGCGGTGTTGTTGACGGATACAAGTTAATTGACAACGATTTTAATGCTACCAAGTCTTCAGACATTTTAAATACATTCACAACAACTACGCTAACATTTACTGCCACTACAACTAAAGCCGTTATATATGTGAAGGCTCCTGCGGCTATTGATGCTAATACAGAAGTGTTTTATGATAATTTAGAGCTTTATGATCCAACCACAGCCTCAGTAAAAGACGATGAATTTTCAAACTATTTTAGTTTGTATCCAAACCCGGCATCAGGTTTTATTCACATTCAATCTAAAACAGTTGAAGTAACTAAAGTTGAGATTTACAATTTAACTGGACAACGTGTTTTAGAGCAAAAAGGGTTGGTTAAAAACGGGGTAGATGTTTCAGGTTTGTCTAAAGGTATTTATGTATTAAAATTAAGTAGTGCCGACAATCAATTTTCAAGAAAAATTATTGTTGAATAAAATAATTAAGTTTGGTTTGTTATTGAAAATATGAAGTTTCAATAATTTTGTTTAGAAAAAGCCTATTAACGAAAGTTACTAGGCTTTTTTTTGTTAAGAATACAACACTAACTAAAAATATAATCCAACAAATGGATTCCAGGCCGAACTGTAAATACTTTTATTGGTATCATACAAAACATCATATCTAATTCCAAATGAAACAGGTCCGGTAACATACGAAAGTCCTAAATAAAGGGCGCTTACAAAATATTCATCAGAGTAATAACCGCTGTAGTTGGTTTGAAGTCCTTCGTATTCAGCCGAAATTTGTAAAAAATAAATGGGTCTATAACCAGCCATTACACTGCCACCATAAGAATTTGAATGATAGCTGTAATTGTAATATTTATATTCTGAATACATATATGAAATTCCGAACCCAGTTAAAAATTTTGGAGAAAAATTATAATAGGCTTTTGGGCCAATTAAAATACTGGTGCCATCATTCCAAAACGACAATCCTAAATTTCCACCAAAGGTCCAGTGCTTTTTAAAATCGGGTGATGTTTGTTCAAAAATTGAAGGTCTTGTTATGTTGTTTTCTGTTTGAAATGCATAATTTGAATTGTCGTATAAACTGAATTCTTCCTGCGCTAAAACAACGGAAGTTGAAAAAATTAGGAACAAAAAAGCGATTAAATTTTTAAGCATATTGATTAACTTTTTGATTTACTTGAAATCAAATATACTTCAAAAATTAAATTTATTGATCTCAATTATAAATTATTGGCTTTTCTCCATGTATCAAAATCAATCAAAGTTTGTTCATTTGTTGGTGGGTATAAGCCAATAATCGTTTTTCCGTTGTTGACTTCCTCCAAAACAAAATCTTCAAAAATGGTCATTTCAATACATTCATCTGCAACCTCATCAGCTATTTCAGCAGGAATTACCATTACACCATCATCATCACCAACAATAATATCACCAGGAAAAACAGCAACATCACCACAACCTATTGGTACATTAATGTCTAATGCCTGATGTAATGTTAAATTTGTAGGTGCTGAAGGTTGACTGTGAAAAGAAGGAATATCTAAATTGGCAATATTGGCCGAATCTCTAAAGCCACCATCGGTCACAATGCCGGCACCACCTCGTTTCATTAAGCGCGTCACTAAAATATCACCACCTGATGCAGCTCTTGCGTTTTTTCTACTGTCAATTACCAGAACTGAACCTGGCGGACAAGTTTCTATGGCTACTCTTTGAGGATGTTTAGGATCTCTAAAAATTGTCATCGGATTTAAATCTTCACGAGCAGGAATATATCGCAAAGTAAATGCTTCACCAACCATTGTTGATTTTCCTAATTTTAAAGGTTTTACATTTTGAATGAACTGATTTTTTCAATCCCTTTTTATACAAACATGAAGCGATGGTTGGAGTACTAACTTTTTGAAATTTTTCACGGGTACTTTTGGAAATGGACTTATAATATTTTTGATATTAAATAGTTGTATGATAACAAATATACATATATTTGGTAAACCAATTTGGGTACCCAGTTTTGGTACGCTGTTAAATAAAGTGATTTCTTTTATAATTCTACCTTTTTTATTCATCGGCATATTGTCAAGTTTTACGGATCAAAAGCACCATGGAGAATTACTAAAAGAATTGTCCATCCTGTTTTGGCGCCGGGCTTTGATGGTTGTCGAAGCTCCAGATGGAGCATGAGAAAAAATGTCGAAAGGAATACCTTTAGATGACAAAGATAGATTTGGATGGTTAAAAAACTTTAAACTCGGTTTAGATTCAAACGAACTTTAAAAACTACCGCTGTATTATAGTTTGCTCCGCCTTAAAGAAATAGTTACCGGGATATTTATCATTGGGATTCCAGCATCAATGTAAATGGGTGATTGTTGAGAAAGGTTGTTTTGAGGTGATTTAAATGCCGAATGGATTAATCGTTCGAACCAGTTTTATGCCCACTGAATTAGTTGAAATCTCAGTTGTGGTACTTTAGAACTTCCTGTGAATGCATACCTAAAATTATATAAATTTAAATCCTAAAGAAATTAGAGTGGGAAGCCGAATTGTAAAAACAAATTATTAAAAAATCTGAATTTGGTTTATTTGGATTGGGAGTTATGGGCAAAAGTTTAAGTCGAAACATTTTAGCCAACAAACGGATTTCATATATCCTTATTTAATAGACATATAGATGGTGTTGAGGAAAATGTAGCTTTAAATTTTAAAAATGAATTTAAAGAACTAGCATCAGCCAAAACTTTTGATAATGTTGAATCATTTGTAAACTCAATTCAGCAACCTCGAAAAATTATGTTGATGGTAAATGCTGGTAAAACAATTGATATCGTAATTGATGCACTTATACCCTATTTATCAGAAGGTGATATTATTATTGATGGCGGAAATTCAAATTATTTAAAAACAAAAGAGCGTTTTGAATATTTAAAAACAAAAAACATTCATTTTATTGGAACAGGTGTTTCAGGAGGAGAAGAAGGCGCCTTAAAAGGACCTTCAATAATGCCAAGTGGTGATAAAGAAGCGTATAAAAGCGTTGCTCCGTATTTAAATGCAATAGCTGCTAAAGATGAAAATGGATTCCTTGCTGCACATATATTGGAAGTGAAGGAAGTGGACATTTTGTAAAAATGGTTCACAATGGAATTGAATATGCTGAAATGCAATTGTTAGCTGAAGTATTTCAAATGCTAACTGCAATGGGAAATAATCCCGATGAAATTGCTTCTATCATGGAGACTTGGAAGCCAACAGCGAATAGTTATTTGTTAGAAATTACAATCGATATTTTAAGAAAAAAAGAAGGCGATGATTGGTTGGTTCAAAAAATATTGGACAAAGCTGGTAATAAAGGAACCGGTAATTGGGCTACAATTGCCACCGCAGAGTTGGGTGTTCCAAGTTCGTTAATAGCGGCTGCTTTATTTGCACGCTATACTTCATTTTATAAAAAAGATAGAGTTGATTTAAATGAAATTTTTCAGGATGCTAATTCTGAAAAAATAAATTTATCAGTTGATGCTGTTTTTAAAGCGTATCAATTTGCAAGAATTATAAACCATTATCAAGGTATTAAATTAATTTCTGAAGCTTCGAAAAGATATCAGTGGGATTTAAACTTAAGTGAAATTGCTAGAATCTGGACAAGTGGATGTATTATTAAATCGATGTTGATGCAAGATTTAGTTGAAGCTTTGAAAGAAACAGATAATATATTAAAACATGAGAAATTTATTTCCCTCATTAAAAGAGATGAGACCATCAGTAAACAAAGTAGTTTCAGAATGTGTTTTAAATGAAATTGCAATTCCATGTTTAGCGAGTCTGTTAATTTTTTTAATGGGTTTACTACCAGTAATTCTCCAGCAAATTTAATTCAAGCACAACGAGATTATTTTGGAGCACATACCTATCAAAGAATAGATGATAATTCAGGAAAATTTCATCATACCAACTGGATTTAATTAACTAAACAACACGAACCAAACAATTATGGAACAAGCAGCTGAAAAAAAATCATTTATTAAAAAAATAATTGCAATAATTCTGGGTTTTGGCCCAGGTATTTTTGCCATTGGTTATACCATTGGTACTGGTAGTGTAACCTCTATGATTGTTGCAGGAAGCAAATTTAATATGCAATTATTATGGGTGCTATTATTAAGTTGTGTTTTCTCTGGAATTTTAATGTTTGCCTATGGAAATTACTGCCTTATTAACAGATGAAACTGCACTTTACGGATTTAAAAAACATTTAAAATACGGTAAAGTTTTAGCAATTTTAATTATTGTTGGTATCACCTTTGGCCAATGGAATTCACTCATGGGAATTTTAGGAATTTCATCCAATATTATTTTTGAAATACTTGCAATTAATTTTGAAGGATTAATTCCTTATAAATATGAAACCGTATTAATAACTGCAATTATTATAATTGTTACTTTTTACTTATTAATGTTGGTAGGTAAATATACTTTTTTCGAAAAAATACTAGTCATTTTTGTTACCTTAATGGGTTTGTCATTTATACTATCATTATTTTTTGTTCAACCACTTCCAATAGATGTTGTAAAGGGATTAATACCAACTATTCCTGACGTTCCTGGCGGTAAAATGTTGGTTGCAGCTTTTGTTGGTACAACTATGGCGTCTGCTACATTTTTATCACGACCATTATTTGTAAAAGGAAAAGGATGGACCATTAAAAATTTAGATCAGCAAAAGAAAGACTCAATAACTGCAGCAATTTTAATATTTATTATAAGTGGAGTTATCATGGCCGTAGCTGCTGGCGCGTTGTTTTATCAAGGAAAAGAGGTAACTCAAGTATTAGATATGGCAAATACATTAGAGCCAGTTGCTGGTAAATGGGCAGTTACTATATTCTTTTTTGGAGCCTTAAGTGCTGGATTATCATCCATATTTCCTTGTTTGTTAATAGCGCCGTTATTGATTGCTGATTATCAATCTGGAACTTTAGATACCAATTCACGTCAATTTAGAATTATCACAGCTATTGCTTGTTTAGTTGCTTTAATAGGACCTGCTTTTGGAGGAAATCCTATAGAAATTCAAATTTTATCACAAGTATTTAATGTGTTTGTATTACCAATTGTTATTCTTGGAATTATACTTATGCTAAGTAGCAAAAAGGTGATGAAAGATTACAAAACAAATCTTGGTGTTTATATAGGTTTGTATGCTGCTTTGTTTTTTTCATTAATGATTTCCTACAACGGAATCTTAGGAATTATGGAATATATTTAAAATAACAATTCATAACTACAGATTCTTTAAAATAAACATTGAATAAAATTACATGAAGATAAGCCTGATAGATAGTGATGCAAATAGAATTGTACAAAATGAAGTGATTTGTAAGATTAGAGATTTAATCAACGCTAAAAATTTTGAACGTGGAGATAAATTGCCCTCTGAGAGAGATATGTCTGAAAAACTTAATGTTAAAAGAAATCATATAAGAGAAGCAATAAGAAAATTGGAATTTTATGGTGTACTTAAAATCAATCCCTAAAAGCGGTACTATTCTAGGGATTGGATTAACAGGTTTTAATGGTATGGTAGATGAGATAGTAGCTCTAGACACTCCTTCTTTTAATGAACTCGTAGAAACTCGAATATCATTAGAGTTAAAGTCCGTTAGATTGGCTTCTGAAAGAAGAACAGATAATGATTTAGAACAAATAAGAGACTGCCTAAATGCTTTTAAAGCTAAAATTACTGTTGGGAATGATTATTTGGAGGAAGATTTATTATTTCATTTAGCCATAGCTAAAGCAAGTAAAAACAACACACTGGTTTCATTAATGCTTTTAATAATACCTCCAATTCTTACAACTTATGAAAGAGAAACTGTGTGTGAAGGTGATCAAGTGAGTTCTGAAATTAAAAAACACGAAGATATTTATTTAGCGATAGAATCTAAAGACCCTGAACTTGCAACAATAAAGATGAATGACCACTTTTATAAATTATCAAGTCATATAAAAATAAGAAAATTAAATAAAAAGTAAAAAAATGAATAAAAAAATTATCACATCAGGAATAGGATTCCTAATCCTAGGTGTTTTACTAACACTTAATAGCTGTTCTAATACAGCTAAAAAAACGGCTAAAAAAGAAATACAAAAAACGGTTTACGCAAGTGATGTTAGTCCATTTTTTGATAATTTTAAATTGATTTTAGGCGATGGTTCAAACGCTGGAATTCCAAATAATTTTGAGAACAAAGATTTCTTTTACACTGAAAACGAAGGTGAAAATAATTGGGTTGTATTTAAGGCTCCTAATGGTGGAGACACACATGGAACCTCAAATAATACAAGAACAGAACTAGCGCAAGTAAAAAAATGGTATCCAGAAACTGCGAATGATAAAATGACAGCGACAATTAAAGTAATGGCTGTTTCTGCAACAGGTGATGCTCGCGTAGCAGCTTCATACGCAGTAGTTGTTGGTCAGATCCATAGTGCCGATAAACATGAAAACGAACCACTTAAAATATTTTACAAGAAATTTCCTGGCCATACGAAAGGTTCAGTCTTTTGGCATTATGAAATCAATACAGCCGGTGATGACAATTCGGGAAGATGGGATTATTCTACAGGTGTTTGGGGGTATGACTTTTCTGTTGTTGGTACAGATGCAAACATCTATCCAGAAGAACCAAAAGATGGAATTGCTTTAGGAGAAGAATTTAGTTATGAAATAGAAGTTAAGGATGGTATTATGAATTTGAAATTTATGAGTGAAGGTCATGAAACCAAAACATTTACAAAAAATATAATTGTTTCAGAATATACAACGAAAGCAGATATACCAGAGCAAACACAAAAATTATTTGTACCTGTTGGTCAAGACGGAGTAGAACGTAAAGAAGCATACACAGGAGAAGGTCGTTTTTTTAAATTGGGAGCTTACAATCAAACCAACGGAAAATCTCCAGAAGTAAATAAAAATTGGTGTTCAGGTGCTGAAACGAATGGTGGTGATATTCAAAAACAATATGCTGACGGAAACTATGCCGAAGTTTGGTTTAAAACAGGAAGTATTACTATAAGTGATGGTGCCGTATCCAATGAAGGCTATTTTGCTAAAAATGATTAGATCAATTAATATAGGAATAATATGAAAAATAAATTAACAAATAAAAATGTTCTTATTACTGCTGGTGCTCAGGGAATTGGAGAATCAATAACCAGACACTTTATTGATAGCGGTGCTAATGTTGCTATCCACTATTTCTCTAGTGCTGATACCGCAAACCAATTAACGGAATATGCAACAAGCAAAGGGCAAAAAGCAATTGCAATAAGTGGTGACTTAACAAAAGAAGCTGATGCAAATGCAATGGTTGAAAAAACAATTGAAGCATTTGGAGGTTTAGACATATTGATTAACAATGCAGGTTCACTAGTTGCACGTAGAATGTTGAATGAAATGGAAGCTGAATTTTGGCAAAAGGTAATGGATATCAATCTTACATCTATGATGTTTGTAACACGAGCTGCAGCTCCATATCTTGCGAAAAATGAAAATAGCAGTATTGTTAATTTAGCATCACTTGCTGGGCGTAAAGGAGGTCATCCAGGATCACTAGTTTATTCAACCAGTAAAGGAGCTATACTAACATTTACTAGAGCACTTTCTGCAGAATTGGGACCTCAAGGAATAAGAGTCAACGCAGTTGCTCCTGGACTTATTCTAGGCACTTCATTTCATAATACTCATACAACAAAGGAATCAGCTGCGGAAACAACAGCAAGTATTCCAATCCAGCGTGCAGGTAATGTAGATGATGTAGCGAGAGCAGTTTTATATCTTGCATCGGAATACGATGGCTTTATTACTGGAGCAACACTCGATATCAATGGAGGTGTCTATAATATGTAGATGGGTGTGAAATTATCGATAATGAAAATTATAAAGCACTTTAGAAATAATAGCTTTTGAACCAAAATTTGGGTCTTTGTTTAGCTTTAAAAATGGAAAAAATAAATTTAAACCAATATATTGGTTAGACAATAATTAGATGTTCTAGAGTTATTAAAAATCTGTCAGATTTCAAGCTTTAAGATTATTAAAGATTTTTTGGGTTATAGCAGTAATATTTTTAGAGTTTTTATATTGTGTAATCTCTTATAAGATAAATAGATGAGTTTGTAATTTATACATCTTTTAATTCGGCTAAATATGATAGAAATGTTTTTTCTGATATAGTTTCAAATAGTATTTTTAATCAACCTACGCCGATTTAGAATATTCAACTTATTAAATACGAAGGTTAATTTAGCATTGTTAAATGTTAAATTACCGAATAAACTTTTGTTTCTTAATAATTATAGCTATTTTTGGTAAACCAAATTGGTAAACCAATTAATTCAATTACGAATGTACAACAAACTCATTAAAATAATTTTTATAACTATATTTTTAAGTTCATTTATTTCTTGTGAAAAGAAGTCAGAAGGTGTTACAGCATCATCAATCTGATCATCCAAGTATGATTTTAACCAAGCAAGGTGTAAAAGATATTAGAGCTAATTTAGGAAGCATACCTGTTTTTGATGAAACGTTAGCAGTAGCTCAAAGTGAGGTTGATGCTGAAATTGAAAAAGGTATTGAAGTTCCAATTCCTATAGATTATTCCGGTGGATATACTCACGAGACACATAAAAAAAATTATGTTTTAATGCAAAAAGCTGGTGTATTGTATCAAATTTTAGATGATGAAAAATATGCCAAATTTGTTAAGGACATGTTATTGGAATATGCTAAACTATATCCAACATTACCAATGCACCCAAAACGCGTTCATATGCAAGAGGTAAATTGTTTTGGCAATGCTTAAATGATTCAAACTGGTTGGTATATACGAGTCAAGCTTATGATTGTATTTATGATTATTTATCTGAAGAAGAACGTAATATATTAGAAACTGATTTATTTAAGCCTTTTGCTGATCATATATCTGTAGATAGTCCACAATTTTTTAATAGAGTTCATAACCATGCGACTTGGGGTAATGTTGCAGTAGGAATGATAGCATTGGCTATGGATGATGATGAGCTTTTAGATCGAGCTTTGAATGGTGTTGAAGTTGATAATTTTGATCCAAATGTAAAGGATAATGACGGTGGTTATATTAGAAAAGATGGTCAGGAAATTGGTTTTTTTGCCAATGTAAATGAGCCTTTTTCTCCAGATGGGTATTTTACAGAAGGGCCATATTATCAGCGTTATGCTTCGTACCCGTTTTTAATTTTTGCACAAGCACTTGCAAAATAAAAAACCTGAATTAAAGGTGTTTGAATTTAAAGATGGAGTGCTTATAAAAAGTGTGAATGCATTGTTAAACTTGTCGAATGCTAAAGGAGAGTTCTTTTTGTTGAATGATGCACAAAAAGGAATGTCCTATTTTAATACATCATTAATTGCTACGGTTGATATTGGGTATCTTTTTGGAGGTCAAAATCCAGAGTTATTAAGTATTGCTGAAATGCAAAATGAAGTTACTTTGGATGATGCAGGTTTGGCAGTTGCTCTTGGTATTAAAGAAGGAAAGGCAGTGCCTTTTGATAAAAAATCAATTGAATTATCTGATGGTGCTGATGGAGATGAAGGTGCTGTTGGAATTTTGAGAAGTGGTGATTTGGAGTTGGTTTTTAAATACACAGCGCATGGATTGAGTCATGGACATTACGATAAATTATCTTTTGCATTATTTGAAGATGGTCATGAGGTGGTTCAAGATTATGGTATGGGTCGTTATGTTAATATTGAACAAAAAGGAGGTGGAAATTATTTAAAAGAGAATACCTCTTGGGCAAAACAAAGTATTGCTCACAATACTTTAGTTCAAAATGAAAAATCTCAATTTAATGGAAAGTATGATGTTGGAAGTAAGTATCACTCAAATAAATATGTATTTATTGTAGATAATGAAAATGTACAAGTAGCTAGTGCTAAAGAAGAAAATGCATATCCTGGAACTAAACTTCAAAGAACAATGGTAACTATTAAGGATGAAGATTTTGATACTCCTTATATATTAGATATTATGAGAGTTACTTCTGAAAACGCAAATCAATACGATTTACCATTTTACTTTTTAGGACATATTATGAAAACCAATTTTGAATATTCAAAATTGAATACGCCAGAAATTTTAGGGAAATCTGATGGGTATCAGCATTTATATAAAGAGGTTTCAGCTACTGTTAAAGACGGTAATATTTCATTAAACTGGTTGCTAAATAATAAGTTTTACACGTATACAGCTGTTACCACTAACAATGACGAAGTTATTATTGGTAGAATAGGTGCTAATGATCCTGACTATAATTTACGAAATGAACAAACTTTAATTTTAAGGAAAAAGAATGTAAAGGATGCTTTGTTTGTTTCAACAATAGAATCGCACGGAACTTATAGTACTGTTTCTGAATTAGCAATAAATGCCTATAGTAATATCGAAAGTATTGAAGTTGTACACGATTCTAAAGAATACACAGCAATTCAGATTGATACAAAAAACGATAAATCAAAAGTTTTTATCATTTCAAACGAAAATAATGATAAAGATGCAGCGCATAAATTAACAATAAACAATAAAGAGTATACCTGGAAAGGTTCTTATAAATTAACAGAAAACAAATAAATTAAAAATTATGAAACGATTTAGTGAAAAGTACATCATCGCAAAAGATCTAGAATGGGAAGTGCTTGGTGGAGGAGTATCAAGAAAGTTTTTAGGTTACGATAACCAAATCATGATGGTAAGCGTGAAATTTGATAAAGGAGCATTAGGTGCCCCACATCAACATTTTCACACACAAGCTACCTATTGTGTTTCAGGTAAGTTTGAATTTGAAATTGATGGAGTAAAGCAAATTGTAGAAGCAGGAGACGGCGTGTACATTGAACCTAATTTATTGCATAGTGCAATTTGTTTAGAAGAAGGTCAGCTAATTGACACATTTAGTCCTGTAAGAGAAGATTTTTTAACTGGTGTTGGTCCATCCTATTTTGGAGATAAGAAATCATAGAAAAATCTGCTGGTTCAAATAGAGAAGATTTTATGGAATAAAGGTTTTTAGTTAGTATTATTAAATGTTAATGAAGTAACTAAATAAGGTAATTTAAAATAAATGTTAAAATATTTTTATTTAACTAAGTTTTAACATATATTTGGTTTTCCAAACTGGTTAACCAAATTGGGAAACCAAAAACTTAATAATAATTATGAAAACTTTAAACTACAAACGGCTAATGAATTAAAAATAAAAAAAAGGATAGGCGCACACCTATCCCTTAAAAAAATTACTTCTTATAGGAGGGAAGTAAATAGATACACATTAATACTTTACTAAAAACGTGATTTTTGCGAATTTAAGAAATATTATTTTTAAAATGGAATTTTTAAGTTTTTATAAAGTAAAGGACCTAACTAGATTCAAAATCTAGATAAAGACTAATACAAAGAGTATTAATTAAAATTAAAAAGTATTAATCAAATCAAACACTTTTAATATAAAACAATTAATTATGAATTTAAAAATTAAGTTAACGGTACTATTAATATTGTTGCTCAATGTAACTTTAATAGCTCAAAACAGCTATTTGTTGCAAGGTACAGTTTCAGATGCCTCTGGACCAATTCCCGGAGCAAGTATATTAATTAAAGGAACTTCTTCTGGTGTTTCCACAGATTTTGATGGAAAATTCCAATTAGAAGTAAAGTCAGGAGATATTCTTCAAATATCTTTCGTTGGTTATGCAACTCAAACTGTTGCAATAGTAAATCAAAAAACCCTATCAATTACTTTGGCAGAGGATGCAAACGTGCTAGATGAGGTTGTTGTAATTGGATATGGATCTCAAAAGAAAAGTCACTTAACAGGTTCTATATCTAAAGTTGTAAATGAAGACTTAGATCAAATTGCAGTTGCAAGGGTTGACGACGCTTTGGTTGGTCAGGTTTCAGGTGTAAACATTGCTGCTACTGATGGTGCTGTAGGTACTGCACCAACAATTAGAATTAGAGGAACAGGATCAATTTCTGGAAATTCAGGGCCGCTTGTTGTTGTTGATGGTTTAGCAATGGATTCTGATATACTTGGTAACTTAGATATGAATGACATTGAATCTTTTGAAGTTTTAAAAGATGCTGCATCTGCGGCAATTTTTGGATCAAGAGGTGGTAATGGTGTTATCATGATTACTACAAAATCTGGTAAAGAAGGAGATACTAAATTCAGTTTTAGTACTTACGCAGGTATTAAAGAAGCAAGACCAAGTGAGGCTTATACGTTTAGTGTAGCAGAAACTGCAGCTGCTGAATTGGCTGCAACTGGAGTGCTTTCTGCTCAAACTCAGTACAAACAATTAATTGGTGTTGACCAAGATTGGCAAGATATTATTTTTGATGGTGGTACCATAACAAACTACAATTTAAGCGCAAGAGGTGGTAGTGCAAAAACCAAATTTAGTACGTCATTAAACTATTTACATGATGAAGGAGTTTTGTTAACTGACGATTTCAAAAAGTATGGTTTAAAATTAAAAGTTGATACTAAAGTATCTGATAAAATTGGTTTTGGAATGAGTACAACTCCTACCTATACTGATACTAGAAGATTTGATGGCTCAACGCATGATATTTTACGTCAACCACCTTGGTTACCGTTATATTTAGATGAAAACACCATTCAGTTTGTAAATAGAGTACAAGATGGTGGTGCTTGGGCAGATGCACAAATTGGTGATTATGCACAGCAAATGATGTTTGATGGATTTGATTTAGCTACAGGTATGCCTGTAGATGCTGCTTCAGGAGGAACTAATATTAGTAATACATCTAATACAAACCCAGGAGCAAAAGTTTTAGAACGTTGGAGATATGACAAAAAGTTTAAACTTTTTAGCAGTGCTTATATTTCTTGGGAACTTGTAGAAGATTTAACTTTTAGAAGTACTTTTTCACATGTGTATCAAAACACTGAAAGATCTAGATATCAAGGAGTAAAATCAAGCAGAAATAAAGAAGCTGGTACGCAAATGGATTATTCAAACGAGAACTATCACAAAGTAGTTTCAGACAATTATTTTTCATATGATAAAACAATTGCTGACAAACATGATTTGGGTGTGATTTTAGGGTATGCAGCAGAGTACGAGCACGGAACTTATTCAGCAATTCAAGGAACTGGATATAACAATGATAATGTTCAAAGTATCAACAATGCGGCAGTAATTTCTGCAGCAAATGAATTGGAATGGGAAAAAACATTACAATCATTAATTAGTAGGGTAACCTATGCTTATAATGATAAGTATTTAGCGTCATTTAGTTTTAGACGAGATGGAAGTTCGGTTTTTGGTGCCGATTACAAATGGGGTAATTTCCCTGCAGGTTCTGTTGGTTGGAATGTATCTAAAGAAGATTTCCTATCAAATAGCAATGTAATTAGCAATTTAAAATTAAGAGCCAGTTATGGTGTTACAGGAAACAATAGCTTAGATTTATACAGTTACGATGTATTAAATAGTAATGTTTTAACTAATTATTACCCTCATTTGGCTTTATTGTCTTCTCAAACATATAATGGTCAAGGAGCTTTTAATCCTATCAACATTGCAAACAATGAATTAAAATGGGAGCGTTCAATAGAATTTAACCCTGGTATTGACTTTGGATTTATGAACGGTACTTTTACAGGTTCGTTAGACTATTATATTAGAACAAGTGATCAATTGTTGTTATTCAATCCAATTTCTACAACTACAGGATTTGGAAATGCCTTAGTAAACCTTGGGGAAGTTGAAAATAGTGGTTTTGAATTAGAATTTAGAGCCAAAATTGTGAACAAGCAAAACTTTAGATGGGATGCAACTTGGTTATCTTCATGGAACGAAAATACTTTAACTGATATGGGTGATTCTGATGGTCAAATTCAAAATGTTGACGACAAAAGAGCTGCAGAATGGGTCAATTCAGTGGGGAACCCAATTTCTTCATTCTATGGATGGGTTGTTGATAAAGACATTCCTTTAGAGTATATTTTGAACCCTTATCATCCAGTTGGAGGTGAAGCACAAGATGTGTATGTAAAAGATTTAAATGGTGATGGTTTAATTGATGATGATGACAAAGCAATTATTGGAGATCCATACCCAGATTTTATTTGGAGTATTACCAATAACTTTAAAATACACAATTTTGATATTTCTTTTATGTTTCAAGGAAGTCACGGAGCACAAGTAAGAAATATGGCTGATCAATACATGTTTAACCACTTCAATAGCCGTCAAGATTTCAATCCTGCAACCACGCCTGATCAACACCTTATCAAGGAAAAAATATTCACTAACGATATTGTTCAAGATGCTTCATACATTGCATTACGTAACGTAAACGTTGGTTACAATTTCCCTAGTGAGTTAATGGATAAATGGGGTATGGATGGTTTAAGAATTTATGCTACGGGAAATAACTTATTGTATATTACCGCTGATGATTATACTGGTTGGAATCCAGAATCAATTGACAATACATCACCTACAACTTATGGTTATCAAAGAGGAGGAAATCCTATTTACAATACCATTTCATTAGGGGTTAATTTAGATTTTTAAATTAAACATTAAATAAAAAATATTATGAGACATATAAAAATATTAATATTAATAATGTTAGGAGCCTATGTTTCTTCGTGTGAAGATTTCCTCTCTCCTGAGCCTATATCAGCAATAACTACCGATAGTTATTTTAAAAATGATACAGAAATTCTAACGGGTATCATTAACATGTACGATGGTATTCAAGGAGTAAATTCTACAGATACTGATGATAATCATGGAATTCAATTGGAATACCAATTAACTGAAATGCGCAGTGACAATACCAGAACTAAAAGTAGTGAGGGTGAGCCTGCTCAATTTGAGAATTTTACTGTAAAATCAACAAATGGTATTGTGTCTGACTACTATGGAAGTTTTTACAATGTTGTGTACAGAGCAAACGTTGTTTTAGATAACTTGGGTGCTGCATCTGACGCAATGAAACCTAAATTTGAAGCAGAAGCAAAATTTGTTAGAGCCTATGCTTACTTTAACTTGGTACGTTTATTTGGTGATATTCCATTGATTGACAGAGTTATTGACCCTTTAGATAAAGAAGTTCAATTTACCAGAGTGGCCCAAGCTACTATTTATGATTTAATTATAAGTGATCTTGAGACTGCAATTGCAGGTTTAGATGCAGGTACTTATGGTAGAGCTTCTAAATCGGCGGCACAAGCTTTGTTAGCGAAAGTATATTTAACTTTAGGCGAACACAGTTTAGCGAAAGGCTTATGCTTAGAGGTAATGGGTGCTGGATTCTCTCTTGAAGGAAACTTTAAAGATGTTTTCTATAGTGAAGGAAATAAAGAAGTTATTTGGGCAATTGTGTACCAAGGTGATGATGCAAAAGACAGTCAAAATTTTTCAGCTGAATGGCAAAATGCAGTTGGTAGATCTACAGGTTTAAACTATGTTACTACTGAAGCTTCAACTTTCTTAAATGAAAAAGGAGGAAATAGAACAGCTTATTCTTATAGAATTGACCCTAAACAGCCTTCTCAAAATCAAGTTGCAAAATATATTCATAACGGAGATGCATCATTAGGAATTGTAGCAAATACAGGTGATGCAACATTGGCTGGGAACGATTGGATTATTCTAAGATATGCTGATGTATTGCTAATGTATGTTGAAGCAACTATGGGTACTGCTGTTGAAACAGCTGATGCAACTGCTATTGATGCTTTCAATAAAGTTAGGTTAAGAGCAGAGATGCCTGCAGTTGGAAGTATTACAAAACAAGAATTGTTAGACGAAAGAAGAGCCGAATTGGCTTTTGAAAATCAGCGTTTGTTCGATTTAATTCGTTTTGGAGAGGCTGATGATGTACTTTCTGAATATTCTGCCGCTAATGGATATAGCTATTCACCAACCGATTTATTGTTACCTATTCCTCAAAGTGAAATAGGCTTAAGTCAAGGATTGTTAAAACAGAATCCTGGTTATTAAAAAATAATTATAAATTAATAAAAACTATTTATTATGATTCATAATATAAAATATAAAAAACACATCAGTACTCAGGGTACTGATGGTTTCAGTATTCGTATTGTCAATTTTTATGACAGCCTGCGAATTTGAATTACCTGATGCAAACTCTATTCCAGATGCAACACCTCCAAGTGCTGACTTTGGAACTACAGTAGGTGATGAATATTTCATCTATAAATTTGCGAACTTTTCTTTTAGTGCAACAGATTATGTATGGAATTTTGGTGATGGTACAACAGCTACAACTAAAGATGCCACTCACACATATGCCGAGTCTGAAACTGATGAAGAAGGTACACCTTATACAGTAACCCTAACGGCTTCTGATAAATTAGGAGTTTCTAGTACAGTAACACAAGTAATTACTGTATTAAAACCTGAAGTACCGCCATCACTTGTGCCAGAAATTATAAATGGTGATTTTAGTGGAGGTGCTACAGGTTGGGACCTTGCAGGAGGTAATTCTCCTTTTAATACAAGTTCAGATGGGGATCCATTGAATTATGATGGTACACCTTCAGGTGCTACAAAAACACCTGGTGCAAAATGGACAGGTTCTACTACTGCAGATCCGAAAACGAGTGCTACCAGATATGCATATCAGGCTATTACAGTAACACCAAATGCTGAATATATTTTAGAATACAGTTATGCATTAGAAATTGATAATGGACCTAGTGTTGTGGTTGAAATTTTAAATGGTTGGTTTGACCATGAAGATGATGCCTATGCAGCTTCATCTAATCCTATTTCAAAAGCTGTAGGTGATATATTTTTAGGAAAAGGTAATTTTACAGTTTTAAAAACACAATTTACATCAAATGCAAGTGGTCAAATATCAATTTGGATGTATGCAAATGTAATATCTGTAAATCCATCTGACGATGTGTGGATTGATAATGTAAAAGTATATCCTATAGAAGAATAATAAAGTATAATTTAATGGGTAAATTAGTTTGTTTAAGGTTTCTTGCAGCATTTGCATTAATGTTCTCGTTGAGCATTAATGTGAGCTGTCAGGAAGATGAAACAGCAACAAGTCCCTTAGAAGTAATTCCACCATCAACTATTGTTGATCCTGGAAATACAACAACAGGTGGCTCAAGCCAAATAAATTATAAATTACCAAATATAGATCTAAGTCACTGGAAAGTTACACTTCCTGTGGGGAACCCAACGGAAGTGTCGCCTCCAGAGATTTTAAAGTATGCTACCAATGCAACTTTAAAACCATTTATGTACAACGATTCTATCAATGGTGCCTTGGTTTTTTATACGTATCCTAACGCCTCAACAGCTAATTCGTCTTATTCAAGAACTGAATTAAGAGAGCAAATGGTAGCAGGAAGTAACGAAACCAATTGGACCTTTGTTAAAGGAGGAAACATGAAAGGAACCTTGTCTGTTGATGAAATAACCAAAGATGCAGATGGTAAATATCACAAAACCATTATCATGCAAATTCATGGTCGATTAACCAATGCACAACGCAATTTAATTGGTCAAGCCGATAACAATGCACCTCCAATGTTAAAAATATATTGGGAAAATGGAAAAGTAAAAGTGAAAACAAAAGAATTGAAAAATTTAAATGCTACTGAAAAAGAAATATTATATACTGATGCTTGGACTGATGATGCGGGCTATACTTTTTCTGAATATGTAGGATTTAATAAATTCACACTTGAGGTAAAAGTGTCTGATGGAAGATTAGAAGTGATATTAAATAATACAATTTCAAAAGTGTATGCAAATATACATATGCAAAAATGGAGTGTTTTTGAAAATTATTTTAAAGCTGGAAATTATTTTCAAAGTAAAGATTTAAATTCTTTTGCAAAAGTGAAATATTACGAATTAGAGGTAAAACATTAAAAAATAGTTATTTCCTCTAAAATGAAATTATAAGTTCTGAAAAATATTTGAGTTAGTTTTTAATATAACTTTTTTAGTTAAATTAATATTTTGGTGATGGTGATACTGGTCTAATTTTAGACCAGTAACATCTATTTAACTCAATATAATAATATCATTTTGTATAAAAAAATGAATATTTTATTATTCTGTTAGAATTTCATAAATTGAGCACGTACAATTTGGTTAACCATTTCTATAGTATGAAATTAGATATAATTATAAAGAGCGACAATCAAAAGGTTCAAAATGTAATCATCTCAAAAATAAGAGATTTAATTAATTTGAAAAATTTGGAACCTGGTGATAAACTGCCATCTGAAAGGATGTTGGCAGAAAAATTTAATGTTACAAGAAGTAACATTCGTGAAGCAATACAAAAGTTAGAGTTTTATGGATTGCTAAAATCCATTCCTCAAAGTGGGACTTTTGTTGCTAATATTGGAGTAATAGCAATGAATGGAATGATTGATGATATTTTAAGGCTGGAAGAACCCGACTTTAAATCTTTGGTTGAAACCCGTATTTTGTTAGAATTAAAAGCTGCAAGATTGGCTGCTCTAAGAAGAACAGATGAAGATTTGAACAATATAAGTGAAGCATTGGGAGCTTATACCGCAAAAGTTTTAAATGGTGAAGATGCCATTCAGGAAGATTTATTATTTCATTTGGCCATTGCAAAAGCAAGTGGAAATAGCACTTTAAATACCTTGATGTTGATGATAACACCTGAAATTATAACAAATTTTGAAAAACATCATGTTTGTGATAAAAGGTTAGCCTTGTCAGGAATTCAGGAGCATACAGCTATTTTTGAAGCAATTAAAAATCAAAATCCAACAGAAGCAAAAGAAAAATTAAAAATTCATTTTAAAAATTTGTATGAATATTGTTACAATATAAAGGATAGAATGAATGGACTTGATCAATAGATAAAACGCACATTTTATCTATTCAAAATAAATAAATAAGGAGGGAACGTTTTCTTAATAAATGTTGCTATTAAAGTTTTATAAGTGTTTATTAAAAACACGTTAAATTTTTTTACAACCATTAAGTTTACTTCAATATTTTTTTAAAGTTATAGCAATAACATGTTTGTTAGTGTTTATGATTATGAAATAAACTTAAACAAAATAGATACATAGATATGAAAGTAAAAGGATTAAGATGGGTGATAATTGGGCTAATATTTTTAGCAACAGTTATAAACTATATCGACAGAAGTGCACTAGCAATTATGTGGGGAAATGAGAACGTAGAAGGCTCAATTTCGCAATCATTAGGTCTAAATAAAGATGATTATAGTTTAATACTAAATATTTTTATGGTTGCCTACGCTTTGGGTCAACTTTTTTCAGGAAAATTATTTGATAAAGTTGGAACTAGAATAGGTTATGTTATTAGTATTGGTGTTTGGGGAATGTCATCATTTTTGCACTCAACAGTTAGAGGAATATTTGGTCTTGCTTTTTTCAGAAGTACTTTAGGTCTTTCTGAAGCTGGTAACTGGCCTGGAGGTGTTAAAAGTAATGCAGAGTGGTTCCCAATTAAAGAGCGAGCCATAGCTCAAGGACTATTTAACGCTGGGGCATCAATTGGATCTGTAATTGCACCACCTTTTATTGCTGCATTATTTGTTGCTTTTGGATGGAGAATTACCTTTATGGTTGTAGGTTCTTTTGGTATATTCTGGATCATTCCGTGGTTATTGATTAATAAAAGTGGGCCAAAAACACATCCTTGGATTACAGATGAAGAACAAAAATTTATTTTAGAAGGTCAAAGTAAAGCAGATCAAAATGCAACCAAAGATACTAAAGGTAAGAGCTTAAAAGAAATACTTTCACATAGAGAATCTTGGGCAATAGTAATTGGTCGTTTCTTTTTAGAACCAATTTGGTGGTTATTTGTTGGTTGGATGCCAATTTATCTGTTCGATGTTTATGGTTTTAATGTAAAAGAAGTAGGTATGTTTGCTTGGGTTCCTTATGTTGGTGCTGCAATTGGTAGTATAGCCGGAGGATATGTTTCAGGAAAAATAATAGCAAAAACAAACTCTATTGATAAAGGAAGAAAAACAACCATTTTAATTGGTGGTATTATAATGCTTTGTGGATTAATTGCCACTGTATTGTTTGCTGATTCAGCTGAAATATTTGTTGCAATAGTATTCTTTGTATTGTTTGGGTTTCAATTTGCAATAAGTAATGTACAAACATTGCCAAGTGACTTTTTTAGTGGTAAATCTGTAGGCTCTTTAGCTGGACTTGGAGGAATGGTTGGTGTATTTTCAGTAATTGTTATGAACTTTTTAATTCCAAAAATTGCAGCAGTATCGTATACACCAATTTTTATTGCCATCGCAATATTTGTTCCATTAGGAGTGGGGGCTATTTATTTCTTTGCAAGAAATATTCAATCAGTAGAAAAATAATAAAATTAAGTAGAATAATAAAATCAAAAATAATAAAAAATGAGTAATATTAAATGGAAAAGTAGCAGTAATTACCGGAGCTACAGGTGGAATTGGTTTCGAAGTAGCAAAAAGATTGGGTAAAGACGGATATACAGTAGTTTTAAACGGTATTGAAGATGAAATTGGTGCAGAAAGAGTAGCGAACTTACAGCTGAAGGAATTACAGCTGAATATTATCGGCTTTGATATGACAAAAGACGAAGCAGTAACTGAAAACATTACTAAAATTGGTGAAAAATACGGGAAAATTGATGTGCTTGTAAACAATACTGGTGGTATTGGTGTTAGAGCTAGATTTGAAGAAATGACAACTGAACAATATAGATTTGTTATGGCTTTAAACCTTAGATTCAGTATTTTTTGCATCAAGAGCAGCAATTCCTTTTCTTAAAAAAGGTGATTACCCAAGCATTATAAACTATACTTCTAATGCAGCTTGGAATGGTGCAGGACCTGGAGCTGGAATTTATGCAGTGTCTAAAGGTGGAGTACAATCTATTACTAGAGCTTTAGCTAAAGATTTAGCTGAATATGGAATTAGAGTAAATGCAGTATCTCCGGGTACTATCGATACTCCTTTCCACGCACAAATTAAAGCAACGAAACCAGAAGTTTTTGCTTCTTGGGCAAATAGTGTTTTATTAGGTAGATTGGGTCAGCCAGAAGAGGTAGCCTCTGTAGTATCATTTTTGGCAAGTAAAGATGCATCTTTTATCACTGCAGAAACTATCCAAATTGGTGGTGGGCAAGCTTTAGGAATTTAAAAATTTATAAACATTGTTTAAAATTGGCATAGTTCACTATGCCAATTTTAAATTTTAACCAATTATAGAATGAGTAAAGTAGTAACCTTTGGAGAGATTATGCTAAGATTAGCACCTCAAGGATTTTTAAGATTTTCACAAGCCGATAATTTTGATGTTGTTTATGGCGGAGGAGAATCCAACGTAGCGGTTTCATTAGCGAATTATGGGATTTCTTGTGATTTTGTAACACGTTTACCAAAAAATGATATTGGACAGTGTGCTATGATGGAAATGCGAAAAAGAGGTGTTGGCGTAGATAAAATTGTTTGGGGCGGAGACCGTTTGGGAATCTATTTTTTAGAAACCGGCGCAGTATCTCGTGGATCAAAAGTAGTTTATGATCGTGCCCATTCATCAATGTCTGAAATTCAATCTGGAATGGTGAATTGGGAAGAAGTATTCAAAGGCGCAGAGTGGTTTCACTGGACAGGTATTACCCCTGCGATTTCACAAAGTTCAGCCGATGCTTGTTTAGAAGCAGTAAAAGTAGCTAGCAAAATGGGCTTAACAATTTCAACCGATTTAAATTACAGAGCAAAACTTTGGAAATACGGTGGAGATCGTGAAGCTATTATGACTGAGTTAACATCTTACTGTGATGTTATTTTGGGAAACGAAGAAGATGCAGAAATGCACTTTGGGATTAAGCCAGAAGGAGCTGCAGTTCAAACACACGGACACGATGTAAAAGCGGAAGCTTTCTTATCTGTTTGTCAGCAAATGATGGAGAAATTCCCAAGAGCTAAAAAAGTAATTACTACGTTAAGAGGTTCTATTTCAGCATCACACAACACTTGGGCAGGCGTTTTATACGATGGAAAACAAATGCTACAAACCCGTCAGTATCAAATTACAGATATTGTAGATAGAGTTGGTGGTGGAGATAGTTTTATGGGAGGTTTAATTTATGGATTGTTAACCTACCCTGAAGATGATCAAAACGCATTAGACTTTGCAGTAGCAGCCTCATGCTTAAAACACACCATCAAAGGTGATGCAAACTTAGTAACAGTTGAAGAAGTAAATAAATTAATGGGTGGTGATGCTTCTGGTAGAGTTGCTCGATAATATTTAATTAAAATTAGTAATTGCAAATCTAACGACTTGCAATTACTAATTTATTTATATGTTTTTATTTTCAAATTTTTCAATTTGGAGGAATTTAAAAACACTTCTAATTTTTTCATAAAAATTAATCAACGTTTAAATTATAAAATGAAAAAATCAATCGCTATTATTTGTGGTGGTGGTCCAGCTCCTGGTATCAATACAGTTGTAAGCACTTTAGCTAAAACTTTTTTAAAAGACGGATATAAAGTTATTGGTGTTCACCATGGCTATAAAGGGTTGTTTTCTGAGAATCCTTCAGTAAAAGTTTTTGATTATCAGAGCGCTGACAGGATTTTTAGTTTGGGTGGTTCTACGCTTACAATGAGTAGATTCAAACCAAAAGACAGCGACTTTAAAGCTGATTTTTTTCAAAAAAACAATGTGAAATTATTGGTTACTATTGGAGGTGATGATACTGCCTCTACTGCAAGTAGACTTACTAAATACTTAATAAATAAGCAGTTAAATGTAGCCCACATTCATGTTCCTAAAACAATTGATAATGATTTACCTTTACCTGATCGCAATCCAACATTTGGATTTCACACAGCTAAAGATGAAGGTGTTAGAATTGGAAATACAGTTTATGAAGATGCGCGTACCAGCGAAAATTGGTTTGTAATGTCTGCAATGGGGCGCTCGGCTGGTCATTTGGCATTTGGTATTGCATCAGCTTGTCATTTTCCTATGATGATTATTCCTGAAATGTTTAACAAAACAAACATTACCTTTGAAAAATTGACAAATATGATTATTTCTTCAATCATAAAAAGTAAAATAAGAGGTATTGAATATGGTGTTGCTTTGGTGAGTGAAGGTGTTTTTCACTTTATGGATGAAGATGAAATAAAAAACTGTGGAATTAATTTTACATATGATGACCACGGACATCCAGAATTAGGTAATGTAAGTAAATCTCATATATTCAATTATTTACTTCAAGTTAAGTTAAAAGAATTAGGATTAGATATTAAATCTAGACCGGTTGAAATTGGTTACGAATTAAGATGTTGTAAACCTATTGCTTTTGATTTAACCCTTTGTACTTTATTAGGAATTGGAGTTAAAAAATTATTTGATAGTGGTATATCAGGTTGTATTGTTAGCGCAAACTCAAGAGGTGATATTACACCATTATACTTAAAAGATTTTGAAGATGAAAATGGGAAAGTGCCGCCAAGATTGGTTGATATTAATGCTGATATGGCGCAACTTTTTATTGAGCATTTGATTTATATTAAGAAAAATGATTATGAAAAAGCAAAAAAATATGTCGATAATCCAGCAGATTACGATTTTAAAAAAATATTAAACTGGAGTTAATTTGAAGCTTAAAGGAAAAAGCAAAAACAAATAAAATTTAACAATTATACAATTAAAATGGCACAATTTACAAGAATAGAAGTTGCAGCAGCAATGAAAGAAACTGGGATGATTCCTTTATTTTTTAACAGTGATATTGAATTAAGTAAAAAAGTATTAAAAGCTTGTTACAATGGTGGTGCAAGATTAATGGAATTTACTGCTCGTGGCGATTTTGCTCACGAAGTTTTTGGAGAATTAACCAAATATGCTATTAAAGAATTACCTGGAATGATAATGGGTGTTGGCTCTGTAACCGATGCAGCAGCAGCATCTTTATATATGGCTTTAGGCGCTAACTTTATTGTTACTCCTGTTTTAAGAGAAGATATTGCAATGGTTTGTAACCGACGAAAAGTATTATGGTCACCAGGTTGTGGTACTTTAACAGAAATTGCACGTGCTGAAGAATTAGGTTGCGAAATAGTAAAACTATTCCCTGGTGATATTTACGGACCTCAATTTGTAAAAGGGATCAAAGGACCTCAACCTTGGACAAGCGTAATGCCAACTGGAGGGGTTTCACCAACCAAAGAAAATCTATCAGCTTGGTTCAATGCAGGTGTTACTTGTGTTGGAATGGGTTCACAATTAATTTCAAATGAAATTATAAAAAATAAAGATTATGCTAAATTAGAGCAAGACGTTAAAAACGCAATTGCTTTAGTAAAAGAAGTAAGAAAATAAACTGTTTTCAAAAATCATTCAAACACTATTATCATGTTTAAAAATTTATTCATTTTTAGTTTTATTTTAATTAACATTTCTTGTAATACCGTTACTACTAATTTAATTAAGGTGGCAAATATTCAAGAATTAAATTCAGCAATAGAAAATGTAAAACCGGGAGATGAAATTGTATTGTCTAATGGTGTTTGGAAAGATGTTGAAATAGCATTTATAGGAAAAGGAACCAAAGAAAACCCAATAATATTAAGAGCCGAAACACCAGGTGAAGTGTTTATTGAAGGTGTTTCAAATTTAAAACTTGGTGGTGAATATTTAGTGGTTAGTGGTTTGTATTTTAAAAATGGTTATACACCTTCAGAAGATGTAATTGCTTTTAGAATTGATAAAAACCAAGTTGCCGATAATTGTACTGTAACCAACTGTGTAATTGAAGATTTTAATCAATTACAACGTGATAGAGACGATCATTGGGTTCAGTTTTTTGGAAGACACAATCAATTAAGCAATTGTTATTTGGCGGGGAAAACGAATGGCGGGCCAACGGTTAGAGTTGATTTAAAAGGTAATGAAAGTATTAAAAATTATCATCAAATTGTAAATAATCATTTTGGACCTAGACCTCGCAAAGGTGGCGCAAGAGGTGAAACCATTCAATTAGGTAGTAGCTTTACATCAATGTCTCCAAGCAATACCATTATTGCCAATAACTTGTTTGAAGCTTGTAACGGTGAAGTTGAAGTCATTTCCAGCAAAACAAATTTCAATGAAATTAGAAACAATGTGTTTTATAAAAGTGAAGGTTCTGTAGTAACACGTCATGGAAATTATTGTATGATTGATGGTAATTATTTTATTGGAGATGGTAAAAATGCTAACATTGGAGGTATTAGAATTGTAAATACAGGACATTGGATAGTAAACAACTATTTCTATAATTTAATTGGTGAAAATTTTAGAAGCCCTTTGGCAATTATGAATGGTATTCCAAAATCACCTTTAAATCGTTACAATCAGGTAACTGATGTGGTAGTAGCTTATAACACGTATGTAAATTGCAAATCGCCTTGGCAATTTGGAGTAGGCACCAATATCAGTCAAAAAGATGTGTTGCCATTGTCTGAAATTCGATCTGCACGACCATTAAGAACTGTGGTAGCAAACAATGTGATTTACAACAAAGTTGGTGATCCAAATCCAATTATTGAGCACGACAAAGCCGATGATGTAGATTTTCAAAGTAATGCAATCAATAACCAAGGTGTTGCTTTTAAAGATGAAGAAAGAATTACGCCAGATAGTTTTGAATTAAAAGCAATCAACGATTTTATTTTTGTACCAACAGGTATTTCAACCGAAATTAAACCTTTTCAAGGTTTTGAATTTGAAACTATTACAACAGATTTATTTGGAAATTCAAGAGCAAATAATAATAACATCGGAGCAATGCTTGAAGAATCTAAAAATGATCCATTCATTTTAGATAAGAAAAAATATGGCACTTCTTGGTATTCTAATGAAGCATTAATTACTGAACCTCAAATAATTACTGTTTCTGTTGGAGATGATTTGGTTGCTAAAATTGCATCTGCCAACAAAGGAGATATTGTTAATTTTAATGAAGGTGAATACATAATTTCAAAATCGTTGGTAATCACTAAAAATATTACCATACAATCTGCCGGAACTAATAAAGCAAAAATAATATTTGAAGGTGCTGAAAATACACCAGCCTTTGAATTAAATCCTTACGGGATTTTAACTTTAAAAAATATTATTCTTACAGGAAATGGAACACAACAGGCTTTCGCCAATTTAAAAGAAAATATGTCGAATCATTTTGGATTGTTTGTTTCAGATTGTGAAATCAGCAATTTCAATTATGTACTAAAAGCTTACAAACAAACTTTTGCTGAAGAAATAGTTTTTGAAAATTCAGTCATTTCGAACTGTGAAAATGGCATTGAACTTTCAGAAGAAACAGATGACAAAGGAGATTACAACGTAGAGTTTTTAACTATTAACAATTGCCAATTTAACAATGTGAATGCCAATGTGATTGATTATTACAGAGGTGGTTATGATGAGTCTACAATTGGTGGTAACTTAATGGTTAGCAATAGTACTTTTAACAATTGTGGTGCTAAAGAAGTTAGCGGAATTTTAATAAAATCAACAGGTATTGTAAACGTAAATATTACAAACAATACATTTAAAAACAATCCTATTAATTTGGTAGCCTTATTATGGGGTGCAAAAAACAATTACCATTCAAATAACACCATTGAAAACTCAGGTAAAATTCAGGTTCAAGAAAACTTAGAGTTAAAGTTGATGTATTAGGCTTTTTCTAGGACTTAAAGCTAAATGCTAAAATCTGGTGAAGGAAGCTGTGATACTTGTCGAAACACAACAGTTAACAGGCAACAACAAAAAACAAACACCATGAAAACCATTGTACTTCGTATTTTAATATTTATTGCTACAACTAGTTTTGCTCAAGAAATACCTGCAAGTAAGGTAATAATCAATGAAAATTTAGCTAATTATTTAAAAGAAGAAATTCAACAACAATTAATTGTTGATGGAAATATTTCTGAAGAAGTATTGGCACAATATTTTAGAGAAAAATTTTCGGAACGTTACTTTTACAATTGGAAAAACTTCAATAATCGGTTTAATAATTACGTTTCAATGTATCCAGAAATGGAAGCAGCTCACACAGAAAGAGCTTTAGATCATATTTCAAAATTTGCTGATTCTACGCAGTGGGTATTACCATTTAATTATTTAAACGGTGAACCTGTAAATGCGTATGCAATGCGCCATTTGGCTCGTCAGCATAAAATGGTTGACATTGCATTTTTATATCATTATCAGGCTAAAAATAGGGAGTATCTTCAATATTTTGAAAATCAGTTACAATCGTTAAATGCTGCTTTGGAAAAGGATGAATATGAGAAAATTGAAAATGGTAATGGTGTTTACGAAGCTTTTCGATCTGGCTACAGAATTTTAAATTGGTTGCAAATTCATTCGATGTTTTTGGGGGAAGCGGATTATTCAGACACGGATCAGCTAACCACAATTGCTACATTATTGCAACATGGCGAAAATTTATATGAAACAAACCCTGAATTTGTAGCGGGAAATCATCAAACCCGCGGTATGTCGGCCTTGGCAATGCTTTCAATTTTGTTAAGAGATTTTAAAGGTACTGATGCTTGGTATGAACGTTCAATGCAATTGCTTGCCGCGCATTTAGAAAAAGAAATCAACAGTGATGGTTTTCAGTTTGAACGCTCTGTACACTACCATATGAGCGATATTGAAAATTATTATTTTGTATACCAGTTGGCTAAAATTAGCCAAATAAAAGTAGAACCTTTTTGGGAACAAAAATTAAAAACGTTGTTTACAACCTTAACTAAAATTGCATATCCAGATAAAAGTGCACCAGTTTTACAAGATGATACCGACAATCCTTGGGCTGAGAAAAACGATATTTCAGGGGCGGTAACTTTAGGTTATTTATTGTTTGAAGATGCAGTAATGGGGTATTTTTCAAAGCCAACAATGGAGCCGAAAATGTATTGGTATTTAAGTGAAAAACAACTTTCCTTATTAACAAATATTCAAAAGAAAACTCCCGAATACAAGACTGTTACTTTTCCAGAAACAGGCTACTTTATTCAACGAAATGGATGGAATTTAAGTGATCATATGCTCATAATTTCAGCAGGTTTGGACAAAGAAAAGCCAGATCATCAACACGGTGATATGCTTGGAATTCAGGCAATGGCAAACGGTAAAGTAGTATTGCCCAATTATCAAGTACGTTATTCTTTGCCAGATTATGAGTTTTTTAAAAACTCGATGGTTAAAAATGTGGCATTGGTTGACGCTGAATTGCAAGGGAAACAATATACTTCAAACCAAGGAGGAAGTGGTTTTGGTAAATTTTTAGAATTGCCTAAGCCAAAAGTTATTGCCTGGGAAATTGGAGCTAATTTTGATTTATTTGTTGGTTCACACAATGGCTTTGAAAATGTGGGGGTTTCATATTCACGTCAAGTAATAAATGTAAAAAACGATTTTTGGATTGTGAAGGACAATTTTAAATCGGATAATGAACATACTTACAAACAGGTTTGGCAAGGGCATTATTCTTTGGAAAACAAACCAGATTTGATAAGAGCGACTTTTGATGATGGGGCAGGTTTTGATATTTTTCAGTTAAAAAAAATTGATGAAGCTGTTGGTTCAGGAACCAGAGGGAAACAATGGACTATTGTTTCAAAAATCGTTGAAGGAGATTTTAGTTTTATTACAGTATTATTCCCATATCAAGGTTTTGACAATCGAATAAATGAATTACAAAATCAACCAGTATTAAAAGGCTGGAAATTAAATGCTTCAACTTGGATTTCAGACAATGAAAATTCAATCTCAATTGACGAAAGAAAATGAAACCTACTTTTTTGATGTGAAAAAAATACAATTCATCAAAAAAACTATTGAGTTTTCTGAAATTGCCGATGTATATCTCAATATTGCCAACAATCATATTACCATACAATTATTAAGCACACAACCTGTTGAAATTTTTGCCACAGGGTTTGGGGAAAATAAAAAGAGTAAATTAAAATCTGGAGAAAAAATTCAATTTAAACTATAAAAGCAAAAACGAGCAGTGAAGGGGTGGCACTGCTCGTTTTCAGATTAAAAAGAATTGAGGTTGATTAATTTTATAGTAAGAATGACGAATAAAATTTGTTTTTGTTGTTTTAAATAATCCCTAAACGATCAAACAACCCTTGAATATCATTGGGATAGATGTTATTTTGTGGCTCGCTTTTAATTCCAGAAATAGGGGTTTTCGAATTGTCTGTTAGATCATTCGTATTTTTAGAATGCTGTTTCGGGTTCATCTTTTTATTTGAGTTTGATTTTAACTTATTGTATTTATTTAATTTTTTTTTCATATTTTATCTTCCAAAGCTCCTTTCATTTTTTATTTTTTATATCCTATTATTTACTTTGTGACTGATTTATTGTTTTTAATTATAGTTATAAAATTAGATATATCGAGTTAAATAAACGGTAGTTTATCCATAAAAAAAGGATGGATAAACCATACTATTTTTATAAAAAAATGTAGTAATTTTATCAGATATAAATTTGTCCCCTCCAAATTATGCGAAACTATTTTATCATAGACAATGATTCTGATGCTATTCAAAACATAAAAAATGTTTTGGAAGACTATTATGAATTCAACTGTATAGGTGTATCATGTGACTATAAAGGTGCCATGAATACTATTTTAAAGGAAACACCAGACCTTGTGTTTTTTAACATTGACAATACCATTGAAAATCCTTTTAAATTTGCTCAGGAACTCAATTTATTTAATGATGATTTCCCTGTTTTTATAGCCATATCTAAATCAAAAGATAAAATTTATGAGGTTATAAAAAATGGTTTTTTTGATTTCTTACTAAATCCTTTGGAAGAATTAGAAATTAGAAAATCTGTTTTAAAAGTATTGAAAAAAATTCCGGCACGTTCCAGAAAAAATATCTGTTTAAAATCGTACAAAGATTATCAGTACTTAAAAACCGATGAAATTTTATTTTTAAAAGCTGATAACAACACAACCGATTTTTATATGAATGATGGTAATGTGATCAGCGCTTTTAAAACCTTAAAAACTTTTGAAGAAATACTTCCTAATAATTTTCATCGCATTCACAAAAGTTACATTATCAATAAAAATTTTGTTTCTAGAATTCAGTATGGAAAATTTACCTGTACCATTAAAAGAAACGATTACGAAGTACCCTTTACCAAAACTTATATTGATAACATTGAAAGCATGAATAAAGCTTTATCCGAGTATTCTTATCAGTCTTTAAATTAATTATCCTTTCAGAAAGTAAGGTTATACACTCAGACAACCATGTTTTACTAAAGACACCTATAATAGGTAGTCTAACTTCCTTTATTGAAGTAATTTAGCAAAGTATTTAAGCATTTAGCGTTTTGAATTTCTACAAAAATTTAGTTGATAAATAGAATTCATTACCCAAATAAAAAGTAAATATTTTAACAAATTATAAAAGCATTTTGTCCAATTTTAAAACACCCCTTATTATGAAAGCTATTAAATTTATTTTCGCAATCTTATTATTCTCTAACGTAGTAATTTCTTGTTCAGCTGATTCTTCTGAAGATGATGAACTATACAATGTAGAACAAGTACAAGCAACTGGAGAGGAAACTAGCTCAAGTGTTGACAGATCAAGAGACTAATCTCTTGTTAAATATAATATTACAACTTTTAAAAGTTTAAAAGCCTTAACCTAATAGTTAAGGCTTTTTTAGTAGCTTTGTTTTTTTAACAAACCACTTTTGAAAAGATATATTTTTTATAAAACCCCATATTTTTCATTTGTTGCCCTATTTTGTGCATTGGTATTGATAGGTTGTGAAAATCAAACCCATATAAAGTCACCTTCCAAAAAAACAGTTGCTGATAGTGTTTCATTATGGATTGAGCAATCTAAAAATAGAAAACTGAAATTTGAAGCGCAGGAAATGCTGCTACAAAAAGCTTTCGACTATACAAAACAACTCAAATCTGAAAAAACTCAAAGCGCAAATTATTCGAGATTGGCTTATGAAACAGAATTTCTGAACAGCGATACTTTGTTTAAGGAAAGTAAATGCCAAAGCCATCAGTTTGGCAATAAAATTAAAGGATACTTTTAAAATTGGGGATGCGCATTGGAACTATGGATCGTATTATTCCAGAAAAGAAGTAGTTGACAGTGCCTATTATCATTTTCATAAAGCATATGAACAGTTTAAGTTGGTAAAGCATGAATATTATGCAGCAAAAATGCTGTACAATATGGCGCACATACAAGGTCGTTTAAAAGACTATACAGGGAGTGAGGTGTCTATTTTTGAAGCCATTTCAAAATTTGAAAAGCTAAAAAAGTATGAAAATCTTTATAATTGTTACAATTATTTGGGAATCATTTATTTCAATTTGGAGGAGTTTGAAAGAGCTATTTACTATTATATAAAGCATTAGATTATTTAAAAGAATTTGAAGATAAAAGAAATTATACAAAGAATGGAGTTTGAGTAATTTAGGGTTGGTATATCAAAAGCAAAAAAGATACAAATTAGCCATTGATAATTTTGAAAAGGCGCTAAATAATAGCGATTTAAAAAAACAAGACCTAAATTTTTATGCCCGTTTAATTGACAATATTGCCTACACCAAATTTTTAAGTGGAGATACAAGCAATGTTAAAAGCGAATTGGATTTAGCGTTAAAAATACGCGACAGTCTTGATAATATTTCAGGAATTGTAATTAGCAAACGACATTTAAGTGAATATTTCGCAAATAAATCAGATACAATTACTGCCGTGAAATTGGCTGATGAAGCTTATGGTTTGGCGGGTCAGGTTGAGAATAACCGCGATAAATTGGAAACACTTTTGTTACTTTCAAAAATTGATAAGCAAAAGTCAAATGTGTATTTAAAAGAATATGTGCATTTAAACGACAGTCTTCAAATTGAAGAACGAAAAATTAGAAATAAGTTTACGCGTATTCGGTTTGAAACAGATGAATATATTGAAGAAACTGAAAAATTATCGCAACAACAGGTTTTTATATCAATTGGTGCATTTTTTACCATTCTAATTTTGTCATTGGCCTATTATGTAAGAGTTCAAACGGCAAGAAATAAAGAATTGATTTTTGAAAAAGAGCAACAAAAATCGAATGAAGAAATATTTTCACTGATGTTAAAACAACAGTCTAAATTGGAGGAGGGTCGTATGAATGAACGCCATAGAATATCACAGGATTTGCACGATGGGGTTTTGGGTAAAATTTTTGGAACACGTTTAGGACTGGGATTTTTAAATATCAATGGAGATGATTCTACCATTGAAAAACACAAACTATATATTGATGAACTTCAAAATATTGAAAAAGAAATTAGAACCATTTCGCACGAATTAAAAAGCGAAATCCTATCATCAAAAGAAGATTTTTCTAAAATTATTGCCGATTTAATTGAGCAAAAGTGTAAATTGGGTGAGTTTGAATATGATTTTAAATGTGATGGAGACATTGATTGGGATGAAATTAGTGATGACATTAAAATTAACTTTTACAGAATTATACAGGAAGCGCTGCAAAATATCATTAAATATGCTTCAGCCAAAAATGTATCCATCAAAATCTCCTTAAGCAATGAAAGCCAATTGAACTTAGCAATTGTTGATGATGGTATTGGTTTTGATGTACAAGTAAAAAGAAAAGGAATTGGAATTAAAAATATTCAGTCAAGGGCCAAAAGCCTTGGAGGAATTGCAAAAATTGATTCTGAAATTAATAAAGGAACAAGTATTTTTGTAACTTGCTCCACACAACATAAAGAAAATGAGTGAAATTTATCATGTATTAATAGTAGACGACCACCCCATAATCGCGGATGCTTATAAAAGTGCTTTTGAATTTATTAGCTCAGAAAATAAGGAGGTTGAATTTGATATTGCAATTGTTACAAATTGTGACGATGCAGTAGAATCGATTGAAAAAGCATCAAAAAACAATGGGATTGATATTGTATTTTTAGATATTTCATTGCCACCATCAAGCGATGGTAAGTATTTATCGGGAGAAGATATTGGGATTAGAATAAAACAAGTTTTGCCTAAATGCAGAATTATAGTTGCAACTACTTTTAACGATAATTACCGCATACAGGTGATTTTAAGAAATGTGAATCCTGATGGATTTTTAATTAAAAATGACATCAATAAAGATGAGCTGGTAACTTCTATAAAAACAATTATGGACAAAGCTCCTTATTATAGTAAATCGGTTTTGGAATTGTTTAGAAAACAGGCTTCAACCGATTACAAATTAGATAAGATTGACCGACAATTATTGTACGAAATGTCTATTGGGACTAAAATGAAAGATCTTCCCAATATCATTCCAATGTCTATGCCGGGACTTGAAAAACGAAAAAAGCAATTGAAAGAAATATTTAAAGTTGAAGATAACGACGACAGAGAATTGATTCTAAAAGCAAAAGAAAAAGGGTTTATTTAAATAAACCCTTTTTTGTTATAAAAAAGTCGTTGGGGTTTAAATTTTTATAAATATTTTCTTTTTATAAAGTATGTAAGTTATGAGCCAGAAAAAAACAATATGTGCAACTGCAAATAAAAGAGAGCCATTCATATTTCCCGCTATTGGTACAAAAACATCTGAATACAAATAATCATAACCAGAGACTAAAACACCTTCAGAATTTGTAATATTTAGCATTAGAATTAATGAAACATAAATACCTGAAAACATATAAATAGCTAAAGGATTTGTTCCAAAATGAATAAAAGGAGTGGCCCATTTTTTAAAACCTTTAACATCAATTAGCCACAATAAAAAGCCTAAAAAAACCATGGCCAAACCACCAGTATATAAAACATAGGTGCTGGTCCATAAGGCCTTATTAATTGGAAACAAAAATCCCCAGACATAACCAACAAAAACCGTAACAGCACCAAATTGAACTAATTTTTTTATTGCCAACATTGTGTTGCCTGATAATTCAATCAATCTGCCTGAAAAATAACCCAATAATAAAGTTCCAATTGCAGGGATAGAAGATAACAAACCTTCTGGATCAAAAGGAATTCCAAAACCATGGTACAAATGATTTTCCCCAAAAAGCAATACATCTACTTTCAACACCAAGTTTGAAGACAATTCAAACGGACCTTCAGCAGAGCCGAAAAATAACAAGCCCCAATAGCCAATTAAAATTCCTGCAAAAATAAAAAGCAGCTGTTTGTAATTAAATTGCATACATAAAAGAGCTCCAAACAAATAAGCAATGGCAATGCGTTGTAAAACCCCTAAATAGCGTAAATTTTCAAAATCGAAATCAGGAAACCCATTTAAGAATACGCCCAATAAAAACATAATCGAAAATCGTTTTAATACTTTATAAAGTGATTTTTTGGTAATTCCTGTATCAAATTTTTTAAAGGAATACCACATAGAAACCCCAACAATAAATAAGAAAAATGGAAAAACCAAATCGGTTGGAGTACAGCCATGCCATTTTGAATGCAGCAATGGAGGATACACATAACTCCAGCTTCCTGGAGTGTTAACCATAATCATCAATGCAATGGTTAAGCCTCGCATTACATCAAGTGCCATTAAACGTTGAGCAGCCATGAGAATTTATTTTTAGTAATATTTATTTTTTCAAACCTAATTTATGCCCCGAGATTGCATAATACAAAATGATTAAATAGCAAGGCAATAAAATCCAATAGCCAGAAGTCGCCGCTTCAGCAGTTGCCACCGCTTCATTCATTCCTTGAGCCATTAAATCTGCCTTGTCTCCATCAACTAATTTACCATATAAAGGAGGAATTATAGCACCACCAGAAATTGCCATAATCAGCAATGCAGATGCTGTTTTTGTAAATTGTCCCAATCCTTTTAAGGTCAAAGGCCAAACTGCGGGCCAAACCAAGGCATTTGCGATACCTAACGCTGCAACAAAAAGGATAGAAGTTAAACCACTAGTAAATACAATACAGAAAGTAAAAATTATTCCCAATACCGCACTTGCTTTTAACGCAAAAGCCTGACTAATATATTTTGGAATTAAAAACACGCCTAAACCATAAGTAAAAACCATAGCCATTAAGGTATAGGCTGTAAAAGATTTTGCTTCTTCTGCCGGAATGCCTATTGAAATTCCGTAAGCAATAATGGTATCACCTGCTATAACTTCAGCTCCAACATAAACAAACAAAGTTAAAACACCCAACCATAAATGTGGGAATTGAAAAATGCTTGTTTTGGAAGTTTCACCTTCTTTAAGGGCTTCAATTGGTTCAGCTTCAACGTGTGGTAGTGGTGCTTTTCTAATTAAAATTCCCAAAACAAATAACACAGCAGCCATTACAATATAAGGCATAACAACACTATCGGCCATAGTGTCTAATAATATATTTTTTTCTTCAATGGAGACTGTACTTAATTTTGCTTGAACTTCATCAATACCCGATAATAATAAAGCGCCAAAAATTAAAGAACCCAAAGCTCCAGCAATTTTATTAGCAATACCCATAATGGCAATGCGTTTTGCGGCACTGTCAATTGGACCTAAAATGGTAATATAAGGGTTAGACGCGGTTTGCAATAAGGTCATACCCATACCTTGAATAAAGATACCAGTTAAAAATACCCAATAGGTTCTGGCTTCAGCTGCTGGAATAAAAACCAAGGCACCTATTGCCATCACAATTAAACCCAAACTCATTCCTTTTCTATAGCCAATTTTATTAATAATTGCTGAGGCAGGAATTGCCATCACCACAAATGAAATATAGGAAGCCGAGGCGACTAAAAATGATTGCGCAGAAGTTAATTCGTTGATGGTTTTCATAAATGGAATCAATGCGCCGTTGATCCAGGTTACAAAACCAAAGATAAAAAATAAACCTGCAATGATAATAATAGGAATTAACGTGTTGTTTTTGGTTGAAGTTGGAGTGTTTGACATATAAATAAATTTATAATTAAGTTTGTTTAAATTTAAAAAAGTTTAAGTGCCTTAAAAATACCATAATAATTTATCACTATTAATTTTTTTCTATAAGTAACATAAAATAATAGCTATACTCACAAATATTAAGGACGAACATTTTTAAAAATGAAATTATAAAACCTGTTATTCTAAAAAATCGGTATTGTTTAATATTTTTTGTTTGGCAATTTGAAGGTAGTTTCTGCCAATAGGAACTCTTCTGTTTGCTATTTCAATTGAATTTCCTTCAATAGATTTTATTTTATTAATAGCAATGGTAAATGAACGGTGGATACGCAGAAAATTTTCTGCTGGCAATTCTTCCGAAATGCTTGTCATAGATTTATGTACTAAATAATCGCCGGTTGTAGTGATAACTTTTATATAATCTTTCAAACTTTCAATAAATAAAATATCGTTTAGTTTAATTTTCATTAATTTTTTATCGACTTTTAGGAATATAAAAGGTTCTTCTTTAAAAGAGGTTTCACTTGTCTTTTCTTTTTCAGAATATCTGTTGTTTATTTTAGTAATTGTTTTTAGAAATCGACCAAAAGGAATTGGTTTTACCAAATAATCTAACACATCTAGATCAAAACTTTCAACAGCGTATTCTCGATAAGCGGTTGTAATTACAATATGAGGTTTTACGGGTAAGGAGCGTAAAAAATCCAAACCACTCATTTTAGGCATGTTAATATCTAAGAAAATTACATCAACTTCTCCTTTTTCAATAATTGGCAAAGCAGCAATGGCAGTGTTAAATGTAGCCATCAACTCCATATTTTGAAAATCATTTAAATAATTTTCTATAATTTTAATAGCTAAAGATTCATCATCGATTATGATACACTTAATTTTCATTAATAGGTAATTTTAATTGAACACAATATTTTTGATTTATAATCTCAGTTTTTAATTCGAAATTGTTTGGAAACAACAGTTCCAATCTTCTTTTAACATTTTGAATACCAATGCCATGTTTGGGATTTTTTTCTTCCAATTCAATATTTTGATTGAAAGAATTTTCAACCTTAAAGATAAGCCATTTATCTTCAATATTTTCAAAACTTATATTTACTTCAATATTGTCATTATTTTTTGCACCATGTTTAAAACAGTTTTCAATAAAAGGCAAAAAGAGTAATGGTGGCACAATAACATCTTCAATATTTCCAATAATTTCTGTGTTTGCTATTATTTTGTCGCCATAGCGCAAACGTTCCAAATCCAAATAGTTTTGAATGTAATTAATGGCAGTAAATAAGCGAATTTTAGGTTCTTTAACATCGTACAAAACGTATTGCATAATGTCTGACAGTTTTAAAACCACACTTGGTGCGATGTCCGATTTTTCAAGGGTTAAAGCGTATAAATTGTTAAGTGTATTGAAAAAGAAATGTGGTTGAATTTGAGATTTTAAAAAGTTTAATTCGGTTCTTAATTGCACTTTTTGTAAATCTTCAACACGGTTTCGTTCATAAATCCAATCAAATGTTAGTTTGATGGCTGTTGCCAAAGCTACCACATAAACTTCACCGAGGGTAACTGCAATAATATGATTAAAAGTAAAAGCTTGCTGAGGGTTTTCAGCTTCGGGCCAAATATTTTTTGTCACTAAAAAATAATTCAAACCAGTGCGCACCACATAAATAATTCCCAAGGAAAAAATAAAAAACACAATATAGGTCTTGTATTTTTTGGTAAGTATGAATTTTGGAATCAAATAATAAATATTAAAATACACCAATATAATATGTAAAGGAAATTCAACTAGGTTAGATTTTAAAGAATACCAATAGTCGTCAAAATAACTTCCCCATCTAATTACATTAAAGGTAAAATAGCCAATCCAAAACCAAATATGGTATTTTGTTGGAATTGAAAAGCTGGTATTTTTAAACCATTTTGATTTCAAAAAAGAGTTTTTTTAGTGCTAAATTTGTCAAATTCTGCGAAAAAGTAGTCGTTTTTTTTACGACAACAAAATTTTTGAACTATTAATTCGAATTGCCTTAAAAAACGTTTTCGTTAATATTAAAAAAAATGCTTTTCATTGTTTTTTTTGTGTCGTATGTAGAATTTTTTTTGAAAAGGCACATGCTATATATACGTTTATCATATCAAAATTTAACTAATTTATTTATTTATGAAAAAATTAATACCATTATTAATTATGATTTTTTCACTTGCACTTACCCAACAAGTAACTGCACAAGTGAAAACAGTTTCTGGTACAGTTACGGCTGCATCAGATGAATCTCCATTACCTGGAGTAAATGTTGTTATTAAAGGAACAACGCAAGGAACACAAACCGATTACGACGGAAAATACACTATTGAAGCCTCTAAAGGCGATGTATTGGAGTTTTCGTTTTTAGGTATGAAAACACAGTTAATTACTGTTGGAGAATCTAATACTGTAAACGCAAAACTGGAAGACGATGCGTTGAGTTTAGACGAAGTTATTGTTACCGCTTTGGGTATCAAAAAAGACAAAAAAGTGCTAACCTATTCAGCGCAAGAAGTGAAAGGCGATGAGCTAACAACTGTTAAACAGTCAAACCCAATCAATAGTTTGTCTGGAAAATCGGCGGGTGTAACCATTACTAAAAGTTCATCTGGTGCTGGTGGTTCTTCAAAAGTTGTTTTAAGAGGTAGCTCTTCAACTACCAACAATGACCCATTATATGTTGTTGATGGTATTCCAATGTTGAACAATGGAAATGGTCAGAATGGAGATAGCGGTCGTGGAATTTTTGGTAGTGATGCCGGAAATATTGATGGGGGAGATGCTTTATCATTAATCAACCCGGATGACATTGAAAGTTTAACAGTATTAAAAGGTGCTTCTGCATCTGCTTTATATGGTAGTCAAGGTGCCAATGGTGTAATTTTAATTACAACTAAATCAGGAAAAGATGGTAAGTTGTCAGTTAATTTCAACTCAAGTTTTACTATTGATAATGTTACATCATTACCAGAATTGCAATCTGATTACCAATCAAATTCTGTTGGTCAGCCAATTGCTGAAAATGGAAATGTGACAGATCCAAAATCTTGGGGTCCAAAAACAAGTGGTTTGAGCAACGATTATGCTAAAGACTTTTTTGATACTGGAATTACAGCAATCAATTCATTGTCTATAACGGCCGGAAATAAGGCAGCACAAACCTACATTTCGTATGCAAATACAACTGTAAACGGAGTAATCCCAGACAATAAATTGTTAAGAAATAATTTCAATCTAAAAGAAACAGTTAGTTTTTTAGAAGATAAATTAACAGTTACGGGAGGAATTAATGTATCTGATCAACGTATTTGGAACCGTCCTGTAAATGGGTTGTATTCAAATCCATTAACAGGTTTATACCTAAACCCAGTTGGAATTGATTTGGATAATTACAAAAAAATGGAATATTTTAATGCGACAACAAATATGTACGATCAATATGCTACATCATTTGACGAGAATATTCAACAAAACCCGTATTGGTTAACAGGTAGAAACCAAACAAAAGATGTTGCGCAAAGAGCCGTGGCGAGTGCTTCGGCTAAATACCAAATTTTAGAAAATTTATCGGTTCAATCAAGAGCAAGTTTTGATAAATCATTTTTTACTTATGATAATAGAATGTATGCAGGTACTGATTTAACATTGTCACCGGCAACGGGAAGATATACCTTAAACAAAACTGAAAATACACAACAGTATATTGATTTAATTGCGAATTATAATGCCAATATTAATGAAGATTTAACATTTGCGGCAATATTAGGAACAAGTTTAACCAAATATAAAATTGGGGATCAGGTTAGTTTAGATTCAGGAAACGGAAAAGGATTAACATATCCAAACGTTTTCACGATTGCAAATTTCGCTGAAACAAATAATTTAATTCAAACTGTTTATAATCGTGAAGTGCAATCTATTTTTGCTTCTGTAAACTTCGGATTTAAAGATATGTTGTTCCTTGATGTTACAGGAAGAAACGACTGGTCATCAACTTTGGTTTATACTGATTCAAATTCATTCTTTTACCCATCGTTTGGTTTAACAGGAATTTTAAGTGAAATGTTTAAAATGCCTGAATCAGTAACATTTGCAAAATTGAGAGCTTCTTATGCAATTGTTGGTAAGGACATTCCTCCTTATGCAACCATTCCATTAAGCTCAATTCCGGTGGGATTTACAGATGTTAAGGACCCTGTTTTTGGAGTTAAACAAGGAGAAACTTTAGAACCTGAAAAGCAAAATTCATTTGAAATTGGAACAGAGTGGCGCTTTGTTAATAACAGGTTAAGCTTTGATTTAACGTATTACAATACCAAAACAACCAATCAAATTTTCTTTATTACAGCTGAATCAAACGTTGAAGGTTATAAACAAAATATTGTAAATGCTGGTGAAATTAAAAATAGTGGTGTTGAATTAACTGTTTATGGAAAACCAGTAGTAAATGATAAATTAACTTGGGAAAGCGGACTTAACTTTGCAACAAACAGTAATAAAGTAGTTTCAGTACATCCTGATTTACAAGATGGAGAAGCAATAATAAATGCTCCAGGTGTTAACGGATACGGATATTCATTAATTGAAGGTGAAGATTTTGGAAGTATTCAAGGTCGTTCTGTAATTAGAAATGCTCAAGGTTTACCAATAGTAACTAGCGATGGTTCAGACGGTTTTAGTTTAGAATCAACAGGTTTTGAGACTATTGCACACGCACAACCAGATTTTACCTTAGGTTGGAATAACACATTTTACTTTGGAGATTTTCAAGTGAATTTCTTAATCGATGCTAAATTTGGTGGAGATGTAGTAAGTGTTACCGAAGCTATAAACGATTTTTATGGGGTGTCTCAAGCAACTGCTGATGCTAGAAACAATAATGGAGGAATGATTAATGTGGTGGATACCAATGGAACTCCTCAACAAATGACAGCGCAGGATTATTACCTAAAAACAGGTGGTAGAGCAGGTTTATTAGGAGAGTACGTTTATGATGCTACAAATGTAAGTTTAAGAGAATTTTCAGTAGGGTATAATTTTATTTTTCCTGATAGCGGTGTAGATAATGTTAGATTGTCGCTAATTGCCAATAATCTTTTCTTTTTCTATAAAGATGCTCCATTTGATCCAAACATTGCATCAAGTACTGGAATGGGACTGCAAGGAGTTGATATCTATGGTCAGCCATCTACAAGAAGTATTGGACTAAATATTAACGTAAATTTCTAAGAAGATGAATAAAATTATAAAATATACACTTGCTTCGGTTTTAGCTATCAGTTTAGCTAACTGTACAAGCAACTTTGACGATATCAATACCGATCCTAATGGGATTTCGTACGAAAGCTTAACACAATTGAACAATCATATTGGAAGTTCATTTACACCAATGTTTTTAAATGTGTTTAATGTAACGCCAGCTTGGAATTACCAATTACAACAAGGCTTACTTGGTGATGTGTATTCAGGATATATGACACCTCCAACACCTTTTGCAGGAAATGTAAATAACATGACCTATGCATTGGTTGATGGTTGGAACGGATTTCCTTGGTCTGATGCCTACGAAAGTGTAATGCCTAAGGCATTAGATGTTAAAAATGCAGTTGAATTAGGTGGCGACCCGGCAGGTGAGAAGTTTGTGCATTTGGCAAATATTATTAAAGTAAGTGCAATGCACAGAGTTTCTGATATTTATGGTCCAATTCGTTATACAAAATTTGATGATTTTGCAACTACTGGTGAATACGATGCTCAAGATGTAGTTTATAAAGCATTTTTTAACGATTTAGGAGCAGCAATTGATGAATTAAAAGCTTTTGAGGGTCCAAAACATACACAATTTGTACCGTTTGATATGTCGTCTTTAGGTGGCGATATTGCAATGTGGCGTACCTATGCGAATTCTTTACGATTAAGATTGGCAATGAGAATTGTAAAAGTTGATCCTGCTATGGCAAAGGCAGAAGGTGAAAAATCTTTATCTAGTGATGCAGGTTTATTAACATCAACAGATATGTATATCAATACAGGTTTTGCGCATCCAATTACCGTAATAAGTGGTTCATGGGGCGATATTAGAATGGGTGCTGAAATGGAATCTATTTTAGAAGGTTATGAAGATGGAAGAAAAGAAGTTTACTTCAATCCAGCGAGTGACCCTGCTTTAAATGGCGCTTATAAAGGGATTAGAATGGGAATTGAAATTGAGGCAAAAGCACAATATGTTGGACATTCTTCAATTGGAAGTGTTATTGACAGCGAAACAATGCAATGGATGACAGTATCAGAAGTTTGGTTTTTAAAAGCTGAAGCTGCTTTACGTGGTTGGTCAGGTGCAGGAAACGCTAAAACAAATTACGAAAATGGGGTAAAGGCTTCGTTTTCTCAACATGGTGTTGGTGGTGTTGATACTTATTTGGCAGACAACACAAAAACACCTAAAGATTTTGTCGATGCTTTAAACGCAGCAAATAATATTGCCTATGCAAGTGATGTGAAAATTGCTTACAATTCAGCAGGTACAAATGAAGAGCAGTTAGAACAAATAATCACTCAAAAATGGATTGCGATGTTCCCTGACGGACAAGAAGCTTGGAGCGAATTTAGACGTACAGGTTATCCAAGAATATACCCAGTAATGGTGAATAATAGCGGTGGTAAAATTGATACCAATACCCAAATTAGAAGAATAAACTTTGTTCAGGATGAAGTAAATACAAATGGCGCAAATGTAACTATTGCCATAGGTTATTTAAACGGCCCTGATAATGGAGGAACAAGACTTTGGTGGGATATCCCAGGAGGTAACTTTTAGATTTTATTTCATTGAAATTTAAATTTGATTAATTAAATGTTTTCAAACGGGAATTAGTCATTCCCGTTTGTTTTTTATCGACAATTATTTACGGTTTGTCGAAAAAATAAATTCCGAGGCTATAAAAATATTAAATTTACTGTATCATAATTTTTCAGTATGAACAATCCAACTATAACAACCACCAACATTTCACACAAACCAGCCGGACAATTTGAAGATACCCGATTTGAAAAAATACACAACGTTGTATTTTCCAACTCTGAAGAAGGCTCAATTTGTGTAGCTCAGGAAATTGCTGCCTTAATTAGAAGTAAACAAGCAAAAAACAAACCTTGTATTTTAGGTTTGGCAACGGGTTCATCTCCTATTAAAGTATATGAAGAATTGGTTCGTATGCACAACGAAGAAGGACTTAGTTTTTCGGATGTAATAACTTTTAACTTAGATGAATATTATCCAATGGATAAAAATAGTGTGCATAGCTATTATTACTTTATGCATCAGCATTTATTCAACCATATTGACATCAATCCTGAAAATATTCATATTCCTTCAGGGACAGTTTCTTTAGAAGATTTACATCAATATTGTATCGATTACGATTTAAAAATTAAAGAATATGGAGGTTTAGATTTTCAACTATTAGGTATTGGTAGAACTGGGCATATTGGTTTTAATGAACCAGGCTCACACTACAACTCTGGAACAAGAAGTATTACCTTAGACCACGTAACAAGAGAAGATGCTGCTCCTTCATTTTTAGGAATTAACAATGTGCCAAAAAAGGCCATAACTATGGGAATTGGCACTGTAAAAAAGGCAAAACGCATTGTTTTATTAGCTTGGGGACACAACAAAGCATCAATTGTAAAAGAAACAATTGAAGGTGAAATAACGTCTGAAGTTCCGGCTACTTATTTGCAGGATCATCCAAACACAACCTTTATTTTAAACGATGAAGCCGCACAAGATTTAACACGTTTAAATACTCCTTGGTTGGTAGGTCCTTGTATTTGGGATGAAGAATTAGCAAGCAAAGCCATTGTTTGGCTATGCAAATTAACAGGAAAATCTATTTTAAAATTAACAGATAAAGATTATAACGATCACGGTATGTCTAGTTTGTTGGTTCAAGAAGGTTCAGCTTACGATATTAATATTAAAATGTTCAATAAACTGCAACATACCATTACAGGTTGGCCAGGAGGTAAACCAAATGCTGATGATTCGTCAAGACCAGAAAGAGCAAATCCGGCAAAAAAACGTATCATTATATTTAGCCCACATCCCGATGATGATGTAATTTCTATGGGTGGTACTTTTGATCGTTTGGTTGAACAAGGTCACGAAGTGCATGTGGCATATCAAACTTCAGGTAACATTGCAGTTTCAGATTCAGAAGCTTTAAAATATGCCGAGGTAATTAAAGATGTAATTCCAGCAGATGCTAATATAGATGATTTAATAAATACAATTAACTCCAAAACAGGAGATATTGAAGATGTTATTGAGGTTCGAAAATTAAAAGGCTTGATACGTAAACGTGAATCGTTGGCTGCAACTCGTTTTGTAGGTGTGCCAGATGAGAATGTACATTTTTTAAACTTGCCTTTTTATGAAACAGGCACTGTAAAGAAAAATCCAATAGGACAGGTTGATGTCAATATAGTGGCTAGTTTAATTGAAGAAATCAAGCCTCATCAAGTATATGCAGCGGGTGATTTAGCCGACCCTCATGGAACGCATAAAGTGTGTTTAGATGCAATTTTTGCAGCTTTAAAACAATTAAAACACAATGAATATATGAATGATTGCTGGCTTTGGTTATACCGAGGAGCTTGGCATGAATGGGATATTCATCAAATTGATATGGCAGTTCCAATGAGTCCAGATCAGGTGTTGAAAAAAAGAAAAGCTATTTTCTTCCATCAATCTCAAAAAGACGGCGTAATGTTTCAGGGAAATGACACACGAGAGTTTTGGGTACGTGCTGAAGAAAGAAACAATGAAACTGCTGTAAAATACCATAAACTTGGTTTGTCAGATTATGCAGCAATGGAAGCGTTTAAAAGATATTATTATTAAAAAAAATACCATGAAAAAAGTCCTTCTTTTAATTTTATGTTTAAGTTCAATTACTGGTTATAGTCAAACAGAAAGTTTAAACTTAATGCCTTGGCCACAAGAAATTTCAACAGGAAAAAGTAAGTTTGAAATAAAACCAGATTTTACAATTGCTTTAAATAATAAAGCTTCAGAAAGAATAAATTTGGCGACTACAAATTTTTTAAGAAGACTAAGTGGTAGAACTGGTGTTTTTATTGAAAATGGATTTGCATTTAAAACAGGAGAAATAGCGCATCCGTCTTTAGAAATTTCATACATAAGCATTGGAAAATTGGCAGTAAATGAAGATGAATCCTATACTTTAAAAGTTGAAAATGCTAAAATTACAATCGAAGCAAATACCGATATTGGAGCCATTCATGCATTAGAAACCTTGCTGCAATTGATAAATAATAATGAAACTTCCTATTATTTTTCAGAAGCTTTAATTTTTGATTTTCCAAGATTCACTTGGCGAGGATTGATGATTGATGTAGCGCGTCATTTTCAGCCAGTTGAGGTTTTAAAACGAAATTTAGATGCTATGGCTGCGGTGAAAATGAATGTTTTTCACTGGCATTTAACAGATGATCAAGGATTTAGAATTGAATCTAAAACACATCCAAAATTACACGAACTAGGTTCTGATGGTTTGTATTATACCCATGAGCAAATAAAAGAAGTGGTGAAATATGCTTCAGATAGAGGAATTCGTGTAATTCCAGAAGTTGATGTTCCTGGGCATGCAACCGCTATTTTAACTGCATATCCTGAAATTGCAAGCAAAGACACCGTCTATGCTATTGAACGAAATTCAGGAATTTTTGATCCAACTTTAGATCCAACCAATGCAAAAACTTATGAAATTTTAGGCGATTTATTTGGTGAAATGGCCACTTTATTTCCTGATAAATATGTGCACATTGGAGGGGATGAAAACGAAGGTAAACATTGGGATGAAAGTGAACACATTCAGCAATTTATGAAGAAACATGAGTTAAAAACCAATCACGATTTACAAACTTATTTCAATATTAAATTAGAAGTGATATTGGCAAAATATGGTAAATCTGTAATGGGTTGGGAAGAAATCATGACCGATAAAATGCCAACTACAGCATTAATTCATTCGTGGAAAGGTGCAAATGAAGGTGTTGAATTGGGAAGTTCATTAATGATAGCTGCTAAAAGAGGCTATTTTACCATACTTTCAAACGGATTTTATATAGATTTAATGCAACCGGTTAGCGAACATTATTTGGTAGATCCTTTACCTGAAAACAACAATTTAACCCCAGAAGAAAAAGCAAGAATTTTAGGTGGTGAGGCTACCATGTGGAGTGAATTGGTCACGCCTTTAAATATAGATTCAAGATTGTGGCCAAGAACTGCTGCCATTGCTGAGCGTTTATGGTCTAATGCTTCAGTTAAAGATGTTGAAAGTATGTATAAGCGTTTGGATTATGTAAGTTTTAGATTGGAAGAATTGGGAATTACACATATTAGAAACCGCGATGTTATTTTAAGAAATATCACCAATAATCAACCAACAGAGTCTTTAGAAACCTTAACAAGAGTATGTGAACCTCTTAAAATTTATACCAGAAACGAGCAAGGAACTGAGTATAAAACATATTCACCTTTTACACTTTTTGCAGATGCTTGTACAGTTGATGCTGTGGACAGTTTTGGATTTAAAAGTGCCGTGGAAATGTATGTTGAAAATCAAAATATTGTAAACAGAAGTAATTTGATAGCTTTTTTTGACGGCTGGATTTCAAATTATGAAGTGTTTAAAACCTTAAAAAAGAATCCTGTTTTAAATACAATTACACCTTTATATGACAATTTAGCAACTGTTTCAAAAGATTTTAAAAATGCATTACAGCAAAATGAAGTTAGTAAAGAACAGCTTCAAAAAATTAGCGACATGTTGCAAACTTTAAAATCTCCCGTTGTAGATGTTGAACTGGCAGTTTTAGATGATTTCAATTTGATTTATACTTTTTTAATGAAGCAAAGCTCCTTAAATATTACACCAAATAACAAAAAGCTAAAGCAATAAAAAACTTCAATTTTAAAACTTATATAATTTTAAAAATAGTACAATTATGTTATTAATTGCAGACAGCGGTTCTACAAAGTGCGACTGGATTTTATTTAAAAATAAGGTTGAAGAACCTATTAAAATAAGAACAGAAGGTTTAAATCCAGCCATTTTAAATTCCGAAAAACTTGAAGCAATTTTATTGAATAGTGAAACATTACTTCAATATAAAAATGAAATAAAAGCTGTTTATTTTTTTGGAGCGGGGTGTAATACTATAAAATCAATTCAGATAATTGAAAGTGTATTAACTAAACTATTCCCAATAGCCAAGTTGGTTGTGAAAGAAGATACGATGGCGGCAATTTGGGCAACAACCAATAAACCAGCGGTGGTTTGTATTTTAGGAACAGGTTCTAATTGTTGTTTTTATGACGGTGAAAATATCCAGTTAAAAGTACCAGCAATGGGGTATTTGTTAATGGATGAAGCTAGTGGTAATTATTTTGGAAAAGAATTGCTAAAAAGTTATTATTACAACCAAATGTCACCCGATTTAAAAATAGCTTTTGAAACCGCTTTTTGTTTAGATGAATCAATCGTAATTGAAAATTTATACCAAAGCAATACACCAAACCAATATTTGGCAGCGTTTGCCCAGTTTATGTTCAAACATAAAAACGAGGATTTGATTGAAAGAATATTAAGAGAAGGTATTGACAAATTTATAGAAAATAATATTCTACAATTTAAAGAAGAATTGAGAACGGTGCCTTTGTATTTTGTTGGTTCTATTGCTTTTTACGCACAGGATTATATTATGGAAGCTTTAAAAGAAAGAGGATTAAAAGCATCGCGTTTTGTTAAACGCCCAATAGATAATGTAATTCACAAAATAAAAGAAGCCAATTTTTTAGTTTAATAACCCGTTGGGTGTAATTATTCTAAAAAGTCAAATTTGTACTAATTGTCACATTGAGCTTGTCGAAATGCTTCTTTTATAAAGTCTTCGACAAGCCTGTACTGAGCTTAGTCGAAGTGCTCAGACGGACATTTAGGTGTTAATTGGTTTATGAGTTTCAAATAAAAATTAATTTTCTTTAATTACACCCAATGGGTTTTAATATTTTAATTGATTATGATAGGTAAATTCTTAAAAAATTACTTCGTAAAAATATTGTTAATATTTTTTTTATTAGTGGCTTGTGATACTTCAAATAATAAAATACAACCATTAACTGAAAGCACACTTTTTTCCTTAATTAACAACAAACAAACAAATATTCATTTCAAAAATACGGTCAAAGAAAATCTGTATTTTAATTTTATAAACTATTCGTACATCTATAATGGGGGAGGTGTTGCAGTTGGGGATATAAACAATGACGGTTTGCAAGATTTGTATTTCACTTCAAATCAGGAATCTAACAAATTGTATTTAAATCAAGGTAATTTTAAGTTTGAAGATATTACTAAAAAATCAAATACAGCTGATGGGCAAGGTTGGACTACAGGTGTAACAATGGTTGATATTAATAACGATGGTTATTTAGATATTTATGTTTGCAAATCGGGCGCGTTGGAAAGCCATGAACTCCGAAAAAACAAACTTTTTATTAATCAACAAAATAATACTTTTAAAGAAAGTGGTGCGTCCTATAATTTAGATCATTTTGGGTTTTCGGTTCAGGCATATTTTTTTGATTTTGATCAAGATAACGATTTAGATATGTATTTAGTTAATCATAGAGAAGATTTTCAAAATAACACTTTTATAAGTCATGAAGTTCAACAAAATATTCAAGATTACAGTTCAGATCAATTGTTTAGAAATGATGGAAATCGATTTGTAAACGTAACTAAAGAAGCTGGAGTTGCTAATAAAGCATGGGGATTAAGTGCAGTTATTGGTGATTTTAACAACGATAATTTACCTGATATTTATGTAGCAAACGATTTTTTAGAACCAGATTTTTTATATATCAATAAGGGAAATGGCACTTTTAAGGATGAAATTTCAACCCGCTTTAATCACATTTCTTACAACAGTATGGGATCAGATTTTGCTGATTTAAATAACGATTTACAACCCGATTTGGTTGTGTTAGATATGATGGCCGAAGACCACATTCGTGGAAAAGAAAATATGGCAACTATGAGTACCGATAATTTTTGGTCGATGGTGAATGCAGGATATCATTATCAATATATGTCTAATATGTTACAATTAAATAATAACAACGGAACCTTTAGTGAAATTGGGCAATTGGCAGGCGTTGCAAAAACAGATTGGAGTTGGGCCCCTTTAATAGCCGATTTTGATAACGATGGTTTCAACGATTTGTTCGTGACCAATGGAATTGAGCACGATTTATCCAATCAAGATTTTAGAAATCAAATGAAAACCAATATTCAAAACCGAAAAAAGGTGTCGTTAGAGGAAGCAATTCAAATGATGCCTTCTAGCAAATTGAGTAATTATATTTTTCAAAATAATAAAAATTTAACTTTCACAAATTCAACACAAAATTGGGGACTAAATGCAGAAATAAATTCAAATGGTGCAGTTTATGCTGATTTGGACAATGATGGAGATTTAGACTTGGTGTTAAATAATATGGCTGAAGAAGCTTCTATTTATCAAAATAATGCCAACAACAATTTTGTTTCTTTTTCTTTTGAAGGGCCACAAAACAACAGAAATGGAATTGGAGCCAAAGTAAAGGTTTTTGCGGATGATTTACAGCAATCTAAAGAAGTTTATACAAGTAGAGGTTTTCAATCTTCAGTTTCAAATACCATAAATTTTGGTTTGGGAAATCGCACTAAAATTGACAGTATTGAAGTTATCTGGCCAAATGGATTTACTCAAAAAATGGTAGACTTTTCAATAAACAAAAGACATATTTTAAATTTTAAAAATGCCGATAAACAACTTTCCAAATTAGCAAAAAAAGTTACAATATTTGAAGCTGTAAATCCAACAGAATTAGACATTCATTTTTCACAAAAAGAAAATAATTTTAACGATTTTGATTTGCAATTGTTAATTCCACAGAAGCAATCAGAAATGAGTACTCCTTTAGCTGTTGCTGATGTAAATAATGATGGCTTAGATGATTTTTTTGTTGGAAATGGAACAGGTTCACCTGCAGCTTTGTATGTTCAAAATAAAAATGGAACCTTTAAAAATACAAACGTTAATTTATTTGCTTTAGATAAAAATTTTGAAGATACTGATGCTGAATTTTTAGATATTGATAACGACAACGATTTAGATTTATACGTTACTTCAGGTGGTTATGAAATAAAAGAAAACAGCGAACTTTTGCAAGATCGATTGTATTTAAATGATGGTATAGGGAATTTTAAAAAAGCAACGAACTTACCAAAAATTCTAACCAATTCAAAAGGAATTACTTCAGCCGATTTTGACAGTGACGGTGACATAGATATTTTTGTTGGGAGTAGGGTGGTTCATGGCAAGTATCCTTTAGCAAGTGCTTCTTATTTATTGGAAAATAGAAACGGACAATTTGTAAATATTATTTCTGAAAAAATAAATGACCTGTCTGAATTAAAAATGGTTAACGATGCCATTTTTTCAGATTTTGACAATGATGGCGATAAAGATTTAATTGTAGTTGGTGAATGGATGCCTGTTGTTATTTTTGAAAATATTGAAGGTAAATTTATTAAAAAGGAAATTTCTGTATTAGAAAAGTCAAATGGCTGGATACAAAGTATTAAAGAAATTGATGTTGATAACGATGGTTTTAAAGATTATATAATTGGTAATTGGGGAATAAATAATAAATTTCATCCTACCTCACAAAAGCCACTACATATTTATGCCGATTTTTTAGATAACAACAAAACCTTTGATGTTGTATTGAGTAAAGTTTCTAAAACTGGGGAATTATTACCTGTTCGCGGGAAAGAATGTTCGTCACAGCAAGTGCCAGTTCTAAATGAAAAAGTAAAATCATTTAAAGAATTTGCATCTTTAACATTGCCCGATATTTACGGAGCCGAAAAATTAAACAAAGCTACCCATTACCAAGCGCATAAATTTCAATCGTATATTTTAAGAAATAGGCAAAATGGCACTTTCGAGATTCAAGAATTACCCATTCAGGCACAATTTAGTCCCATATTAAATTCAGAGGCTGTTGATGTGAATAATGATGGTTTTTTAGATATTTTTAGTGTTGGAAATGTATACGATGCCGAGGTTGAGACCATAAGATACGACGCTTCAGTTGGAACTGTTTTATTAGGAAACGGCGAAGGCAAATTTAATTTTTTAAACGATACTAGTTATTTCAATTTTAATGAGGCTAAAGCCATTAAAAAAATTACAATTGGCAATAAAATTCACTTCTTAATTTTAAATAAAAATAACAACCTTAAAATTTTAAAAATAAAATAGGCTATCCCTTCTTATTAAATAAACTTACTTACCTACTTTTGTTACTTCAAATTCTTAACAATTTTCAATATAATTAAATTGTTAGTCCTTAAAGTAAAAAAATTAGATTGAAAAAATTCGCATTATTATTTATACTTTTTACTTCCATTTTGTATGCTCAAGAACGCCATACAATTAGTGGAATTGTAAAAGATGCTAGTAATGGAGAAACCTTATTTGGAGCTTCCGTTTTTCTGAAAAATACCAGTATTGGTGTTTTGAGTAACGAATACGGATTTTACTCGATTACTGCGTCTTCAGGCAATTATACCTTAGTGATTTCCTATTTAGGTTATACTTCAATTGAACAAGAAATTGATTTATCAAATGAACAAAAATTTGATGCTGAGTTAGAAGTAAATTCAACCCAACTAAAAGAGGTAGTGATAACTTCTGATCAGTCAGAAGTTGTAAATATTAAAAAACCTCAAATGAGTGTTTTAAAATTGAATGCAGAAACCATAAAACAAATGCCAGTAGTGCTAGGCGAGGTAGATATTTTAAAATCAATAATGTTACTGCCAGGGGTTACGGATAATGGGGAAGGCTCTAGTGGGTTTAACGTTCGGGGTGGTGGCGTAGATCAAAATTTGGTTTTGTTAGATGAAGCTATTATTTACAATACATCGCATCTTTTTGGGTTTTTCTCAGTTTTTAATGCTGATGCTATTAAAGATATCAAATTGTACAAAGGTGGTATTCCTGCTCGCTTTGGTGGTAGAGTTTCTTCAGTTTTAGATGTGCGTCAGAAAGACGGGAACAGCAAACAGTTTAAAATGACAGGTGGCATAGGTTTGATATCTAGTCGTTTAGCCGTTGAGGCACCTCTTTTTAAAGAAAAAGGATCCTTTATTGTAGCGGGAAGAGCTTCTTACGCAAATGTATTTTTAGAAGGGTTGAATAAAGATTATGGCGTTGGTTTTTACGATTTAAACCTAAAGGGAAATTACGCCATTAATGATAACAACAAATTATTTGTTTCGGGTTATTTTGGTAGAGATAATATGGATTTTGATGAAACCTTCAACAATAATTATGGAAATTTATCGGGGAATTTAAGGTGGAATCATATGTTTAGTGATAAGCTTTTTTCTAATTTTTCATTGATTTACAGTAAGTATGATTATGAATTTGGTTTGAAATTATTTGAATTCAATTGGAAATCTTCTATTACCAATTACAACCTCAAATACGATTTTATGTATTATGCCAATGATGCCATAAAATTAAATTTTGGAGCCAATACAATTGGATACGATTTCAATCCTGGCGTGATTAGCCCAACAAGTGAATCGTCCTCCATAAATTATTATGAATTGGACCAAAAAAGAGCTTTTGAAGCTGGGTTTTATGTAAGTGCAGAACAAAAAATAAGTGAACGTTTTTCTTTAGAATATGGTTTGCGTTATAGCTTTTTTAATCGTTTAGGTGGGCAATCAATTGCTTTGTATGAAAATAACTTACCCGTAGTTTATAATAGTCAATTAGGCATTTATGAAACAGGAACAACAATTGGAGAGCAAGTGTATTCAAAAAATGATAAAATTGCCACTTTTGGTAACTTTGAACCTCGTTTTGCTATGGCATTTGAGTTGAATAATATGTCGTCATTAAAGGCAGGATTTTCAAGAACAGCACAATACATTCATTTATTGTCAAATACAACCAATGTAACACCTTTAGATGTTTGGACACCAAGTGGAAAGTATATAAAACCTCAATTATCCAATCAATATTCAGTAGGGTATTATAAAAATTTTAAAGATAAAATGCTTTCTTTAGAAGTAGAAACGTATTATAAAACTGTTAACAATAGAATAGATTATATTGATGGGGCAAATTTAATTGGTAACAATTATATTGAAGGAGTAATTTTAAATGGAGAATCCAGAGCATACGGTTTGGAATTTTTACTACGTAAAACAGTGGGTAAATTTACGGGTTGGTTTGCGTATACTTTGTCAAAAACCGAGCAATTAACCTTAGGAGGAAATGCTGGAGGTCCTGGAATTAACAATGGGAATTGGTACAATTCAGCTTATGACAGAACCCATGATTTCTCCATAACGGGAGCTTATAACTTAAATAAAAAATGGACTTTTGGTGCAAATTTTATTTTTCAAACAGGTAGACCTGTAACGTATCCAACCGGACAATATGTGTATGAAGGAATTTCCGTAGCGAGTTATACCAATAGAAATTCGGAACGTTTACCTTCGTACCACAGATTAGATATTTCAGCTACTTTGGTTCCTAATAAAAAACCTGAAAACAGTTGGAAAGGCGAATGGGTATTTGGTGTTTACAATGCTTATAATAGAATGAATGCTGCATCAATATCTTTCGGTCAAAATATAGAAACAGGTATAAATGAAGCAACCAGAACTACTATTTTTGGAATTATTCCATCGGTAACTTATAATTTTAAATTTTAAGAAAATGACGACACATTTAAAATATTATATCTTACTTTTTTCATTAATAACAGTATCGTGTACTGAGGTGGTTGATGTTGATGTGCCAACAGCGGCACCAAGATTGGTTATAGAAGCATCCTTAGATTGGGAAAATGGAACTTTAGGAAATCAACAAACCATTCATTTAAGTTTATCAACACCTTATTTTGATGAAAATAAAGTGATTCCAGTTGCTGGTGCAACAGTTAAAGTAACAAATAATGCAAATGGAGTTGTATTTTCATTTGCAGATTTGAACAATGGTGAATACTTTACTTCAAATTTTATTCCTGAAGTAAATCAGGAATATACGCTTGAGGTTGTTTACAATAATGAAACTTATACTGCAATTGAAACTTTAATGTCGGTTGTGGATATTGATGAGGTTTATCAGTCAATCGACCAAGGTTTTGATAAAGAAGCCTTAGAGGTAAATGTTTTGTTTACAGATAGAGCTGGAATTGAAAATTATTATTTAATGAAATTTCAACAACAAGGCGATTATTTACCTATACTATTTGATATTTCAGATGAATTTACTGACGGAAATCAAATGGTAATTTTTAATGAAGATGAAGATTATGTTGTTGGAGATAACCTTGATATAGCTCTTTATGGAATTTCAAAACAATATTATAATTTCATTCGGTTATTAGTTGAACAATCTGCAGAGGGAGGTCCTTTTGCAACTATTCCTGCGCAATTAAAAGGAAACTGTATCAATATTACAAATGCCGAGAATTATGCATTTGGTTATTTTAGACTTACACAGGTTTCTAAAACATCCTATACTTTTGTTGAGTAAGAAAAGTAAGGTTAGACTAAAAATTAGGAGCTAACCAGCAAACATCAAAATCACTATATTTGTAAATTGGTTTTAGCAAAAAATAAAAATAAAAATTGAAAGGAGTAGTTACAAAATCTACGGGAAGTTGGTACACTGTTTACTATGAAGATGGTAAAAAAGTTGATTGTCGTTTAAAAGGAAAATTCAGAATGAAAGGTATTAAAAGTACCAATCCGGTTGCCGTTGGGGATCAGGTAAATTTTGAATTTGAAGATGGCAAAGAAACGGGTGTAATTAATAAAATTTTCGACAGAAAAAATTATATCATTCGTAAATCAGTTAACCTTTCAAAGCAAACTCATATAATTGCAGCCAATATTGACATAGCTTTTTTATTGGTAACTATAGACAGTCCGCCAACATTTACTGGGTTTATTGATCGTTTTTTAGCCACTGCCGAAGCGTATTCAATTAAAACAGTATTGCTGTTTAATAAGTTAGATATTTATAGTGATGAAGAGCTGGATAAATTAGCCATGTTAGATCAGATTTATTCAGACATTGGTTATAAATGCATCGCTATTTCAGCAACAAAAAATATTGGAATTGATGAAGTAAAAGCGTTGATGAAAGATAAGATAACCATGTTTTCAGGACATTCGGGTGTTGGAAAATCTACTTTAATAAATGCAATTGAGCCGTCATTGAATTTAAAAACCAAAGAAGTTTCAAAACAACACAAGCAGGGAATGCATACTACAACTTTTGCAGAAATGTTTGAGCTTAGTTTTGGTGGTTTTATTATTGATACGCCGGGAATTAAGGGGTTTGGATTGGTTGATTTTAAACCTGAAGAAATTACAGATTATTTCCCTGAGTTTTTTAAATTGAAATCAAAATGTAAATTCAACAATTGTTTGCATATTAACGAACCAATATGTGCCATAAAAGAAGCTGTTGAAACTGGTGAAATTGCAGCTTCTAGATATAACAGTTATGTACAAATGGTTGAAGGAGATGATGAACATTATAGGGTTGATATTTATAGTTAATGTTTTTAAAAAGTTTATAAGTTTAAGGGTTGAAAAGCCAAAAGGGTTTAGTGGTTGAGAGCAGTCGAAACCTTCCATTACACCTATAAACCATTCAACCATTCAACAATAAAAATATGAAAGCCGTTATCCAAAGAGTTTCAAAAGCTTCAGTAACTATTAATCAAAAAATAGTAAGTAGAATAAACAATGGCTTACTTATTTTGTTGGGAATTGAACCTGCTGATACTGCTGAAGATATTGAATGGCTTTCGAAAAAAATAGCCAATCTTCGTATTTTTAATGATGAAAATGATGTTATGAACAGGTCATTAATTGATGTTGATGGAGATGTTATTATTGTCAGTCAGTTCACACTTCAGGCAAGTACTAAAAAAGGGAATAGACCTTCCTATTTAAATGCGGCAAAACCTGAAATTGCCATTCCATTATACGAACAATTTATTGCTGAATTTGAAAAGCAAATCAACAAAAAAGTAGGTACAGGAGAATTTGGTGCCGATATGAAAGTTGAATTGTTAAATGATGGACCTGTAACGATTATTATTGATTCAAAAAAACCATAATTATTAAGGATTAATTAGTCGTTTTTTGTATTTTTAGCGAAATAAAAATTCATGAGGAGATTAAGATTAACCCCAATTATCTATTTTCTTTTTTCAACACTCTTATATTCACAGGAATATAATTTTAGTGTTTCAGAAATTCCAGAAAAATATACCTCAAATGCCAATGCTGTAATTCGTTTTGATGAAATGCTAATTGAAGTTTTTTCTCAAAATAAAATGGCTATTAAAGTAAAATCGGCTGTTACGGTTTTGAATAAAATAGGAGATCATAATAGCCATTTGTACGTTCCATTTGACAAAAATCAAAAAATCAAAAATGTTGAAGCCTTCATTTATAATGCTGCTGGAAATGAAATTTTAAAAATTAAAAGCAAAGATTTTAATGATATAAGTGCTGTTGATGGCGGAACGCTTTATGGAGATAGCAGAATGCTGTATTATAATTACATACCTATTGCATATCCATATACAATTTTTTTTGAATTTGAAGTTGAATCCATCAATACAGGGTTTGTGCCAAGCTGGAAACCAGTAAATAGTTATTTAACATCTGTTATAAAAAGTAGCTATACAGTAAAATCTGCTGAAGGATTGAATATTAGATTTAAAGAGAAAAACTTTGAAGATTATCATATTGAAAAAAACACTTCAAACACAAATTTATCCTATATTCTTACCAATCAGGAAGCTATAAAAAATGAACCATACAGCCCAACGTTAGAAGATTTTACACCAACGTTATTGGTTGGTTTAAGTAATTTTAGTTTGGAAGGTATTGATGGAAAAGCGAGCAATTGGTCAGAATTTGGGAAGTGGAGATTTGATTTTTTGCTCAATGGAAATGATGAAATATCAGATTCAGTCAAAACGGAGGTTTTGTCCCTTGTTAACGGAATTTCAGATCCGGTTGAAAAAGCTAAAATAATCTATCAGTATGTTCAAAATAAAACGAGGTATATTAGTGTACAGGAAGGTATTGGAGGTTGGATGCCTATAAAAGCAAATGATGTGCACCGGCTTGGGTATGGCGATTGTAAAGGTTTGTCTAATTACACAAAAGTGTTATTAAACGCTGTTGGCATAGAAGCTTATTACACAATTGTGTGGGCAGGTGATGAAAACAGAGATGTTGAAGAAGACTTTTTTTCAATGCAAGGGAATCATATTATTTTAAACTTGCCTACAAATAATGGAGATATTTGGCTGGAATGTACCAATCAAAAAGTGCCTTTTGGGTATTTGGGCAATTTTACTGATGACAGAAATGTATTGGTAATTACACCAGAAGGTGGAATTATTAAACATACAAAAATTTATGAAGCTTCAGAAAATTTTCAGAAAACGAGTGGAGATTATGAAGTTACTACCAATGGAAGTATTAATGCCAAAGTAAAAATAACTTCAGCTGGAACTCAATATATGGATAATTTATTGAGAAATGATGGTGTAAATTTTACAGATTTAAAACTGTTGTTTAAGGACTACTTTTCGGATATAAATAATATCAATTTTATAAAACTTGAAGTTTTCAATAATAAAAATGAAAGCTCCTTTGATGAAATAATTGAGTTTGAAGCATCTAATTATGCAACAAATAGTGGCAATGAAATGCTTATTCCAATAAATGCATTTAATAGAAATTTAGACACACCAAGTAGGGTGAGAGACAGAAAATTACCACTTGAAATTTCTCAAGGCTTTTTAGATATTGATGAAATTGAAATAAAATTACCAGTAAATTTTGATGTTGTATTTATGCCTGAAAGTAAAATAATTGAATCCAAGTTTGGGAAGTATTCAGTTGAAGTTTCTAAAATAGATGAACAAACTTATTTGTATAAAAGAACCATTCAAATTAATGAAGGGAAGTATCCAAAAGAAGAGTATGAGGTTTATAGAGATTTCAGAAAAGATATTAATAAATACGATAATTCAAAAATAATTTTAAAAAGTAAAGTGTAATGAAAATTTTTTTAGTTTCTCTAGTCATTTTTTTTAGTTTTAGTACTATTTCAGCTCAAGATTATAAGTTTGGGAAGGTTTCAAAAGAAGAATTGGAAGAAAAATATTATGAGTTAGATTCTTCAGCCAATGCCGTTATTTTATATAAAAGCAGAGATACCTATTTTGAATACAATCAGGAGCAAGGTTTTCAGGTTGTTACTGATGTTCAGGAAAGAATTAAATTATACAATGCAGAAGGTTTTGGTTGGGCTACTAAAAAAGTTAAGTTATACCAATCTTCAAGTGCAAAAGAAAAAATAACCAATTTAAAAGCCACAACTTTTGTTCTTGAAAATGACAAAGTTATTGAGGTTGATTTAGGTAAAAATGATGTTTTTGATGAGGAAATTAATAAATACTGGTCTGAACAAAAATTTACAATGCCAAATTTAAGTCCAGGTTGTATTATTGAGTGGAAATATAAAATCACTTCACCCTTTTATTCAATTGATGAAGTGCAATTTCAATATAGTATACCAGTTAAAAAACTGGAAGTTAGTATTGAAACCCCAGAATACTTTGTTTATAAGAAAAATTCTAAAGGATATATTTTTTTAACACCTCAAGTTGACAAAAAGCAACGTTCAATTACAATAATAAATAAAGTTAGGGGAGACGGAGTAGCTAATAGGAATGCTGTTGTACAAACTTCTTTTTCACAATCTAAAATAGATTACACAGCATTCAAGGAAACATATACAACCGAAAATGTGCCAGCGTTAATTGAAGAGCCATTTGTAGATAATATAAAAAACTATTTTGGGGCTATGGAGTATGAATATTCTGAATTGCATTGGCCAAATGAACCTATAAAATTCTATGCTTCAACTTGGGATGATGTAACAAAGAGCATTTATAGCGACTCAGATTTTAGCAATCAAATTTATAAATCTAACCATTATACTGATGATTTGGCACAGGTTTTAGCTTCGGCAAAAACAGACAATGAGAAAATGGTAGCCATCTTTGAATTGGTAAGACAAAAAATGAAATGGAACGACTATGATGGTTTTACTACCTACAAAGGAACCAAGCAAGCTTATAAAGAAGGTGTTGGCAATGCTGCCGATATTAATTTAAACTTAGTTTCCATGTTAAATTCAGCTGGTTTAACGGCAAATCCAGTATTAATAAGTACTCGATCTAATGGAATACCTTTGTTTCCAACAATCAATGGTTTTAACTTTGTTATAGCTGCTGTTGAAATAGCTAATGGAATTGTGTTGTTAGATGCTACCGACCCAAATAGTAGCCCAAATAATTTACCTCTAAGAGATTTAAACTGGAAGGGAAGATTAATTAGAAAAGACGGAACCTCAAGTGAAATTGATTTAAGTGCTTCGGAACCTTCAGAGTCAACTTCAAATGTCATGGTAGCAATTAATGAGTATGGAAAGGTTGATGGCGTTTTCAGAAAGTCATATAAAAATTTAAATGCCATAAATTATAGAGATAAATATTATAAAATAAAAGATGAAGATATTATTAACAAAATTGAAAAGAATAATAATATTGAAATTGAAGATTATAAAATAACCAATAAGGAAGATGTTTATAAACCCCTTGTTGAAATGTATAAATTCAATTCTGAAGACTTGACGGATCTTGTAGGAAATAAAATTTATTTTAAACCTTTACTATTTAATGCTGAAAATGAAAACCCATTCAAGCTTGAAAAAAGAGAATATCCAATTGATTTTGGCGCTCCTATTTCTGATAAAAATGCCATTTCTTTTACAATACCCGAAGGTTATCAAGTTACTTCTGTTCCAGAAAGTATAGCAATTGGCCTGCCAAATAATTTAGGTGTTTATTTATTTGATATTAAGGTAATGGGTGATAGAATAAATGTGCAATCTCAATTAACAATTAATACTGCTATATATCCAGCTAAAAATTATGATGAAATTAAAGACTTTTTTAAAATTATTGTGAATAAAAATTTGGAAAGTGTCGTTTTAGAAAAGGTAATGCCATAAATTTATTCGTTAAAAATTTATTAAAAAGGTCGATTTTGGTGAAAGGTTTTAATCAAAAACATTACTATTGCAACAATTACTAATTAATAAAAATATAAAAATGAAAAAAATAGGAATTATTTTAGTGGCAATTGCATTTGTAACCATGTCTTTTGTGAAACCAAATCCAATTGTTGAAGAAACATATAAAGTAGATTCAGCAAGTTCAACATTAACTTGGAAAGGGTATAAACCTACAGGTTCACATACTGGAACGGTTTTGCTACAGTCTGGAACAATTGTAATGAATGGCAATAAATTAAAATCAGGTTCATTTGTAGCTGATATGTCATCAATTAAAGATGCCGACGGAAGTGCAAAATTAGAAGGACATTTAAAATCGGCCGACTTTTTTGAAGTTGAGGTGTTTCCAACATCTAAATTTGTTGTTACAAAAATTCATCATATGGATGGGAAAGCTCATATAACAGGAAATTTAACCATTAAAAATATTACAAAAGAAATCACTTTTGAGGCTGAAATTGCTACTAAGGGAAATACAGTTACATTAACAAGTAAAACTTTCCAAATTGATAGAGCTCATTATAATATTAAGTACAAATCACAATCATTTTTTAATGATTTGGCAGACAAGTTTATCAACGATGAATTTGATTTACAAGTTACCATTGTAGCGAATAAATAAGCATTATTTGTTTCGATTAAAGGCTGTTTTGAATTTAAATTCAAAACAGCCTTTTTTATTATAGTAGTTCCAGTTTAGAATGTTCTTTTACAGTGCTCATCACAAAATTACTTTGCACTGTTGAAACCGATTCTAAAACCGAGAGCTTATTTTTTAAAAAAAGTTGATACGATTTTATATTAGGTGTTACAATTTTTAATAAATAGTCGAAATTTCCTGCAATATGATAACAGCCAATAATTTCAGGCATTTTTGAGATGGAATTTTCAAATTGTGTTATCAAGCTTTTTGAATGCACTTGTAGGGTTACCTGACAAAAAACCACCAAATCCAATCCAATTTTTTCTTTATCAAGTTCGGCAACATAACGTTTTATAATGCCCGATTTTTCCATGCGTTTAATTCTGTCGTATGTTGGGGTTGCTGTCAAATCAACTTTTAAAGCAATTTCTTTGATGTTAATTTTAGAATTATCCTGTAAAAGGGCTAAAATTTGTTTGTCTATACTGTCCAAATTGTACATTTCTAGTAAATTTTTCTAAAATTAATAAAATAATTCCATTCAAACAGTATTTATTTCTTCTATATGGTATAATAAAAGTGTAAATAACTGAAATAAGTAAATATATCAGAATTAATGATAAGTATATTGTAATTTTGAAATAAAATAGACTTATCATGAGCAATAAACCAGCAAACAACATCCAAGATTTACAATATTTTGGAGAATTTGGAGGTGTAAATCCTTCAATTTCAGATTCTGCAACATATACCTTTTTGCATGCTAAAACAATGCTTGATACCTTTGAAGGACACGCTGAGGGTTGTTATTTGTATTCGCGACATACAAGCCCAAGTAATTTGTATTTAAGCAAAGCCTTGGCTGCTATGGAATTTACTGAAACTGCTAATGTTGCAGCTTCAGGTATGGGTGCAATTACTTCTGTTTTTTTACAAGTTTGTAATGCTGGAGATCATATTGTTTCAGCACGAACCATTTATGGAGGTACCTATGCTTTCTTAAAAAACTTTGCTCCAAAACTAGCTATAACTACATCATTTGTTGATATTACTTCGCTCGAAGCTGTTGAAGCAGCCATCAATGCAACTACAAAAATGATTTACTGTGAAGCTATCAGTAATCCGTTATTGGAAATTGCAAATCTTTCAGCATTGTCTAAAATTGCAAAAAAACACAATATTTTGTTAGTAGTTGACAATACTTTTTCACCAATGTTAATATCACCTCAAAAATTAGGAACTGATATTACCATTCATAGTTTAACAAAATTTATTAATGGAACCAACGACACTGTTGGAGGTGTGGTTTGCGGAACTCAAAAATTTATTGATAGTCTTCGAAATGTGAACGACGGAGCTGCTATGTTATTGGGTCCTGTAATGGATAGTTTAAGAGCTGCTAGTATTTTGAAAAACTTAAGAACTTTACATATTAGAATGAAAAAGCACAGCGAAAATGCATTGTATTTAGCTGAAAATTTTGAAGAAGATGGTTTAAAGGTTGTGTATCCTGGCTTGAAAAGTCATAAAGATCATGAACTTTTTAAAACCATGTATAACAAAGAATATGGTTTTGGTGGAATTATGACCATTGATGTTGGGAATTTGGAAAAAGCCAATGAATTAATGGAACTGATGCAAAACGAAAACTTAGGTTATTTAGCTGTAAGTTTAGGATTTTATAAAACACTGTTTAGTGCTCCAGGAACGAGTACTTCTTCAGAAATACCTACTGAAGAACAAGCTGAGATGGGACTTTCAGACGGAATTATACGTTTTTCAATAGGTTTAGATAACGATATTGAAAGAACTTATAGAGCCATGAGAAAATGCATGAAAACAGTTGGCGTGTTATAATGTTTCGATTTTTTTTTTTTGATTACAGCCCGCTCAGTTTTGAGCGGGTTTTTTTGTTGCAAAAACTTTCAAATTTCCGTATCATTACATTTCTATTAATAATTCAGCATGGAAGACAACAAAAACTCATCGGAAATTGATATTCAAGGGCAAAAAATTATAAGAAATAAAGCATTAAGTATTTGGGAAGCCTTAATTCCTGTGGTTTTATTAATGTGTATGCTGGCTTATAATATTTTTTTAGCGGGCGGAGAATTATTGGGGGAGTATTCAAATCAGTTTATTTTATTAGCAGGAGGGTTTTTTGCTGCCATTGTTGGGTTTTTTAATAAAGTTTCTTTAGAACGCATGTTTAAAGAGATTTCTGAAAACATAAAAAGTGTTTTGGTACCTATTATGATTTTATTTTTAGTAGGTGCTTTGGCTGGTACTTGGTTAGTAAGTGGGATTATACCCGCAATGGTTTATTATGGATTACAAGTGTTGAGCCCTACTATATTTTTACCAGCCTCGGTAATAATATCATCGGTAATATCAGTTGCAACAGGTAGTTCCTGGACCACTTCTGCAACAGTTGGTATTGCTTTGGTTGGAATTGGTACTGCACTTGGAATTCCAACTGGGATGATAGCAGGAGCTGTAATTTCAGGCGCCTATTTTGGAGATAAAATGTCGCCTTTGAGCGACACTACAAATTTAGCACCTGCAATGGCTGGAACCGATTTATTTACACACATTGGTTATATGACATTTACAACCGTACCAACCTATATTATCACATTAATTGTTTTTGCTATTTTAAGTTTCACAATTGAAACCACTGGAAATGCAGATATAAGTGGTTTGTTACATTCAATAAATGGTACTTTTAATATATCCCTTTATTTATTTTTAGTGCCGCTTGCTGTAATTGTGCTAATTGTATCCAAAACAAGACCATTAATTGCTTTGGGAATTGGTGTTATTTTGGCGGCAATATTTGCATTTATTTTTCAGCCTGAAATATTAAGCAGTTTATCTGAATCAAAAGGACAATCAGTGTTTAATGCCATTTTTGTGGATACTGAAATTGTTACAGATAATGAAAAACTGAATGAATTGTTTAGTTCGGGAGGAATGAAAGGAATGTTATGGACCATCTTTCTAATTTGCTGCGCTATGGTGTTTGGAGGTATTATGGATGCTATTGGAGCATTAGCAAAAATCACAAATGCATTGTTAAAAATAGCAACTTCTGTTTTTGGATTGTTTGCAAGTACAGTTGTAAGTTGTGTTGGTTTAAATGTAATTGCTTCAGACCAATATTTAGCTATTGTAATTCCAGGTAAAATGTTTAAGAAGGCTTATGAAGACAAAAATCTAGCACCCGAAAATCTAAGTAGAACCTTAGAAGATTCTGGTACAGTAACTTCGGTATTAATACCTTGGAATACCTGTGGGGCATATCAAGCAGGTGTATTGGGGGTAGGTGTTCATGAGTACTTTTTCTATGCAATATTTAACTGGTTAAGTCCAATTATGACCCTAACTTTTGCTGCTTTTAATATTAAAATTAGACAATTAACAAGTAAAAAATAGTTTATTTTTTTAGGTTGATGGGTTTAAAGGTTGAAGGGTGTAAATTGTTTTATTTTATTTAATTCTTTCCAAATTCCAAACTTAAAACTTTGAATTAACTATATAAAGAAGTTCCAAACCAATCCAATTCTAAAAGTAAAATCTCGATAAGGATACGTTGGCGCTGAATAATAATTTCTTCCTGTAAAACCAGCACTGATATTTTCGAATTGTAAATAGATTCTGGTACGCTGAATTCTCATATTAAAAAAGAAATCTAACACAGGGAAATTGCCAATTTCATCAGTATTTTGAATGGTAAACTCGCTAATTAACGGATTATAAGCATTCATTTTATAGCTGCTAAAATAGCTGAAAGTTACGCCTGTTTGTAAGTATAAAGGTTTGCCTTTAAAAACATCGGTTGCATAATAAAGGGTATTTCTGGTTACCCAAGTAGGAACCCTAAAAAACGATTCTCCTGAAATTACACTTTGATACATAACAGTATTGTCAAGCGAAAATTTTCCGTAAGTAAATTCCTTTAACAGTTTTATTTTAAAATAATTAAGTGTTTCAGATGCTTGTTCAGGTTTAGCATCTTCATTAAAATAAATATAACTATCAATGGCATTATAACTGGCTTCTACACCTCCGTATTTTCTAAAATTGATTAAACCACCAAAAGTGACTGTTTTTTCGTTACCAAAATTGTTTTGCCAGTTGTAATCTATATAATCACTTTGGTACAATTGCTTGTTAAAATCTGGTGACTTTGAGGTGAATTCAGCATAGCCCTGAAGGTTAAAAACACTATCCATTTTATAAGTAATGGCTGTTTTTAAAGTGTTTCCGTGAATATCGCCAAATAAAATTGTGGAGGCATCGGCTTTCAATTGAAGATCTCCAAAGGTTTTAACCCATTCAGCTCCAATAGAAAGTGCATCACCTTTTAATTTATCTGAAACAGTATAGTCATCGTAATATAAAACACTGTTATAGTGATAATTATAATTAAAATAGTTGGTTTTAAATTTTACACTTCCCGTATAAATTGAGTAAAGTTGCAAATAAAGTTGTCCGTCAAAATTTTGATAAGAAGTATGATCCTCAATTTCATTTACAAAAGCTTCACCAAAAAAATTATTTGCAGTTGTTTGAAAATACCTGTAATGTTTTGTTTGATACATGATAGAATTTCCCAGTTGTAAATTAAACAAAGACTTTTCTTTAGAATCAGCAATAAGTGTTGTATCTATTTTAACAGGCTTTAAAGTTGTTTGAATGGAATCAGAAGCTGCAATGGAATCATTTACAAAATTAGCATTGGTTTTAGCTGTTTTTAAAGCTATTTGTAAGGAGTCTTTAATAACAATTGAATCAGCAATTTTTATAGCTGAATTTATTAAGGAATCTTTATTTATTAACAAAGGTTTGCCTTGAGTTTTATCAATTTTATCTGGAACTTTTTGTTGTTTGGAATTTGATTTTTTATCAAAGCTTCTATTTGAAAATAAGGTTACAACCTGATCTAAATAATAGCGTTTTCCTTCATAAATATTGTCGGCATTGTTAAAATTAACCTCTAACCGTTCCCGATCTGTATAATCAGGATTGTTGTTTTCAAAGTACTGAATAGATTCGGGGGTTAAACCACCATTTTCGTCATTGTATAAACTAAAACCATACATATGCCCGCGAACATAGTAACGCTTGTTTTTAGTATGGTAGTTAAATGTTGCCCTAAAATTACCATGGTCTGAAAGCTCATTTTGATATCTCCCCAAAGAACGCAATCCTTTATAAGCCAATGAAACGTTCAGTTGTTTTGATGTATTGGCTGTAAGTAGGGCATCTAAAACCTGCCCCTGTTGCATCCCTTTTTTATACATCAATTCTGTAGTTGGTGTTGGTACATAGTAATAATGCACATCATTTAAAGTGTAATAATTATATTGTTTAGCTGTGAATCCCATTTCTGGAAATACAGCACTTCCGTTAAAATCGTACCCTAATTTATTAAAAGTTTGACCCTGATTAGAAAAGGCCATCAATTCAAAATTGTCTTTTCTAATATAATTGAACTTGTATTGTTTTTGAATGTTTAAAACAGTATCTATAAATGTAGTGTCATTTTTTATAGAAATTACCTTATAATCTTTGTAGTGCGTTTTTCCTTCTACAGTAACTTTTCTTTCTTTGCTAAATTTAGTACTGTCGCTTTGGTACATATTATTGCTCATTGTGGATCTATCAGGCTTTGTAAATTGAGCGCGAACACTTAAAAAAGACAAACCGAAAAATAATATTAACAATACGTTCTTCATACAATGAAATAATTGGCAAAGGTAAAATATTTGAACGAAATGACCGAAAATTAATTATTTCATAAATTATGCTAAATTTGTTTACCTAATTTACAACATGGCACTTCAAAAATATTTTTTAAAAAACACTATTGAGGTTGGAACTGATGAAGCTGGAAGAGGTTGTTTGGCAGGTCCGGTAGTTGCTGCTGCAGTAATTTTACCTCAAGATTTTGAACATCCTTTTTTAAACGATTCAAAGCAATTAACCGAAAAGCAGCGTGAAATTTTACGGCCAATTATTGAACAAAATGCATTGGCTTTTGGAGTTGCCTTTCTTTCAGAAGAAAAAATTGATGAAATTAACATTTTGCAGGCTTCTATTTTGGCTATGCATTTTTCAATTGATAAACTTTCATTAAAACCAGAACATATAATTGTTGATGGAAATAAATTTAAACCTTATAAAAACATTCCGCATACTACTGTGGTAAAAGGTGATGCGAAATTTATGAGTATTGCTGCCGCATCTGTTTTGGCAAAAACTTATAGAGATGAATTTATGCTGAAAATAAATATTGAATTTCCTCATTATTGCTGGAATCAAAACAAAGGTTATCCAACAAAAAAGCACCGAGATGCCATTGTTAAATTTGGAACAACAAAATATCATAGAAAAACATTCAGATTGCTTCCTGAACAATTAAAATTGAATTTGTAGTTGGGCTAATTGGCTTTAAAATGATACATTTGCTTTCCTTAAAAATGTACCCATGATTAAAAGAACCAGAGCAGCAATTTCAAAATTTATCATTCATAAAGTTGGAAATAAATTCAACAGTGCAACCAATATTTTTTCTGAAAATGTCATCACTTTTGATGAAGAAAGTTACGAGTTAATGAAACCTTTTTTATTGAAGTCGTTTGCAAATGTTGCTGAAAGTTTTCGTTTCAACCACCACGCTAACATTGAATTGAATGAAATAAACAATTATACCAGTCAAATTTTTAACGACAATAGTACTTTTGTTGATGTTTCAAAAAATATGGTGAAGCATTTATACGAGCAATCTAATTCTGCACAAATAAAAACTGGGGATGTAATTATTGCACTATTTGAAGATATTGAATATAAAGATGTTGTTACACAAGCTGTTGGAATTTTTAAAATTGAAAACAAGCATAATTTTTTTCAAACCTATACTGAAAATGATAGTTTGGATATTTTTGTTCAAAAGGGAATTAGCACTAAAAAGTTAGATAAAGGTTGTATTATTATCAATTCGTCGGACGCTGAGGGGAGAGTAATTTTAAGTGTTGATACCAATAATTACGATGCGCAATACTGGATTAAGAATTTTTTGAATGTGAAATTTGCCGATGATAGCAATCAACATACTCAAAATTATCTTGAAATGTGTAAAGATTTTTCAGAAGAAATAATAAAAGAGGATTTTGGAATTCAGGAAAAATCGAAGTTTTTAGCAAAAACCGTTGGGTTTTTTAAGGAAAATGAAGAAGTAAATATTGAAAGTTTTAAAGAAGAAATTTTTGAAGAAAATGAAGATTTTAAGCCTTTGTTTGATAATTACAAAAAACAATTTGAAGAATTAAACAATGTACTGGTTCGCAATCAGTTTGCTATTTCGGATATTGTTTTGAAAAAGCAAAAGCAAAAAATAAAAACTGAAATTAAATTAGATACAAATATTCAAATAAAACTAGACATTGATGCTCCTGATGCTTCAAGCGAATATTTGGAAAAAGGGTATGATGAAGTAAAGAAAATGAAGTTCTATAAAGTATATTTTAACGAGGAGGAATAGTATTTTGTAGGTTGTTTAATTTTCCATATTCCTATTGCCTATTGTACAAATTCAACGTCAAAAAGTTCAGTAAAGTGTTTTAAAATTTTTCCTTGTACTTCTTCTAAAGGAACTTTTTTATTCAATTCGGCTTCCATAGAAGTCACTGCTTTTCCTTTAATTCCACAAGGGATAATATTGTCAAAATAACCCAAATTGGCATTTACATTAAGCGCAAAACCGTGCATGGTAACCCAACGACTTGTACGAACACCCATGGCACAAATTTTTCGAGCAAAGGGTGTCCCAACATCTAACCAAACACCAGTTTCACCTTCACTTCTTTCCGATTTTATGTTATATTCAGCTAAGGTTTTTATGATAACATCTTCTAAAAAGCGCAAATATTTATGAATGTCGGTAAAAAAATTATCTAAATCTAAAATGGGGTAACCTACCAATTGTCCAGGACCGTGATAAGTAATATCTCCCCCGCGATTTATTTTATAAAAAGTTGCCTCTTTTTGGGTAAGTTGTTCTTCATTTAACAATAAATTGCTCATATCGCCACTTTTTCCTAAAGTGTAAACGTGAGGATGCTCAACAAATAAAAAATAATTAGAAGTTTTAGTTGTTAAATTATTTTTTCTATTATCAATCTTCACATCAATAATACTTTGAAATAATTCTTCTTGATATTCCCAGGTTTCTTTATAATCTTTTAAACCTAAGTTAATTAATGTAACCTTTTGCATTAGTTATTTGGATTGTTATTAATTATTAACGCGGCAATTACACCGGGAACCCAGCCTAAACAAGTTAAAATAAATACAATAACTAAAGATCCGCAACCTTTGTCTATAACCGCCAAAGGTGGAAAAATAATGCATAATATAACTCTAAAACAGCCCATTTAATAATAATTCAAAGGTCATATAATTATATGTACTATGCAACGTTAAATTGTTACAAATAATTATAATTAAAATGTATTTTTGTTGAATGAGTATTGAAGTAAAAAATATAACCAAAATTTATGGTGACCAAAAAGCACTAGATCAAGTGAGTTTTTTGCTAAATAAAGGTGAAATTGTTGGGTTTTTAGGACCAAACGGTGCTGGAAAATCAACCATGATGAAAATTATTACAGGTTACATAAATGCTTCTGAAGGTGAAGCTTTTGTTGCAGGTTTTAATATTTCTTCTGAAAAAATTGAGGCTCAAAAAAGTATTGGTTATTTACCTGAACACAATCCTTTGTATTTAGACATGTATGTGAAAGAGTATTTGTTGTTCAATGCTGAAGTTTATAAAGTTAATAAAGGGGAAGTTGAAAAAATAATTGAAAAAGTTGGGCTAACACCTGAAGCGCATAAAAAAATAAGTCAACTTTCAAAAGGTTACAGGCAGCGTGTTGGTTTGGCTGCTGCATTACTACATAATCCAAAAGTACTTATTTTAGATGAACCTACTACAGGTTTAGATCCAAACCAATTATTAGAAATAAGAAATTTAATTAAAGAAATTGGGAAAGATAAAACGGTGCTTTTTTCAACACATATTATGCAAGAAGTTGAAGCAATTTGTGATCGTGTAATTGTAATTCATAAGGGTAAAATAATAGCTGATAAAAATTTACAGGCTTTAAAAGAAAATCAGGAGCAGGTAATTGAAGTTGAGTTCGATTTTAGAATTGAAAAACAATTTATTGAAACCATTCCGTTTTTAAAATTTGCTGAAAACATTCACGATACTTTATGGGTGCTAACATTTTCTACTTCAAAAGATATGCGTTCAAAAGTATTTGATTTTGCCCATGACAATGGATTGAAAATTTTACAGTTAAATACTAAAAATAAGAATTTAGAAAGTTTATTTAGAGAGTTAACTACTTAAAAATCACATTTCCATAAGTATTTAAAAGTGTAATTTCCACAATTGGAGGTTTGTTGTAAGAAATAACATCTCCTGTAGAATGTATGCTTCCTGTTAAACTTTGAACAGGATTAACTATAATGTCATTAGAACTCATTTGCCTAACCTTCACATGATTGGCTATTAGATTTCGCCCTTCAAACCTGTTATCATTTATATCAAAAAAATCAATATCTAAATTATTGGTCAAACCATTGATGTAAAAAACAGCAATGCCATTACTTTGGATTTTTAAACTTTGATTTTGAATGGTTAAATGCCAGTCTCCAATTGGTAAAAATTTAGATTTATCACCAATTGAGACCAATTGTAAAAATGGGTAAGTTAAAACTCCGTTTGACGAAATATTATATTCAGAAGCATTTCTGATTCGTGTTAAATTAGAAACGGTAACATATACTTTTGTTAAATTGTATTCTCTAAAAAAATTACAGGTATTGTTATTTGTTAGTACTAACTCATTGTTAATTACTTCCACTGAAATGTCTGGAATTAAATTTTTACCGCTTTCAACAATAACTTTTTGTTCAGAGCCTTCTGTAATAATTAATTCAATTCTTTCGTGTACAACAATTTTATCAAAAAAAGGAACTTCAACTTCAACCTGGTCAATATCTCCGGCTGATTGAAAGCAGTTGTTTGCATTTTCACTGTTGCAGGCTGCAATAATTATTAAATATATTATGGATATTATTTTTTTCATCATTTTTTTAAAGTCTGATTCCCATTCCAAATTCAACAGTTTCTGCATTGGCAGTGTGCGCTTTTAATCGAATTGAAGCAAACCATTTGTTGTTAATGTATCTTTTTAAACCCAAAGTTTCATAAACGCGGCCATCATATTCAAAGGGATATTTTACATAATAGCCTAATTGTGTTTCAATAGATAATTTATTAATAAATAATTCATAACCAACAAAAACACCAATTCTAGAAAAAGAATCAGGATTGTCTAAATCTGAGTTTGGAATGGATAAATTAATTTCATAATAATCTTTTAACATCGGTGAAATATATAAATCGGAACCCAATTGAAAAGCCGATTTTCTGCTAATTCGCTTATCAACATAAGCTGAAGCAACAAAAAAAGGTTTTACACCACTGCCAATAATGGAAGATTCATTTGCGCCACCTCTAACGGCTAAATTTAATTTTATTGGTTCTGTAATTTTTTCAGTTTCTGATGAAGGAATAAATTCAATAGGTGGTTCTTTTGGCGTTAAATTGTAATTAAGTCCAACTGTTAATGCCCAAATATTGACACCTGAATTGGGCGATTTTACATTAGAATTTGATGCATGCACAAATGTAAGTCCGCCAGTTACACCAATATTTTCAATTAAATAATCGCGTTGATAATACAATTTAAAATAAGTGCTCGAATTTATTGCCGTACCAAAAGCAGTATTTTTATTATTTGTTTCTTTATTGTAAGGATTTGTACTATAAGCTAAACCAATACCTGTGCGAACGATCAGTTGATTGGGCGCAGTTCTTTTTGTTAAATAAAAATTATAATGTGCGTAAAGTGAATAAAGTTCTCCTAAAACATCAGATTTATAATCTTGATAACCAAATGAGATTCCGGCATCGGGATAATTATAAAGTCCTTCCCAACTTTTTAAGCCAGTAGTTTTAACGTTGTAACTTGCAAAAACTCCGGTTGGATGACCTTGTAAAAATATGGTAGCATCGGGGTTGGCTTTTAAAATGTTTCCATAAAAATAATCGGCCTGAAAATAGGATGGTTTCGTTTGGCTGAGCACTATAAAACAGCTTAAAATTAAAAATACATTTAGGACTTTTTTCATTAAAAATAAATTGTTAATTCAGTTTAAAATGAATTTGTTCTTTATTTAATGTATTAATCAATTCATTGGAAATATCAACCTTATAACTTCTGCTTGGCAGATTTAACTTAAGGTTTTCATCATTATCAAAAACGATAAAGTTTAAATTTTTAGTTCCTTTAAATTTTGATAAAATTGAATTTAATCTTTTAATATTAGCTTCATTGATTTCTGTAATTGAAAGATTCAAAGTGATTTTTTTTGAAAATTCTTCTAAAATATCTTGTAACAACTGAATGCTTCCGAATGTAAGTCGAACATCATCGTTCCAGCCTTTTCTGCAGAAAATTTTCGCATAAATAAAAGCATTTGGCACCAAAAAATGTCTGAATTTTAAATATTCTTCACTAAAAAGTCTGAATTCATGAGAGCCACTATAATCTTCTAAACTAAAAGAAGCCCAGCCTTTTCCGTTTTTTGAAACACGATGTTCAATGTTGGTAATAATTCCTCCAACAGCCAAATCTTTACCCATTAATTCATTTAGATTTTGAAATACAGTTAATGGTGTATTACAAAAATAGCTGATCTCAGTTTTAAAGTCATCTAATGGATGACCTGAAATATAAATCCCAACAAGTTCTTTTTCCTTGGAAAGTTCTTCCATAATTCCCCATTTTTTTGCTTCTGGAATTTCAGGTTCAGGAAACTGAATTTCTGAGGCATCTCCAAATAAAGATACTTGTGCTGAATTTTTGTTTTCTTGATACTTATTTCCGTATCGAATGGCTCTTTCTATAAAAGTAATACCTTTTTCGTCTAATTGATAATATTGTGCCCTGTGAACATTTTTAAAAGAATCCAATCCGCCAGCCATGGCCAAACCATCAAAAGCTTTTTTGTTTGCTGAACGCAGGTCTACCCTTTTTGTCAAATCGAAAATTGAAGTATAATTTCCGTTGTTTTTTCTTTCTTCCACAATAGCATCAACTGCTGCAGCTCCAACACCTTTGATGGCACCCATTCCAAATCGAACAGCACCCTCTTTATTTACTGCAAATTTATAGTACGATTCATTTACATCAGGACCTAAAACCTGAATGCCAGCACGTTTACATTCTTCCATAAAAAAGGTAACCTGTTTAATATCGTTCATATTGTTGGATAAAACTGCGGCCATAAATTCAGCTGGATAATGTGCTTTTAAATAGGCAGTTTGGTAAGCAATATAAGCATAACAGGTAGAGTGCGATTTGTTAAAGGCATAGGCAGCAAATGCTTCCCAGTCTTTCCATATTTTTTCTAAAATTTCTTCAGGATGGTTATTGGATTTTCCTCCTTCAATAAATTTAGGTTTTAATTTTTGAAGCAAGGCAAAAATCTTTTTACCCATAGCTTTACGCAACATATCGGCATCACCTTTAGTAAAGCCCGCCAGTTTTTGCGAAAGTAGCATAACCTGTTCCTGATATACAGTTACACCATATGTTTCTTTTAAATACTCTTCCATTTCTGGTAAATCGTATTCAATAGCTTCTTCACCATGTTTACGCATAATAAACAATGGGATATATTCCATTGGTCCTGGGCGATACAAGGCATTCATGGCAATTAAGTCGGCAAACTCGGTTGGTTTTAAGGCTTTCATATGCTTTTGCATCCCTAGAGATTCGTACTGGAAAACACCAATGGTTTCACCTTTTTGAAAAAGTTCATAGGTTTTTGGATCATCTAACGGAAAATCATCAGGAATCAACTCTAAGCCGTGTTTAGCTTTAACAATTTTAACAGTATCTTTAATTAAAGTCAGTGTTTTAAGCCCTAAAAAATCCATTTTTAACAAACCGGCACTTTCAACAACATTGTTGTCGAATTGGGTTACGTACATATCTGAATCCTTGGCTGTTGCAATTGGAATTAGATTGGTAATTTTTTCAGGAGTAATTATAACACCACAAGCATGTGTTCCTGTATTTCTTACAGAACCTTCTAGTGCACAAGCTTGTTTGATGGTTTGTGCATCCAAATCTTCACCTTCAGCAATACGACGAAGTTCTAAAATATTCTCAAACTCTTCAGAACGTAAACCTTTAACTTTTTCCTTACTTTTTGCATCGTCTCCAAAAATATTTTGCAGCTTAATACCAGGAATTAATTTTGCAATTCTATCAGCATCCATCAAAGGTAAATCTAGTACACGTGCGGTATCTCTTATGGAAGATTTTGCGGCCATTGTTCCGTAGGTAATAATTTGAGCAACCTGACTTGCACCATATTTATTGATTACAAAATCAATTACTTTTTGACGACCTTCATCGTCAAAATCAATATCAATATCGGGTAATGAAACACGGTCTGGATTTAAGAAACGCTCAAAAAGCAAATCGTATTTAATAGGATCAATATTGGTGATCCATAAGCAATAAGCGACTGCTGAGCCCGCTGCAGATCCACGACCAGGACCAACGGCAACATCCATTTTACGAGCTTCAAGAATAAAATCCCAAACAATTAAAAAATAGCCCGGATATCCTGTTTTTTCAATAACTGAAAGTTCAAAATCCAATCGCTCTTTAATACTATCATCAAAATTTTCACCATAACGTTTTTTTGCACCTTCAAAAGTAAGGTGTTTTAAATAAGCATTTTCACCTCTTACACCTCTATCAATAGCATCTTGCGGATTTATAAATGCTGCAGGAATGTCAAATTTAGGAAGTAAAACATCTCTTGATAAGGTGTAAATTTCAATTTTATCTACTATTTCCTGAATATTTGTTATAGCATCAGGAATATCTTCAAACAAACTTTTCATTTGTTCCTGTGATTTAAAGTAGTATTGATTGTTAGGTAAACCGTATCTATAACCTCTGCCTTTTCCAATTGGAGTGGCTACTTTTTCGCCATCTTTTACACACAATAATATATCATGAGCTTCAGCTTCATCTTCGGTTGTATAAAATGTATTGTTGGTGGCTACTAATTTTACATGATGTTTTTTAGAAAATTCAATTAAAATATCATTTACATGGTTTTCATTTTCTTGATTGTGGCGCATCAATTCTAAATAGAAATCGTCACCAAATTGTTCTTGCCACCAAATTAATGCTTCTTCTGCTTGATTTTCACCAACATTTAAAATTTTACTTGGAATTTCTCCATATAAATTTCCAGAAAGTACAATTAAATCTTCTTTATGTTCTTCAATAACTTTTTTGTCGATTCGTGGAACGTAATAAAAACCATCAGTATGAGAAATGGATGACATTTTTGCCAAATTGTGATAGCCTTTTTTGTTTTTTGCCAAAATAACAATTTGGTAACCATTGTCCTTTTGTTTTTTGTCGGTATGGTCTTCGCATACATTAAACTCACAACCTAAAATTGGCTTTAATAAACGCTTTGGGTATTCACCTTCTTTTAAATTTTCGTTGTGTTTTTTAATACCATCATTATAAGCCAAAGCTTCTCGAATAAAATAAAAAGCACCCATCATATTGCCACTGTCAGTTAAGGCAACAGCTGGCATATTGAGTTTTATAGCAGTATTTATAAGGTTGTTAATGCTAGAAGTAGATTGTAAAATTGAAAATTGTGAATGACAATGTAAGTGTGAAAATTTGGCACTTTTAAAATCGTCTATAACTTCATCGGAATGAATGATTTCATCCTCAGTTTTATTTTCAGTTTTGTTTCTTAACTTTTTACTTTCCTGTTTTAGGTTAAGGTTTTTTAAACCAATAACATTAATTGTTGAAGGGTTTTTTGCGTCAAATTTTTGAAAATAATCTGATGATACCTCTAATTCTTCTTTGGTAAAAATACGTTGTCTAATTAATTCTAAAAAGCATCGTGTGGTAGCTTCAACATCGGCAGTTGCATTGTGGGCTTCTGAAAATGGTGAATTAAATAAGAATTCATGTAATTCTGTTAAAGTTGGTAATTTAAATTTTCCGCCTCTTCCGCCCGGAATTTTGCACAACGTAGCAGTAGTTTCAGTACAAGTATCTAAAACGGGCATTTGATTTAAATGGGTGCTAATTTCTTTTCTAACAAATTCGCAACCCATAATGTTTAAATCAAAATTCACATTTTGACCAACAACAAACTTAGATTTTGAAAGTGCTTCATTAAAAAGATGTAATACTTTTTCTAAATCTTCACCTTTTTCTTCTGCTAATTGTGTTGAAATACCATGAATTTTTTCAGCATCAAAAGGGATGTTGAAATCTTCTGGTTTAATTAAATAGTCCTGATGCTCAATGAGCGCTCCAAATTCATCATGCAATTGCCATGCAATTTGAACACAACGAGGCCAATTATCGGTGTCGGAAATTGGCGCATTCCATTTTTTTGGTAAACCTGTGGTTTCAGTGTCAAATATTAAAAACATGTGTTATTTGGTGCTTGAAAAATGAGTTTTTAAAAGTATGAATTTTAATATTTTCAGGATTCAATTAGTCGATTTTTTTATTAACAATATATGTATATAAAACACAATTAGCTGGTTAACCAATTTAAAATTTGAACAAAATAACCAAATATGTTAAATGTTGTTGTAAAAACTAATTTAAAACAAACCCTAACATTCGTCATATTTTTAACAATAAAGTTCCCTTAATTTTACAGCATTAAAGAAAGCGAAGACGTTTGATTATGACAAAACTGGATTTAGATGGTTACAAAACTCAGCAGGTAAACTTATTAAAACACGAAGGGATTGTCTCAAAAATTTCTAAAAGTGTTGTTACCATTTCACTAAAAGGAAATGTAAATTGTGAAGGCTGCAAAGCACAATCGGCTTGTGGTGTGTCTGATTCTAACGACAAAGAAATCGAAATTTTTAATACAACTCAAAATTTTAGGTTAAATGAGCCTGTTGATGTGGTATTGAAAAGAGAACTTGGTTTGAAAGCAGTATTTTGGGCCTATGTATTTCCTTTTATTTTGTTGTTTGTTGTTTTAATATTTACTTCATTTTTCTTTAAAGAATGGATTGCAGGATTGTTGTCGTTGTCTGTTCTAATACCTTATTATTTAATGCTTTATGTATTGAAAGACACTTTTCAAAAAGCATTTCAAGTTTCAATTTTAAAATTTAATTAAAAATGACAGATTCCGTATTATATAGTGTTTTGTTATTGGCTTCTTTAGGGGTAGTTGCAGCAGTGGTGTTGTACATTGTTTCTAAAAAGTTTTATGTATATGAAAACCCTTTAATTGCTGAAGTTGATGAGATTTTGCCAGGTGCAAACTGCGCTGGTTGTGGCTCACCAGGTTGTAAATCTTTTGCCGAGAAATTGGTGACTACTGAAGATATTTCAGATTTATTTTGTCCAGTAGGAGGGAATGATGTAATGAAATTAGTAGCAGCCAAATTAGGTAAAGTAGTTGCAGAGAAAGACCCAACAGTTGCGGTGCTGCGCTGCCAGGGAGGTTGCGATGTTCGTCCAAAAACTACTGAATATCAAGGGCCAAGAACCTGTGCTATTTCAGCAATGATTTATAGCGGTGAAACCGATTGCCAATATGGGTGTTTGGGTGATGGAGATTGCGTAAATGTTTGTGATTTTGATGCCATGTATATGGATGAAACAACTGGATTGCCAGTAATTATTACCGATAAATGTACATCGTGTGGCGCCTGTGTAAAAGCTTGTCCGCGTGATATTATTGAAATGCGACCAAGAAATAAAAAAGATTTAAAAATATTTGTGGGTTGTTTAAATGAAGATAAAGGAGGAATTGCTAAAAAAGCCTGTGATGTTGCTTGTATAGGCTGTTCAAAATGTGAAGACATTTGTCCTAAAGACGCTGTAACAATGAACAACAATTTGGCATATATTGATCCAGCATTGTGTACACTTTGCAGAAAATGTGTGGAAGTATGTCCAACACATTCCATTATTGAAACAAATTTTCCGCCAAAAAAAGTTAAAAAAGTAGAAGAAACTAAGGAAGTTGAAAAAGTTGCCTTTGTGAAAGAAACAGTAACTATTGAATTAAATAATACCGATAAGGATGCTTAAAACATTTCCAAAAGGAGGAATTCATCCTCCAGAAAATAAAATCACGTCGTCAAAAGCAATTAAAAGAATGGTTGTTCCTAACGTGGTAAATGTGCCCATTGCACAGCATATTGGGATTCCTGCAGAAATTATTGTTGAAACAAAAGAAAAAGTTACAGTAGGTCAGGTAATTGCTAAATCTGGTGGGTTTGTATCTTCAAATATTCATTCTCCAGTTGCTGGTACTGTTACAAAACTGGATAAAATTATTGACAGTAGTGGTTATAAAAAACAATGCATTGTTATAAGAACCGATGCTAAAGATCCTTCAAATTTTGAAGAAGTTGAATTGCCTTTAAAAACTGATATTGAGTTAGAACCAAAAGATATACTTCAAAAAATTTCCGATTGCGGTATTGTTGGTTTAGGTGGAGCAACATTTCCTTCACAAGTAAAATTAAATGTTAGAGAAGGAACAAAATTGGATTGTCTAATTATAAATGGTGTTGAATGTGAACCTTATTTAACAGCTGATCATCGTTTAATGCTTGAAAAAGCTGAAGAAATTGTTGTTGGAATTAAAATTTTAATGAAAGCCTTACATATTAGAAAAGGCTGTTATTGGAATTGAAAACAACAAAAAAGATGCTATCAGTCTTTTTAAAAGTATCATAAAAAAAGAAGATGGAATTCAGGTAGCAGCGTTACAAGTAAAATATCCACAAGGTGGCGAAAAACAGTTGGTAAGAGCTATTTTAGGAAGAGAAGTTCCTAAAAATGGATTGCCATTAGATGTTGGTGTAATTGTGCACAATGTGGGAACTATTTTTGCTATTTATGAAGCCATTCAATACAACAAACCTTTAACAGAACGCGTAGTAACGGTAACCGGTAAAAAATTGGAAAACCCATCAAACTTTTGGGTAAAAATTGGCACGCCAATTAAAGATTTGGTTGCTGAAGTTGGTGGTTTGCCAGAAGGTACAAGAAAATTGGTAAATGGCGGGCCAATGATGGGAAAAGCTATTAAAAATACTGACGTACCCGTAACAAAGGGAACTTCGGGTATTTTAGTAATTTCAGAAGAGGAAGCGAGTAGAGGAAAGGCTGAAAATTGTATTCGTTGTGGCGAATGTGTTTTTGTGTGCCCAATGGGCTTAGAACCTCATTTGTTAATGAATTTAGCTGAAAAAGGAATGTATGAAAAAGCTGCTGCAGAAGATATTATGACATGCATTGAATGTGGATCCTGCAGTTATGTATGCCCTTCTCATCGTCCTTTACTAGATTATATTCGCTTCGGAAAAAATATTGTTAAAAAATTAGAAACCTCTAAAAATTAAAATGAGTCAACCAATTATAATATCAGCTTCACCACACGTACATTCAAGCAGAACATCAAAAAAAGTGATGTACGATGTGGTTATTGCTTTAATTCCGGCATTTTTAGTTTCTGTTTACGTGTTTGGATTTAGCGCTTTAGTGTTAACTGCTGTAGCAGTAATCTCCTGTATTTTATTTGAATTTATCATTCAAAAGTATTTAATGAAAACTGAAGTTACAGTAACCGATGGTTCTGCATTAATTACCGGAATTTTATTAGCCTTCAACTTACCTGCCGGCCTGCCAATTTGGATGATTGTAGTTGGAAGTTTGGTGGCAATTGGCGTTGCAAAGCTTTCTTTTGGAGGTTTAGGATATAATATTTTTAATCCGGCTTTGGTTGGACGTGTATTTTTACTGGTTTCATTTCCGGTACAAATGACGATGTGGCCATTACCTGATGGTATTACAGGAGCTACCACTTTAGGAATTATCAAAGAAGGACTCATGTTTGGCGATACAATGACCAATATTAGTGCTCAATTACCTTCAAATATGGACATGTTTTTAGGAATAACAGCAGGTTCAATTGGTGAAATGTCAGCTTTAGCTTTGTTTTTAGGCGGTATTTATTTGCTGGTTCGCAAGGTTATTTCATGGCACATTCCAGTGACTATGTTGGTAACTATGGCGTTTATGACAGGCATTTTTTGGGTGATAAATCCAGAAAGTTATGCAAGTCCGTTAATTCATATTTTATCAGGAGGTGCTTTGTTAGGAGCCTTTTTTATGGCAACGGATTTAGTTACCAGTCCTATGACCAAAAAAGGAATGGTAATTTTTGCTATTGGTATTGGAGTAATTACCGTAGTAATTAGATTGTTTGGAGCCTATCCTGAAGGTGTTTCATTTGCAATTTTAATCATGAATGCCTTTGTACCTTTAATAAACACCTACTTTAAACCTCGCCGATTTGGTGCTAAAATCAAATCTAAAATTGTGTAATTATGAGTAAAAAGAAAGATACATTTATAAATATGGTGGTTTCATTGTTTATAATTACCATTATTTCAGGATTTTCATTAGGCTTTGTAAATGATGTAACCATTGGTCCAAAAGCGAAAGCCAAACTCGAAAAAAAGGTAAATGCTCTTAAAATGGTATTGCCAACTTTTGATAGCAATCCTGTTGAAGATGTTGTTTTAGCAGCTTCTGAAGCAGCGAAAGATAGCGTTGAAATATATCCTGCGTTTAATGAAAATCAGTTTGTTGGTGCCGCAGTTATTGGTTCAACCGAGAAAGGTTTTAGTGGTTTAATTAAAATTATGGTTGGTTTCAATGAAGTTGGAGACATCCAAAATATTGAAGTTTTAGAGCAAAAGGAAACCCCTGGTTTAGGAACTAAAATGAAAGATGAAAAATTTCTTTCACAATTTAGAACTAAAAACCCTGCGAGTTTTAATTTAAAAGTTTCTAAAGATGGAGGTGAAGTAGATGCTTTGACTGGTGCAACTATTACCTCAAGAGCATTTGGTGAAGCTGTTCAAATGGCACACAACGAATTTATAAAAAATGGCACTTCATTAAAAGAAGTTAAAAATTAAGAATTATGGCTGAAAATATAAATCAAACCACAAATTTCTTAAAAGGAATTGTAAAAGAAAATCCAATTTTTGTAATGCTATTGGGAATGTGTCCAACATTAGGGGTAACTTCATCAGCATTTAACGGATTAGGAATGGGAGTAGCCACTATGTTTGTATTGTTAATGTCTAATATAGTCGTTTCTTTGGTAAAATCTCAAATTCCAAGTAAAGTTCGTATTCCGGCTTTCATTATTATTATAGCATCATTTGTTACTATTGTTGAAATGGTTTTAGAAGCATTTGTACCATTTTTATATGAACAATTAGGGATCTTTATTCCTTTAATTGTTGTAAACTGTTTAATTTTAGGAAGAGCAGAAGCCTTTGCGTCAAAAAACAATGTGCTATCTTCAATTTTTGATGCCTTAGGAATGGGTTTAGGATTTGTTTTAGCCTTAACTATTTTAGGTGCAACTAGAGAAATTTTAGGTAACGGCAGTGTCTTTGGATTGAAATTTGTACCTGAAGATGCCAATACTTTTATCTTATTTATTTTACCTCCTGGAGCCTTTATTGCTTTGGCATATTTAACAGTTTTATTTAACAAACTAACCAATAAAACAATTTAAAAATGGATTATATTATTATTTTAATTGCAGCTGTTTTTGTCAACAACATAGTACTTTCACAATTTTTAGGAATTTGTCCGTTTTTAGGTGTTTCAAGTAAAGTATCAACATCAGTTGGTATGTCGGGAGCGGTATTATTTGTTATGACCATTGCGACCATGGCAACGTATTTATTGCACCAGTTTGTGTTAGTTCCGGCAGGTTTAGACTATTTAAGAACCATTACTTTTATTTTAGTAATTGCTGCTTTGGTGCAAATGGTTGAAATTATTTTGAAAAAAGTGAGTCCGCCATTATATCAGGCTTTAGGTGTATTCTTCCTTTAATTACAACAAACTGTGCTGTTTTGGGTGTAGCTATTTTAGCTTTAGGTTTAGAAGGTGGAAGCTTATTAAAAGCTGTATTCTTTGCGGTATCAAATTCCATTGGTTTTGCATTAGCGTTGATTGTTTTTGCAAGTATTCGCGAGCATTTAGAATTGGCAAATATTCCAAAAGGAATGAAGGGAGTACCAATTAATTTATTGGTAGCAGGGTTACTTTCTTTAGCGTTTTTAGGATTTACAGGATTGGTTTAATTTTGTTGAAAAGTTTCAAGGGTGAATAGTGTAAAGGGTAGTAATTCTCTGAAAACAATTTGGTTTTGTATTTTTACTTCTAACTTCTGAATACCAAACTTTTAGATATTTTACCGCCCGAAAAAATAATTTAAAAATAGCGTGTGTTATTTGAAAATATCTCAGTATATTTGCACTCTCAAATTTATAACCAAGGTCGAGAACCTTTAAAATTAAAAAAGAATGCCAGTAAAAATTAGATTACAAAGACACGGTAAAAAAGGAAAACCTTTCTATTGGGTAGTTGCTGCAGATGCACGTTCTACAAGAGACGGAAAGTACTTAGAAAAATTAGGAACTTACAATCCAAACAGCAATCCAGCAATTATTGATTTAGATGTTGATGGTGCTGTAAAATGGTTACAAAACGGTGCGCAACCTACTGATACTGCAAAAGCAATTTTGTCTTATAAAGGTGTGTTATTAAAAAACCATTTAGCTGGAGGTGTTAGAAAAGGTGCTTTAACTGAAGAGCAAGCTGAAGAGAAATTTCAAGCTTGGTTGGATGAAAAGGCAGGAAAAATTACTGCAAAAGTTGATGGTTTAGCAAAATCAAAAGCTGATGCAAAAGCAGAAGCTTTAGCTGCTGAAGTTAAAGTAAATGAGGAGCGTGCTGCTGCTGCTAACGAAGCTGCAAATGCTGCTATTAAAGCTGAAGCTGACGCAAAGGCTGCTGCACAAGCTGCAACAGAAGTTGTTGAAGAAAATACTCCTGAATCTATTGATGATGCGCAAGCTGCTGCATCACAAGAATAAGGAAAAACACTGTAAATTAGTACTGCGATAATGCGTAAAGAAGATTGTTTTTATTTAGGCAAAATCGTAAGAAAACATAGTTTTAAAGGGGAAGTTGTTGCTAAGTTAGACACAGACGAACCGGAACTTTACGAAAATTTGGAATCAGTTTTTGTTGCTTTAAGCAATAATCTGGTTCCTTTTTTTATTGAAGAAAGTTTACTTCAAAAGGGAAATCAGTTACGCATTCAATTCGAAGATATTTCAACAGAGGCAGATGCAGATGGATTGTTGGGCGCTGGATTGTATTTACCACTTGAATTTCTTCCAAAACTTACAGGGAACAAGTTTTACTTTCATGAAATTATTGGTTTTGATATTGAAGATATAAATCATGGATATGTTGGTGTTATAACTGGCGTTAATGATAGTTCTGCCCAAGCTTTGTTTGAAATAAATTCAAACGGAACGGATGTTTTTATACCAATGATTGACGATTTTATTAAAAAAGTTGACCGTGAAAACAAAAAAATTATTGTTGAAGCACCAGCTGGTTTAATAGATTTATACCTGAATAACTAAAAATTAGAGAGGTGGCCGAGTGGTCGAAGGCGCACGCCTGGAAAGTGTGTATACCTCAAAAGGGTATCGAGGGTTCGAATCCCTTCCTCTCTGCAAACAATCAATCAAAAATTAACAAAACCCTATAAACGCTATGTTTTTAGGGTTTTTTAATGATCTTAGTTTTACTTAAAACCATAAAAAAACAATAAAAACCAAATAAAAGGGGGCTAATTCGGGGCAGTAAATCTAAATCTCCGTGCGTGATGACTTTGAGAGTGCTCTCGATGCGTTCGAGGACCGCCTTTCTCAAGGAAAGTATCGAGTGCAGCCGACTGCAAAGTTTGACTCGAAGGAAAGTGGCCCGCCTGCGGAAGTGCCAGGTACTGCTGTTGCCGACTTGTCGGCAGCTCGCAAGTCGACCTCGACACGCTCTCCAACAAATGTTGACAAGGGTCAGTCCGTGAAAGTACGAAAGGTCAGACAACGTTCACGACCGAAAAAGAGTATTTCTCCTCCTCGTCGCGCTTCAATGGGCACAGTGAAAGAGGACGAGGCGATTGTGAAACCAACATTCATGCCCGCATCGCAACCCCACAACGAGGACGCAAATGCGAGTTTCCTTTCAGCGCAGTCCAACTTGTTGGATGTGACTGCTTCTTCAATTAGTGAACGACCGGCCGAGCCGTCGACAAGAGACAATGCCCGTCAGGCTTCGACTATCGCAATGACCCGAGAACAAAACCTTGGCCCAAGCATCGAGACGATTCCGAAAGTAGAGCCTCCTCCGACCATGCAAACGCCGCCTTCGCCCGACAAGCCGCAGCCACAACAGGAGCCCCCGAGCAAGATTCCCGACTTTGCAAAAAATGAACCGGCCAAGAAGAGTGTACAAGCCCCTCCGAATTCTGCTCCGGCCCTTCTTGTGTCGACAAAGTCCGACAAGACCCGTGGTAGTCCTCAAAGAGAAGCTCCGTCGTCCGACAAGAGTAAGTGCGCCTTGTTTTGAGTTTAAGTGTGCTTATTTTCCTGTAACTCCATCCTTACAGCTGATTGATACTGGTTGTTTAGAAGGCAGCAAATGGCGTTTGGGTATCAAGCAGAGAATGACAAAGTGGCTCAACCCGGATGCCACCACGGCGGATTTGGGAGAAGGCATGCAGGCCTATTATGACGAAAAGCGCAAAGTGTGGGTATTCCCTGGCGAGGACCCTGACGAAAAGGCCAAACCAGTCGGACCACCTCCCACTTTCGTGTCTCCACAAGACAAGGCTCCCTCGAGTGAAGAACCAGCGACACCCGCAGATCCATTGGCTGCCATGATGGCACCACCCAAACGCTCGGCATCCTTTCGCCGTAGTTCCTCCATATCATCTGTCGGGAGCATGTCTACAACGGGTCGCTATCCGCCTGGAATGATGTTGCCACCTGGTGCAAGCCGACGGGGATCGGGACCGCCAGAGCTTTCGGCTGCAGGACCGCCTCCGCAATTTACTGTCTTCAAGCCAGCGCCCACGACAACCAAAGAAGAAGAAAATGACCAGCAAGACGAGTAGAGAATCTGTAGTAGTTGGATTTTGTGATTTGTTATACTATCATGCTTGTGTCTCTAGATCCTGCCTGTGGATACGAACGCTACATGTAAACGACCACTTCCAAGCTATGATAAGGTGATTTCGACTTTTGCACATGTCTCTAGTCCATTGCGTACGATACAGTATCCATTCGCTATCTTTTTGAATTCACGTCGGGCTACTAGTCTAGCACATTCGATGGACTCCCAGTGAGTCCATCGATTACCCTACCCTACCTATAATTTACATCAAAGACATGACACCATTCTCTCATCTCACAGCAGTGCTGTCCATTTCATTACAGCCGTAGTAGTACTCACTACTACTATTTGTCAAGAGTCCTTGGCAGCACATGAGTCCTCGGTATCCCCTCATGTCCACAAAAGGCATTCCACAGTCTCCGATGATCACTTTCCTGGACATAGAATCGATGATCAATATTTCCCTGGAAATCCACATTTTCAGGATGCAACTCGGCAATCCACTCTTCGTAGGTGGAATGGGGATGCTCTTTCACAAAGAGTATTAAATGCTCGCGAATAGCCTCCATGTGTGCCTTGTTGACTTTTTGGCAAAATTCCTTGTGTTCTTGTTCTTGTTGCAATTCTTGATTGACAAATTCCAATCGATCCGCCAATTGTTGATCGTCTTCCAAGTCATCAATCCACTTGCCAATGTTGATGCGCTGCAGGGCAGTGCCGACTTGTTTGCGAACCTTTTTGATTGGTTTTTCGTCAGAAGACGAGGATAGATTGCTACTGCCACGACGATTCAAAAAGGAAACGCGCTCCTGGCGTCGAGCAGCAGACTGAGCAGCAGCAGAAGTAGCTAGACTGAGTAGTATTCTGCTGCTGCTTGGAACTCTCGGAAGAATCCTTCATTCCTCGATACATGGTTGTATGGCAGTGTATTGGGTAGCAGAGTGCTGGTTGGGAGATGCAGCACGAGCGTAGGATAGGGCCGCCGCAATGCAATTCGCGTCGCCTCTCTCTGGCTTGTTCTCGCTTTGGGTGTGGTGTTGTTGTTGTCACACTACCGTGGGCGCGGCTTTGCAAAAAAGTCTATCACGAACGAGTCAGTGGTTGGGTGACAGACAGACGAAGAACGTGTTCCGATAATTATTTAATAATGAAAAATGTCGTTTGGACGTCACGACGAACAATCCAAGACTTTTTCTTAAGTCTTCTCACAAAAAGACACGGCGAATGCCCGAGTCAGTCCTCTCTCACAGCCGTTGTTGTTGATTGGTGCCCCCCATGGCGGCCCTTTTCATGACGGCCTGCACAGCGAAGACGCAGGACTCACTCGCATCTCGCATGATTCATTCTCAGCTTGCTCTGCGTGCTTCTCACATTTTCATTGCTCCGCGTGGATTGCCACAAAATATAGCTACAGCTTTACAGGTCGCGAGACGAAAATGCAAATCACACTCTCAGGAAGGCGCCCATACTGGTAACCATGCACGATGTTTTCTAGAGTGGCTTTGCACTGTCTAGTGTCATCTCAACTCATCATCTTGCAAGGGAGATGAGCCTTGCATCACTGTTGCAAGGCAACTCTTCGCCCGAGTACAGTATCACCAAGGATCTCTTCTTTTAGTCATTCTCCGACGGCGCAAATGTGCCCTTTTTTTGGAGCCAATGGACCAGGATTCAATGATGCACTCAACATGAAAGGTGTTTGCTATATATATTAGAGAAGCATGCCCGCATTTCCACTGGCATGGCCCTTTCTCAGTAACTAGGACTATGCACTCTTGGTGTTTGTGATGAGACGACTTTTCGAAACAAACAAAATTTTCTTGAAAAGCTGATCTCCTCCACTGCAACTGCAACAAACGCCAATGTCAAATATTCTCCTAACTCAGAATCATCTCCGGTTAGATCCAAGTCGACATCAGGGCCTTCTCGATAACAATTGCGGCACACACACAATTCATCCTCAAAAATGGACTCGTCATCCGTCATATGTGCACTCCTCTCTTCATTTAAAACTTCATCTAATTCACCTCGTACTTCCTGTGTTCCACTGGATACATCAAAGCCATCATCTTCATCGACAGCTTGAAGATTCTCGATACTTCTGTTGACGTTGCTATTAGTCGAAAGGGACAACATTTGCGATAACCCACTCTGCTTCGCTATTTCCATATTTAACTGTCTCTTCCTCCAGCATTCATGGAAACTGGTAATCATAATCTATCAAAACAGAAAGAGTGCAGCAACCCTAATGAAATGCAGATAGTAATAAACAACTATGCCACCAAGTACTAAGCACGCTTGTCAACTTCCATCATCAATGCATCGTTCATACTATTTTCAAATTTTCAGTTTTGCCTTGCCAACAATGTTATTTATTCCTTCATGAATACTCCTCTTTCACCAAATTACATTATTTATTTCTCTCGTGACCATATATTTATCATACATGACTTTATCTTTATCCCTAACTAGTCAACAGGAAAAATCCTCTCCACCAACAGTGAGTGTGCAGTTCAGTCATGTCGACGACAGTGTTCTCAACAAAATGCTCAGCAAACCCCCATTTGCGCATCGAAATGCTCCCGCCACAGACTTTGCATTCCAAATCCCTCTCAACATGGTAACAATCATAAGAGACATTGCAGTCCAAAGACGAGAGATCCGACGTCCATTTGGAGCCAACGATGAAATGGCGCCACCATCATCGTCATTGCTTTTTCTGACATTTTTGCAACGAACTCCAAATTGGAAAAATCGAGTCATTATCGAAGAGTCGAGACGGGCCGTCCAAAAGTGACCCGGAAACCTCAACTTCGAGCGCCTCTCGCTCGAAAAGTAGCCTTTTGACCCCATATTCCGAAAGCTCCTACGCGACCGCCATGACCATGGCAATGCAACGGGAGACTAAAAAGTTGGGGTTTTTCTGCTAGTTTTCGAGATCAAAAATTACTTAACGCGAGCCGGCACCACCGACATGGCGACTTACTTGGGTAAGTAATTGGCGGGTTCTGGGGCTCCGCGGGTCCCTCCCCACGGAGCAGCTGCGTCTGGCCGGCATCGGAGCGCAGGCGCAGCCGCCGGGTCATCAAGAGCCAACGACGACTTGAGCCCACTTTTATCATGATGTAAAATCATTTTCAAAAAGTCATGTGCAGAGACAAAGACAGAGACTGGTATCCACAAACTTAAGCTAAGCTCGCACCAACAGGATACACAACACAACCGTGTGGTAGGCGGACAGTAGTGGAGGCGACGCAGCGAAGATTGGCTCTCGGGAAAGAGTCAAAAAGAAGATGCTCTACACAAGGTGAAAAAAGGCCTACGAGGGGATCCACAGCAGCGCTGCGTCCGAGTTTGCAAAGGACTTTTTCATTGCAAGATAAAAAGTCATTCCAACTGCATGATTGACGAGCTTGAACAAGGTGGGCCATTTGCGACAATGTCTCCATACAAGCAGCACACATGCAATTTTTTGCGAAATCAGAGTTACCTTGCTCTGAGCATCTCGTCGATACATGGATATTATTCTTTCTTTTTATCAGTTCAACCTGGAGTATTCTGTTGGTTGACTCAGTCCTTGGGAGATGGATATGATGATAGATGATTGGGAAGCCTGATTCGCCGCGAATATGGATGCAGTATCAAAACCAGAGTGGCACTGTTATTCAACTTCTTTCCGACTTGGCCTCGCATTCCTTGACTTTCGCCCAGCAGTGTGGTTTTTAATTGAGGAAATGTGCAAGATACGAAAGACAAAACATGGTGTTGGAGAGAGAGAGATAGATGCTCTCTTCGCGGTTGTCTTATGGGCAGACATAGACTTGTAGAGTCCTGCGTGAGGTCACAAAGGCGAAACGTGAGAGATCAAAGGCCTTCAGCTAGATGACACAAGCTGGTCACCGCAAATGGCCTATGACATACAGGTACGATCGTGTCTGTTAGAACTATGATATGGGTACTCGCTGACTTCTTAGAACTAGTAGTGTAGTTACAGATAGTTTACGATATATGCAAAGGATCCGATACAAACCCTCTCAGTTTCGTACAATAGACCACAAACCACTTAGAGCTCTTCCTTGATTGGAATCCTTCGCACTTCCTTCTTTTCCTTTTCAAGTTTCGCTTCTTTTTGTCTCTTCCCGAGCCATTCTTTTGCCCCACCACCAGTGCAACAACATCCCCACAAGCAAAAGGAGACCAAGTACAATAAGAAGTTTGAAGTCGAAGGACGTTGTATTTCGACGTCAGGACTATTTTATTATATATGAACATGTATTGCGTTAAGGGGGGAGAGTAGCTTGCCCTACGTGAATTTTTTCATTCGTCATTTCTGTACCAGAAGCATCCATCCTTCCATGCCGACCACCAAAGCTTCCAACAAAACAAATCCATCCAAAAGTAGTTCCAAGATATAGAAAAATCAATCAACCATCAACAAAATCCACCTCAGCTGGCTTCTCTACCAAGAATCACAATCATTCATCCCATGCAGTCACATGTAGAACATGTACAATGGGGCAATCTGACACAAAATAGAGTGTATCGCAACCAAGGGCACTCTTGCCGGGGAGGAGACTTGACTCACGTAACATCATTTGACTTTGTCGCCAACCCATTTTTTTGCCAACAGATTTGAGTAAACCTGCAACCACATTGCTGGCATGCTAATCAAAGTCCTTCTGAAGGCCACTGTATGTGTCGTTGCAGGTTTGAAGGAACATGGTCAAATCTCATTACTGCATCGCCCAACAATTTCGTGTGGTGTGACGGTCAGACGCTAGTACACTTCTGTGTAGAAATCTACAGGCAGTACCAGAAAAAAGGTGTTCTACGTGCTAAGCTGGCCCTAATTTTTTAATAATCCGAAAGTAGTCTACGAGTAGAGTACGCGTCCAGTCCTCATTCTGGCTACTGAAGCTTGCTAGTTTCCTTACTACATGTACATGAAAAATCTAACTACATATGCTCGTATGGAGACAAAGACCCGACTGATTGCCTCGCAGCCATGATGCACCGAGATTCATGCCAATGACAGGGCTTGTCTGAATTTGCTGGCAATCAAGAAGCCAGTCTCAGGGTTCGGGGTAGAGAGAAGTCATATGAGCTTCATCACCTACTCGAAACCTGATGGGAAGCTTGCGTCAAACTTTTCACAAAATTGTATCACATCCCTCTCTTCAGTAAAAAACAACATTATCAAGACTCATGGAAAGGCCATGGCGTCGACGCTCCATAGATAAGGAAACTCGTACATGCCCACAGTCAATGCAGGCGCAGATGTGCGTCTCATGGCTTGTCTGGCTGCAATCGCCATGAGATCCAAGGATAATCTTATTGGAATGTTCATAAGTTTGTTACATGCAAAGACACACGTTGCAACAATGAAATGATTTTGCCTGCTTCCGTGAATGATACCAGATGCATGCTCTTCATGATTTCGCCTGCGTGCGAGAGTGAAAAGGATGCATGATGGAACAATCATGATTTTGCCTGCTTCAAAGAGTGGCACAAGTGTTCGAACCACGATACTTCGAAGAGTTTTTTTCCAAGAGATCGGCGATGAAACACAATCATTTCTGTAAGGCGACCAACTCCCTGTGAGTCACCCTTCACTTTGACGACTGGTGACCAAGGTTCATTCGCGGCCATTTATTCACTTACGAGCAACCCATGCATCAGACCAGCAGTTTGGAAAGCGCTTCGTGCAAGTAATTGGCGACTTCGCGAGCGCTCGGTCGCTCGTTAGGATCAAAGGCCATGCACTTTCTCATGACATTTACTACGGACACATCAAACAGATGGGTACTATTCAGCACCTTTTCGGGCAGTTCCGGAAGCCTTCCTTCAAGTACAAGCTTTGTTACCTTGGGTAAGTCTTCATCTTTAAAAGGCCACTGCCCTGTCAAGAGATAATAAAAGACGGTACCAAGGGAGTAAATGTCCGATTTTTCTGTATGTCGCGCGCTATGGGGTCCCAACTTCTCCGGAGGATGAAACTGGATTGATTTTTTCGATGAAAGGAACGGCAGCACAGTGTGAGCTTTCGTGTTGGTTACCATAAAGAAACACTCCAAGTCACAATAAGTCAAATGGAATGCCAGTACACCTGACCCATTCTGTCACTTACCCTTGATTTTTCAGCGTAATTTTTGGCATATCCGCAGTATCGTTCCTTCTTCGGGTCCCACGATAAGAAGCTGCAAATATTGAAGTCGTTGAGCTGATATGTGCCATTGATCAAAATAAATTGATCCGGCTTAATGTCACCATGGATAATGGTCGCTCGACCCTCGGGGTCCATCTATAATTCAAAACATCAATCAATATGAAATGAGATGTGAGTAACGCGTGGCCTGCAGGGACAGTGTTGCGTAGGCGGAACTCACGTGGTGCACGTCGGCCACGGCAACAGAAATATAATGAGCAATCTTCAGCAACTCGTCCTTGTTGGAAATCTTGGACATTCCACCACTACGGTCACTAAAGTCAGCTAGCGACGAGAAGGAACAATATCCGTAGACATCCGCAATGTAAGGAGACGACGTTAGTTGTTCCATGGCCACGGCTTCGCGTCGATAGCGATCTGCGTGTTTCCGATCCCACAATACCTCATATCGTGACGTTTTAAGGGCTCGTTTGTTCCCATTGAATTCATGTATCATCCATACATCTCGATATCCACCCCAATTGACCAAGTTCATTTGCGAAAGGTCATTCAGGTCAATCTCGTGAAACGTTAGGCATGAGGGATGGTGCGAATCTTGCCAGTCGCCCAAAGGGACACAACCTTCCTCTAGTTGCTCTTCCGGTGCTTTATTCTCATCCAAGTTAAGATTATTCAGCCAATATGCATTGGTTCGATTCTGGATAAGATGGTCAGGATCAGCTTCGAGATGCAGTGTCTTGACTTTGTTGCCAGATAGCTGGATCATGATAGAATGTTGTCGAACGTCGCTTAGCGGGGGTTGGGCTCCACTAGGCAATGGTTGGGCTCCTCTGATCAGCCGGCGCGTAACTCTGCAGTCATCAGATGAGAGGATGGAGTAGACGAGGGCCAGAGTTAGCACGATGGATGCACGCGCACAACCTCGCCGTTGCAGGGAAGAACTGATGCGTGGCCTAATGCTCCATCGATGTCTGAAAGCAAATCCTTTGTTTTCCGGTATGGGTTCATGCAGAGGGAATGGTGCTTTTTTGCGAGCTACCGGTCGTCGGATTAGGCCCTCCGTCATTGTCATCTTTTCTCTCTCTCTTGCGGTAATGCGGAAGTGTGAAGCACGTGTCACCAATGTGTCACGTTGCGAGGTGAGCAAATAATGATAAAACGGATCTTGCAAAGCTCTCTTCATACTCGAATACAACTTTGACAAATAATTCTAAAATATCATTTATGACTTCATAATATTTATACTTAACGTGCATCGCTTATATGACAGACTGTGTCGCAGAATGACGGTTGATGTACTCTCCAACTCGCCAAAACTCTCTTGCTTCATGGCTGACGAAGTGCAGGAGCGCTTTGCTTCCATGGCGCTCTTTGGCCTCCATTCTCTACCAAAAAGCAAGAGCGCACCAACATATTGATATAACAGGTAACACTGCTACAGTATAGATGTCAAGGCCATGTCTGTTGGTCAAGCAGATGGTTGCGATTGGACATTGGACCGCCATCGTCGGCACCTCGGGGGTGTTTCATTGTCACGAATTTTTTCGCACACAAAAATAGCCGTTAAACTCGTTCCGAGTCACGAGTAAGGCAGTCGCGATTGTACGAACTCGAAAGGGCTTTTTCAACTTTGGAGCGCGCATTTTGTTAAAAGCTTGCCGGCGGGCGCCGGCCGCAGGGCCTTCACACACATTGTGTTTCAGTTGATACTTCTGGAAATAGCAATGTAGAATATATATTATATATGAAACACGAAGACTGATAAAAATAACTTAATGAAGAGGACAATTTTAAGACAAATTTGTGTTCGCAAATTGTCCCAGACCCAGACTTGGATCTTGCTCGGGATCCACGAAATAAGAGAAAAGAGATTCGAATGTCGCATCGTGAACCATGATCGTGAGTGTCTTGAGGAGAGCTCACACTTTATATGTGCCGCTGCACCGCAGTTGCTGCAGATTGATTTTCATACTCCCGTTCGAGGCTGTAGACCATGAAGTCGTTGATGAGAGTATTGTTGCTGGCGACCGCACTCCTGTGTACTCCAAACTTTGCGCAGGCTCAGCTTGTGACAACAAGTAGCGAGGAGGCAGTCTGTCGAGTCTTTGGTTGCTGCATGGATGATTGCTGTGGTCCTCTCACCTCCTGGGATGTAAATGTGCAATATTGCCTACCGAATGCAAACTCGGCTGGTTTCAATGGCACGCACTCGATTGACTATGAGAGTGGATGCTTGAGCCGCATATGTTGCGAAACGGATTGCTGCGGAGATGGCACTGAATACAGTGAATTGAGGCAGGAGTGTGTCCCTCTTGATATGGAACAGCCTGGTCCTCCAACCGGCTCGCCCACCAATGAGCCGACTGATTCCCCTACTAGCCCGCCCACAGATTCCCCGACCGAGTCGGCTACTGATTCGCCGACGCCATCACCTACTAGTTCCCCGACAGTGACGTCTACCGATTCGCCGACGGCATCTCCCACTGGTTCACCGACTGCGTCGTCTACTGATTCGCCGACGACATCTCCCACTAGTTCCCCGACAGTGTCGGCGACTGATTCGCCGACGGCATCTCCTACCGGTTCCCCGACCGAGTCGGCTACTGATTCGCCAACGGCATCTCCCACTGGTTCTCCTACCGTGTCGGCCACTGATTCGCCGACGGCATCTCCTACCGGTTCTCCGACCGAGTCAGCTACAGATTCGCCAACGGCATCTCCCACTGGTTCGCCGACAGTGTCGGCTACTGATTCGCCAACGGCATCTCCCACTGGCTCGCCGACAGTGTCGGCCACTGATTCGCCAACGGCATCTCCCACTGGTTCGTCGACAGTGTCGGCTACTGATTCGCCGACGGCATCTCCCACTGATGAGGAAGGAGAAGTGATTGTGGCCAATTTCACCACAGCCACTCCCAACAACATCTTTTACATCCAAGCCTTGGCCATTACGCAGGAAACTGTCGTGCATGTGTACACTCCACCGGATGGATTGGTGTTTGCGGCAGTGGTGATTAACGACGATTTCAGCGGTGCCCAACCTGGAGGACAAACATGCCCGCCAGCACCTACTGACAGTTTGGCTGTGCAAGACGACATGGCCGCTAGCAAAGGATATGTCACAGTTCGATTGAACGGACAGGACACCATAATCTATGTGTGCAGTCAAGGAGTGATTGTCGCGAGGTGCATTCATGTCTATCAGACCAGCACGGTAAGCACAAGCGAAACAAGGGAAGCGAGTTCGTTCACTAACATTGTTCGACGACATCCCCTGCCCTCTGGCAACTCTCAAGGCCATTTATTTCTGATTCATTTCGGCCAAGTGCAACATTTTCAGGCAAATCCAATACATTCTTCCCAGCGGATTCGGTTTGGCCACAATTGGTGGCTGCGATGAATGCTCGTATTATATCTTCCTCCATTAGTGTCAGTGTTGGTGGCGAGGAAGGAGGATCGTCCGGTGGCAGCGGTGGATTGAGTACTGGTCTATTTGGACCGGGAGATTCGTGTCCTCCAGAAAACTCTGAGCTTGTACCCAATACAATGCTCTTTAATCTCTTTCTGATTCAGGAAGATACTGCGATTTATGCTTGTGAGGGTGGAGTCATTGTGGGAAGATGCGTCATTACCACCGGCGGATTGATGGAAGAGCCGACTTCGGTGAGTCATTACTATTGATTCGATTCTTTTGTTGTATACTGAGTATTTACTCACCCACCCATCTCTATCTCCATCTCTTCTTGCTTCGCCCTACACAGTCTCCATCGCTACTGTTGCCTGTCACCGATGAACCCACCATGCCTCCCTCCAGTCTTCCCACGAGGTCGATCACCACGGCACCTTCGAGCCTTTCGTCAAGGTCGCCATCGCTTACACCTACACCGCAAGTGCAGTGCGCCAATGCTTTGCCAGTATATCGCCAGCGGGATGGCACCCTGCCAAGCGTCGAGTCGGGCCAGTAGCGTCTTCAGATCCTGTTTCACATGCACCTCGAACCCGGAGTGTCCGGCGAAGGGATGAAGCAAGGCCGATCATGCCGCACAGTTCAGTCGACGGCCGCGCTGTTCGCGGTCCATTCGATGCGCATCGTGTCCAATGCGCGCCATCCACAGTCGCTTTACGGAGTACCGAATTGAAGTTCAGGAAGATCGCCCTCGGCGTGCTGGTGGCCGTTGTCGTGGCCGCCACGGCCGCATGGTTCAGTCTCGACAAGGAAACGCGCGGGCTGCTGGCCACGCTGCCGACCAACCGCGACCTGCTGTTCTGGAGCGAGCCACAGCGCGATGCTGCGTTCCGCGCACTCGACCGACTGCCCATCCTGGCGAAGGCGCGTGCCGTACCACCGGGTGGCACGCCGGTACCTTTGCCGCCTGGGCCGCCGCTGCAGCTGGCACTGGACGTTGACGCCTACATGACCGGCCAGCGCAGTGCGGCACTGGTGGTGCTGCACGATGGCAAGCTGCGCCTTGAGCGCTACGGCCTGGGCTTCGACAGCGGCGGGCGCTGGACGAGCTTTTCGGTCGCCAAGTCGATCAGCTCGACCCTGGTGGGTGCCGCCATCCGCGATGGCCATATCCGCAGCATGGACGACAAGGTCAGCGACTACATCGCGCAGATGAAGGGTTCGGCCTACGACGACGTCAGCATCCGCCAACTGCTGACGATGACCTCGGGCATCCGCTGGAACGAGGACTACGCCGACCCGAACTCGGACGTGGCGCGCTTCAACAACCACCAGCCCGAGGAAGGCGTCGATGCGCTGGTCAGTTACCTGCGCCGACTGCCCCGCGAAGCACCGCCCGGCACGCGATGGCACTACAGCACGGGCGAGACCAACCTCGTCGGCATCCTCGTCAGTGAGGCGACGAGCAGCCGCTCGCGACCTACCTGTCCGAAAAGGTGTGGGTGCCGGCCGGCATGGAGCAGCAGGCCACCTGGATCCTCAGCCGCACCGGACGGGAAATCAGCGGCTGCTGCATCCAGGCCGCAACGCGCGACTTCGCCCGTTTCGGCCTGTTCATCCTGAACGGTGCCCTGGCCAACGGGCAAAGCATCGTGCCAGACGGCTGGCTCGAGCAGGCCACGACCGAGCAAACCGGCATCGGGCAGCCCGGCCGCGGCTATGGCTACCAGTGGTGGACCTACGCCGCCGGCAGCTACGCCGCGCGTGGCATCTTCGGTCAGGGCATCTTCATCGACCCGAAGCGCAAGATCGTGGTCGCCTCCAATGGCAACTGGGCCGGGCGTCGTCGACCCTGTCGCCAAGGCAGGCGCGGGAGGCCTTCTACCAGCGCGGTGCAGAAGGCCATCGACGACGAAGCGGCCAGCCTGCCGCCGCCAGGCCACGGGCGCTGACGCTTCCTGACAACGTCACCCGCGCCCGCGCTCACCCGTCAGGTAAGCGTCAGCTAGCTGTTTCATGCTGCACTGCAACATGAAACTTTCGGCAACCCTGGAACTGGGCCTGGACGATCTGCTCGCCGATCTGCGCCACGCGCGTCGGCAAGGCGATCTGGGCCGGCTGGCATTAATCGCTTATTGCGAGGTGCGCGGCTGGGCGCGACAAGCCGGGCAATTTGGCATCGCGGAGTTGTCGGCTGCGATGTTCGTCGCCGAGCCTCACGCCAGCCGGCAGGCCTTTCTCGACAACATCGACCGCCTGATCCGCGAACTCGATCAGCTGCAGTCCAGCCTGCCGCAGCCGGCTACCCGCGCATGGCCCATCATCGTGTCGCCAACCGGCAACGCGCAGGCTTGCTAAGTTCACCCTGGCGCCTGGACGCACCGATCTGCCAGGAAGTCCTCGCGCAAGTCCGAAGCTTCAACTCACGCGCGAGGCATGCGGTACAGGCCACAGATCTTGTGGCCGTCGGGGTCACGCAAATACGCCAGGTACAAGCGCGCGCTGGCGCCTTCGCGCACACCCGGCGGGTCTTCGCAGTGGGTGCCGCCGTTGGCAAGTCCGGCGGCATGCCAGGCGTCGGCCTGATCGGCCGACTGGCAGGCAAAACCGATGGTGCTGCCATTGCCCAGGGTGGCAGGCTGCCCGTCGATCGGCAGCGTCACCGAGAACACGCCAGTCGGCGTGCGCCAGAAGACCCGGTGACGATCCACCGCCCCGGCGGGCACTCCCAGCGTGCCGAGCACGGCGTCGTAGAACGCCTTGGCCCTGTCCAGGTCGTCGGTGCCGATCATGACGTGCGAGAACATGCAGTGTGAGCCTCCAGGTGGACGATGAACGCGTCGGCACGCTCTACTCTACCCGCAAGGGCGCCGGCCCTTGCGCGCGCGCTGGCTGCGTCCTTGGACAGCGGCCTTCCCGATGCTGTCTACGAACGCGGCGCAGACGGTATCGACAGCTCTACTTTGCTGAGTTGCGGTGAAACCTCACTGTCAAGTTGCGAAGTCCATCATCGGGATCGACAAGTCCACGGCAGGCTCTTATCGCGTTTGGACAGCCCAAGCCAATGGCAGTGTCTTGAACGCACCAACCGGGGCAGACCCGGATCCGAATCGATAACATGGAGGGCTCGGGTCTGCTGCTGGATGCCGAGTTGGCGCGGCCGAGGCGGACGAAATAGAACCTGCGGGTCCTTCGCGATCCCAAGCCCCGAGTGCGCGACGGTTTCGTGCATGACCCGCGACACGACTTCGACGCATACCATTCATCCGTTGGAAGTGACCGGCAGCTGGCCGTCGGACCCTCTGCCCGGTGTGTTGGAGCACGACAGCTTCGAAACCAGTAGGGAAGTGGCCTCCCGACCCGGCAAGAGGTCCATCGTCTTGCCGTGTCCCCCCGCGTCGCGTGCCTCTGTTCAGCGCCAAGCTGCACCAGGGTGCGCCTGAGCTTGGTCCGCCTGGTTGCGGGGCAGGTCAACGCCTTCGGATCTGCGCCAGCATGATGGGCACCGTGGCCAAAACGCCATGCCCATTGTCAGCAGACCCGGCGACGACAAACGCTAGGCGCGAACTTGTCAAACGGTTTGGCAAGACACCGCAGGGCGCGGGTCGGTGTGGCCAGTCTCGGCGCCGCAGAATGAGGTGCCTGATGACTGCGAACCGACTTTCTGCGACTCCGCCAATCCCTGACTAGAGCGGTCCGTCCATAGCGCTGTGGCCGCCGCCGAACTTGGCAAAGGCCTTGCATGCCCGTTACGCAGCCGGTCGTGGCAATTCGCCGGCTCGCCCCATTCCGCCGCAGCGCATTCACCTCACGCTGCACTTCCTCGGCCAGGTGCCCGGTAGCGAGAGGGATGCGCTGCGACGTGTACTGCAGGTGGCCTGCCCGGCCTTCGAGCTATGCATCGGGCGCATCGAGGGGTGGGGCCACGGCCTGGTGGCCGTCGCACCACCCGAGCAGGTGCCGCAGCAGTTGACGCAGTTGCACCAGGCCATGGCCGAGCAACCGCACGGGCCTGGGTCTGCGCACTGAAGCGCGAGCATTTCGCCCGCACCTCACGCTGGCGAGAAAGCACCTGGGGCCATGGCCAGCGGCAGGCGTCCAGCTGGCTGATGCAACTTTGCTCGAACCGCTGTCATGGCGCGTACAAGGTCATGTGCTCGTTCGGTCGCGCACCGGCCCGGATGGAGGGTACGACGTGCTGCAAGCCTATGGCCACCGGACGCCCGCCGGATAGTCAGCGCATGCGAGCGATGTGTCAAACCGGTTGACAGCAAGACTCAACGCTCAACGAAGCCGCGCAGTTTCAGCGCCGAGGCATAGACCAGCCGCCTCGGCCCGCCAGCCAGCAGCCGCACGTAGAGATGACCGGGCTGGCCGGGTGCCACGCTCAGCACCAACTGGAAGTCCTCGCCCTCGAACTCGACGTGGATGGGCTTGTCGAATTGCCTGCGATCCTCTCGCGGATCAATCTCGCCGTGCGTGTCGACCCTATCGATGCGCGCATTGGCAGCCGCGGCAGACGGGGTGAGCGCCCCTGATGGCGCGTCTTCCGACGTGACATCGGTGGCGGCGCTCAAATCCGCTTTCAACGCCGCAATGCCGTCGCGGCTGACCCTTTCGGCGTCGGCCACCCAGGGCCTGCACACGGCGCCCATGCTCGCCGTGCGGGCGACGCACTTCACAGAGCTCGCACATGCCCGTGCAGCGTCCCTCCCGATAGGCTTGCAGCAGCCACGCCGACGCATCAACCGGCGCGTGGCCAGCACAGCCTGACCCACTGCCGGCTCTTGTCCAGGCGCCGCGCAATCTTCGGCCGGTTGTCGCCCAGCGCCAGGCGCTCGTCGAGCGGCTCTCGAACTTCCTTCGTGTGCATAGGGTTGTGGGACGTTTGCCTGGTGAGTGCCTATGAACGATGAGCTGTGGCGACCTGAGGCGAATGCGATAAGAAGAGGCTGCGCTGCGATCCATACTCCGTGACCCGGTTCAGCTAAGTTGCGCCAGGTCTTGATCTGGATCATGTGCGCGGCGACAGGCAAAGGCTTCACTTCAGCCTGGGGGTAACTTGTCCCTGTTGCTTCTCAGGAGAATCTCGTGCAGCCATCAGCCCTAACGGATGCCGGCGGCGACGCGCCCGGCGTGACGCGCGTCGGCCTGAGCATCTGTCGATCGCCATCGCCGGCAGCGGCGGCAGCGGCGTGATGACCGCCGGCACGATGCTGCTCGACGCGGCCGCGCGCGCCGGCCTGTACGGCCTGATGGTGCGCACCAGCGGGCCGCAGATCCGCGGCGGCGAGGCGGCGGCGCTGCTGCGCCTCGGCGCGCCAGCCGATGGACGCGCTGGACGACCGCTTCGACCTGCTGCTGGCGATGGACTGGCAGAACGTGCACCGCTTCGCCGACGAGATCCCGCTGCGCGCGCGACAGCCTGGTGCTCGGCGACGCGGACGAAGGCGAGGCGCCCGAGGTCTTCGCCGCCAGCGGCGCGCGCTGCATCGCGCTGCCGCTGAAGAAGATGGCCAAGGCGATCCCCGGCAGCTGGACCAACATGCTCGCGCTGGGCCTGGCCGGCGCGCTGGCCGGCATCCCGGCAGCCGGCGCTCGACGCGGCGCTGCGCGACTCGTGGAAGCGCGGCGAAGCCGCGCTGCAGGCCAACCTGGCCGCGCTGCAGCGCGGGCGTGCAGCCGCGGCCGGGCATCGACGGCGTGCGCCGCGCCTGGCGGCGGCGCCGCGCGCCAGCGCCGACAGCGCTGGCTGATCAGCGGCAACGAGGCCGCCGGCTTCGGCGCGATGCGCGGCGGCGTGCGCTTCGTCGCCGCCTATCCGATCACGCCGGCCACCGAGCTGCTCGAGTGGATGGCGCCGGCGCTGGCGCAAGGTCGGCGGCACGCTGCTGCAGGCCGAGGACGAGCTCGCGTCGGTGAACATGATCATCGGCGCGTCGTACGGCGGCGTGCCCTCGCTGACCGCCACGGCCGGGCCCGGGCCTGGCGCTGATGACCGAGGCCATCGGCCTGGCCGTCGCGCGCCGAGGTGCCGATCGTCGTCGTCGACGTGATGCGCGGCGGCCCGTCGACCGGCATTCCCGGCCAAGAGCGAGCAGAGCGACCTGTCCTTCGCCGTCAGCGGCCTGCACGGCGACGCGCCGCGGCTGGTGCTGGCGCCGACCTCGATCGCCGACTGCCTGGCGACCACGCAGTGGGCGGTGCAACTGGCCGAGGCGCTGCAGGCGCCGGCCATCGTGCTGTCCGACCAGTTCATGGGCCAGTCGCGCGCCGATCATCGACCGCCCGGCCGACGCCGGCTGCGTCGGCCAGGCGGCTGACCGCCGCGGCGCACACGCCGGACTACAAGCGCTACCGCGACACGCCTCGGGCGTCTCGCCGATGGCGATTCCCGGCACGCCCGGCGTCGCCTACACCGCCGACGGGCTCGGAGCACACCGAGGCCGGCATGCCCAGCAGCCAGGCGCGCGACCACCAGCCTGCAGCTCGACAAGCGCGCAGCGCAAGCTCGGCGTGCACGACTACGGCGCGCGCTGGGCCGACGTCGAGGGCGACGGCGAGTGCCGCCGTGATCACCTTCGGCTCGATCACCGGCGCCGTGCGCGAGGCGGTGGCGCGCGCTGCCGCCGAGGCGTGCAGGTGCGGCTGGTCGCGCTGCGCCTGCTCGCGCCGGCGCAGCCCGAGCGGCTGGCCGCAGGCGCTCGACGGCGTCGCGCAGGTGCTGGTCGTCGAGCAGAACCACGGCGGGCAGTTGCTACCGCTACCTGCGCGCGATGTACGACCTGCCGGGACGCCCGGCAGCTTCCACCGTCCGGGCCCGCTGCCGCTGCGGCCGGCCGAACTCCCAGCGCCATCCTCGAATGGCCGACCGGCACCGAACGCAACGAGTCACGCGGTCGCACCGCTGCTCCCCCGCGGCCGTATGACCGCAGCCGACTACAAGTCCGGCTACAAGCCGATCTGGTGCCCCGGCTGCGGCGACTTCACCGTGCTCTGCGCCATCACCAAGGCGCTGGCCAAGCTGCAGCTGCCGCCGCACGAAGTCGCCGTGGTGTCGGGCATCGGCTGCTCGTCGCGCATTCCGGCCTACACCACCTGCTACGGCTTTCACGGCGTGCACGGCCGCGCGCTGGCCGCCGGCACCGGCCTGAAGGTGGCGCGGCCCGACCTGACGGTGCTCGTCACCGGCGGCGACGGCGACGGCTACTCGATCGGCGGCAACCACTTCCTGCACGCCTGCCGGCGCAACGTCGACCTGACCTACATCGTGATGGACAACCACGTCTACGGCATGACCAAGGGCCAGGCGTCGCCGACCACCGAGCCCGACTGGGACAACAAGCTCTCGCCCGGCGGCACCGGCATCCGCGTCCTTCCATCCGCTGGTGATCGCGCTCGCCGCGGGCGCCAACTTCGTCGCGCGCGCGTTCTCCGGCGACCCGAACGGCACCGCCGACGATCATCGCGCAGGCGATCCAGCATCCGGGCTTCTCGTTCATCGAGATCCTCAGCCCCTGCGTCACCTTCCGTCCCGAGCAGCGCGAGTGGAAGAACCATGTGCGCCGGCCCTCGCCGGTGGAGCCGACCGACGACCCGGCGCGCGCCGCGCGCCGCATCATGCCGACGACGGGTCTCAACATCGGCGTGCTCTATGCCGGCAGCCGCGACCGCCCGTTCCCGACAGCGCCGGCCCGGCACCCGCGTGCCCGGTGGCCGAGCTCGAAGCGGAGTTCGAGCTGTGAACGCAGCGCCCGTGGAGCACGTACGACCCGATGGACGACTTCATGGCGCAGGCGCTGGCCATGGAACGCGACGCCGTGGAGCGCTACGACGAACTGGCCGATGCGATGGAGGTGCACAACAACCGCGAAGTCGCGGAGATGTTCCGCAAGATGGCGCTGGTCGAAGCCAAGCACGCGACCCAGATCATGGCCGAGATGGGCTGGACCACGGTGCCCGAGCCGGCGCCGCCGTGACTTCGAGTGGCTTCGAAGCACCCGAAACGGTGCCGATCGACGAAGTGCACTACCTGATGCAACCCTGGCACGCGCTGCAGCTGGCGTTGGTGGCCGAGCAGCGCGCCGAGCGCTTCGGCGACCTGGCGCTCAATCGCCGACAACGACGCGATGCGCATGGCAGCGCTCGAATTGCAGCAGGAAGAACGCGAACACGTCGAGGTAATCGAGGCCTGGCTCAAGAGGACACCACGCCCCGAAGCCAATTGGGCCAACGACCCCGATCCGCCGTACCACCACAGCTGACGGATCCGCCGTTTGTGCATCTGGCCTTGCCTGACCAAGACTGGACGCAGTGCGGGGCCTGGGCTGCTACTCAGGTCTGCAGATGGAACCGGCTGTCGCACGTGGGCGTGCCGACGAGCAATGCAGCAGCGAGCGAAACAATGGCGGACGAGTTCTGCTGAAGCCTGAAGGCAGGCTTGCAGGCAGACCCACCCGTGATTGCATGCCCATCGTGGCTGCAATCGCCAGGTGAGGACTTGCCGTCGCGCCACCCGGAAACTTGCCAAGTATCAATACGGCCTCAGTGTCTGCAATCGAGTGCCTGCTCACTGCCGCTGAGATTGACGCAGCGACTGCCCAGTTTCAACCCAGACCGGGCATCAGATCGCTGAGGGTGGTTTCGCTGAAGCGGTCAATTGCAAATGCTGTGGTGGTCATGGCAGCAGCGCCGGCTCAGGCATGGACCATGCCGAAGATCATGTAGTAGATCATCGCTGCAAGCAAACCGGCGGCCGGCACAGTGACTACCCACGCGGCAGCGATCTTCAACAGCTCCGAGCGCTTGACGAGTTGCTGGCGGACACCTTTCCGCAGCTGCTTGCGCTCGAACTTGCTCAGCAGGGCTGGCGCGGCAGCCTCCTTCAGCGACTGCAGCAGCGCACGCTTTTCCTCCAAGTTGGCCGCCCCAAAGCGGTCCAGGAAGGCATCCACCACGGCCTTGTCCTCGCCCAAATGGTGCTGTCGGATGAACTCCATTGCGCCCGAATGGCGACGCTTGAGGTACTCGCGCAGGAAGCCGACGCCGAACACACCGCCGACGGCGATGTGCGTCGAGCTCACCGGCAGGCCGAGCTGCGAAGCAACGATTACCGTTACGGCCGCGGCCATCGCGATGCAGAAGGCGCGCATCTGGTCGAGTTCGGTGATCTCGCTGCCCACCTTGCGGATCAGCTTGGGCCCATACAGCATGAGCCCGATCACGATGCCGGCGGCACCTACCACCATGACCCAGATCGGGATCGGCGCCTTGCCCGAGACCGTGCCGCTGCGCACTACCTCGGCAATAGCCGCCAGCGGGCCGACGGCGTTGGCAACGTCGTTCGCCCCGTGCGCAAAGCTCAGCAGTGCGGCTGAGCAGATCAGTGGAAGCGTGAACAGCTGGTTGATGTCGGCCTTGGTATCGCTCAACTCGTCCGCGCGCCGGCCCACCCAGGCCGTGGCCAGCCGCCAGCCGATCGCGCCGAGAACCACCCCCAAGCCGAGCGCCTGCGGTGCGCTCGCCTTCCAGACCTTGCCCAGGCCCTTGAGCACCAGATAGGCCGAGAAGGCGAACACCATGATCCCGATCAGAAGCGGCACGCCGCGGCGCGCCGCGGTCACCATGTCGCCCTGCCAGGTGATGCGGCGCTTGATCCAGTAAAGGAAGGCCGCGGCGATCAGCCCGCCGAGCACCGGCGAGATCACCCAGCTGGCGGCGATGCCGCCGAGCTGGCCCCAATTGGCGGCGGCCGACCCGCCGGCAGCCAGCCCGGCGCCTAGCACGGCGCCGATTATCGAGTGCGTGGTCGACACTGGCGCGCCGACGGCAGTGGCGATGTTGAGCCAGATCGCCGCGGCCAGCAGCGCGGCCGTCATCAGCCAGGTGAAGCGGTCCGGGTCGGCCACTCGCATCGGCGCGGATGACGCCCTTCTGGATCGTCGAGACGACGTCGCCGCCAGCGATTAGCGCGCCAGCAGCCTCGAACACCGCGGCGATGACAACGCGCCGATCATCGAGACCGCCTTCGAGCCGACGGCCGGGCCGACGTTGTTGGCGACGTCGTTGGCGCCGATGTTCATCGCCATGTAGCCGCCGATCATGGCGGCGACCACCAGCATCACGCCATGCGGCCCTTGCATGCCCTGCGCCAGACCCGTGTAGAGCATGACGACGACGACGAACACCAGCCCGACCCCGAGCCGGAATGAATCATTGGCTCCTCGCCGCGACGCCTTCTCGAACTGCGCAATGCTTTTGAATTCCATGGGTGCAGATCTTCTACCAGCGCGCAAGGCGGGCTGAACCGACGTCCGCAAGGCGTCGATGGGCAGCGTATCAAGTACTGCGGCCAGGTTGCGGCTGGCGGTAGGCGACTGCGAATTGCCCAAGTTTTTTCGCGCTCCATGCGCCAAGACTGATAAATCTCCTGCACGCCGCTCGTGCTGCGCGGCGGCGCCGCAGGCTGCGCTGGTGCCATGACCACCACAGCGTCTGCAATTGACCGCTTCAGCGAAACCACCCTCAGCGATCTGATGCCCGGTCTGGGTGAACTGGGCAGTCGCTGCGTCAATTTCAGCGGCAGTAAGCAGGCACTCGATTGCAGACACTGAGGCCGTCTTGAAACTTGGCAAGGTTGCGGGTGACGCGACGGCAAGTCCTCACCTGGCGATCTGCAGCCACGATGGGCATGCAATGCACGGGTGGGTCTGCCTGCAAGCCTGCCTTCAGGCTTCAGCAGAACTTGTCCGCCACGCCCGACAATCGATCGACCAATCGCGCTACCGCTGAAGCCGGCCGCGTGCTGTACGCGCTCTCGTTGCCGCTGCCTCGATCGACCCAGTCAATGGCGATGACTGGGACGAGGTCCGCGATATCAGCCATGCGACTGGCAATTCGATGGCTGGGCTGGCAGCAGAGGGTCGCGTCTTGCCATCCAGCCTGGTGAACTCGAAGCCCGATAGCCGGCAATCGGATGGGTGATGCCAGTCAGAAGCCGACGGCA